>JBNKKR010000004.1:0-130745 GCA_050291935.1 Desulfocapsaceae bacterium | reverse complement strand
ATCTGTATATTCCCACATGCTTTAGACTCCCACGTATTGTTGTATCCTTATCCGACTGATTCACTCGGAAAATATTTTTTTGGCGCTTTGCTACTTTAATACCGAAGAGTTAAAAAGCAATGCTTAAGATTTTCAAGCAAGACCGATTTCAACCAACATGGCTTTTGCGGCCTGTACCAGTGCAGCAGTCCCGCTCCCACTACGTGATTCAACATAAAAACGCACCTTTGGTTCTGTCCCTGAAGGCCTTATCATCAGCCAGGAACCATCTTCAAAGACCATTTTCCTACCATCAATGGCTATGACCTCAGTAATTTTTTCTTCCTTTTGGCCAACGGGTACCATGCTCCCCACACCATATTTTTCAAGTTTAGCGAGTTTGGCCAGCAACTCTTTCCCTTTTACATTCACAGGTAATCCATCACGATCAGGGTAATAAGCTCCGAACTCCTTTTCTATTTCTAAAAGATAGTCACCGAGGTTTTGCTTCCGGCTCTGCACCATATCAAATGCCAATAAAAGACCGATATAAGCATCCTTCTCCGGAGTATGACCGATAATGGAAATGCCATCAGATTCTTCAAAATAGACAAGTGCCTCCCCAATCACCGGTTTAAACTCCTTGAACCCCACCTTAGGTTCAAAGGTTTTCTCGCCAAAAACTTTTGCAAGCCTATTGGCAAGATTGGAGGTGGCAACGCTTTTGGCAACCATACCTTTTTTACCCTTCCATTCATGGAGGAAATGATAGGCCATGGCCCCAAACTGGTTCATACTGATTTCTGTTGTTCCATCAGTAAAGCGGATACGATCGCCGTCTGGATCAATTATCGCGCCAATTTTAAATTTTTCGTCCCTCTTTTGAAGCGCCTTTGTTACCATTTGCATATTCACTGAAGAAGGTTCCGGGGCAATTCCGTTAAAGGTCACATCAGCATTATCCCGCAACCGTATCAAACGCTCGGCACCACAATTATCAAATAGGGATGGGATATGAATGCGGGAGGCGCCATGAACAGAATCGATTGCCACCACCAGATCCTTATTTACAGAAAATTCTTTAATGATGGCATCATAGTCCAACCCATGGATATTTTTGTTTTTACGAAGCAAACTTTTCCAGGTCTCCAAGCCATCAAAAACATTCACATCATTTCGCTCCGTCGCAGAAATAACAGGGCTATCAAGATGCACAAGTGACGATTTTCCGGTCTTTATCAACGTTTGAGCCGTTTTTGTAATCCTACCGGTTAACTCGGCGGCTGCAGGACCTGCATCGGCAGCATTGTATTTAAATCCGGCATATTCAAGGGGATTGTGTGATGGAGTAAGATTAATGGAGAAAGCAGCCTCAAGTTCCAATACCGCTGCTGAAAGGACCCCTGTGGTACATTCCCCTGCGTAATGTACGGCAAACCCGGCCCTTCGCAATACTTCTGTCACAGCTCCCGCAAATATTTCACCACCAAAACGATTATCATAGCCAAGCACACAACCACGGTTTTTCGCCTCAGCAAGGGACGAAACACCTAAAAATTTGCTCAGTTCAGGCTCTTTTTCCAGTGAAAAATACAATTCAAGGATCGCAGCGGTAACAAAGGAAACAGAACGCACAGCCAAATCTTTTCCTATCATCCCCCTCCATCCAGATGTACCAAATTTTACCGGCGTCCGTGGTGGATTATCATTGCAAATAATTTCATCCAATATCAGTGAATAGGTCTGATCAATATTTTTCTGCCATTTCTCCCCTTCCTGCGCACGCAAGCGCACCAATTCTTCCACAAGGCAAAAATATTCACTCTCCCCATGGTTTTTGCCGATATTGCACTTTTTGTACAGTGTTTTAATGCTTTCATTGTGTGACATACTGGTTCCCTCAAAAGTAAGTTTTGGTGGCGGATGGGTATCTGGACACAAGCACTGAAAATGGTATCACATTTCCTAATCCACTTCTATAAAATCGTGGCAAACGAAGAGTATAATTCTTGCACTTGACGAAAGCGCACTTTTTTTTATATATTAAATCAAATTTTTTTACTTTCACCTGACATTTCAATGTGAGAAGCTGAAAGTGTATATTTTTCATAGAAAATGATTGGTTCATTTCTGGAATCTTTCATATCAATAATCTATTCACGTAGGAGAAATAACGATGGCTAGTAGTCATGACAAGGAATTAATTCTGTGGTTTGATGACATTGGCATAGACGATGTACCTTTGGTTGGTGGTAAAAACGCATCCCTTGGCGAAATGTATCAACATCTCACTGCAAAAGGTGTTGCTGTTCCCCATGGATTTGCCATCACTGCATATGCATACCGCTACCTGTTAAAGGAAGCAGGAATAGAACAGGAAATTCGAGACGTATTAGCTGATCTTAATACTGAGGATATGCAGAACCTGGCCGAGCGCGGCGAAAAATGTCGCAATATCATCCGCAATGCAGAGTTCCCGGACGACCTCCGTGATGCCATTATTGAGGCCTACAAAAAAATGGAAGCCCAGTATGGTGAGAATTGTGACGTTGCTGTCCGTTCTTCCGCCACGGCTGAGGATCTTCCCGATGCTTCATTTGCCGGCCAGCAGGAAACCTACCTGAACATTCATGGGTATGACAATATTATCCAGAACTGCCGCAACTGTTTTGCGTCACTTTTCACCAACCGTGCTATCTCCTATCGTCAACACCAGGGTTTCGGACAGTTTGATGTGTACCTTTCCATAACCGTCCAAAAAATGGCACGTTCCGATTCCGCCTCTTCCGGTGTTTTATTTACAATCGACACGGAATCAGGCTTTAAGGATGCCTGTTTTATCACCGGTGCCTGGGGGCTTGGAGAAAATGTGGTCCAGGGAGCGGTAAATCCTGACGAATATTACGTATACAAACCAAAATTAAAGGAAGGCAAACGGCCCATCGTTTCCAAAAAAGTGGGATCAAAAGAGATCAAGATGATCTACGACAACGATCCTTCCACCCCGGAACCGGTGAAAAATGTCGAAACAACCCAGGAAGAGCGGAACAGCTACGTTATCAGTGATGATGAAATCCTTAAACTTGCCGAATGGGCCTGTATTATCGAAGACCATTACGGCAAGGGAATGGATATTGAGTGGGCCAAAGATGGTGATGGAGTAAACGTTGGTACCGGAGATCTCTTTATAGTCCAGGCCCGTCCTGAAACCGTCCATTCCCAGGCCGGTAGTGGGGTTATGGAAACCTATAAACTTAAAGAGACAGGAAAGGTTCTGGTAGAGGGATTAGCCGTTGGCGCAAAAATCGGCCAGGGCGTTGCCCATGTTATTGAAGATGTAAAAGATATTGGTACATTCAAAAAGGGCGAAGTACTGGTAACAGACATGACGGATCCCGATTGGGAACCCATCATGAAAATCGCCGGGGCCATTATCACTAACCGTGGAGGACGTACCTGCCATGCGGCAATCATCTCCCGTGAATTGGGTATTCCTTGTGTAATCGGTACGGGTGATGCGACCAAACACAT
This sequence comes from Desulfocapsaceae bacterium, assembly GCA_050291935.1. Taxonomy (GTDB): domain Bacteria; phylum Desulfobacterota; class Desulfobulbia; order Desulfobulbales; family Desulfocapsaceae; genus Desulfocapsa. The sequence goes on along the minus strand of JBNKKR010000004.1, from coordinate 127,235 downwards.
CACAACCGGCATGGAGATCACAGCGTCATCGGCAGAAGGCGAAACCGGGTTTGTCTATGAAGGACTTCTGAAATTCGATATTGAAAAACAGGATCTTGGCAATTTACCGGCCACCAAAACAAAAATCATGATGAACCTTGCCATTCCCGAAAAGGCATTTACAGAATGCCAGATCCCCAATGACGGCGTAGGTCTTGCCCGTGAAGAATTTATTATCAACTCTCATATCGGACTACACCCCTTGGCCCTGTATAACTACGAAGAACTCAAACAGTCAAGTGATCCGGAAAAACAGGAGATTGTTGCTGCCATTGATGCCAAAACAGGTGCATATCAGGACAAAAAACAGTTCTTTGTGGATAAAGTTGCTGAGGGTGTCGGGCGAATCGCTGCCGCCTTCTATCCAAATGATGTTATTGTCCGTCTCTCTGATTTCAAGAGTAATGAGTATGCAAATCTTGCCGGCGGGACCCTCTACGAACCCGAAGAAGAAAATCCAATGATTGGATGGCGGGGGGCGTCTCGTTATTACGATCCTAAATATCGTCCTGCTTTTGAACTGGAATGCCAAGGACTTAAAAAGGCACGTAACGAAATGGGAATGGACAATATAAAGCTTATGGTTCCTTTCTGTCGTACACCAGAAGAAGGTAAAAAAGTTGTTGAAGTTATGAAGGATTGCGGACTGGTGCAAGGTGAAAACGGACTTGAGCTCTATGTGATGTGTGAGATCCCAAGCAACGTCATTTCAGCGGATGCCTTTGCTGATATTTTTGACGGCTTTTCCATAGGATCAAACGATCTCACCCAGCTCACCTTTGGTCTTGACCGTGATTCAGGATTGATCGCTGGTATCGCGGACGAGCGTGATGAATCAGTAAAAGATATGATCCGTATGGTTATCAAAACCGCCAAACGCCGCAGTAAAAAGATCGGCATATGCGGTCAGGGACCATCCGATTTCCCTGAGTTTGCAACATTTTTGGTTGAACTTGGTATCGACTCCATGTCTCTTATTCCTGATACAGCCATCAAGACACGAATGGCTGTCCATGAAAAAGAAAAAGAGCTGGGTGTTGCCCCTTAAAGGACAAGCGAAATATTTGCAATATTCACTTTAAAGACAAAAAGGCCAAGCTTCTGAAAGGGAGCTTGGCCTTTTTTTATGACCCCACAAGCTATTCTTCCGCAAGAGATTTCGCCTCATCAATCAGCATAATTGGAATATCATCTTTTATTTCATATACCAAAGCACATGTCTTACAAACCAACCCGTCCTTTGAGTCATTGAGTTCTACGGCTTCCTTACATTTTGGACAGGCCAAAATATCAAGCAATTCCTGACTAAGCATCATATCCTCCAAACCAAATATACGTCTATTCCGTAAATCAAGCTCTCTTCTGTAAGAAGTGCGCGTTTTTTTACGAACTACTGTCTGTTCTTGTAATAACTTACCGTTCTTCACCAATGTATGTTTTCATGACCAGAAAAGAAACAACATTGCTCATCTGGTAAATGTACGCTAGATTAAAGAAGTTTCACAACACTATATAACATTAAAACATTTTCATACGTAATAGGACATACACAGATGACAAAAAAAATTGGTTTTATTGGTGGAGGACAGATGGGAGAAGCCCTGATCCGTGGCCTTATCCACTCAGGAGTATATGCAAAGCAAGATATTTTCGTAGCCGAACCTAGCCAAGATCGCTGTAAATACCTAAACACCACCTACGGAGTAAATGGATTTGACTCCAGTGACCCGCTCTGGCAAGAATGCCCAACAATTATCCTTGCGGTAAAACCCCAAATCATGGCAGGCGTTCTTGCAGGCAGTAAAGAATTTATCACCAAGGAGCATCTTATTATCTCCATCGCAGCAGGGCTTCCCATTGCATTTTATGAAAAGGCGCTCACCCCCAAAAACTGTAAGATTATTCGGGTAATGCCCAATACTCCTGCACTCGTTCTTGAAGCGGCTTCTGGAATTTCCGGAAATCAAAATGTAGGCCCTGAGGATATGCAACTGGCTGAAGAAATTTTCAATAATATAGGCAAAGCTGTTGTCCTTCCCGAATCCGCTTTAGATGCCGTCACCGGACTCTCTGGTTCGGGACCAGCTTATGTATTTTCCTTTGCCGAGGCAATGATAGATGCCGGAGTTGAGCAGGGGCTACCAAGACCAACGGCCACAACGCTTGCTCTACAAACCATCCTCGGTTCGGTGAAACTCCTTTTAGAAAGCGAAAAACATCCGGCAGAATTACGAGCCATGGTAACATCACCTGGAGGCACAACAATAGCAGCGCAACATGTCCTTGAACGAAGCGGATTTAAAGGTATTGTGATGGATGCAATCGCTAAGGCCACCGAACGTTCTCTGGAACTTGGGAAGAATTAAGATGTCCCCCCTTGCCGAAACATTTCGTACCAGCAGAAAAATATCCCCTTCACGCGTTGGTATTATCTGCAAAAGAAACTACTCCCCTGCAGATACCCTCGCCAAATCCATCAAAAAAAAGCTTCTGTCCCAAAACATCCAAGTTACCATAAACCAGATCCAAGAGGAGCAGGAGCTCCTTATTGTACTTGGAGGTGACGGTACCCTACTCCACGTTGCCGATCAAGCTGCACATCTTGGTGTTCCCGTGCTTGGAATTAATCTCGGTAATCTCGGTTTTTTAACGGAGAGGACTGAGGTGGAAGCAATGACGGCCATTGATGAAATCGTACATGAGGAAATTATTATTGAAAAGCGGATGATGCTCAAGGCAACTCTGACTGAACCTGGAAAACCGGTTAATTCACGCTATGCGCTCAACGAAGTTGTTATCAGCAAGGGTACCCTTGACCCCATGCTCCAGCTCTCCACCCACGCCGACCAGGAGTATATCAACACCTATAAGGCAGACGGTCTTATCTTCTCCACCCCCACTGGATCAACAGCCTATAATCTCTCTGCAGGAGGTCCCCTTGTTTATCCGGGCCTTGCATCAATTCTTGTCACTCCCATCTGCCCGTTTATGCTTAGCTCTCGTCCAGTTCTATTGCCGGCACAAAGTCGTCTACAGACGCGTTTTAATAGCCAAAACAGCCCCACCGCACAAGTGATTGTCGATGGTCAGGCAGCCTGGGATATGAATGACAAAGCCTGCCTTATTATCGAAACGGCCAAGCAACCACTGGATCTTATCGTCTCCCCTCACCGTGACTACTTTGCCATCTTAAGAAATAAACTCCATTGGGGGATCGGTAACAAAAGTTAACGAATCTAAACAATTATTTTCTTTTTTTTATCCCGTATTTTTTCATTTTATACTGCAAAAGGCTCTTGGTTATACCCAGTTTTTCCGCTGCCCTCGCCTGCACATAACCTGTGGCCTCAAGGGCCTGATGGAGCATCTTGTTTTCAATTGCGTACAAGACGTCGTTAAGATCTGTTCCGGCAGGGACAATCTGACTCAAATCAAGCTGTTCCCCCCAGCTTTGCCCATTGTCCATGTCAATTGACTCAGGTTGCACGTCATCATCTTGAATCACATTGTCATCACAGAGAATTGCCGCGCGTTCAATGGTGTTCTCCAGCTCCCTTACATTGCCTTCCCAAGGAAGACTTACCAGCAAGCGCATGGCACTTTTCGCTATGGAAAGCTCTGTTTTTCCAAGACGCCTTGCCACCGTTTTGACAAAATATTCAACCAACAGAGGAATATCATCTTGCCGTTCACGAAGGGCCGGAAGACCTACATGAATGACCTTAAGTCTATAGTAGAGATCTTCACGAAAGGTTCCGTTTTTCACCTCATCTTTGAGCTCTTTATTGGTTGCACTGACAATCCTCACATCCACCAGTAAGGTTTTGCTTCCCCCCACCCTTTCAAAACTTTTCTCCTGAATGGCACGTAACAGTTTTGCCTGCAAAGCCAGGGGAATTTCACCGATTTCATCTAAAAAAAGCGTTCCTCCATCGGCCAGTTCAAAACGCCCTTTACGCATGGAAACAGCCCCAGTAAATGCACCTTTTTCATGCCCAAACAGCTCACTTTCCAATAGATTTTCAGCAAGGGCGGCACAGTTTACGGTAATAAAAGGTTTTTCCGCCCGGCTACTGTTAAAATGAATTGCCTTTGCCACAAGTTCTTTGCCCGTTCCCGATTCACCGGATATCAAAACAGAGGAGGGAGTTGGAGCCACTTTTTCTATCAACTCATACACCTGTCGCATCCGTTTGTTCTTTCCTACCATGCCGGAATAACCGGTTCTGGTCAGCATCTCTTTTCTGAGCCGGCTGTTTTCTTGTACCAGAGAATAATGCTGGATGGCCTTGTTAATATTCACTAACAGCTCATCGTTGGAATAAGGTTTTGCCAAATAGGTAAAAGCACCCGCCTGCATTGCAGCCACAGCCTTTTCAACTTCAGCAAATGCGGTTATCATAATCACCGGTAGATGGACATTGCGCTCCTTTACCTTGTCTAACAATTGCAAACCATCCATTCCGGGCATTTGCATATCAGTAATAACCAGATCAAGATCCACCTCTTCCACAACGGCCAATCCCTCTTCACCATTTGGCGCTGTAAATACCTCAAAATCCTCATCGCGAAGAAGTTCTGATAAAATAATCAAATAATTGGGCTCATCATCAACGACTAAAATAGAGTGCATTTTCTTTCCTGTGTTATTGTTAACGCTTTTCTGTTGTCCTATAACCGTCGTTTCATTTCCTCAAGAATTTTAGGTGGCACATAGATATTATGTCCACCGGCAAGACGAGTACCAGGCCTGATATCACCATGATAGTCACTCCCTCCGGTCAAAAAAAGCCCATTTATTGCAGCAAATTTTCTAATCCGTTTTTGCTCTTTTTTCTTTTGGCTGGGATAGTAGGTTTCAATGCCATCCAGCCCGTAAGAAGTCAACTCGGGAAGAAGAGCTTCCAGACTAGAAAGTGTCTTATCTATCTGAATAGGATGGGCGAGCACAGCCAAACCACCCGCCTGTTTAATAAGAGAAATGGCCTCTTTTGCGCTGAAAGTAAATCGTCCAACGTATGCTTTTTTCCCCTTTGCCAAATACATGTCAAATGCCTGAGATAACGAACTGACAGCACCATGCGCCATTAGCAGCCTTGCGATATGCGGCCTTCCTGTTTGCCCAATCCCTGATATTTCACTAAGTTCCTCAGTGGTTGCATCAATACCAAGTGCTTGTAGCTTTGAGATGATTTTATTGTTTCTCTCGTCCCTTGCCGTTTGCAACCTGACAAAGGCCCTGGCAAGATCTGCCTGCCCACTGTCTTGATAATATCCAAGGATATGAAGCACAAGACCATTATGTAGCACACTCAACTCCACGCCGGGAACCACTTCCACACCAAAACGCACGCCGGCAAGCAGCGCCTCCTCCACGCCATCCATGGTATCATGATCTGTGATGGCAAGTGCCAGCACACCACTTTTTGATGCCAGCCGCACCAACTCCTCCGGACTTTTGGTGCCGTCGGAATAGTGGGAATGGACATGAAGATCTATAGTCATACTTTTTGCGTTTTTTTTGGAAGAAAAGCTTTCAAAATCTTGACAGCAACCACTCGCTGTCACACATTCTACCCAAGTTGGGTCATATAGCGCATGAGCATATGTTTCGTGTGGAGTGCGACTCAAGCCTCAGATAATTAGAAACATCAATATGGAGACATTCCGTGGATACTATTATTCTCACCTGCCCAAAATGCAATACCAAAAACAAAATCCCAACGGGGAAACAGCACCTAAAGCCTAAATGTGGGAAATGCGGGACACCTATCAACACAGCAGCCCACGCCGTTCCCGTTGAGTTGGTAGATTCAGAGTTTCAGGCCTTTATTGCCAATGCTTCACTGCCTGTTATGGTGGACTTTTACTCACCAACCTGTGGACCGTGCCAGTCCATTGCTCCCATACTCTCTCGCCTTGCCCGAGAATACTTTGCAAAGGTAATCATCGCCAAACTCAACACCTCGACCAACCCGGGTACAGCCATGCATTACAATATTCGTGGTGTACCAAGTCTTTACTTTTTTAACAAGGGTTCCCTGGTTGACCAAATTGTTGGCGCACCACCGGAAGCACAGTTACGCCAAAAACTGGATTCCATTCTGTAACGGGAAAGATCAAGAACAAGGGAAAAGAAAAACATTTTTCACGTTCTGCTTTAATTTTTTTTATATCATCCGATAGAGTTATATCAGAAAAACTATTCAAGCAACCTCTATATGGAATGATACCATGCGTAATTGCCTCATCTTTGCAAGCCTACTCTTAATTTGTGGATGCACCCGTATTCCGCAACCCGCTTCTTACGGCTATTCGGAACAACAAAAAATGCAGGCCGCATACCATTGGGATGTACTGGCCAGTGATGTGGCTAACCAGATTAACAACCAGTTAATTCGTAGTGACTATATTGATAAGGCAGTTTTTGTAAAAAGCACCTGCGGGGATGATGCAGAGCCCTGTGAAAAAGGTCAGACCACGCAATTCAATGAAGCATTTAGAGACTTACTCTTAACCCGACTGGTTAGTTTTGGAGTCCCCACAACAACGGAAAAACATGTTGCCGATATCCAACTGGATTACAAAGTTCAGGTGGTGTACCATGCCGCAAATCGCTACACCATCCCCCCGGGGAGTCTGTCAGTGGTCACTGGCCTCATCACCGTTTTCCGTCACGCCCCGGTTGAATTGCAGCTTTTAGCGCTTTCAGCGGGCCTTGATGTGGCCAACGCTGCTTTTCCAGGCAGTGGACACTACGAAGTAATAATCAGTACCTCAATGGTAACCGATGAAAAATACCTATTCAGAACATCAGATATTTATTACATTAATGATAGAGATTTTTGGCACTATCAAGACTATTCCTCCGGCAAAACAATTCAAATGGTATCGCAATAAATCGATGAAACCTCTTTTTTTATCCATTTTCTTATCCTTTGCAACACTTCTTGTTAGCGCGTGTTCATCACTCAACTGCACCCACCTCGAAAATATATTGGGAGCTGATGTCAACGTAATCAAATTAGGCGAAAAAATCGCTGATGAGCTCACGTTCAACGCCATGCCCCCACTTATGCCACGTCATCCGGAAGAGGCAATTCTCACCACAACATTTGTTGACATTGACAACTTTGAAACAACTTCCACCTTTTCCCGTCTTTTACAAACCCATGTGGCAGCGCGGTTTGTCCAGCTTGGCTATACCGTAAAAGAAGTGAATTTACGAAACACAATGAAAATTCGCCCTGAAGATGGCGAAAAGATCCTTTCCCGGGACCTCTCACTACTCACCCCGGAACAGCCGGCGCAGGCAATATTACTGGGCACTTACTCCCTTAATAATCGCATACTGTATATAAACAGTAAGCTGGTGAACCCCGTAAACCGAAATATTATTGCCGCAACCAGTTATCGTCTCTGTATGGACGACAACCTTTTGGCCATGTTTGGCCTTAAGCGTCAGACAAAAGATCCTAACGTTGTAGAACCACCACGCCCCTCGCTTATAGATAAAATATTTTATTAACTCGCTAGAGAAATGCTTAATAATGTTGACAATTCGATGTGCAGCCTGCAAAAAGAAACTCTGGCGCTATGACAAGATAGGGCAAGGGGAGGTACTGCGTTGCCATAAAGATCGAATACAAAAAATGTTTACTACCCGGACAAACGGTCATAAAATTCAATGTGTTTGCGGGAAAGACATTGGGATTGACAAGGGAAGCAACTATAAAATGATCGCAAAAGCGTTTACCTACCGAGGTACAAAACGAAATTAACCCGGTTTTTGCTGGACATTCTTTTTGTTTCTTGCTTAATTCGGCATAACATGTTGTCTGGTATTGTGATTTTGATCATTAACTCTTCTAAGCCCACTGTTGGTATGCGTTTTTTCTGTCTTACATTATTGCTCTTCGCTTGCTGTCTTGTAGAGACAACGTACGTTGCTGCAGCCGGACCCGGCACCATTCCGACTTCACAAAAATCAAAATCTGCCTATAAGCGTATCGCACCAAAGCTTATTTATGAAATGCAGCAAAAAGGACATCATTTGGGTGATCCGGTTTTTATTCGCATTTTCAAACGGGAAAAAACACTGGAGATCTGGTTGCGTAATGGCCTTGTGTATGACCGTTTCAAAAGCTACTCCATCTGCTACAACTCAGGAGGCTTAGGCCCCAAACTGCGAGAGGGTGACAAACAGAGTCCCGAAGGATTTTATAGTGTTGGTGCAAGTCAACTCAACCCGAATTCCGGGTACCATCTTTCTGTCAATATAGGATATCCAAACGAGTATGACCGATGCCATAAACGCACAGGTTCACTTCTTATGATCCACGGTAGCTGTTCATCGGCGGGTTGTTTTGCCATGACTGACTTCCGTATGGATGAGATATATGCCATCATTGAGTCAGCCATCATTGCGGGCCAACACCAGGTGCCCATCCATATTTTCCCCTTTAAAATGACCAAGAAAAATATGGCCATCTATTCGAAATCGAAGTGGTTCTCTTTTTGGGAGAATTTAAAAGAAGGATATGATTATTTTGAAGGACACCATGCTCCTCCATTGGTAGTTGTCCAGGACAAGCGCTACCAATTTATAACTTTTAGGCCCTTACTCTTTGGTGGAGGTTTCCCGCCTCGTGGCGAAAAAAACAAATATGTTGGGATAAAAAAGATCAAGCGACAAACACAAGCCCTGTAAACCGTATTCCTGTTTGTTGTTTACTCCCTATAATCAAACCGTTTGACGAAATTTTTCCTTCTCATTTTCTAAGCAGACTGGACAATAGCCATGGCTAAAGATTGCTCCCGTGCGTTCCGACATATAGCACTCGATATGCTGCCAACCGCCATTGGTTGTTCGAACTTTTTTACATTTGGAGCAAATGGAGACAAATCCGGTAATAGAACTCTCTCTTCCAAGCGCGCATTCCAGTTCCCTATTCCTCCTTGCAATATGTTTATACTTTTCCTGAATACCCAGCTGAGCCCGCACGCGAACCAATACTTCTTGGGCCTCAAATGGTTTTGTTATAAAATCTACTCCTCCTGCTTCAAAGCCTGTAACTTTGTCATGAAGACCGTTTAGCGCTGTGACAAAAATAATGGGGATATCAGATGATACGGGGTCATGCTTTATCCTGCGACAGGTATCATAGCCATCTATTCCAGGCATCATAATATCAAGCAAAATCAAATCGGGAGGACGCTTTTTAATTTCTCTTAATGCAATCTGTCCTGACTGAGCAACTCGAACGTTAAAGTTTTGTTCTTGCAGCAAACACACTAGAATATCACTATTGACCGGGACATCATCCACCACAAGTATTGACGCGTCTCCATTTTTCAACACTAAAACTCCCTGGAATTTCACTAACAATGACGAGCAAATACAATCTCAAGCTACCATAAGACCGACGAGAATAATCGAATGTAAAATGGAAAATTAGGAAAAATTATATTTTTTGTCAATGGCTTTGCAGTTTTGCAACACTATAATTAGTGCGTAACATCCAAATTTTTGTGAGCAAATTCTTTTAAGAAATATGATTTGTGGTGTATGGTAGAAGGTAAGGGAGGGTATTTTTTTACATCTTTCAAATACAAAAGTGCGCGTATGACAGCTAAAAATTTTTTTCTTTCTCTTTTGGTCATCCTTTTCGTTGTATCATGCAGTAACGATAGCAATACAAACAGCCAGGAGAATAAATCCGATGGCTTTACAAAAAAGACCGCTGAAAAAGCGGTCCAGCATATACAAGTCCCCATAGACAAAGCAAAAGCCGTTCAAAACGAGCTAAATAAGCACACAGATCAGGTAGAACGGGTGAACGAGCAGTAATGTTTGGACCTCACTTTCACCTCCATAAATAATTATTTTTCATTCGTAAAGGGAGTCTGATGAAATACATACACTCTATTGCAACCGGTATCTTTTTTCTATCTCTTACCATACCCGCATTTGCCCAAGACTACAGTGCAGGGGAAGCAATTTTTATTGAGAATAAATGTCAAGGTTGCCATTCTGCAGACAACGTCAAAAAACAGGGGCCTTTTTTACAGACAATTGCCAACACCTACCAGGATGAAGAAAAGCTCCTCTTATATATGAAAGGTGAAAGTGATCCGATAGTTGAGCCAGAACGGGCAAAAACCATGAAAATACGGCGCCGTAAACTCAAGAAGCTTACTCCCCAGCAACAAAAAGAGTTAAGCCAATATATTCTAAGCTTTAGACAGTAAAAATTCCAAAAAAAAACGGCTGGCGAATAAAAAAGATCCATGTCGCCTCATAAGAATACAGGCTAGGCACGAATATCAGGTATGGCGATTGCAAACACGCTTCCCTGACCCTTTTGTGATGCAACGCTGATGGTGCCATGATGCTGTTCGATGATGTTTTTGGTAATGGCCATCCCCAATCCGGTCCCTCGGCTTTTTCGGGTAAAAAACGGTTTAAAAACCTCCGACAAGGTTTCTTCACTCATCCCCACCCCGGTATCTGCAATACTAATCGAAAGTGACGCATCTTTTTGCACTACCGAAGTCTTCACCGTGAGAAATCCACCATCTGGCATGGCCTGGATGGCGTTCATCACCACGTTTAATAGTGCGCGATACAACTGATCCGGGTCAATGTTACGCTCTTTTAACTCAGGGTCCAGTTGTGTGTTCAACACAATGTTCTTTTCTTTGATATCCATTTCCACAAACGTAAGGAGCTGGGAAATGGATTGGTTAATATTAACACTCTTTAAGCGCACTTTTTGTGGTCTTGCAAAATCTAAAAACTCAAGCACAATGTTATTAAGACGCGTGGTTTCCGCAACTATAATTTCTGCCAGATTTTCATTGCCTGGAGCAAGCTTTTTTACTCGTTTTACAAGAATTTCAGCTGTGGAACGTACTATTCCAAGGGGACTCTTTATCTCATGGGAAACCGTCGCTATCATGGTCCCAAGATGGGCCAATCGTTCAACATCATGAAGTTTCTTTTCAAGGGCCAATCGCTCTCGAACCCTCTTTTCCATAATCCGACTTGCCTGGCTGACAATAATAAGAAGTACCAAGAAAAGGATTCCCATTACCAATGAAGAAACCATGATAATTTTTTTCTGCAACCGCAAGATCGCGTCATACTCGTGGGACAGATCCTGGGTTATCTCTATAACCCCCATAATCTGTCCCCCATCATCCCCATTTTCCTGCATCAAACGAAAAGGGATAAAGGTTTTGAGCCGGTACTGGACAGGAGAGGTTCCCGGCAAAAGCCCAAGTACTGTTCCACTGGAATGCACCTGGGAATTGGCCTCCCCCAAAAGAGCCTTTTTATATTCCAATCCACCCTGGTCTTTTTTACCGACCTTTTCCTCAATGGTAGAATAGGAAATAATATTGATAGTCGAATCATAAATAGTTACATCTTCCATCTTCATACTGCGCGTCGCATTTCGGATAATCTTATCAAGGAGCTGAAACTGATCGGGATTTGAAAGCGCGATTTTCCCATAACGTACAACCGTTGGCAAAACAAAACCACGAATGATCTGCTGATTGAGATTTTTAGCAAGCAGCAACGAGTAGGCCTCGCTCTGGGCAAGCATTACATAACGGGCATTTCTGGAAATTGCCCAGGACAAAAATAGAGTAAAAAGAAGAATCACAGCAAGGCTTGAAAATGAAAAGTACTTCACAAGCTGAAAGGGCATTAGCCCTTCGCGCAGCTGTTCAAGCTGTTCGGGAGCATCAGTTTTCCCCTTCCCCTGCTTGCTTTCCTTTTCGTCAATCACCACATACACCACAGCGTTTGCAGACCGCTGTATCACAGGCTACAGAGGTTTTTCCCTGAATACTTTTTTTGTATTCCCGCCAAAGATAGTGTTGCTCAATTCCATGATCCACTATATTCCATGGAAAATAGTCTTCAGCAGAATGGGCAACAAGAACAAACTGCTCTGCAGATAGTCCATATCTACGCATGGACTGTTTCCACGATATCTTCTCAGCAGCCATATCAACCAACACCTTCGCAAGACGCCTGTCACCACGTGACAGCACTGCTTGAAAGAGAACATTATCAGGATTATCATGTTTTACATGCACATTGGCAACGTTTTTCAGCTCCTTTTTGATAAATGCAATTTTCCTCTTAAGCAGTTTCACACTTTTTTGGACACTCCCCATTGTATCTGTGTCTTGCAGCTCACCCCCAAATGGATAAAATTGAAAAGGTGTCCACGGTTTGGGAACAAAAGTATTTATGGAAAGGACTATTTGGCAAAGACGTCCACGCCGTTTCCCCACCGGTAACATCTTCTCTTTCACTTTCTTTACAAGTTCCACCATTTCCAGTAAATCCTCGTTGGTTTCCCCTGGCAGACCGACCATCAAATACAGTTTTAGCTTAAATATTCCTGCATCCACCAGACGTTCGGAGGCAAGAAGAATATCTTCTTCACTGAGATTTTTATTGATTACCCGTCGCAGTCTCTCAGATGCGCCATCGGGTGCAATGGCCACACTTTTTAGCCCACTTTTTGACAATAGTTCCAATAAAGTCCCGGAAATACGATCTGCCCGCAATGAAGAAAATGAAAGCGAACAACCACTTGCAAGAAGGTAAGAAGAAATCTGCTCAAGCTCTTGTTCGTGGGCCATTTCCATACCTAAAAGGCCAATTCGCTTAACAGACTGAGATCGCTCCTCCAAACCCCGAATAACGGCTTCTGCGCTCCACAACCGGGGTGGTCTATAGATAAAACCTGCAGCACAGAATCTACACCCACGAGAGCAGCCCCTTCCAAGTTCAGTTACATACAAATGGGCAAACTCAGCTCTTGGACTCAAAAGCTGTGAATGTGCGGCCGTGACAGAAGCGTTGACGATGACCTTTTCAATACGTTTGGGCGCCGTTACAAGATGTTTTACTCCCGACTGTTTTCCGTTATCTTGCTCATAAATCGGTTGATAAAATGCAGGCACATAGGCACCGGCAAGTTCTTGTTGGGCAGCAAGCAAGAGCTCATTTCGTTTTTTACTACCAAGAAAATTGTCAAGAAAACTAACAAGTGGTTCAACTATACCCTCCGCTTCTCCCAAAAGGTACAGATCCGTAAAAGGAGCAAGGGGTTCAGGGTTCATAAATGTTGCGACTCCACCGCCAATAACCAGTGGATTATCACTTGAGATACACGCATCACCACGCTTAGAAGCAAACAGGGGGACATTTCCAGTTAACAGGATACGAACTAAATTCAAATAATCGTGTTCAAAGCTTATGGAATATAAAATAAGGGGGAAATCATGTAAGGGGTGTGCCGTTTCAAAAGAACGCAAACTCTCGCCCCTTTCTGGAAGAAAAAAACGCTCACACACGAGCTGGTCAAATGCATTAAGAAGAGAATAGACTAGCTGAAAGCCAAGACTTGATACACCAATGGCGTACTTGTTTGGGTAGATCAGGGCGACAGGAAGTCGCCCCTTCCACTTCTTTAGCCAAGTCCCCTCTTCACACGCAAGCAGGCCCTTGGCATTTACCGGTTCCCTTCTCTTCCGATTTTCAAGAACCAAGGAATCAGTTTGCCTTCTTCCTCAAATAGGTTGGTGTCTCCATATACTCTTCATTCCAGGGTTTATCCACCTTCCTGGCGGATCCATCACCACCACCTGAAATACCTAAGTTATCAAAACCATTAAAATTTGAAGACTGAAAGAGAGAAGGTTCAACACTCCGATTGGGAGGCGCCTGGGTGGTATTTGTTGGGCGACGCTCAGCTGGGGCTTCATCAACAGGGGCAGATTGAGACTGCGGAGGAACGTTCACCTGAATCTTTTTCCTCTCAGGCACCGACTCACCAACACCAGTCGCTATAACTGTAACATGCAACTCATCGCCAAGGGCGTCGTCATATAGTGCACCAATGACAACCTTTGCCTCTTCATCAACTTTATCTTGGATAAGGGCAGAAGCCTCCATAAACTCGGCCATGGTAAAGCTTTCTTCGGATGCAGAAATATTAATCAACAACCCCCTTGCGCCATCAATCCCAACATCCTCAAGGAGTTGATTGTCAATGGCCCGGTTTGCCGCTTCCGTTGCCCTATTCTCACCAACAGCCGACCCGGCTCCCATAATTGCAGGTCCCACCTCCCGCATAACGGTGCGAAGATCAGCAAAATCAGCATTCATTAGACCTGGGACGTTAATTAAATCGGTGATACCTTTTACGGCCTGCAAAAGAACCTGATCCGCCATGGTGAGCATGTCAGAGAGCTTCGAATTCTTCTGCATCAAAGTCAACAGCCGGTCATTTGGAACAGTAATTATGGTATCCGCATATTTACGAAGTTCCTGCCAACCCTTTTCGGCATTTCGCATCCGAAACTTACCCTCAAAATGAAAAGGCTTGGTGACAACAGCAACGGTTAAGGCTCCCATCTCTTTTGATGCTTTAGCAACAACTGGAGCAGCTCCAGTTCCTGTACCACCACCAAGGCCTGCTGCGACAAAGACCATATCGGAGCCTTTCAGGCTATCTGTGATAGCATCCACAGATTCAAGGGCCGCCTGCTCACCGGTTTCCGGGTCAGCACCGGCGCCAAGACCTTTGGTAATACTTGGCCCAATTTGCAGACACACATCGGCACGAGAATTATTAAGGGCCTGTTTATCGGTATTGGCGCTTATAAACTCAACACCCTGCAATCGATTGTCCACCATGGTGTTAATGGCATTCCCACCACCGCCACCGACACCAATTACCTTAACTATCGCAACACCATCTGTTTCAGCCATTCTAAACGGCATATCTTCTCCCATTTTCACGAAATCTGCATCACCCATAACAACAACCTCGTTGTTTATTTAGATTGCAAAATTTGGATCATAAATCATAGCACTTACAATATACCAACGAAACAACTTTTTCCAAAAAAACGAATTTTTCCAATTCTAAAGATCATAAAAACACGTTTCTCACTTCCCTCCACCTACATGATTTTGCGCAGCCAATCTTTCATTCTTCCTACCATACTGCTGTCACTATATCGGTGATCATCCTGATGCTGCCTACCATACATAACAAGCCCCACCCCCGTGGTGCACCTTGGAGTATTCACCTGCTGCACCTTTCCACCAATCTGGGAGGGGTACCCAATACGAACGGGTAAATCAAATATCTGTTCAGCAAGATCAACAAGATTTGCGAGTAAGGCCGTTCCTCCGGTAAGCACTATCCCTCCATTGATTTTGTTTTTAAGCCCACAACTAATCAAATCCTGATTCACCATTTCCAAAATTTCCACTATCCTGGCCTGTAAAATATCAACCAGAACCTTCTGCGTCACCTTCCTCGCCTCCCGGTTTCCGGCAGTGGGTACATCCACCACATGGTTTGGTTTGATAAGGGAAGAAATTGCACAACCAAAATCTTCCTTTAATCGTTCGGCATCCTGCAAAGGTGTCCTGAGTCCGACGGACAGGTCGTTGGTTAAATTATGTCCCCCGAGGCCAATTTCCGCCGTATGCCGTATGGTACCGTCACAAAAAACAGCAAGATCCGTTGTTCCTCCGCCGATATCGAGCAAAACCACCCCAAGCTCCATCTCATCGGGGCGCAAGGTCGCATGGGCAGACGCAATGGACTCAAGGACCATATCAGCCACTTCAAGCCCCGCTTTCTGACAACAGGTATACAAGTTATGCACAGCTGCCATATCGGCAGTCACAATATGAACATTGGTAACAAGCCGTACCCCCGTCATCCCAAGTGGATTCTGAATACCGGTGCGATCATCCACCATATATTCCTGGGGCAACACATGAATAATCTGTTGATTTTCAGAAATTTTTACCGTGCGCGCCGCCGCGATCACATCATCAACATCGGACTGTTTTATTTCACGACCATTAATGGCCAAAATACCAGGGCTGTTAAAACCCTTAATATGATTTCCGGCAATACCCACATACACATCATGTAACTCACAACCCGCAGAATCTTCAGCCTGCGACACTGCCTGACGAATGGATTTAACTGTGGATTCAATATTGACCACCACCCCCTTTCGCAATCCAATGGAAGGAGCGGTCCCAACACCTATAATATCAACGCCATCGTCAAAAACCTCACCCACCACGCAGCATATTTTTGTGGTCCCAATATCTAAACCAACAATAAGCTCACCAGGTTCATGCCCACTTCCCTCTCCCCGTACGTCCCTCTCCTCCGGGTTGACTACAATTTCATCCATGTTCTTCTCGTAAGAATGTCTAAACTTTTAATAAAATCAAACAAATAATTCAAATACCACCCTATTCTTCCTGTTTTTTTGCAACTAATACCTTTTTCAACTGGTAGTCCATGCGAATATAGGCAATATCATCAATGGTTGTTTTCCCCTTATGACGCCGGTATAGATAGCCAAGAACCTGAAGTAACTCATCAAACTTACGGCTAACCTCTCCCTTACCAAAATAGATGGGAAAGGGGTGTTCCACCAAGTACAGGACCAATTCTCCTTTGGTCGTAAAATGGAGTTCCGAAACGTTCTGGGCAGGAAGATTCGGATTATTTCTTTCGGCCAGCCGTAAAAAGTGATTTGCCTCTTTTAGCATTTCCTTTTTTTCACTGTCAGCCACCGACTCTCCGATACCGCTGATTATCGGAAAATCCATCTCCTTTCCCGGAAGTACTTTCGCAAATGCCACTCCCTTATTGTTAAGATAGTGTATTGTTTCCCCATCTTCCCTAACAAAGACAGCCTGGGGACGATATTCTTCAACCAAAACCCCAAGGGTGTCTGGCCAAATTCTTCTCACCTTAGCACTCTTTATCCATGGATGTTGAACTATTCGTTTTTCTATATCCTTTGGCTCAAGGTTCAGCATATTCATCTCATAGGAAAGAGCTGCAAACTTTTTCAATTCTTCTTCTGCCACATTCCTGCAACCGCTGATCTCAATATCATTAATTCGAAAATAATTAAGATCTGCAAACAGCGAATGTAAAGGACCAGAAGCCAGTTGATAGCCAACAAATAACAAGACAAGCAACAGTGCCAGCCCCCTAACTGGAGCAATCAAATTGCTCCATAGCTTTTTTGCAAAAGCACTCTTTACTCGCGCTCTGATCCATCGCAACAACAATGCATACGTTCCACGCTCCCCACGTTCACCAACTCTTTTGGCATGGGCAGCTCTGTATCCCGACTTACGAACAGATTCTGAGAACAATGAGCCCAACGATTTTTTATGTCTCTTTTTTCCAAACAAAGCCGTGAGCGTCTTCGTTAGCATTGCAAATGGTTGATAGAGGATTATAAAAATTGGACTTCTGCTTCCAACATTATTCCACTTCGTTCCTGTACCTTTGCAACTACTCGTTGCATCAATTCCTTTACATCAGCTGCCGTTGCACTCCCCGTGTTTACCAAAAAATTTGCATGTACCGGTGACACCATGGCACCTCCACATCGGCTGCCTTTTAAACCGGCTGCCTCTATCAGCTGTCCTGCTGCAGCTCCTGGTGGGTTTTTAAAGAACGATCCGGCACTTCGCTGCCCTTTAGGCTGCTTTCCCTTTCTCCTTTGTTGATTGGCGGAGCATCTATTTTCTATCTCTTCCCGTTTACCTGGTGTAAGTAAAAATTCCGCTGCAATCACCAAGCGCTTCTCACCAAAGCTGTTTTCCAGATGTAACCACCTCCGGTAGGTAAAATCCGTATGGGTACATGCAAACCGTTCTTCTCCACTACTTGGGGCGTAGCTCTCAATGGCAACAAGCACATCAAGCATCTCACCTCCCCAGGCTCCAGCGTTCATAACAACTCCCCCTCCAACAGAGCCGGGAATACCACTGGCAAATTCTAATCCTGAATAAGAATTCTTAGAACACCAGCTCACAAGTCTTGCCAGTGAACATCCTGCACCAACCCGTACATACACTCCTTTTTGATCCGGCTTCTGTAAAGCTTCTATTGTGGAAAGTGCTTTTCCAAGCAATAGTATCACTCCAGCGTAGCCCGCATCAGCCACTACAATATTGCTTCCTTTTCCAATACAGCAATACGACAGCCCATTTTGTCTGCAACATTCTACAATCAAGACAAGTTCTGCTACACTTTCCACAACTACCACCGCATCTGCAGGACCGCCTATTCCAAAGGAAGTAAATGGAGCCAGTGGTTGATTCCACTGTATCTGCTGCTGACAACAACTTGAAAGCTCCCTTCGTATTTGTTGCGTAATCATCTCTCTTCTAAACGTTCAACAAGTTCTTCTCCAACCTGAACAATATTGCCAGCACCCAAAGTAAGTACCAGATCCCCTTCTCGAAGATCTGGTAGAATAGACGGGGCAATATCCTTTAGATCTGGAACAAAACGAGCAAAACGCTGTCCATGCTTCTTCACTTCCTCAAGTAAAATTTCCCCACTAATCTCTGCAACCGGCTTCTCACTTGCCGCATATATTTCTGTTATCACAAGATAATCCGCCTGATGAAAACAGGTCCTGAACTCGTCAAGCAATGCCAAAGTCCTTGAAAAACGATGGGGCTGAAAAAGTACCACCAAGCGTTTCTCCGGCCACCCTTCTTTTATCGCTGAAAGGGTCGCCCGTATCTCCGTTGGATGGTGTCCATAATCATCAAGGACCACAATGCCACGCCCACCACCCTTTTGCTGCATCCGACGTTGCACGCCCTGAAAACTTTGCAGGGCGCTTTGAATAACAGCAAAGGGGATTTCCACCTCCAAACCGACACAGATAGTAGCCAGTGCATTATATACGTTATGCTTTCCGGGAAGCGATAAGTCGATGGTTCCCAATACTTCATCGCCTCGTTTGACCCTAAACGAGACCCGACCTTTGCTCGTTTCTATATTTTCTGCAAAAAGATCCGCCTGAGAGGTAAAGCCATACGTAATTTTTCTTTTATGTATCTGTGGTAAAATTGCGGCGATATTTGGATCATCTAAACAGAGAATAACCGCACCATAAAAGGGGATACGATCGATAAATTCCAGAAAAGTTTCTTTAATATGTTCAATATCATCATAATGATCCATATGCTCAAGATCGATATTGGTAACCACATCAAGCACAGGGGAGAGCTTTAAAAATGAGCCATCACTCTCATCTGCCTCGGCAACCAAAAAATCTCCAGTTCCAAGCTTGGCATTTCCACCAAGACTGTCCACTTTTCCTCCAACAACAATGGTTGGATCAAGACCCGCCTCCGCCATCATCCAACTCACCATTGAACTGGTTGAGGTTTTACCGTGACTCCCCGCAATGGCAATGCCAAATTTGGCAAGACGCATGAGTTCCGCCAACATCTCAGCCCGTTGAATAACAGGTATTGCCGCCTCCGTTGCCGCAAGAACCTCCGGGTTATCTTTTCTAATTGCTGAAGAAGTAACCACCACATCAGCCCCAGAAACAAGTTCTCCTCTGTGCCCTTTGCTAATGCTTGCACCAAGGGACTCAAGTTTTCGGGTTGTGGCAGAGTCATGAAGATCTGAACCGGATACTCCATAACCAAGGTTTAACAGCAGTTCGGCAATACCGCTCATTCCGATGCCACCGATGCCAACAAAATGTATTTTTTTTGATTTGTTATACATTATTTTCAGTTTGTTACTTGCATTATCCTTAGCGAATCAGACACGCTATGCATTCATCAACTATTTTCTCTGTGGCATCTGGAAATGCGCAAGATTTCATAGCCTTTCCCATATGCTCAAGCAGCGTTGGATCAAAAAGATGCGTTGTAAGCTGTTCCCCTAGCTTTTCTCCCGTAAGCTTCCTTTCAATAAGGAGAAGGGCTCCGCCTCTCTGCACATAAAAGGCAGCATTTTTTTCCTGGTGGTTATCTGCTGCGTAAGGGTAAGGAATTAAAATGGCAGGTTTGCCTAGTACAGCAAGTTCTGCAAGTGTAGTCGCCCCCGCCCTTGAAACAAGAAAATCCGCCTGTTCATAAATTGTAGCCATATCCCTAAAAAAGGGTTGAACAGTGGCTTCAACATTAAGCTTTGTATAGGCAAGTTTTACAAATTCCACATCCCTTGGCCCTGTCTGATGTATCACCTTTACACTACCAGGATCCAGATGAGAAAAGGCCTCAACCACCAATTGATTCACCCGATGGGCGCCAAGACTTCCGCCAAGTACCAAAAGGGTCTTTTTGCCACCACTCTTTTCGATTATTTGTTTCTCGCTCAATTCAAGAATGGCCTGGCGAACCGGATTGCCGGTAAGTACACTCTTTTCCCTGGGAAAAAAGGACTCACTTCCAGGCATGGACAAGCAAACCCTCGTGGCTAACCTGCCAAGTTTTTTATTGGCAAGACCTGGGATCGAATTCTGTTCATGGATAAGTGTCGTTTTACCCAGCATCCTGGCAGCTAAAATTACAGGGCCAGTCACATAGCCACCAACACCAAAAACCAGATCCGGCTTAAAACGAATAATGATTTGCAACGCTTCAATAATGGAAATGGGTAACAGTAACACTCCCTGCAAAAGTGCTGTCACATCCTTTCCTTTTAACCCTTGTGAGTGAATTGATTGCACTGCAAAGCCATACTGTTCCAAGCTTTGTTGGTCCATTTTCCTTTTAGTTCCGACAAAAAGTACCTTACTCCCAGGCATTCGTTTACAAAGAGCCTCAGCCGCTGCGATGGCCGGAAACAAATGTCCACCTGTACCACCGCCTGTAAACATAAATCGAATTTGCTTTGCCATCAGTGCACCTGCTCGCCTGCAGCATCCGGCAACGCCATCACCGCTTTAACAAAACTCTCACCACGCTCTGCATAGTTTGCAAACATATCAAAACTTGCACACGCCGGAGCAAGAAGAACAGTATCGCCGGATACGGAAATCCCAGCTGCGAGTCTCACCGCTTCATCAAGATCATTGGCTTTTTGGATATGGACAGTCCCTGCCAGGGCTGTGGCAATGCTATCTGCCGTCTCACCAATAAGGATCAGCTCTTTTACCTTTTCTCTTACCACCTGCCGCAAGCTGCCATAATCCTCTCCCTTATCCTGCCCCCCTGCAATCAAAATTACGTTTCCGGAAAAATTTGAAAGCCCATTCTGCACGGCCCCTGTATTGGTGGCTTTAGAATCGTTATAGTAGCTCACCCCTGAAACTTTTCTTACCAGTTGTAAACGGTGGGGAGCCAATCGAAACTTCCGAAGCCCTTGCTGTATACCCTCTTTGGTACAGCCAAGTATAGAAGCCACTAACACAGCTGCCTGGGCATTTAACAATCCGGTATGCGAGTCAAGGGAAGTTTTATCCAAAACATAGTCAGCACTTTCTTTTCCTGGAAGGCTCACCGTAAAGCCCCTACCATCCCCTGTGACAACATCACCTCTTCCGCCAGTTCCGAAAAAACACTTTCGCTGGACAAAGAACGATTCAGCCACGTTAAGACACATTGGGTCATCAGCGCAAAAGATGGCATAATCTTCCATCTCCTGTTTGGTAAAAAGTTGGCTTTTGGCGCTTACGTAACGTTCCATGGTTTTATGCCTATCCAAATGATCGGGGCTAATATTTAACAACACACCGATATGCGGAGCAAATGAGCCTGCCAAGTCCAATTGAAAACTGGAAAGCTCAAGGACCAGGACCTCGGCCTGTCTTTCGCCACATAAATAATCAAAAAGTGGTGTTCCGATGTTTCCACCCATAAACACCTTTCTCCCAGCAGCCTCAAGTAACCCGGCAATAAGTGCAGTAACCGTTGTTTTTCCATTGGTTCCTGTTACTGCAACAACCTTCTCTGTTAAATAGGGGGCCGCAATGGCAAGCTCCCCCAGGATTGGAATCCCGAGCGCTCGTATATTGGCAAGCAGCACGCTATCATTTGGAATTCCGGGGCTTACAAACAACGCATCGCAACTTTTGCAAAAGCGCTCACTGTGTCCCTCACCTTCAAATAAAATCCCGTTCTTTTCGATAAATGCAGAATATTCCAGAGGGAGCTGTTTCAGGCTTCTTTGCTCACTAATAGCAACAACTGCTCCTTCCTTCTGCAGGAACTTCACGGCGGCCCATCCCGAAACACCCAAACCAAGGACCACCACCTTCTCCCCTGGCTTAATTTTTTTTTTTGCTGCTTTCATCGTAGTTTCAAGGTCGCCACAGCAACAAGACCAAGAATAATGGAGACAATCCAAAAACGAACCACGACTTTTGGTTCATGCCATCCCTTTTTTTCAAAATGATGATGAAAAGGGGCCATAAGGAAGATACGCTTCCCGTTACTGATCTTAAAATAAGAAACCTGCAAAATTACCGATATTGCTTCCATCACAAAAATACCACCGACGATGGCCAACAGAATCTCCTGCTTAATAATGATCGCGACCGCGCCCAAGGCCCCACCAAGGGAGAGTGACCCAACATCCCCCATAAAAATTTGTGCGGGATAGGCATTAAACCAGAGAAATCCAAGACATGCCCCAACCATTGCGCCACAAAAAACAGCCAGTTCTCCAGCTCCCTGCACAAATGGGATTTGCAGATAGTCAGCAAGTACGGCATGCCCGGCAAGATACGAAAAGATGAGATAGACAGAGGCAGTAATCACCGTTGGCCCTGCTGCAAGTCCATCCAGCCCATCGGTCAAATTTACCGAGTTGGAAGCACCAACAATAACAAACACTGAGAATACAACATAAAACCAGGATAAATCCGGGTGAACATCCTTCAAAAAAGGGACACTCAGCATGCCATCATATCCGGGATGCAACCAAACAAAAAGCCCAACCACAGACGCACCAAAAATCTGCAACAGCAGCTTTCCCCTTGCGCTCAATCCGTCGCTGGTCTTCTTCTTAATTTTTCTGATATCATCCACAGCCCCAATACATCCAAAAAAGGACAATACAAATAATAAAAGCCATACCAATGGGTTATCAAGTCTTGTCCAAAAAAGAGATGAAATGCTAATGGCGGCCAAAATCAACACACCGCCCATGGTGGGAACACCTTTTTTGGCCAGATGGGTCTCCGGTCCATCGTCTCTGACCACCTGACCAATCTGATACTGCTTTAGACGGCGAATAAACCAAGGCCCAAAGAGCAACATAAACAAAAACGCCATGATTGCCCCGCCAATGGAGCGCACGGTGATATAGCGAAACACGTTAAAATAACTGATGGTTTCATGAAGAGGATAGAGAAAATAGTAAATCATTGTATATGGCCCCAATCCCCTTCTTGTAACGCAGTAACAATATTTTCAAGGTGCATACCCCTTGACCCTTTGACAAGGATAGTCGGTGTCCCTTTCTCCTTTTTTGTCGTTAAAATATCCTGAACCCAATGGGCGCAGGACTCCTGATCCTGAAAATGTTTTACCACAATGCGTTTATTTTCACTCTGCGCAGCTCCCGATGCCACATGCCCGGCAAATTCACCAAGAACCGCTAAAAATTCTATCCCCAGATCCGCTGTATACTTGCCAATTTCTGTATGTAGCGCAGCAGCACCTTCGCCAAGTTCAAGCATATCAGCAAGGACAGCAATGCGTACTGTGTTTCTAAATCCAGCAAGGGTTGCAAGCCCTGCCTTCATGGATTCGGGATTTGCATTGTAACAATCATTAATAATGCGGCTTCCAAAAGGGCCTGCGCAAAGCTGCATTCGGTTTGCAGCCGGCGTAAAATGCGAGAGTCCGCGACTGATCGTAGAGAGGGAAACACCTGCGGCGTGAGCAATTGCAGCAGCAGCCAATGCATTGACAATATTATGTTTTCCTGGAACATTTACAACCACATCAGCCTTTTTGTCACCAATATGGAGAGTAAATTCTACCTTTTCCCCACAGTTTTTTGCATAATTTGAGGCAGAAACGCTAAGCCCCCTCTTTTGCTTATCATCAAGGCCAAAATACACTTTTTTTTGGGAAAATTTTTTCGACAATGCCAAAACCCGTTCATCATCACCATTAACCACAAAAAGCGTATCAATATTACTTGTCTCAAATAATTCAGCCTTTGCTGCCGCCACCCCTTCAATGGAGCCAAGCCCTTCAAGATGTGCTCCGTGAATATTGAGGATACAAGCTATATCTGGATCTGCAATTTTTGTAAGATAGCGTATTTCCCCGGGATGATTCATCCCCATCTCAAGGAGCAGGACCTTATGTGCCGGTGTAGCCGGGAGTAGTGAAAGGGGCAGTCCAATACTATTATTAAAATTTCCTTTAGTTTTAAGGACCCTTGTTGTTCCGTTCTCGTAAGTAACCGGCCACTGTTGCTCAAAAATCGAAAAGCACATCTCTTTCAGGGTGGTCTTCCCACTACTTCCTGTAATTCCAACAACTTTCTGCTGGACCATATGTTTTAGACACTGCCGTCTATGGGCTGCTAAATCTCCCAAGCCCTGTTCCGTATCGGAAACCAACAAAAAAGGAAGAGATACTGTATCTGTGGGTGCCTGTTGCACAATAATGACCCCGGCTCCGGCCTTTTCAACCGCTGCTAAATAATCATGCCCATCAAAACGTTCCCCTTGAAGGGCTACAAAAATATCATTTTTCCCAATATCTCTTGAATCCGTGGATACACCGTGAAAAAACTCAGACCCACCGTCACCACCACTGACCGTTCCACCAGTTGCCCTCACAAGGGATTCCAGGCACCATGCACTCAGCCCTTTTTGGGCCACAAGGATATCATCAAAAAATCGTTTCCCTTCCTTTGTTATTTGATAATCCTCATGCCCTTTACCGGCAAGACAAACAATATCCCCAGCCTTGGCGTTGTAAATCGCAGCGAGTATCGCCTCTTCCCTATCCCCTATTTCCACAAAACCGATCTTATTGTTGCCCTCTGTTTGCAACCAACCCACATCACGTTTTACAAGCCCTTTCGCAGTGACTCCTTCCACAACCATCTTTCTTATGGTTGCAGCATCCTCAGTGCGTGGATTATCATCTGTTATAATAACAACATCCGCATACTGCCCTGCAACTTCTCCCATAAGCTGCCGTTTTCCTGGGTCTCTGTCACCACCACAGCCAAAAACACAAAACAGGTTCCCCTGAACCAGTGGTTTCAATGTGTTAAGTAGTTGAGCCAGAGCATCCGGGGTGTGGGCATAATCGACAATTACCGTTGGCCTGAAATGTTCTTCTTTAGGACAAGCCGTGACACGTCGCATCCGTCCCGGCGCACCGGTTGCCTGCCGCAACGCATCAACTATTACAGTTTGCGATATTCCGGCAGCCATCGCCAAAGCATAGGTGAGTTGAATATTTGAAACATTAAACTCTCCAACTAAGGGAGAACGCAAGACACACTGGCCATCCTTCGTTTGCAGGGTAATGGTCGTCGCAGTAACACTTGCCGTTACCGACTCTGGACTAATATCACAGCCAGTAACACCGCAGGTATGCGTCTTGATACCATGTGCTTTACATTGTTGAAGAAGGGTTTTGCTCCACTTTTGATTATTTTTGCTAAACCCAATTATTGCTTCACCACCTGCTGCCAGGTGCTCCGTAAACAGCTTGGATTTTTCCCGAAAATACGTATCCATATCCACATGAAAATCAAGATGATCACGGGAGAGGTTGGTAAAAGATGCCGTTTGAAATTGCATACTGCCAATACGGTGTTGAGCGATTCCATGGGAAGAAACTTCCATAACCACATACTCAACACCCGCATCTGCCATCTTACGTAACGTACTTTGTAAGAGGAATGGCTCCGGCGTGGTGTAGGGAGATGGTACAACTTGTTCCTTCTTTTCCCGGTCAAGATAACGGTAGCTAATTGTACCAATCACTCCCACTTGTTTTCCGGCATGACGAAGAACACTTTCCAGTAAATATGTAACACTTGTCTTGCCATTGGTCCCTGTAACCCCAATCATGTTCAGGCTACGGGATGGATCTGCAAAGAGTTTTTCTGCCAGCAAAGCCTGGGCCAGACGGCTATCGGCAACTTCAATAATGCAGATATCTGCCTGTTTCTGCAAAGAGTAGCCTCCCGCTTCCACAAGAATTGCCTTACAACCATTTTTAAGGGCGTCTTCTATATAGTCATGACCGTCCTGTTTACTTCCGCAAATGGCAAGAAAGAGGCTCTTTTCCCCACAATTTCTGGAATCAATGGAAACCCTCTCCACTTCGCATTGTACTGGATCTCCATTGACACAAGTATAGTCAAAAGATTGCAAAAGGCTATGCACACAGACGGAGGAAGCAGATACAACCGTCCCGGCACCAGCGTACGACCATTCACTTTTGCCGCTTATAAAAGCCCTTTTTACCATCTATCCCTACCTTCTGCTTCATTCCTGCGCTGCAACACGCTTTCTTACGTTTTCAACGCTTACATCAGAAGCGAGTTCCAAATAAACGACACTGCCTTTGGAAAGTTTTTCACCAGCTGCGGGCTCTTGACTCACGATATGGCCACTCCCACTGATTCGTATAACAACCTCATTTTGCTGCAAATAACGCAAAGCCTTGCGCAAGCTGTACCCCTCAAGTTCTGGCATTACATTGAGATGAGTTTCAAGCTCTTTTTCCAGTGCTTTGGAAGAGTTGCCCTGTTTTTCTATATCCAGGTGAAAGTTTTTATCTTCCACTGCAGGTGCTTCTACCATATCGGCAATGGTGTGGTACACCTGATGCAGAGACACCATTGAAGGAAGCACCGTGTTTATTTCTTTTACCAACAGCTCTGCGCCAGAATCTGGATGTTCTATTGGGCCAGCCATATGTTGCCTTGACGCCATTAGAAGTACAAGCTCGGGTTTTACTCCAGTGATCACCGTAACTGCCATGGAGTCGCACACATATTTTCCACCCGAATACTCGGGTATAAGCGACACTGAATCTCCTGCAAGGGTAAAAGAATCGAGCACACCACGCTGTCCGTTTTGTTTCAGTGACGCGCGTAACTCTTCTGAAACAAGAGATGGAAGGACGTGGCGCGCCTGGCCTTTTTCTTTAAAGCTGTTATACAAAAACTCATTGTGACTGCCCCTATCAATAATACGGTCCAGAATATGTAGCCGCACCTTGTGCCCACCATTTACAAGATGGGTAATGGCAAGTGCAATGTTCAGCGGTGTTGCTGTTCTTGGAACGGTCCCACATTCCTGCTGTGGTACACAATCAACAAACTGGACGCTTGCTTCTCTCTTCTTACTCCCACCTGCAAAATCCACATCCACCTCTGTTACAAGTTCAAGCCTGTCCCAAAGTCTAATCTGAGTTGCATAGTCCATGGTCCGAGAAGCAATACTCCAGGGATATACCTGTTTGTCTTGTTCCCACCCCTGTTGCAACTGCGCTGCAGTAAGAAAAAAATCACGCACTTTTTGAGGAATTAACATGGGTGTAAAAAAGAGGGAGCCAAAAAGATCCTGATCATCCTGCCACACACTCCCAAGGTTGTAACCTGGATAATTGGCTCCCGCGATAATTCTGCCATCCTCCGCATTGACCAAAAGCGAGGCAATTTTTCCATCACCCATTTTCCGGCCTTGACGTGCAACATACTCCTCAAGGATGGCCTGGATTTTCATATCCAGGGTCAGAACCAGATCATGTCCATTTCTCTTGGTTTGTTCCAAACCTTCCAGGTCAATGAATGGCAGATCTGCCTGCCTCACAACATCCTGATTGAGCAAACGATCATAATGGTACTCTACTCCAGCCAGCCCCCTATCGTTTTCGGAATAGCCTATCAACCGCGAAGCCTGTTCTTGAGCAGGATAACTCCTTGCGAACTCCCGATGAAAGTAAACACCTGGAATATGAAGATCCGTCACCAACTCTTCATCAGCCTGGTCAATATCACGACCTAACCAAACCAGATGCGAATCATGTTCTAAATTGGCAACAATTTCAGATTCACTTATTCCCAATATTGGCGAAAGTTTTTCAGCAGCTTGTGGGATATTGATCACCTCCCGAGGTCTAGCATAAAGGGATACTCGTTCCAGGGTTTGTGCAAGTTCCTTGTAGTTCCGGTCAAATATTGTCCCCCGCAGACCATCCGCGGTGATTACCACCGGTTCCTCGAAACTTCCCTTCCAAACTTCAACAAGATTGATCAGTTGGCGCTGATACAGCCGGACTACGGCAGCACCAACTGTCAGCAACAAGAGAATGATCAACAAAAAAGGTGGCCAGCGTTTCGCCGTCGCTTTTGTTTTCAAACGTGATCTTCTGGCCATGGCAGCAAACTCTACATCTGTATCACACCTTTTTTGCAGAGGCGATTCTTATACTACGCTAAACAACACCTACTCTCTAAGGTGTTTATATTGTAGCTGCTTATCTGGATTATGGATGGCAAGTTGATCACCAGCCATATCAGCAACTGTTTCTTTAGAAAATAGAGCCGCCTTTTTGGCCCGCATCAGAATATTGGCATTGAGCAGCTGTTCTTTCTGCAACTCTATCTTGCTGATCTGTTCATCAACCCGGTTAATACTGTGCCCCAGCCATAAAGTAGAAGCCCCCAACACAATACCCCCCGCGCACAACAGCTTTATCGCAACCTTAAAAAAACGTTTTCCACCGGGCACAGGAAAACTCCGCTTCGTGCATTGTTTGCTTCGTACAGCGAATCCATTTGCACATGGGATCACAGTATGGATTGATGGATTACCATTCATATCGGGCCTCACTCAAACTTTTTCAGCTACTCGCAGACGAGCGCTGCGTGATCGTGGATTTGTATCCATTTCCTCTTTGGAAGCCATAATCGGCTTCTTTGTTAGCACTCTTAACTCTTTATTTTCTTTAAATTTTCTTTTTACCAACCTATCTTCTAAGGAGTGAAAAGAAATGACACAAAATCTACTCCCAGAGGAGAGGTGATACGCTGCTTTATCTAAAATTGTTGCGAGGTTTTCAAGCTCAGTATTGACCGCTATTCTAAGCGCCTGAAAGACTAACGTCGCCACATGCTTCTTTTTGGGTTGAAACCGCTTTGGCACAGCCTTTGCGACAAGCTCTGCCAACTGTTTAGACGTCTTAATGGGCTTTATCTTGCGCTCACTTGCGACAAAGGAAGCAATCCTTCTCGCCTGTTTCTCCTCACCATAATAAAAAAAAATATCGGCCAGCTCTTTCTCAGAACAGTTGGCGAGTATCCATGCTGCGGTACGTTTTTTTCGCGTATCCATCCGCATATCCAGCGGTTCATCCCGTAAAAAACTAAAGCCCCTGCCACCGATATCAAGCTGCAAAGAAGAAAGACCTATATCTATCAAGATCCCGTCCACCTTCTCAGTTCCGCACTCTGCCAAGCCTTCCTCAATTTCAGAGAAATTTCGCCTTACAATTGTCAGCCGATTGCCATAGCTTGCCAAACGCTGCTGCGCTTTTTGTATGGCCGCCGCATCCCAATCAAAGGCGATAAGTTTTCCATCTGGAGAGCTGGCCTGCAAAATTGCCTCGCTATGCCCACCAAGACCCATGGTTCCATCCATATAGACCCTGCTGGATTGGGGATTCAAAAACGAGACACACGCATCAAGTAGGACGGGGCAATGTATCTGTGCCACCTCCAGCTTGTTCTGGCTCATAGGATACCCAGTTTTGCAAGCCCTTCATCCAGCGTGTCAAAAGTCTTACGGGTACTCTCCATTTCATTTTCCCAGACCGATTTATCCCAAATCTCGATCCAGTCCCGCATACCGGTGAGGATTACTTCTTTCCCCATCTCAACTTCATTGCGTAAGGAAACAGGAAGCAACAAACGTCCTTGCTTATCTGTTTTACAGTCCGTTGCACCGGACAAAACCATACGGATAAACCCTGCCAGATGAGGTTGTTCTTTCACCTGATCCATAAGTCGATCTTCCATAATTTCCCATTCAGAAAGCGGGTAAATGCGCAGATGTTCTTTCCAGGGCGCAAGGATCAACATATTTGAACCAAATTGACTCAACACATCCCGAAACCGGCTTGGCAAATTCAAACGCCCTTTGCCATCCAGACTGTGTTCAGACTTGCTTCTAAATCTGCTTTTTATGGTTCTCGACTCACTCATCCGCCAACCTGCATCCACTTTGTACCACTTTACTCCACTTATCCATATTTTTGTACATCAGAAGCAAATCCAATGTCAAGCTTTTTCAATGGAACAATAGGAAGTTAGAGAGAAATACATGAAACAACATAGAGTACATCATACGGGGGTAATACGTGGACAAAACCACAACCCATAGTGCTTATTGAGCGCAATCACATTTTGATACTGCAGGAGAGAAATTGGCCAATAATCGCTTAAAGGCCCTGATATTAAACGAGCTTACAGAGGAATAGATAAAATCCTATTTTTTACGAAAAAAAATTGATTGTGGCGCAAAGTGGTGGGAAATTACTAAGAGCGGTAAAAAACGGCAAGTCGATACTCTTGTTAGTACCCTTTGAGGGTGGAAGTGCTTTATCTGTAAGTCGGTTACAGGATAAAACGAAACATATTTACCGGGATGGTTTTATGTTCGTTCAGGTCAAGGCGAACCCGGAAAAATTACCAGGGGCATCCAGACGCTATTCCCAGGATAACT
The DNA here is from genome assembly GCA_050291935.1 of Desulfocapsaceae bacterium. Classification (GTDB taxonomy): domain Bacteria; phylum Desulfobacterota; class Desulfobulbia; order Desulfobulbales; family Desulfocapsaceae; genus Desulfocapsa. Next base: position 96,623 of record JBNKKR010000004.1, on the reverse strand, counting down.
TTTCCGGGTTCAACAAAGAAATGGACGGAAATTGCATTCTCGGGCAATCATCTAACACTTTCTCAGATCAACAAAAGTTGTATAGTACGAAAGCCCGGAACCGGAATCTGTTACCTTACTCGGGATAGCACAGTTGCAAATAGACTCCTTCATTGGAATATTCTTCCAACACATTACCGTTCCAGCTACAACCTTATCTGTCACCAAGGCTTCCGCAACAAACGCTCCAACAGACCCGGAAACCTTGACATCCTCTCCAGTGCTTATTCCAAGTCTCTTGGCATCGCTGCTGTTGATATGGATGACCTGCAGACCTTGCTCCATGCCGGGAAGAATTTGAGAATTAAGATACTTTTCATGGGAAAGGGTGAGAAGCTGAAATTTTTCACTGACCTCGGGCATTGTTAAGGATAAGGCTGACGCCTTATACTCTCTTTGTTGTCCTTGCAAGCGTTCAAGGTCTTTTTCCTCTTTGAGTTGCATTGCAAGACCAAGCTTATCAGCCAAAATTTTTGAAGCCGCGACATCGCTTAGCTCTTCAGTCAAGCCCTCACGAGAATATCTGTGGCTAAAAAAGTAACTTCCCATAAAATCACTCTGGGAAAACATTCCACCGACTTTTAGAAAAAAATCGGCATGACTGGCAGTTTTAGAATCGTTGGTATCAATTACCAAGACCTTTGTTCGCTGAAGTCCTGTTTCCCAAGTGTTACCGTCCGGGTGGGTCATAGCCGGATTGGCAGCCACATTGACAAAAAGGTCAAATTCACCATCGGCAAGGGCTTGTGGGATTTGATCCAGTCTGATCTTATTTTGAAAAGAAATCCCCGGTTTTTCCCAGTAGCGCTTTGAAGGATGCGTAAAGTAGAGAAGTTCAACATTGCCAGTTTTTACAGCCAGCCGGTTCAGCCAACGATATACGTTCAAACCATTATCGTAACGCTGGGAGCTGCATCCTTTAATTATGGCAGTTCTTCCGTTTTGTAAACAGGCCAGCAGATAGTTAAAATCGTCCTCACTCACTCCTGCCCGTTCCAATAACACACCGGTCTCATGCTCGTTCTCATACTGCAGGGCTGTGAGCGCTGCACAGGCCAGTACACCATCACAACCAGGCCGTATCATTATGTATCTATCCGCAAGCTCCGCTGTTTTGGTTCGTATGGGATCGATATAGACGATTTTCTTTCCTTTCTTCTTTAACTTTTTCAAATACGCATACAAATGTTGACTCGTTGCAGCCGCATTTTTCCCAAATAAGAAAATTGTATCCGCATGTTCGAGATCAGTAATCTCCGGATTGGCCAATATGCCAAAATCCATTTCATCGGCGTCACATCCCGTTGCCATGCAAGGATCTCCTGCAACCCCCCAGCAATTTTCAAAACCGGAAAAGAGTATATCCCAACACACCATATTGTAGGCAAGACTGCCTGACCCTCTTGAAAAAAGTATTTTTTTGTCACGATACGACTCTAAAAAATCGGCAAGGGCCCGCAAGGCGTCCGCATCGGAGGCAAAAGAGTTTCTTTTACCGCCCTCAAGCTGCCAAGATTGCAACCCATTATCAATCTCTCTCTTCGCAAAAAGCTTAAATTTTGCACAGACAAATCCAGGTTCAGACCATTTTTCCGGCACTCCCGAAAAAGAATACTTCCCGCCAGCAGACTCGACACGCACACCACAAAGATCAGGACAATCTTTGCTGCAAAAAAAATTTTTCATGGAATAGAACCTAATGGAATTGGCTTATATACAATGACATTCAAGGACATAACAAAACAACTCTGAAAAGCTACCAGTACATATAATCGATAAAGGGGCAAACACGCAACGTTGACGTGTTATCCTTTCGACGGAGGGAGTAAAGAAATAAGAAAATTAAAAAGCAGTGTTGTTTATTTGGCTTTTGAATCACCACTGGAAGAAGGTAGCACAACCCGAAACGTGGTGCCATCACCTACTACTGATTCCACGTCAATTTTACCACCATGTTTATTCACGACGATATCATAACAGAGAGCAAGCCCTTGTCCGCTCCCTTTGCCCACCTCTTTGGTGGTGAAAAATGGATCGAAAACACGATCAAGAAACTCTTTGGGGATGCCACAACCATCATCTTTCACAGTCAGTAAAATCTGTTGGGGTAATTGCTTAGTTGTTACATCAATTCGCCCCATTTCCTTACTTTTCTCACGTATCGCATAGGCGGCATTGACTACCAAATTTAAAATAAGCTGATTCAGATCACCCTCATGGGCAAGTATAGGTGGGATATCCGCAGCCAAATGTAATGTAATTTCCGCTACAGTCTTAAACTCGTTGCTACAAATAACAAGTGCCCGTTCAATAACACGATTAATGTCAACTAAGGTTTTCTCTTTGGAACTGGGATGGGCAAATTCCTTCATGGCCAGAACAATCCTTGAAACCTGCTCAATCCCGGCCAGGGATTGTCCCACCGCGGATGGCATCTCAGCACGCAAAAACTCCAAATCGGCATCTTCTGCCTGGGCCTTAAATTGTTGCATTAGGCCTGAAGATGCATTTTTTAATTCAGCTTCTCCAGCGAGGGCCTCATATCCGGTGAGCAAATTCATTACTTCATCAATGGAATCACCGATAAATTGCAGGTTGTCACCGATATACTGAATTGGCGTGTTGATCTCATGGGCAATACCACCTGCCAAGGTTCCTATGGATTCCATTTTTTGAACGTGTAATAATTCACGCTCAAGCTTTCGATTCCTCTCTTCAACCTCAACCAGATTTGTAATATCGGTATCCACCCAAACGGCACCACCACTTGCCAAGGCTTGATAACTGTGCAATACGCAGCGACCGTTATTCAATTTTGTCATGGGAATAGATTCGGAAGAGGAGTGAGATGTGCAAACAAATGCTTCTTCGCCTACTGGGGTTAACGCTCGGCGCACATCTTCACAGGTCTCCATCTTCGACAATTCCTCCGCATTTAGCGAATAAATATCGGCAAACGCCTGATTAATATGCATAATTTTGTTATTTTCATCGGTGATAATCACGCCATGGGGCAGACTCTCCACTGCCTTTTGCAGCAAATTCTCGGCCTGAATGCGCTTTACTTCAGCATAATCCTTGGCATTTTTCAAATCAGTAGCATAGCCTTGTAAGGCCTTTGACATGGCATTAAAACAGATAGCAGTATCTGCAAGTTCGTCTTCTCCTCGCACCTCAATGGCATAACCAAATTCACCATTTGACACCCGTCTTGCACCCTCTTGAAGAGAAGTTAACTGAGCCGTTAACACTCGCCCTAGAATATATCCAAAAATTCCGACAAGTAGCACTTCAATCAATGCCACACTGAGCATATAACTCGCTGCTTCATGGAGAAGACTTTCGTAAAATGTAGTAGACCAGCCCAGTTCAACTCGTCCAAAACTCTTCCCATTCAAGAAAATATCCTGCGCCACATCAAAGGTGCCATCATTAACCGAACCGACATCTTTATCAGCACTAAATGGTCGTTTTAATGCCTCTTCATCACCTTTTTCCGCCAGCAATTCCCCGCAGTAATGAATAACTCGGATATAGACAATTCCGGGATTGGTCACCGCCTTTTCAACCAGCTCATCCAGCGTTGCAAGATCCATTGCCACCACTGGATCGGTGGTCATGGTCGCAAACAGTTTAGCGGAAGTATGTGCTCTATCATAAAGCTGGTCTTTGTTCGAGTTAGACAAATAACGCATACCACTAAAAACCAACATCGATAGCAACAATATTTCGATGGCTGCAACACCAAAAATTATCTTTAATCGAAACGACACTTCAGGTCTCCATGTTGTACAATTTGGGTATCTGAACTATCAAGGTTGAGCTGTTTCACATCATCCCAATCATTATCCGTTGCGGTCTGGAACCCCTTCATTCCAATCGCCTCAAGCAATTCCGGGGACTCCTTTTCGATTTCCATCATTGCGTTTAAAATAGTCTTTACCTTTTCAGGACCAAGACTCGTCCTTGCGGCATACGCATGGGGAGAATAGCCTTTGGTCGTATGGATAATTCGCAGCTGTTTCTGCAGCTCTTCGGGGATACTATTAAAAGTACGTAAAACTCCACCACCAGCGGTATAAAAACCTGCCGCCACAGAACGATAGACACTATCGTGGGATTTAACATAAACAGGTTTAACCTTCACTCCAACAGACCTCATCTCAGCTCGTGGGATAACGCTTGCGCCAAACGCTGAATGTGATGGAAAGGCAACCTTTTTTCCATCTAAATCCTTCACTGTCTGTACAGGGCTATCCGCTTTGGTCACCACGATACCCTTTAGCTTCTTATCTACTTGATGCGCAAAGGCTTGATATCCAGATCTTTCACTATAATAGGTGTAATGATACGGATTCATATAAGCAATGTCGTAAGCCCCCTGGGCAAGACAGTTTTCAAAACTTGGAATATCTTTCATGGTGGCGAACTGGATATTCAGCCCGGTTTTTTTTGATAAACGAGAAACAAAGGGATCCCACATCTTGGCTAATCGACTGGCAGCCTGTTGTGGTACCACTCCAAAGAGTAGCAGTTCTTTATCCTGGGCATAACTTTCTATTGGCAATAGAATTGTCACTGAGCCAAAGAGCAGAACAAGAAGTACGCTACATGATTTTATCCAGGTCATGGAAGCTGTGATACGCATCATTACTTGCCTGGCAAAGGTAGCAACAGCTGACTTCCTCCCTTCAGGATGCAACTCTGTTTCTGCCATACTTCCACCTCCCTTTGAAAAATTTTCAATTATCGCAACGAGTATCCCAACCATCTCAAGCCACTGACCAAGAGATAAAGCAAAACACCATACATCCGCTTTGCATCAAACAACAATACAAAACAAGCAGTTACAACTAAAATCGGCTGGAAAATCCCTAAATAAGGCGAATAGTCATTTTTACAGGTAAAAGTAGTGTATCACTTTTCAGAATCGAGTAGGAAGGAAAAAGAGAGCAAAAAAAAGGAGCACCAGCCAAAAAAGACTGGAGCTCCTTATACAAACTGGTACGCCAAGTAGGATTCGAACCTACGACCTACGGCTTAGAAGGCCGTTGCTCTATCCAGCTGAGCTATTGGCGCAGACACCTCACCCTATAAAATATAGCGACTGAAAAAGCAACTTCATTCTTACTCTTTTGCAGAATCGGGACATTCCCCGCCAATGGGTTTCCAGACAGGCCCCGTTACCGTATCAATAATCTGAATACCGTGACGAAGGAGTTCATCCCTGGCCTCATCGGCTGCCTGCCAGTCTTTTTCCTGCCTGGCCTGCTCGCGACGCTTAATCAGCGCATTGGCAGATGGAGCTAAAGGACAACCCTGCAAACGAAAGATCTGCAGGATCTCATTCATTTTCTTTAGACTTTCAAGGATATATTTCTTTTGGTCACCATCTAGATGGTTGACATTGAGAATTGGGTTTGTCCGTTTAATAAATTTGTATATCGCCCCCAATCCCTTAGAAACATTCAAATCATCATCCATAGCCGAAAAAAATTGTTCTTCCATGGACGACACATAGGCAGTGACTTCCGGATGGGGTCTTCCAGGAGGCAAACAAAGCAGCTTGCAGGTAAATTCATCGATCCGTCGAAGTGCTGTACGCACGGTAATAAGCCGTTTGTATGAAAAATTAATGGGTTTTCGGTAATGGACGGAAAGCAACATAAATCGCACTTCACGGGCAGTAAATCCGCGAAGCAAGGTATCTTTTAGGGTCACCACATTCCCATTCTCGGTGGACATCTTTTTTCCTTTTACCAACAATAACTCTGAATGGAGCCAATACTTAGCAAGTGGTTTGCCCGTGAGCGCCTCCGCAATCGCAATTTCATTTTCATGATGAGGGAAAATCAAGTCACGGCTTGATGTATGAATATCCATGGTCTCACCAAGATAGTTGGTGGACATTGCAGAACATTCTATATGCCAACCCGGACGCACATTCCCCCAATCCGTTTCATAAAAGATACCTTTTTTCAGCTCCGCCAGGGTAGAACGCTTGAGCAAGGTGAAGTCTCTTGGGTTATCTTTCTCATAATTGTCAAGATCGACAGTCCTCCCCAATTGAATCTTACCAAGATCAATCCCGGAGAGTCGCCCGTAAGTCTTAAATTTTGAAATATCAAAATAGATAGATCCGTGTTTTTCGTACGCAAAACCCTTATGTAGCAGTTCATGGGCGATTTCAATCATATCGCCCACATGTTCCGAGGCCTTGGGGTAATTACTGGCTCTTTTTACGGCAAGAGAATCAATATCATTCATAAAACCAGCAATATAACGCTCAGTAAACTCCTTTAACGACTCTCCCGCCTTGCTGGCACCTTCGATGGTGTTATCATCAAGATCGGTAAAATTCATACAACCATTAACCCTGTAACCTTTATGTTCCAAATATCTGGTGATAAGATCGGAAACCACAAAACGCCGGCATAAAGAGAGATTTGCCGGTTCATAGGCAGTCGGGCCACAAGTATAAAAACTCACACTTTTTTTATCCTGCGACTGAAAGGCTTCTTTCTTTTTTGTTAAGGTGTTGAAAAAACAAAGACCGGATTTCTTTTCAGCAACCTTATTTTTCCGCGTAAAAAGAGGGGTAGAGAGATACCGTTCACCACCATCAGGAAGAATGGTCACCACCAATCCAGCATCCAGTGTTTTCACAAGCTCAAGGGTAGCAAACAGTGCTGCGCCACTGCTCATACCCACCAACATGCCCTCCTTTCTGGCAAGCAATCTGGCCATGCGAAAGGCATCTTCATCATCAATATTTACTATGTTATGGGGCAGTGATTTATCAAATATCCCAGGCCGATACGACTCCTTCATATTCTTTAAGCCCTGGATTTTATGGCCAAGATACGGTTCAACTGCTATCACTTCCACATGGGGTTGGTGTTCTGAAAACCACTTACAGAGCCCCATCACCGTGCCGGAAGTTCCCAGCGTTGCAACAACATGGCTTACCTTACCATCGGTTTGACGCCAAATTTCAGGAGCAGTATGTCTATAATGTGCCCCCCAATTGGCCTCATTATTAAACTGGTCTGTCAAGAAATAGCGATCCGGAAATTCACGCGCTAAGGAGTAGGCCTTTTCTATGGCACCATCGGTGCTTCTTTTTGCAGGAGTAAGAAGAATTTCCGCCCCGTAGGCCTGCATGATTTTTCTCCGTTCAAGGGAGGCAGACTCAGGCATAACAAGTTGACAACGATAGCCTTTGGCGGCACACACCATAGCAAGACCAATACCTGTATTACCACTTGTCGCCTCAAGGACAATCTTATCGACCGTTAGTTCACCACTTTCCTCACCTGCCTCGATTAGGGAAAGTGAAACGCGTTCTTTGACAGAACCGCCGGGATTGCGAGACTCAAGTTTGCCATACACCGGGATAGCTGTCTCGTTTAAACGATTAATCCGCACAAGCGGGGTGTCACCAATGGCATCTAGAATAGTATTGCAGAAAGTCATAGTTGTTCAGACGTGTTTTCAAGGAGTTTCTGATTTGCAGTATCTTTCATCAAACCCACTTTATAGTGCATTGAACAAGTTGTCATCCCTTTTTAGTTACGCCTGTTTACAAGCCTGTAAAAGATACCAAAAGCGCAATAATGCTTCCCTGGAAGATTCATCTTTAATACTGGCAATCTGCTTTTCAAATGACTCTACTTTTTCAGTCGACGGTGGTTCATAACGGCGGGGTTTGGAAGCTATCCCTTGTTCAACCGCCTTTTCGGCCACAAAAAATCGTAAACCTTTCAATTTGGATAGCTGTAAAGAATTGTTTAGGGTCTCAAGAATAGTGTTGCTCTGATATTGAAACTGCTGGAGCCATGCCGAATTTTCAACTTCTATCCACAATTCTTTACGCACAATTTTCAATGGCCGGCAATGGGAGCTGATCTCACTTTCCAAAAGACGATGCCAATGAATAAACACCGAGTGCAGATCAAGTTGCACTTGCCACCCCTGCTGCTTACTGAGCTTAGGTAAAAAATGAGCAAGTCCCTGTAGATCTTTATCTTCTTTTTTCTGCACGTTTTCACACTCCATATATGCATTTACCATGAGAAAGAGTATATCCCGACAACCCCTCAGCTACCATACAAAAAAATAGATATGACAACAGAATATGAATTTGTTAGAATATTCGCGGTAGCTTTGTCGTTTTTTTAACTTTCCAAAAAATTTTATTGCCGATTGCAAGTGGCGTCATTCTAATTCCGCAAACAAACAAATATGAAACTCACCGATCTCAACATTGCTATCATCGGCCTTGGTTATGTGGGGCTTCCCTTGGCAGTTGAACTTGGAAAAAAATACACAACCCTTGGTTTTGACATTAAAGAAGCACGGATCAAAGAACTGCAATCGGGACAGGATTCGACCCTTGAAGTGAGCACATATGAGTTACAAAACAGTCCAAGCCTTACATTCTCAAATGATGCGACCAGGTTAAAACAATGCAATTTTTATATCATTGCAGTCCCTACCCCCATTGATACAAACAAGCAACCAAACCTGCGTCCTCTGCAGGGAGCCAGCAGCTTAGTGGGCAAAGCCCTTTCCAAGGGCAATATTGTCGTATACGAATCAACCGTTTTCCCAGGGGCCACGGAAGAGATCTGCGTTCCACTGTTAGAAAAAGAATCTCAGCTTATTTACAATAAAGATTTTGCTGTGGGCTACAGCCCGGAACGTATCAATCCGGGGGACAAAGAGCATTGCCTCACCACCATCACCAAAGTAACTGCCGGTTCAACCCCTGAAGCAGCAGAGATTATCGACTCTCTTTATGCAAGTATTGTGAGTGCCGGGACCTATAAAGCAAGCTCTATCAAAGTCGCAGAAGCGGCAAAAGTCATTGAAAACACACAACGTGATGTAAATATCGCCCTTGTCAATGAACTGGCATTAATTTTTAATCGAATGGGTATTGATACCAATGAGGTCCTTGATGCTGCCAGTACCAAATGGAATTTTCTCCCCTTTCGTCCAGGTCTTGTCGGCGGACACTGCATTGGTGTTGACCCATATTACCTCACCCACAAAGCCCAGGAAACCGGATATCACCCTGAAATGATCCTGGCAGGACGACGCCTCAACGACAATATGGGCGCTTACGTTGTTTCACGGGTCATAAAACTTATGCTACATAAACAAATCCATATAAAAGGGGCAAAAGTACTTGTCTTAGGTCTTACATTTAAAGAGAATTGTCCTGATATCCGGAATACAAAAGTGGTAGACGTGATTAACGAACTGCTTTCCTATGAAGTGGATCTGGACATTTATGATCCATGGGTAGATAAACAGGAAGCTCTTCGGGAATATGGCGTTAATCTTGTTGACACTCCAGCAGCAGCAAAATACAGTGCGATTATCCTCTGTGTCGCCCATAATGAATTCAAAGACAATGGGATTGACTGGATACGCTCCCTTATGCAAAAAGAGGCTATTCTATTTGATGTTAAGAACTGCTTGCCAAAAGACGCTGTTGACGGCAGATTATAGGCTAGGAGCAAGCACTGTAACCCTACGTATAGAAAGCCTGAAAATTCACCAAACAAATAGAAATATTATGATACCATACGAAACACTTCAAAATGAACTTAATACAAAACAACACACTTGGCTTATAACCGGGGTAGCCGGTTTTATTGGTTCAAATCTGTTGGAAACGCTCCTCAAACTAAACCAAAAAGTCGTTGGGCTGGATAATTTTTCAACGGGCTACCAACACAATTTTGATGAAGTACAAGGATTAGTAAACAAAGAGCAATGGGAACAATTCACCTTTATTGAAGGCGATATCAGAAACTTTGAGGATTGCAAACAGGCGTGCAAAGGTGTTGATTACGTGCTCCATCAGGCTGCTCTTGGTTCTGTACCAAGATCCATTGAAGATCCCATTCTTGCTAACGAAAACAATATCAGTGGTTTTTTGAATATGCTGGTTGCGGCAAAGGAGGAAGGGGTGCAACGTTTTGTCTATGCGGCCTCGAGTTCCACCTACGGAGATCATCCGGAGCTTCCAAAAGAAGAGGACAAAATAGGCAGCCCCCTCTCGCCATACGCAGTAACCAAACTGGTCAATGAACTCTATGCAGATGTTTTTGCAAGAGCCTACGGTTTCAACACTATTGGCCTTCGCTATTTTAATATCTTTGGCCAACGCCAGGATCCAAACGGTGCTTACGCCGCTGTGATCCCAAAATGGTTTGCCGGGCTTATTTCAAACGAAGAGGTGTTTATCAACGGCGATGGAGAAACAAGCCGGGATTTTTGTTTTATTGACAATGCCGTACAGGCAAATCTTCTGGCCGCCACAACCAAAAACGAAGCTGCTACAAATCAAGTTTATAATGTGGCCTTTGGTGAACGCACAACTCTTAACGAACTCTACCAGTTTATTAAAGATAGAGTAGTCCCAAACAACGAGTCAGTAAAAGATGCCAAACCTGTATACCGCGATTTTCGCGCTGGAGATGTCAGACATTCACTCGCTAACATCTCAAAAGCTGAAAAATTAATAGGATATGTCCCAGCGTTTTCAGTGAGCGAAGGCCTTGACAAGGCTGCCCAATGGTATTTAAACAATTTGGCATAAGGATTTTAAAAAACACCTTTAAAGCTTAGCAAACGGGTTTTAAAAAATCATAGCCCCATGGCCGCCTTACCAAGCAAAACCAATTTTACACTTCTCCAATCTGTTTTCCAGAAGTATCCTGAATTGGTTTTTGCCTACCTGTTTGGCTCTCACGCAGAAGAAACCGCTAAGAATGGCAGCGATATCGACCTCGCTGTGTACGTAACCAATCCGGAAGCTTTTTCGTTTTCCAGAAAACTCCAGCTCCACGGAGATATTTGTCGAACATTACAATACAATGATGTTGATCTTGTAGTACTCAACCAGAGTAACAACCTACTCTTGATTGAAGAAATTTTGCGAAAAGGACAGCTCATTTACAATACAAGCCAAGCTCTTGTTGATGACTTTTTTGTAAACAAGTTACATAGTGCCATGGATTTTAGAGCACAACGAAAAAGAAATATGGGTGTATGAAAGAACGACTCCTCCAAAAATGCGGCAGGATCAGGGAGTATTTATCTCTTATTGCATTTCTGTATAAAAATACAGTACAGTCTCTGGGGCTGGTTATTGTAAATACACTTCAGCCCTGTCAGTTACCAATACACGACTCTTAACCTAAAAAATACAATATAGGCAAATAAATGAAAAAAGCACTCATCACAGGTATTACCGGACAGGACGGGGCCTACCTGGCAGAACTCCTCCTCGACAAGGGCTATGAAGTACATGGGATCAAACGTCGATCCTCACTCTTTAACACCGCACGGATTGATCACCTCTATCAAGATCCCCATGCAGAGAATAAACGATTTTTTCTGCACCATGGAGATCTTACCGACTCAACAAGCCTTATTCACATTATTGAAAAGGTCCAACCGGATGAGATTTACAATCTGGCTGCCCAATCCCATGTGGCAGTATCCTTTGAAGAGCCAGAATATACTGCAAACTCTGACGCCCTTGGAACCTTAAGGCTTCTGGAAGCCATACGCATTTTGGGCCTTACCAAAAAAACAAGATTCTATCAGGCTTCCACCTCAGAGCTTTTTGGGAAGGTGCAGGAAGTGCCACAAAAAGAAACAACTCCATTTTATCCCCGTTCACCCTATGCGGTTGCCAAACTCTATTCTTATTGGATAGTCGTCAACTACCGGGAAGCTTACGGTATATACGCATGTAATGGTATTCTTTTTAACCATGAATCCCCCGTTCGGGGTGAAACCTTTGTTACCAGAAAAATTACCCGTGCCCTTGCCCGTATCCATTTAGGACTGCAGGACTGCCTGTTCCTTGGAAATTTAGACGCCAAGCGCGATTGGGGGCACGCCAAGGATTACGTGGCCATGCAATGGCTTATGCTGCAACAAGATAAACCAGACGACTTTGCCATTGCCACCGGCGAACAACACTCCGTTCGCGATTTTGTCAATGCAGCAGCCGAGGAGTTGGGAATTGTTTTACGTTGGGAAGGGAGCGGCTTAAACGAAACAGGAATCGTTGAGTCAGTAGATAAAGATTCTTCCATGAAACCAGGGGATGTCATAGTAAAAGTTGATCCCCGTTATTTCAGACCAACAGAAGTCGCAACCCTTCTGGGAGATCCCTCAAAAGCCGAACAACTCCTGGGCTGGAAACCACTGATACGTTTCAACGAGCTTGTGGCAGAAATGATGCGCTCAGACCTTGAGGAAGCAAAACGGGATGACTTGCTGAAAAGGGAAGGCTATACAATATTGAGCCAGAATGAATAATTCTCCATATGGAAGAAATGGGTGACTTTTTCAAAGTAAGTTTAACTTTTAGCGAAAACGCCACCCAGCAAGTAACCCAGCAAGTAAGCCGCCTCTTACAATGCTTTGATGGCGAAATGAGTCGATCTGCATTAATGCAGGCACTCAACCTAAAGGATCGTGTCAGTTTTGCAAAAAACTACCTTGAACCAGCATTACAATCCGGACTCATTGAGATGACTCAACCGAACAGCCCCAAGAGCCCGACCCAAAAATATCGGCTAACACCTTTAGGTCAGAAACATAACCCCTAAAAAACGTAATCCCCATGTCCTCTTTACAACAAAAACAACCATCACTTCCACCTAAGACCCAAATATACATTGCCGGCCATAAAGGCATGGTCGGTTCGGCAATTGCGAGACAACTTCTACAAAACGGTCACGATCCTGATGCTATTATTACCAGAACGCATGCAGAGTTGGATCTAACCAATCAGGATGCCGTTAAAAATTTATTCCAAACAGAAAAAATTGACCATATAGTCTTAGCAGCCGCAAAAGTGGGTGGAATTCACGCGAACAACACCTACCCTGCCGATTTTATTTACAGTAACCTGATGATCCAGAATAACATCATTCATCAGGCATACAAGGCTGGGATACAACACTTGCTTTTTCTTGGCAGCTCCTGCATCTACCCTAAATTTGCGCCACAGCCAATGAAGGAAGAGTACCTCCTTACCAGTGAGCTCGAACCGACAAACGAACCATATGCCGTAGCCAAAATTGCGGGCATTAAAATGTGCGAGGCCTATAACCGACAGTACGGGACCCTATACAGATCTGTTATGCCCACTAACCTTTACGGCCCTGGAGATAATTATGATCTAGAAAACAGCCATGTTATCCCGGCCATGATCCGAAAATTTCACCTGGCAAAACTTGCAGCAGAAGGAAATCTGCAAGCCATCCAGAAAGATGAACAAATGTATGGCCCAATCCCTGAAGATATACAAAATGCAATAGGTTACTCATCAAAAACAGGCCAACTCAAGACAGATCACCAAGCAAAAGTTATACTCTGGGGTACAGGAGAAGTTTACCGAGAATTTCTGCATGTTGATGATATGGCGGCGGCATGCATATTTATAATGAGCCAAAAAAATCTTCCCCCTTCCCCTTCCTTTCTAAACGTGGGAACAGGAAGTGATCAAACAATCAAAGAAACTGCAGAAATGATAAAGCACGTCGTTGGATTTTCAGGGGAAGTTGTTTTTGATTCGAGCAAACCAGATGGTACTCCCAAAAAGCTTCTGGATACTTCACTCATCAATAAACACGGCTGGAAAGCAGAATACGAGCTACCTGAAGGACTTCAAAAGACATACTGTAATTTCCAGAAAACCGGTTAATCTCCTCTCTTTCCATTGTGTTTCCGCCTCCGGCATACTTTCAAATGTTTATTTTATCAAACATTTGTTGTGATTTTCAACAAAAATGTTTACTATAACGAACATGAAAATACAAAATGACATAGAACAATTGGGGCATGATATCCTTACCGCCAGAAAACAGAGGGGCCTTTTGCAAACAGACTTGGCCAAACAGGCGGCAGTAAGGCGCCAAGTTATTGGTGAGCTAGAACGCGGTGTATACAAAGGGTCGCTGCAAAAAGCCCTGGAGGTAATACGGGCTCTGGGGTTACAGGTCAAACTTAGTCCTAAACGCTTTCCAACTCTAGATGAGCTAGATAATGGGTGAAAGGATAAGAAAACTCAAAATCAATGTGCAAGAAGGCGAAAGCGGAACCCTGGAAAAAACCCATCGCTTCACCTTTGGTTACGGCCATCACGCCACACCCAACAGGCAGCTTTCCCTCACCATGCCCGTTCGTCTCCCAAGCTACAGTCGAGGCGCTATCCACCCTATCTTCGAGCAAAATATTCCAGAGGGTTTTGTACGCGAACGGATCATTGAACGACTGCGCAAACATGTCCGAATAGATGATATGCTCTTTCTTGCGCTTCAGAGAGATTTCGGCATAGGAAGGATTGGGTATGTATCCGAGCAATTCCCACAAAACGAAATAAAAAAAGAGAATCTGGTCGAGATACTCAAATGGCAGGGAAAACAGCCTCTATTTGAAGAGCTGGTAGATAAATACCTTCTTCAGACATCAATCAGCGGGGTGCAACCCAAGGTACTGATTCGAGATCATCGGGCAACATTTCACACTCCTGGCCTTATAGTTAAAAGTGGCTTGGATGAATATCCAGGCCTTGCTGTCAATGAATTTATCTGCATGTCTGCTGCATTAAAGTGTGGTTTGGAAGTACCCCAATTTTACCTCTCTGACGATAAACATTTATTTGTCATGCATCGCTTCGACCTCTCCCCCGATGGTAGACGCATGGGTCTTGAAGATTTTTCAGTATTACTTGGGGAAAGCACCGCTGACAAATATTCGGGTTCCTATGAATCTCTGGCGAAAGTGATCGAGATGTATAGTGCATCGCCCCGCTGCGATAAGGAAATCTTTTTCAGGATGCTTGTATTATCTACACTTGTAGGCAATGGAGACGCACACAAGAAAAACTTTTCGCTTATATACAAAAACATATTATCACCAGAAACAATCCGACTTGCCCCTGCCTATGATATTATTTCAACACTCCCCTACTTTCCGCACGATACTCCCGCCCTTAAAATGAACGGACATAAGAAACATTTCCCATCACAAAAAGAGCTGCAACGCTTTGGAAACAAGATCGGAATAAAAAATCCAAACAAAATTGTCACAGAAATTGCTCAGACAGTTATTGACACAACCACTGCACATAAAGAGCTATTAAAGCAATTTCCTCGGATTAACCATTCAATTGTTGCATCAGTGTCAAAATGCATGGCAAAAACACACCAATAGGAAAAAACCGTCCAGCAGTAGGGTAAAATAGGTTTCATTTTGAGACCAGATTCGAGTTGACATATCCTCATACAAGGGATAGATTCAAAACATGAAGACAATTATCCAAAACTTCATAGCCGACTTCAACGAACGATCACTTCCCGATTTAACACCAAGATGCACGGAGCTTAAGCCGCTGCCGGGGAAAGCTCAAACAATAATTGGGATGCGACGGGCCGGAAAAACCTGGTTTCTCTATCAGCAAATGACCGACTTGTTGAGAAAAGGCGTAGAGAAAGAGAGACTTTTGTATATTAATTTTGAAGACGAACGGTTACATCCTTTTGAAAAACCAGACTTTGACATACTTTTAGATGCCTTTTACCAAGCCGATCCCTCACTAAAAGAAAAAACCTGTTTTTTTTTCTTTGATGAAATACAGCTAGTGTCGTACTGGGAACAGTTTGTAAGGCGTGTCCTTGATACTGAAAATGCAAGAATATTTCTAACAGGCTCATCGGCAAAACTCCTTAGCCGCGAAATTGCCACTTCATTACGGGGAAGATCCCTTTCTACTGAAATATTTCCTTTTACCTTTACCGAATTCCTCAAACATAAAAAGATTGATTACTCATTCCACTCCACTCCAGGGAGTAAAATGAGAGTTCAATTAAAAAAACACTTTCAACTATTCCTCTTGCATGGCGGCTTCCCGGAAATACAGGATTTCCCTCTCCATGACAAAACCAAAGTCCTCCAGGAATATGTCCATGCCGTTATTTACAGAGACATCGTTGATCGCCACGACATCACCAAACTACAACCATTGAAACGATTACTTTCAGCCACACTGAATGCTCCGGCAACGCTGTTTAGTGTGAACAAATTCTACAATAGCCTAAAGTCACAACAGATCCCATGCAGAAAAGACTCCTTATATTCATACCTGGATTATCTACATGATGCATACCTCCTCTTCCCGGTCTATCTGGCAGCTAAATCAGAAAAAGCAAAACAAGTAAATCCTGCCAAAATATATCCAATTGATACGGGGCTTGCCCATGCGCATTCCAGACAAACTGAACCTGACTGGAGCCATCTGCTTGAAACTTTTGTGTTCCTGGAATTACGTAAAAGAAACTATTCGGTTGAATATTTCAAAACGCAGAAAGGACATGAAGTTGATTTTATTGCATGTTCACCATACACAAAGACAACAGAGCTGATCCAGGTAACAGTTTCGACAAAAGACGAGCAAACAAAAAAACGTGAGATCCGTGCCCTTACAGAGGCGATGGCCGAGCTACAACTAACAAAATCCTTATTGATAACAGCAGATGAGCGTGATGAAATTGAGACAGTTAATGGAAAAATTTTTGTTCTTCCTGCATGGATTTGGGCCATACAACTTCATAACAAACACCAGGCAAACCAGGATCAGAAAGATATAGAATTTTCGCTATTTAAAGTCTAACTAAAATAACTAAATGCACTACCCAACAACCGGACAACACCGAACCTACCGGTATATTATAACATTTTAACATTTTCTTGAGGCGCATCCATGCAAGGATTAACCATAGAAGCCATACGATCCATTGCCGACTCGAAAATCATATTTCAACGGGGAGAAGACCTGTATCGATATGGGGCATATCACCGTATCGATTATGACCAGCAGAATGGAGAATATGTGTACGAGGTCGATGGTAACTTTGGTGACTATACCACCGAAGTGAACATCGGCAAAGAGATTACCTTTGACTGCGACTGCCCCTATCCTGGAGAAGGATGTAAGCATGTTGTTGCGGTGCTGCTGGATTTATTGGACATTGTGGATGAACTACCCCCAAAGCCGCCTCTTCCGGCAACAGAGGAAGAGAGATTTCTCCTACCCGAGGAGATCAAACAGCAGGCCATGGACGATCGCAACAAGCGAGCTCGGGTAGAGCAGTTTACGGTGACTCTGGGTGATATGTTCAAGGGAGACCATCTACTCACAACTCCCAAGGGGAAGCAATATCAGGTGACCCTGCACAATCCTGTTGTTGGAACAGGACACTGTTCCTGCCCTGATTTTTTATCAAACAGCCTTGGAACCTGTAAACATATACTCTTTCTGACCAAACATATTGCAGAGATTAAAACATTCCAACAGCAGGTGGAGCGGGAACGCTTCCCCTATGTGGATATCTTTTGGGATGCAAAAACAGCTCGACCAAGACTTTTTCATGAACAATCCTTTGTGGAAAACGATCCTCTGGCAGAGATCGTTACAGCGGTTTTCACAGATAGGGGTCACTACCGGTTGGCGGAGCTGTCTGACTTTATGCCCTTTGTCGAGCGGTTCCAAACACATAAACGAGCGCGAATTCAGGAGTCTGTCATGGAGAAAATGGCACGGCAGCTTCTTGCCATGGAACTTGCCACCGCCGCCAACTCCCCATTGCCCGACGCCAAGAGTTTTCTCAAGTTATCCCCCTACCCTTATCAGGAAGAAGGTATTCGTTTCGGCCTCTATAAACGAGCCACCCTTATTGGAGACGAAATGGGTCTCGGTAAGACCATGCAGGCCATTGGCCTGGCAGTTCTCAAGAAGGAGATTTTTGGTTTTTCCAAAGTGCTGGTGGTGACCCTTGCCTCGTTAAAGGATCAGTGGAAGCGGGAGATTGAACGTTTCACCAACGAAAAAGCGGAAGTAATTGCGGGATCAGCCAGGAATCGAAAGCGTCAGTACCGTGAAGATGAGTCCCTTTTTAAAATTACCAATTATGAGGCCGTGCTGCGCGATGTCACCATCATTTCCCGTTTCAAACCGGATCTAATCATTCTGGACGAGGCCCAGCGGATCAAAAATTTTGAAACCAAAACCGCTGAAGCCGTAAAGAGCCTGCCCAAACAGCACGCGCTGGTACTCACCGGTACTCCACTGGAAAATAAGTTGGAGGATGTTTACTCCATTGTCCAGTTCCTTGATCCCGAACTACTCAGTCCTCTGTGGAAGTTTGCAGCAGACCATTTTCTCCTCAGCCGTCATAAAAAAGGCCAGATTTTAGGATATCGTAACCTGGAAAAACTCCACGAAAAACTACAACCACTGGTCATTCGCCGCCGCAAAGAGGAGGTGCTGGATGATCTGCCGGAACAGATCGTAAACGACTATTTTCTCGATCTCCATGAAAAACAGGCAGAAATACATAGTGGCTACAGTCAGTCCCTGTTACCATTACTAAATAAGAAGTTTCTGACCCCCTTGGATGTGCGTAAAATCCAGATTCTGCTACTGAAAATGCGTCAGGTTTGTGATTCAACGCATCTCATTGACCGGCAAAGCAACATTTCACCAAAACTCGATGAATTAGCGAACATCCTCGACGAGCTGGTGGTGGAAAATAACAGAAAGGTGGTCATCTTCAGTGAATGGACAACCATGACCTTTCTCATTGGCAAACACCTGTCCCGAGTTGGAATCCCCTTTGTGGAACTTTCCGGCAAAGTTCCAGTGAAAAAACGTCAAGCCCTGATAGATGAATTCAGCACAAATCCGGATTGTAAGGTTTTCCTCTCCACCGATGCTGGAGGTACCGGTCTCAACCTGCAGGCCGCCGATTGTGTTATCAATTTCGAGCTGCCCTGGAATCCGGCAAAACTCAATCAACGTATCGGCCGGGTTAACCGTATTGGCCAGAAGAGCAACTGCGTAAACGTGATCAATCTAATCTGCAAGGGAAGTATTGAGATGCGGATCATGGCCGGAATCCAACTTAAGGGTGAGTTGTTCAGCGGTGTTTTCGATGGTGGTGTGGATGAGGTAATGTTTGACCGTGAAAAACGCCAGGAGATGGTCAACCGGTTGCGGGAAATGCTTGGTGAAGAGCTGGAGACTCCAACCATGGAACCCATCCCCTCGGAAGAGCTGCCAGAAGACACTCCACACTTCCTCAATCCGGAAGTTCTTAAAGAAGAAGAAAAAGAAATTGATTTTACGGGAGAAGAACAGGAGAGCGAGCATCCCGTGGAAGCGGCCGCCAGGAGTTCCTCTCCCATGGAACAGTCTCCGGAAAAGATGGAAGCCGTGCTGAATCAGGGCATGTCCTTTATCTCCGGCCTATTGGAAATGGCCACCGGACAGAAAATCGAGGCAGCAGATGGTGGAGATGAGAAACTGGTTTCCCTTGATAAAAAGACCGGTGAAGTAACCTTAAAATTCAAATTGCCCGGGTTTTAGCCCGGATTGCTCACGAGCCGAGACGGCTGCATATGCGAGGAACGAATCAACAGGCCATAGTATGCTATGCCTTTTGATTCAGAGACGAAGCAGATGCAGTCGTCTCGGCTCGCCTTTGGTGAACATTGTGTGAATTTTGCAATACTCATTGTTGCCAACAAATATTCGACTGGATACAGGGGCTCGCCGAAAGGCAGTTTGTAGGTACGAAATCACGGCTGCTCACCGCCGTCTTGGGCCACAGCAACTACCATCATGCATCGTGGCGGCGGATAGAGCTAAACTCTATACTGCTCTTCGTAACAACTCCTATGGCAACAATATCAGGCTGGAACAGGAACGAATCCCCTTCTCTGATGTTTGTTCTGCAATTGAGCATAAAATCGGCCCTGCTCTTCGAATCGATCCCCCGCAATAACCCAACCCAGCGACAATCTGACAGAAGCCTTTCTAAAAAAAACCGGGACTGGAACCGCTTGTTCAATTGAGAGAAGGATTGCATAAAAATCCCCCTACTTTGAAACAAAATGACATACTATTTCCCGAACCAATATCACCTCAATCGTAAAACAGTTCGGACCATTTTACGATACACACTAAATTGGTCTTGTTTTTTGCCACTGAGTCCGCATCTCGCCAGATTCCAGAAAAAAACTGCTGCTCCCCACGCTCTGCAGGTAGTTATTGACCACGAATACATTGAAGGCGATTGTTTCTCACTCCATCGTCCCGCAATCGTCCCTGCCAAAACATTTCTTTCACAACTTATCTGAATTTTAAGGTATTCTAAAAACGTAGATATTTGCTTCGAGCATCATGGAGCATAGAGAAAGAGTGGAATCCACGAACCAAGCACCCTGCAATTTTCAATTGACACTTGAAAAATTCATGATATTTTCAAGTATAACTTAAAAAAAATAGAGGATAAAAGTTGTGCTTGAAAGAAAATTACGTTTACCGCCACCTGGCAAGGAAACATTCTTCCTGTGGGGGCCGAGGCAAACCGGCAAATCAACACTATTGCGACAGGTATATCAAAAGTAAAAATTCTGGATCGTAAGGATTTTGACCATGATCTTTACACAAATTATCAAGAGACTATTTCTTACCTGCAGGCAAAACTAAACACCGAATTCATCATCACCGGAACAGGACGAGATGAAGTGCTGGAATTCCCTACTGATGCTCTGAGAGAAGCGTTGGTAAACGCAATCGCTCACAGGGATTACCGCTCCACTGCCAACATTCAGGTACACATCTTCCAAGACCGGGTAGAAATTATCAGCCCAGGTGGTCTACCTGCGGGCATGCAACCAGAAGATTTGGGACACAAGAGCATCCCCAAAAATCCTCTTTTGTTCAGCATGCTTTACCGAATGGATTTGGTTGAACAGATTGGTAGTGGGATAACCCGGATACTGCAGTTATGTACTGACCTTGGCAGTCCCTCTCCAGAGCTGATAACTGAAACCAACTGGTTCACAGTTGCTTTCAAAAGGAGACAAGTCACCGGGCAAGTTACCAAAGAGATACTCAAACTTCTTCAAGCCTGCACCGAGGAAATGAGCCGAAACAAGCTTCAAGATAAACTAAAGCTAAAACACATAGATAATTTCACCGACAACTACCTGAGACCGGCCATAAACGCCAATCTCATTGAAATGACAATCCCGGAGAAACCAAAAAGTAGATTGCAAAAATACAGGCAAACCGCCAAAGGAAAACAATATCTGGAACATATCAAAGGGTAATATAAATTGAAAAGAGGCATCTGTTTTCTTTACCGAAAAATGGGTTGAGACAGTGATAGATACGTATACTTTCCACCAAACTGAAAAAAGAAACTCAATATTTTCCAACGAAGCCTTGAGCGTTATAAAAAACTTCGCGAAGCAAATATGGTTGAATTTCATGGCGCACCAAAAACTGGTCATCACACGATCAGAATAAATGACAATCAGGACAGCTATGATTCGTGACAGCAGAAAAGAATCTTCAAGCCATCCAAAAGGATGAGCAAACCTATGGACCAATCCCAGAAGATATACAAAATGCAATAGGTTACTCATCAAAAACAGGCCAACTCAAGACAGATCACCAAGCAAAAGTTATACTCTGGGGTACAGGAGAAGTTTACCGAGAATTTCTGCATGTTGATGATATGGCCGCGGCATGCATTTTTGTAATGGGAAAAAAAAATCTTCCCCCTTCCCCTTCCTTTCTAAACGTGGGAACAGGAAGTGATCAAACAATCAAAGAAACTGCAGAAATGATAAAGCACGTCGTTGGATTTTCAGGGGAAGTTGTTTTTGATTCGAGCAAACCAGATGGTACCCCAAAAAGCTTCTGGATACTTCACTCATTAATAAATATGGATGGGAAGCAAACCATAACTTATTGAAGGGGATTCAAAAGACATACTGTAATTTCAACAACAAACAACATAAGCAAAACCAAATAAGAAAAAATCACTGGTCTTGCTGAGCTGCCGCATTACCAACAAACGGTTCATTCTGCTGCGATGCAAAAATCAAAACGACAGCAAAGCGTTCTGGATCAACTAATAGACCCCAACAACCGGGTCTATAGCGCCATGCTGCTCAAGGAACAATTCCTCGAAGTATACCGGGCCGACCTCCACAACTCCGCCCAAACCAACCTGAAACAATGGATTCACAAAACTTTGGTTATCTCCGAGGGCATCAACAACCAAATAAAGCAGTTGAAGAGAATGGCATTCGATTTCAATAATGTAATTTATTTTCCACCTCAAGACCCATCGACATTGCGGTTTACTGAATCTCGGGCTTTCAACTCAAATACAAAAGAACCAAAAAAATCAAATATACATACCACGATAGGAATTTTGCAATGATTGACAACAAAAACAAACTTCATTTTTACATAGCAGCTGACAGAATTATGTCCGGGGTTCCTGCTAAAACGACACTAAAAGAAATTGTTTTCTCTTTCATTTTTGCCAGATACAATAATTTGATATTGAAGTACCTTAAGTCTGTGAGATACGTTGCTTACTATGAAAATACAAAAAAAAAGAAATTCTCATTACTGTATATTTATCATAAATTAAGATTCTCAAGTTTAGGATTTAAGCTTGGTTTTAGTATCGGATGTAACTCATTTGGATACGGATTATTAATACCTCATTATGGAACTATTGTTATAAATAGTAGTACTATAGCTGGAAACTTCTGTGTTCTCCATACCTCAACATGTATTGCTGGAGATCAAAAACACATTGGTGATGGTTTGTACCTATCTACTGGAAGTATAATCTCCGGGAAAAATATTACTATTGGGACAAATGTCTCTATCGCAGCTAATTCTTTAGTAAATAAACCCATTGACAAAAACAATGTATTGGTAGCTGGATCACCGGCTAAAATCATTAAAGATTCTGCTCCGTGGTACGAACGTGATGGAGTTAAATTTTCTGAAAGAATAAAAGAAGTAGAAAAATTATCGAAGATAAAAAGTGAATAAAGCGAGGCTGACATCAGCTCCTTAGAAACAATTCTCTAAAATTCGAGACCGCTTCTCTTGGAAGAATCTCATACAAAAAATGTCAAATAGCAAATATACGCATCTTTTTGATACAGCCCAAGTTAAAAAAGATATCAAAAGTAAATCTATAAACGCTGGTATCGCCAATTTGGCTTCTCAATGTTTATTGTTGATACTAGCGATAATTCGTGCAGCAATTCTTGCCAGACTCCTGACACCAGCCGATTATGGCGTCTTCACCATGGTCGCAGTACTTGTAAGCTTTGCAGTAATATTTAAAGATTTGGGGCTTTCTACTGCAACAATACGAGAGAAGACAATAACGCATTACCAAGTAAGTAATTTATTCTGGATCAATAGTTGTGTAGGTGTAATTTCAATGCTAATTGTTATTGCCCTTTCTCCTGTGATAGTATGGTTTTACAATGATAGCAGGCTTGTTTTAGTAACAATGACATTATCGATCGCATTCCTCTTTGGTGGCGCTTCGGTACAGCACCAAGCATTGCTTAAGAGGCAAATGGAATTTAAGAAAATTGCTTTTATTACAGTATCCTCCCGTGTTGGAAGCACAATCATTGGAATCATCCTAGCATGGCAACAATATGGGTATTGGGCTCTGATATGGATGAATGTTTCGCAAAGTTTTTTTATTTTTCTCAGTTCCTGGCATTTCCTCAAATGGATCCCAGGCTTACCAACACGATATGTAGAGACCAAAAAATTTATAAAAATCGGACTAGATGTTGCTGGGTTAAATGCATTTTCAACACTCTCCAAGCATATAGATAAAATTATCATTGGCCGTATTACAAATACCACATCACTGGGAATATACGGCAAAGGCAATCAGGTACCTCAAATGGTAACTGAACAGTTCAGGATGGCTTTTTTTTCAATAGCATTACCAGCATTATCCTCTCTTCAAAATGAAAAAGAACAATTCCTCCAATATTATTACAACTTTTTACATATTATCAGCTGGGTAACAATGCCTATATCAGCATTTTGTTTTATTTTTTCAGATGACATAATACGAATATACTTTGGACCACAATGGATCGATTCTTCATTTTACATGAAAATATTTGCAATAAACTCTTTTATAATGCCGGCAATGACTACACTCGATCAGATCCCTTTAGCCTTAGGACAATCGAGACGATATCTTTATGCCGGGATTCTTAGATGTATTGGTATTATTATTTGCGTTAGCATTGGAGCATATACATATGGACTGACAGGAGCTGCAATTGGTATCTCAATAGCAAATATACTTATTTTCATGCCCTTTTTTATTATATGTACAAAGGGAAGCGGTGTCTTGCTTACACAATATGTCAATTACATAATATCACCAGTATTGATCTCCCTGATCCCCAATATTTTTTACCCGTTTTTTCAGATTCAGCATGATTTTCTGAACATACCTGCCCAGATATTTAAAATGGCTTACTATGTTGCTTCTGTTCTAATACTTTTTATAATTTGTGACTATTTCCATATCGGCTGTAAAACAAATTTGGTGATGATGATTACAAAAAAAATAAAGGTTATTTTCAAATGAAAGTACTATGGTTTACCAATGTACCAATGCCAGCTGTTCACAATTTTCACAAAAAAAAAGTGATTGGTAGTGGAGGATGGATGGGAGCACTTTTAAAGAACCTCGCATATCAATCTAATTTAGAAATAGGGGTTGTCACTGTTTGTTCATATTACCCGCAATCCCAATTTAAATTTGAAGGTGTCAACTATTTTATTATCCCCCAACAATCTTCAAAATTCAGACCTAGTATCTTTCATCCTGACAACAATAAAAAGTACCTAACCCAGTGCATTGAAGTAATAAAACATTACAAACCTGATATAATACATATACACGGGACGGAACGGTTCTATGGCAAGATGATCAACAATAATGAAATTGATTGCCCTATCGTTATATCAATCCAAGGAGTACTAGCTGCTTATTCCGAACGATACAACTGGTTTGGAAAACTACCACTCATTGATATTTTGAAGATTAGTTTTAAAAGGGCTTTTATACTCCAAGGCCTCCTATGGGATTTATATTCTGCCAAACAAAATGCCAAAAGAGAACAAATGTATTTTAAAAATGGCGCCTACTTTTTAGGTCGTACAAGGTGGGATAAAGCTTATGTCACTAGCCTTAATAAGACTGCAACATATTTCCATGTTGGTGAAATTCTAAGAGAATCTTTTTGGGAAAAAAAATGGAGTCTGACAGAATGTTGTAAACACAGATTAATTTTCACTAATGCCAGGCACCCTCGAAAAGGGACGGAGATCTTATTAGCAGCGGTGGGAAACTTAAAGAAAAGATACCCAAATATTGAACTTGCGCTTATTGGCTCTTTGGGAAGTGGCGACTACAAGAAATATCTTAAAAAGAAAATTAAAAAACTTGGAAAGTCAATTAAAATTCTTGGAATGATGAATGGACGGCAAATAGCAAATGAACTTTGCAAGAGTCACATTTTTATTTCTCCTTCGTATATAGATAACAGTCCAAACAGTCTAGCTGAAGCACAGTTACTCGGGATGCCTGTAATTTCAACTTACACTGGTGGGGTTCCCAGCATGATTAAAGATCAAGAAACAGGACTATTTTTCCCCACTGGGGACCTTCCTTTGTTAATGGATAATATTGTAAAAATTTTTGAAAATGACCGATTAGCAATCAACTTAGGTACACAGGCAAGGAATATTGCAAAACAAAGACACAACCCAAGCACAATTACGGAAAAACAAATCGAGGTTTACGAAACCATCCTTAAAACCAGTACCTCAACAAAACCAGCAGTTACAGCCAATAAGTAAAATTGCAAAACTAATTATAAGATTCAAACCAATAAGATCTCACAGATGATATCTCTATCTCACAGTGTAACCAACCCAAAAAGATCTTCTCACCAAAAAATAGCAGCTGATGTTTTCACCATCTTTGTATTCATAGTAATAGGGGTAAGTGGTATAACATACTCTTTTTCCCATAACTTCCCTGCCGTAAGAATTTTTTTTGCATATCCGTTATGCGCAATTTGCAACATCTTTTTGATTTGGAGGGGCACACAAAATAAAATATCAATTAACAATAGCGCGCCTCCTTTCATGCAAAACCTATTACTTGTAATATTATTGTGGGGGGGAACCCTTATATTTAGAAGTCTGGACATGACCCTCACTCGAACAAGAGATCTGTTTTTTACAAATTGGGGGGCTTTAACTTTTCTACTACCACTCCTTTCTTACTATGGGCTTAGCCTTAATTTTTGGCCTAAATTCTTCAGGTTTGGTTTACTGTTACTGAAAACTGGTATACTTTTCATAGGGATCAACGATCTTTTCTTCTTATTGACGAGCAAAGAACTAGTTCCTCTTACCCCGACAGTGTTATTCCTAGCTCCTTTAATTTTTCTCTGTGGTTTTCACAGTAGCAAAAATTTAATTAAAATTGGTGCAATTGGCCTCTCAATTTGGCTGATATCAGCATTTTTTGACGATAGACGAGAAGATATGGTCCTGATTTTGTATTACTTCAGTTGCTGCCTTTTCGAAATACGCCATTCCCGTTATTTTAAACTTAAGGAAAAAACACAATTATTTTTAGCAATAGGGATTATTTTCTCCTCTATTTCACTATTCGGGGTACAATCATTATATCAAAAAATAACGACCAACTCTCTTGAAAATCGTATTCAACAATTTTACGTGGAAAAAGGAATGACTCGTAACAGTAGAGAGGGGCTTGTAAATGATTTTTTTAAATACAGATCTTTCAAAGAAAATGTATTTGGTGGAGGAGCAGTAACAAGTTATCGAACGGACATTTTACATATTGAGCAATCCCACCTTGGAGGAGGCCGCCGAACACATATTGAAATAGGGCACTTGTATCACACACTCACTGGCGGTTTAATCCTGAATATACTATTTAATTTCACCATATTTGGAGCAATATATCTCGGTATTTTTCGAAGTAAAAACCGTTTTACCAATATCCTATCTTATCTGCTCCTGGGCTGGTGGGCAATGATGTTCACCGCCGCAACCCCTCTTGGCGGAGCACGTTACGCTTTAATATGGCTTATGATTGGAGGATGTTGCTCAAAAGAGATACGAGCAACACCGACAAAAGACTTTATGCTTACAATTCAAAATATTACACTAAGAAGGAGAAAAAAAATCAAATGGTAGCAGTTTTAGTGCATAGAAAAAAATTAAAGACAAGCTCAAACAGGCAGAGCATCACCAGGTCAGTTAGTTCATTTATTGCTTATAAAAATCAATAAAAAGTATAAAACCCGCATTTGTTCAATAAGGTGCACTTTTGAGAAAATTTAACAGAGATACTATTTCACATTATTGTCACCACAGTCTACGCTCTGTTAGTATTTTTTGGTACAGTTACTGGGCTAGAATCAGTACATATTGGTGGAATATTGATGTTGGTCCAAATAGCAAGTTCGCTGGATTGATGAAATTTTATCGATACCCCAATAGCCAAATAAAAATTGGAGCAAATTGTAGATTCAGTTCAACATCCACCTCCAATCTGATTGGAATAAACCGTCCATGTATTTTTTCTACATTAAATCCTGATGCCCAAATAATCATAGGGAATAAATGTGGCTTCAGTGGGACAGTTATAGGAGCTGCTTCACAAATAACACTTGGTTCCAACGTTCGTTGCGGTGCGAACACAACTATTACAGATACAGACTGGCATTTAGACGACCCACGATCAAACGAACCTCAACCAATTCACATTGGAGACAGTGTCTGGCTAGGAATGAATGTTACCATTTTAAAAGGTGTGACTATTGGTAAAGGAAGTTTCATCGGAGCAAATAGCCTAGTTACAAAATCAGTCCCAGCCAATGTGATCGCTGCGGGCAATCCAGCTAAAATAATAAAAAAATTAAACTCTCTTCATTGCTTATAATGAAAAAAGAGACAAATATAATATTCTTTGGGGAATTTCCATACCCTCACGGGATGGCAGGAACTAGACGTGTTCAACATGCGATTACGGGCCTTCAAAAACATTCGAACACATCAGTTCGAGTTATCATTTTCCGACAATTCGCTCAACATAACCCACCACGCGGCATTCACAACAACGTCCGATACGAAACAATATCTAGCTATAAAAATTTACATACTACTTTAATATTACTTCCATTGTCTCTACTGAAGGCCTATAATAAGTTAAAAAAGGCACTTATAGAACATAGCGACAATATAATGTATTGTTATGGCCCTCCAAAATTTTTCACAATTGTGCCGTTATACTTTGCCAAAAAGCTCGGCTACAAAATTTTCTTTGATATTGTAGAAGACTATGATGAGGCTGCGTCAATTTCAAACTCGATAACACATAGAGTAAAAATTTTCACAATCAAGCACCTCGAAAATCATTTAAAAAAATTAGCCACAGGAATTATTGTTATCAGTTCTCATCTTCAAAAAAAGTATGAAAAATATTTCAACAAAAAGATCCCCGTTCATCACCGACCAATTTCTATTGACTCAAAACAGTTTGCTACAATTCAATCTAAAAATAGCTCCATAAAAAAAATGTTTTATGCTGGTAGCTTCGCTAAGAAAGATGGCGTACCTATATTGCTAAATGCATTTAATATACTAGCCAAAAGACACCATTCTTTACATTTGATATTAACGGGTAAAGGCTCCAATGAGACATTACAACCATTATTATCGCAAATCGCATCATCCCCCTTTAATGATCGAATCGAATACAAAGGGTATTTATGTGACGACGACTATTATAAAGAACTTGCAAGCGCCGACATCCCATGTATGACACGAGTGGATACCAAATACGCAAACGCGGGTTTTCCATTCAAGTTAGGTGAATTCCTGGCAACAGCTAAACCTGTAATAGCTTCAATGGTTTCAGATATTCCTGAAATATTGCTAGATCGGCATGATGCAATGCTTATAAATCCTGGGGAAGTGGAAGCGATCGTTAACGCAATTGATTATCTTCTAACAAACCCAAACAAAGCAATTTCTATCGGAAGAAATGGAAGGGAAAAAGCCCTGCAACTCTTTGACATAGACAGACAAAGTTCTTTATTGCTAAAGTTTTTTCAAACATCCCAAAGTTAACGTTTCATGATTCAGGTAACGTTACGGCAAGAGGAAGAAGAACATAGGAACACTATATGTGTAAGTAAAAACTTAGTTTCCGCTAGAAAAGTAACGGGTTCAAGATTTTCTAAATTGCAGACAACCAACAATATGACATGAAAATTCTCATTGTCACTAAAGACAAAGCTAGTAAGGGTGGTGTAGCAAATTATTTCAGGCTTTTTTTCCAAAAGTTTGATGATCCAGAAATTGAGCTGGAGTGGTTTCCAATTGGTTCTCGTGCAAGAGATTACCTGAAGCGTGGAGCAAGAAGATTACAGTATGGAATTGACTTCGCAAATGATATCTGTAAGTTAATTGTGAAGCTATGGATAGATAAAGAAGTCTGTTTAGTTCAGGTAAACCCCTCTTTGATCCCATTACCAATTCTTAGGGATGGGATTATTCTCTTGATTTCATACATTTTCTCAAAAAAAACGATCGTTTTTTTTCGAGGTTGGTCAGATGCGTTCGCAAAAAAACTAGCAAAACAATCTCTTTCTAAAAAGTTTTTCACGAAAATATTTGGAAGAACTGATTGTATACTAGTGCTAGCAGAACCATTTGCGGTCTACCTGGAACAAATGGGAATTGCAAAAGAAAAAATCATTCTAACTAGAACAATGTTTGATGGCAATTTGGTTAATTCTGTGCGTGAAACCAAAAAAGACAACCCTCAGCAACTCAGCCTTCTCTTTCTTAGCAGAATCAGCAGAGAAAAAGGAGTATATGAAATAATAAAAGCTCTTGGAATATTAAAAAAAAGAGGGGTTAAGTTGGATATATGTTTTGTTGGACACGGTGCAAATGAAGAAATAATAGAAGATTTAATTTCCCTTGCACATACTCAAAACATTCAACATCAAATTGAATTTAAAGGATTTATTGACGGAATCGACAAATACAACTGTCTTAAGGCGTATGACATTTTACTACTACCTTCATACCACGAAGGATGTCCTAATACAGTGCTTGAAGCAATGGCTTCTGGATGTTTTATAATTTGTAGTACGGTGGGAGCATTGTCTGAAGTTGTCAAAGATAGGGTCAATGGTAGAATTGTCATGTCTAGAAATCCAGATGATTTGGCAAATAAAATTGAATGGGCCCATAACAACAAACAATTAGTTAGAGAAATTGGTCAAAAAAATATCAAATATGCCTTTGACAATTTCGAGTCATCTGTAATCATAGATAAATGTAAGAGTATCTATGGTTCAGTAATATAGTTCTATTGTTTTTGTGATGTTCTTAAAATTCAAAAAAAGAATATAAAAAACTGTGGCCCCATCTTCCAACAAAAAAAGACTTTTTATTATTTCTCCAACAGAATCAGCGCTGACCATTAGAGGGAAACGACACCCTAATCTCGCTGAATATCTCGTAAAACATGGTTGGGATGTAGAGTATTTAAGTACTAACTTTAGTCATGCAGAAAAAAGAAATTTTTCGGAATCAGAGTATGTACACGTTCAAAAACGTGTTCCTTATGAACTCACTCTAATTGACGTTGGAAGCTATAAAAAGAATTTATCTTTCAAACGTGTTTTCTGGCACCAGAAATTTGCTTACAAATGCTATAAAAAACTAAAACAAATTGTAAATGAAAAAGATGTGATAATCATTCCTTCAAGGCCACCAGAACTTATCTGGATGATAGCTCGTTTAAAGCATGAATGTGGCTGTAAAACAGTTCTAGATATTCGTGATATATGGCCCGATGCTTTGACCACTACTTCAGGGATAACTCGATACTTGTTTGACAAATATTGTACACTTTTTCTAAAGAATTCCGTTTGTCATTTTGATGATTATGTCCATGTAGCACCGTCATATTTAGCTTGGTTGAGTCGATTTTCTGTAGACGCAATTTCAACATTTATTCCTCTTGGATTTGATGAACATCGTTGGGAAGGCAGATGTGTTAACGTTAACAGTTCTCGCATTGGCACAGGTGATACCGTAAAACTTGTATATTGTGGAACATTGACGGATCAGTTTAACATAAAACCTATTTTGCAAGCTTTATCCAGTTGTTCTTCAAATTTTTATTTTACAATAATTGGTGATAATGGTTCTGGAGAGAGATACAACGAGACAATTGAGTTTATCGACAAACATAACTTATCTCAGCAAGTTGAAGTTGTAGGGCTGCTGTCCCCCGAAAAGTTGGTCGGAGAATTACGACACCATCATGTATCTATAATACCAATGGTTTCTGGAGCATTACCAAACAAAGTATTTGATAGTATAGCGGCGGGGCTTCCGATGATTTCTTTAGGGTCAGGAGACAGTACAGATTTTGTAAAAAAATACGATATAGGCTGGTATGCTTCTTTTAACTCCTGTGAGGTTATCAATATTCTAAAAGAGTTAACATCGAGTTCTATACATGAAAAATCTAATAATGTTGCTAAATGTAGAAAATTATTTTTCCAGTCAACATTATTTCAGAAATATGAAACCATCCTAAACAACAACTACAATCAATGTATCAGTTAGCCCAAAAGTTAAAAAACGGAAACGTGAAGACTATCAAAGCACCATGGCCGTCACTCTTTACAGGTTGTATCCTGGTCCGCAACCATTATTCCCTCATCAGCGCAGGGACTGAAGGCAACACCGTTACGACTGCCAGAAAAGGACTCGTAGGCAAAGCTAAAGAAAGACCCCAACAGGTAAAACAAGTTCTTGATATATTAAAAACCCAAGGCCCAATGCAAACCTACCGGGCCGTTATGAAAAAACTTGATGCCTATTCCCCCCTAGGTTACTCCTGTGTTGGAGAAGTAATTGATGTTGCCCCTGACGTTACAGAATTTCAAGAGGGTGATTTCGTCGCATGCGGGGGTTTAACTGCCAACCATGCCGAGATAGTATCGGTACCGAAAAACTTATGCGTCAAGGTGACAGGCACCCCAGATATCGAATCTAGCAAACAGTTAAAGATGGCTGCCTACAATACCCTTGGTGCCATTGCTATGCAGGGGGTTCGTCAAGCCGACTTGAGGCTCGGGGAGACATGTGCGGTTATAGGTTTAGGCCTACTTGGCCAGCTTTCTTGCTTATTATTGCAAGCTTCAGGAATAAGGGTAATTGGACTTGATATTGACCCATCAGCAGTTAAACGAGCCCAAGAAAATTGTGCTGATTTTGCCTTTGTTCTTGGAGAAGCAGGTGTTACCGATTCCATTTTCGCATTTACCATTGGCCTTGGTTGTGATGGAGTTATTATTACCGCTGCAACAGAGAGTTTAGTACCAATCAACTTTGCCGGAGAGATTGCTAGAAAGAAAGGGAGAATCATCGTTTCTGGTGCAGTTCCTACAGGATTTGACCGAGATCCCTATTATTACCGTAAAGAATTGGATATTCGCATGTCATGTTCCTATGGTCCAGGGCGATACGATATCAACTATGAAGACAAAGGAATTGATTATCCTCCTGCCTACGTTCGCTGGACAGAGAACCGTAATATGGCAGCTTTTCAGGAGCTTATCCGTACAGAAAAGATCAATTTAAACTTTCTAACCACCCATGAGTTCTCGCTGGAGGATGCACCTGGGGCTTATGATATGGTGGTTAACCGAAATGAACCCTTTCTTGGGATCCTCATCAAATATGATGTTACAAAACCAATTAAAAGAGAAAAAATCCCTGTTGCTCCTATACAAGCAACCGGGAAAATAGGATTAGCTTTTATCGGTGCTGGAAGCTATGCCCAAGGCAGTCTTTTACCTAACTTACCAAAAAACGATCCTGAGATTGTTAACAAAGGTGTAATGACAACATCGGGAACCACGTCAAAAACAGTGGCAGAAAAATTTGGTTTTGAGTTCTGCACATCTGAAAAGGCAGACATATTCGACAACAAAGATATTAATACAGTTTTCATTTCCACCCGCCATAATAGTCACGCCGAATATATACTGGAAGCACTGCAAAACAACAAACATGTATTTGTTGAAAAACCCCTCTGCTTAACCCTTGAAGAGTTAAACGCTATTGAAAACGCTGCTACTGATACAACCCATCTGATGGTAGGCTTTAACCGGCGCTTTGCTCCCCTTGTTCAAGTTATGAAGGACAAATTAGGAACGGGTCCCATGTCCATGATTTACAGGATTAATGCTGGATATATCCCTGCAGATTCATGGATACAGGACAGGACAATTGGTGGGGGAAGAATTCTTGGTGAGGTATGCCACTTTATTGATTTCATGTCATTCATGTGTGAATCGCTTCCAAAAACCGTTTCTGCATCTGCCCTTCCTAGTCCTCACAACACCAATGATACTGTTTCAATAAACCTGGAATTCGAGAATGGATCCATCGGCTCCATATCATATTTTGCCAATGGAGCCAAATCACTAACCAAAGAGTACCTCGAAATATACTCCAGTGGATCAACAGGTATTATTAGAGATTATAAAGAATTGGAGATTTTCAGCGCGGGCAAACCATTCCGCAAAAAAATGCTATCTCAGGATAAAGGGCAAAAGAAAATGCTTGCTGCGTTTTTAGGGGCGATTCAGGATGGAGGGGTCCCTCCCATAGCAAAAGATGAAATTTTCACAGTTAGCCATGCGACTTTCGCAGTTTTGGAATCCTTACAGCACCGCCGCACTATTTTTATTGGTGAGCCACAAAGTTAAGTCAGTTTACCACCTGTAAGTTGCAAAAAAACATTCGTTTCCGGTACGCTTATCCATGTAGACTCATTCTGACCACATTAATAAAAGCCTCCATGAATATTGAACGACTTCATTTCTACTTCCTTAGACTACGTCGTTCTTCAATGGCTGAAATCCTCCATAGAATATCTGATTCTTTACTTATACAAAAATTAAAAGCAAACCCAAACAGTTATAAAAAAGACTTGGTGCGTGACCTACAAAAGGCAGCGAATCACACCCTTAAATTCCCGAAACTTTCATGCTCTGTAAAGAGTGTACTACACACCCAACTCGAGAATGGGAAAGAATTCACCCTAGGGGAAAAGCGCTCGGTTTTATCTACTTTTGAAGACACCTGGCGAGAAATCCCCTTCTCGGAAATAAAGCAAAAAAATACAGATCCGGATATTCGTGCTGTTTGGGAACCGGCCAGACTGCAGCACCTGATGATTTTACTTCATCACCTATCAACAAATAGAAATCAAGAACAAAAGAACTCCATTGAAGAACTTATCCAAGCAAGGCTATTTTGGTGGATTATTCACAACCCTTTTCTGCATGGTCCCCATTATACCTCTGTTATGGAATGTGCTCTGCGCATCCCTGTTTTTTTTGCTGCTTATCTAAACCTAAAACAGTTAAGCAGTAATCAGCAACACACACTGCTGTTAACAATTTTCCAGCATAGCTGGTTAATTCGCAAACGTCTTTCACTATACTCATCATTAGGCAATCACACCATAAGTGAGTGTGTTGGTTTAATCATTGCCGGAGCACTGTTTAAAAAAACTGATCAAGGAACAGAATGGCTACAAACCGGCATTCGACTGCTAGAACAAGAGTGTAACCATCAAATTCTCGATGATGGTGGACCGGCAGAACAATCCTTCTCCTATCATCGTTTTGTACTTGATCTGTATTGGCTGGCAATTCATTTCCTTACCGACAATAATCTCCATGATTGTTCTTCCATGCGAAAACGAGTTCTTGTTGGCGAAACATTTTTACAAACAATTCAGTATAAAGACGAATCTCTACCGATGATTGGAGATAGTGATGATGGTTTTGCTGTTGCTCCAGGACTCTCACCTGTCCGAGAAGTACTGAATGCTACCAATCAACCATTACCCTACAAAAACTTTCCAAATAGTGGTTACTCTCTGTTTCGTGGCGAGAATGGGCTGCGTATTCTTTTTGATCACGGCAGTCTTGGTATGGCCCCCTTATACAACCATGGTCACGCCGATTGTCTCTCAATCCTAATCTCATTTCAACATATTGATTTCCTCATAGATCCTGGAACATTTCAATATAATGGAAATCAACAATTACGGCGCTATTTCAAAAGCACTAAAGCACACAACACGGTTTCTGTCGATGGGTTCAGCCAGGCTAAACACCTTAGCAGTTTCATGTGGGATCGCTCTTTTGAGGTCTCTTGGGAAGCAAAAATCGTCAACAAAAATAATATCATCGCTTCCGGGAAACACAACGGCTTTACCTTACAAGATATTGCCGTGAGCCACTGTCGCACCCTAACTTTTAACCCAACAGGGACGCTTACCATCGAAGATACATTTTCAGGTAGTGGTAAGCATGAATATACGCTACACTTTCATCTCCATCCGGCGGTAACAGTGAGTAGGAAAAACAAAACCATTCTTTTGCAGCGAGAAAATATAACCATGTCACTGACAATAAACGCTGAAACCATCAATCTTTTGCATGGCAAAAATGAGCCATTGGCAGGTTGGTATTCTCGTTCTTACGGATCGATTGAACCTACGACAACTATTCAGGCGGTAAAACATGGCACTCCAGAAAACACTTTTTTTAAGACTAGCATTGTAATGCTGTAGCACAACGGAAATCAGAATATGAGGTATCCTATTTTAAATATTTGGACAGACGCCATCACCAAGGAGGGTGCATTACAACAGGTCGCAAATTTTATCGAAACTGGTAACCGACCCCATACAGTTTTTGCCACCAATCCCGAAAAAAATTATTCCGTTCCTCAAGATCCTCTTCTTTATGATAGTTTTAAAAACGCCGACCTACTTTTACCAGACGGCATTGGCATGGTGCT
Source organism: Desulfocapsaceae bacterium (assembly GCA_050291935.1). GTDB lineage: Bacteria > Desulfobacterota > Desulfobulbia > Desulfobulbales > Desulfocapsaceae > Desulfocapsa. Next base: position 60,649 of record JBNKKR010000004.1, on the reverse strand, counting down.
GGCAGCAAGGCTTTTACATGGAGCAAAACTCTCAAGAGTTCCAGGATGTGAATTCATGCAGGACATTTGTGCCTTGTCTGCAAAACAAGGTTATAAAATATTTATCTACGGTGCAAAAGAAGAAGTAAATCTCAAAGCTACAAAAACACTTCAAAAGCGCCTTCCAGATTTACAAATTGTTGGACGCTGTAACGGCTATCTACCTGAAGAAAAAATGAACGAGCTTGTGGAACAGATAAACAATTCCGGAGCCCAGATATTATTTCTTGCCCTTGGATCACCCAAACAGGAAAAATGGTTTTCTACATACCACCAGGATCTCAAAAACATACGTGTATGCCAGGGAATAGGCGGTACGCTTGATGTAATCACCGGAAATGTAAAACGTGCACCAGATCTTTTCTGTCGTTTTGGACTTGAATGGTTTTACCGTCTACTTGCAGAACCAAATCGGATAAAACGTCAGCGGGTACTTCCACTATTTGCGTTTCAGGTATTCATTGAAAAATACTTTACAAAATCGCATTCAATCTGAATGAAAGCTCAACATATTCATAGACCAGAGCACGAACTACTACTATGTTGTTCACGAACAAAATTGAATGCAAACCTACAACAACAGATTTGCAGACTTGTATCCAAAAATCCTGACTGGGATTACCTCATCCAGGCGGCAAAGAAACACAGAGTGTTAACATTACTCCACCACAACCTAAAACAAAGCTGCCCAGAATTAATTCCAAGTACTATCGCCAAGCAACTTACCGGGTTTACATTACATATTACCCAGCGAAATCTTCAGTTCAGCGCGCAGCTATTTACAATCCTGGACCTCTTTCAAAAACATCATATTCCGATAGTACCTTTTAAAGGTCCAGTACTTGCGGTCTCAGTATATGGAAACCTCGGTTTTAGACCATTTGGCGATCTTGATGTGCTAATCCATACACGTCATGTCAAACAATCAAATGACTTGTTACAACAATATGGGTACTTGCCCGAGCTGCGCCTGTCAAGCTCTCAACTCTCCCAATACATAAAAGTGGAAGATAATCTCAACTTCAAAAACGAATCTCACAATATGTTTCTGGAGCTTCACTGGGAACTATCCGGCAGATCATTGCCACAAGCCTTTACCTTGGATATAATTAAAGACCATATCGAGTTCGTTGAATTCTGCGGAAAAAAAGTTTGCACCATAGGCCCAACCGCCCTACTTGTATACCTCTGTATCCACGGCGAAAAACACAACTGGGAAACACTTGAATGGATTTGTTGTTTGGCCGAATTAGTCAATACCCGTAAAGATATAAACTGGAAACAAGCCTGGCAACTTGCCGAAAAGCTACATTGCAAAAACATTGTTCTTCTTGGCCTGTTACTCGCTCATCAACTATTTGATATTACACTGCCCCAGAATTTACAGAATAAAGCCAGCGCCAACGTTCGAGTGAAACAGACTGGCGAAGAGTTGCTAAGCCGTCTTTTTGGTAACAATCGTAACAGTCGAAAACAGGCTCGTTTTACCCATAACCATTTGTATATTCGTGACAACATTTTCGACCAAGCAAGACATCTGATTCGTCTTTTTGTTTTACCCACCAAAGCAGACTGGCAAATACTACAACTACCAAATAGACTGACTTGGCTCTATTATTTCCTAAGGCCACTTCGAATATGCTCGCAACTCTTTGTAGCCTTTGCGAAGAAACGATAAAAGGACGCAATACTAACAACCCAGGAGTTTTCCAGTGAAAGTGATCAATGTGGTCGGTGCACGACCAAACTTTATGAAAATGGCCCCAATAATCGATGCAATGAATCAGTACCCTGATCAGATTGAACACCTTTTAGTCCATACTGGTCAACATTATGACACGAAAATGTCAAAAGCTTTCTTTGATGATCTTGGAATGCCAAAACCTGATATTGATCTTGGGGTGGGTTCAGGGAGCCATGCTGAACAAACTGCAAAAATTATGGTATTATTTGAGAAAGTGTGTCTTACAGAAAAGCCTGATCTGGTTATTGTTGTTGGTGACGTCAATTCAACCATGGCTTGCACCATTACCGCCAAAAAACTTGGGATTAAAGTTGCTCATGTTGAAGCTGGACTGCGCTCAAGGGATATGGAAATGCCCGAAGAGATCAACCGATTGTGTACCGATGCACTGTGCGACTACCTGTTCACCACTGACCATTTTGCAAATGAAAATCTCCGAAATGAAGGAATATCGGAGGATAAGATTTTCTTTGTGGGAAATGTGATGATTGATACATTACTGAAACACAAGAATTTGGCTTTAAAACTTGATGTTTTCAACAAATTAGGAGTTGAAAAAAATGGATATGCAACACTTACCATGCATCGCCCTTCAAATGTTGATAGTAAATCAGTTTTAGAAGAAATTTTACAGACTTTAGCAGAAATCAGCCAAATCATACCAATCATTTTCCCCATCCATCCCAGAACCAGAAAAATGATCGCTAAATATAACCTATCTCGTTACCTTAATGAAGGATCTGAGGTTACGGGAATTTGGGTAACAGAGCCCATGAGCTACCTTGAATTTCTTAATTTGAATATGCATGCAAGCCTAATCCTTACAGACAGCGGCGGGCTGCAAGAAGAGTCTACTGTCTTAGGTATCCCTTGTATAACCATGCGGCATAATACGGAAAGACCTATTACGTGTACAATTGGAACAAATACTATTGTTGGAAACAGTGGAGAAAAAATCCTTGAAGCTTCAAAAAAAGCGTTGAAAAATAACCAGAAAAACAATCAAATCCCGGAAAAATGGGATGGGAAAAGTGCAAAACGAATTGTGCGCTGGCTTCTCAAGGAAAATCAATTCTCTTCTGATATTTCGTAAATTTTACGTATGGCGCTCTTTCCCAATCTTAGAGACTTGAGACCTGTGATTCGACCGAGCCCACTCACAATATGAGTGACAAGGATAGTGGCCATCGGCTTTGGCGATTAGCACAATAGACAGGTCATTTTGCCAGATAATTTTCTGAGTACTAGTCAATTTTCACTAATTATACTACTATTCGCAGCATCTAGGTGATATAGTATATCACTTATTTTCTTCTTAGAAACTCTCGATGTTGTATATATGCATACCAATTTGAAAACCATACTAGTATTTTTAATTGCACTTTTTGGAGCACTTTTCGTTCTCCCAAAACTTGCTATTATAGCCAAAAATATTGGCTTACTAGACCAACCCAACCAGCGCAAGGTACATACCGTCCCCAAACCTTTAGTTGGTGGAATCGGGATGATGATTGCAGCAACTTTTGCCTCCCTACTCTTTGTTCCTCTTAGTGGGTTAAGAGGTTTTTTTTCTGGTTTATCATTATTGCTGCTTATAGGATTTCTTGATGACTTTAAAGAAATGGGTCATCGCCAAAAATTTCTTGCCCAATTTGCTGCCTGTATTTTGCTCATTTATTTCAGCAAGGTAACTTTGAGCTCTTTTGGCAATTTGCTGGGGTTAGGAAATATTGTGGTTCCCTGGGTCTGGCTCTCATGGATTACTACTGTCTTTTGTGTCTGCGGAGTGATTAATGCAATCAATTTAATAGATGGCATTGATGGACTTGCAGGTGGCATTTCCTTTATAGCCTTTATGCTTTTTGCAACACATGCATACCTTGCAGGAAATGAAACCTTTATGCTTTTAAACCTCTCCTTTGCTGGTGCTGTCCTGGGTTTTTTACGATTTAACTGGCATCCAGCACGCCTTTTTATGGGAGATGCAGGAAGCCTTTGCCTCGGATTTACCCTTGCGTTTATGTCCATCGCTATGAGCCAGGGAGAAAGCCCACTAATCCGCCCCATTACCCCACTATTAATACTTGCAGTTCCCATCGTCGACACATTAACAATTATGGGGAAAAGGGTACTTCACGGTGGCAGTCCTTTTACTGCAGACAAACACCACCTGCACCATATTTTTTTACGTTTTGGCTTTGGAACTAAAACTACCACAAAATCGATTATTGTATTGAGTACATTTCTTGGAATGCTAAGTTTGCTTGAGCCAATCTATCACCTTACTGGTTGGCTATTGTTTTTAATATTCGTTATATACTTTTTAGGCTATTTTACGCTCTCATTCTATATTCCTCTCTATATACGCTGTTCCTTGCGTTTTAAACGTAAACGCAGTAGTTGCAAATTACCAGTCAACATTCTGCAAATGGTATTCAACCTTCTTGACTGGATCAGACTATTTCGCAAACTACCGAGAAATAGTGTTACAATTCCTATCCAAGGGCATGACGAGAACAATGCCCAACTGTTTGCAGGGACAATACTAAATTTATCCTGTGAAGGCTTTATGGCTAAAATCCCTGAGATAACAGCCCTTGGATCAAAAATAACTTTTTCTATAAATGAGACTAACGTTGCTAACACTATCTCACCAGAGGAAATATTTTCTGCAGAACACATGTGGATTTCAGAATCCGATGGAAAAAAAATTCACGGCTATAAATTTATTTTTGAAAACGAACAACAAAAAAACTATATCAAAAATTTATTAAATTCTTTCACAGACTAATTCAGTAAATAATAATCAAAAACAGACAAAATATTGTTGTTTTATTAGGTTAAGCATGGTAAGCAGGGTTTTGTTTTCAATATTTTTGCGCGCTCCTCTAGTCATTTTGACTATTTTCAATGGAAATATCGACATATAGCGCAAAAATAAGCATTTTAACTATTGCCGCAAAGCAGGGTATGGTTTACAATGGGATTGGAAACCAAAGTTAGATAATATTCCTTCCCAGGAGAAAGTCATGAAACGACTAATTATACTCATATGTTCCAGCTTGTTGCTAGTGTCTACCGCTTATGCTGATTGGATTGAAGATTTTGATGTAAATCTTGAGAACCAAGGTATAGAGGTCGCCGTTGACAAAGCACTTGAGATTGGGAAGACCCCAACGGACATTGTCAACAGAGCCATTGAGATAGAAGGTCTTAACCCGCAGAATGTTTTAAAGGCGTTGTATTGTGCAGGTGCGGCCGGTGATGATATTAAGGTAGCGGCGGATCAGGCTGGAATATCGGAATTAATTTTGTTGGCAGCATTTGATAAAAGTGTTGCAGAATGTGGGGATGCAGTTGCTGATTCCCAGGCATATACTCCAGTAGCACAAGGAGTAAGGTTTGCTGGGATTCCAGCTCCTGCCACGAACGTAAGGACTGCCAGCCCATCAACCTTTAATTAAAATTTTCCCTGACCGTGTACTGTGGCCACAGTACACGGTTAGTTTCGTTGTTTCATTCTACCATCCCATAAGCTTATGAAGTTCTTTCAAAGAGTTGCATCCTCCGTCCTCCTCGTAAGTGTATTTTTTTTAGCTGATTTTGGACAAGCTCAAGATCTGGTTGTCCAGGGATTAGATGTGGTTGAATCAAGTCCCGACATGCCCATGGGACAAACAGAAGAAGGTGTGCCTTCCCTTCTCCCAGAAGATGATACTTATGATGAAGGCGATTTATTTGGAACTGAGGGAGGTGGCTATTTTCACCCTTATATTTCCATTGCAGGAGAATGGACAGACAATCTCTATAATGTTGATACTGATGAGACCGAAAACTTTCTTACCACCATCAGCCCTGGCATATGGCTGGCTCTACCAAGTAGAAAGCAGATTCCTCTCGCCATTGCCCCCAACAATACTTCGGCTGGTGGTCTGCAAAGCGCCTTAGATGATTTCACCACCTTTGATAGAATGAATATTTACCTCTTAGGCGGGATTGCCTATAAGATGTATTCAAGTGATTCAGATCTCAACGATTTTGATGCCCGCCTAGAGGGATTGTTCAAATTGAATTTTCGAACTGGGTTGTCTTTCCAAATTGTTGACAGCTACAACAGAAATCAAGATCGATTTGATATCGAGAACGATGCTGCAGAAGAAAATAGACGTTATCATTCAAACCTCGCTGTTGCAGACGCGGATTGGGAATTTACTGAGAAGTTGCGAGCCAAAGTTGAGTTTTCCAATTTTCTTCTTAATTACGATGAAGATGAGGATAGTTGGCTCAACCGAGTTGATAATGCAGTTTCACTCTATGGATATTACAAGTTCAGCCTAAAAACTTCCTTTTTGGTTGAATATCGTTATGTCGACGTGGCTTATGACGAAGATGACTTGGGTGATTCTGAGCATAACTTTCTGATGGGTGGTATTGAATGGATTACCACGGATAAAACTGCTCTTCGTTTTAAATTAGGTTATCAACAGCGAGATTTCAAGTATCAGGTAATGAATAATCTTGTGGCAAGCTCTGAAGATGCTTCAAATGATTCCTGGGCCATGGAGGCTGCTCTAGACTACTACTTCTCAGAAAAAACCAAGCTGATCGTCTCCGTTAACAATAGCATTGAAGAGACAGATTCCTGGGATGCCATCGACAAGCAGGTACTTGCAGGAAATGTTCATTATGAGCAGGAATTTTTTGAGGATTTTATTGGAATGTGTGATTTTCGATATGAAAACGCCGACTATTCCTATGTTGAAACTGTCGACAACAGCCGCGAAGATGACCGGTTTGTTTTTCGACCTGCCCTTCAATACATCATGAAAGACTGGCTTATGGCAGAACTTGGTTATACCTATGATATGAGGGACTCCACAGACGACTTTTACAACTACACAACCAACATCTTTTCCATATCTTTAAACGGCGCTCTTTAAACAGCTGATATTTTTTTGGTAACCTACAGACTTTTTTCTTTAATATTATAAAAAAAGTCTGATAGGGTACTATTATCGGTTTGTTGCTCTCTTCCGATAATTTGTTCGGCAAGTTACTTTTTTTACTGCCCAGGCTACTAAAAGGAAATATCTGCTCATGTCTGCTGTACGTTTTTCACATTCCTTGTTTGTTGCTCTCTTTTTTTCTTTTCTCTTCTTGCCCTTCGTTTGTCATAGCGATGAATATTATGTTGGCACTGGTGACGTTTTAAAAATTGATGTGTACGACAATCCGGATTTACAAACAACTGTCCGGGTGACCGACGGTGGAACCATCGTTATGCCTCTTATTGGCCAGGTTGAAGTAACAGGTCTTAAAGTATCAGAAGTAACGGAAAAACTGACCAGACTTTTAGCCGATGGATACCTTGTCAACCCCCAAGTCAATATTTTTATAGAAGATTATCGCAGTAAAAAAGCGGTAATTCTTGGCCAAGTCTATAGACCTGGCATTGTGGAAATTAGAGGATCAACCACATTTCTTGAGGCAATCTCAAGTGCAGGCGGCTTAAAGGAAGCAGCAGGCGATGTTGCAACCATTAAACGTGCAAAAGGGAAAAAGCAGGAAGTTATAGTAGTAGATATTAAATCCTTGGTTGAAGGTGGAGATCTTAGTCACAATGTACTTATTAATGATGGCGACACCATTTATATAGCTAAAGGTGGCATGTGCTATGTTACCGGCGAGGTAAAAAACCCTGATGCATATTCCTGCGATAAGGAGAGCACTGTATTAAAACTTATAGCACGTTCAGGAGGCTTTACGGGAAAGGCTTCGAAATCCGGCGTCCGTATTGTACGATTGGTCGATGGGGAAAAAACTATTTACAAAGATGTTGATCTACATACACCATTACAGGCCAATGATATTATAGTTGTTCCTGAGAGCTTTTTCTAATATGACACGTAACGATTTATATGCACACGACCTACAGGAGGAAGAAATTCACCTCCGTGATTATTGGCAGGTCATTGTTAAACGAAAAACCACCGTTTTCACCTTTCTCGCCATAACCTTTTTTACCGTTCTGATAGCAACCTACACCGCAACACCGTATTACACCGCTTCATCACAAGTCTTGATAGAGCGAAATGAATCTGGAGGGATTGATGGGCGCTCGTATTACAGATGGGATCCAGATTTTCTCACCACTCAATTTGAACTTATCCGTTCTGCAAATGTTGCACACAATGTGGTTAAAGCCTTAGACCTTGATACCAAATATAGACGTTATTTTTTTGCAGAAAAAAAAGATGGGCTTTTCACATTTTTCACCGGTCTTCGAGGGTCCATAAAAGACTTTTTTGCAGGCTTAATTAATTCTGATAACAATAGTGGAACAAATAACATTTCTGATACTGAAGACCTATTAAGTACAGCAGCAGAGCCACTATCAGATGCGGATATCATAGCCAATAAGATTAAGGGCGCACTCACCATAAAACCTGTGGCTAATACCAAGACGGTCCATATCGCTTACAGTAACAAAAATCCAGCCATGGCAAAACTTATTGCCAATGCCATCGTCCAGGCCTATATAGATGAAATTTTAGAAATCAAGCTCTCTAACAGTAACTATTCCCTCCAATGGATGACGGCAAAAGCAAATGAAGAACGAAAGAAACTGGAAGGATCTGAAATTGCGCTACAAAAATATGTTCGTGAAAATGACCTGGTAACGGTTGAAAATAAACTGGCCATTTATCCGCAACAACTTGCAGAATTCAGCTCCCAACTCTCCAGAGCCCAAACCGAACTCAAGGATTACGAAGCACTATACACACAGATAAAAAGACTGGGTGAAAATTACGATAATGTTGAAATGATTCCCCTTTTTGCAGACAATAAGGTCTTGCAAGGACTCCGGGAAAAACTCTATCAGGTTGAACAAAAAATAAAGGATCTCTCGAAAAAATATGGGCCCAAACACCCTGTGATGATCAATGCCAAGGCTGAGCGCGCTTTACTCTTAAAGGAAAAAAAATTCGAAGTAAACAGAATTATTGAAGCCACTCGCAACTCATACGAACTCACCAAATCAAAGGAACAAAACCTCACTCAGCTTCTTGCAAAAACCAAAAAAGAAATGCTGAATGTGAATGAACGTTTCACTCAATACTCGATAATGAAAAGAGAGGTCGATACTTCTCGTGTCCTCTACGATGCACTTTCTGCAAGCATAAAAAAGGCCTCTGTCACAGAACAATCCCATGATATAAATATCTGGGTAGTAAAGAAGGCTTCTTTACCAGGCGCTCCTTCAAAACCACAGAAAAAACGTAATCTATTGCTTGGGCTTATTTTAGGGCTCTTTGGAGGTATTGGACTCGCTTTTTTTATTGAATATCTTGATAACAGCGTCAAAGATGGCAAAGAACTTGAACAAAAATTTGGGCTTACTGTACTTGGATCTGTCGGTGAATTTAAAGGACAAGAAGGTGAACATCTTGACACTTGGCTTCCAGCTAACTTACTCTCACCCATGGCGGAAAGTTATCGTCTAATCCAATCCGGACTTTTACTCTCCACTCCAGATAATCCACCACGCACACTTTTGATAACCAGCCTTTCACCTAAAGAGGGCAAGACAACAACAACCAGCAATCTTGCTCATATTCTAGCGCAAAATGGAAAAAAGGTACTGATTATCGGTTGTGATATGCGGCGCCCACGTATGCATCGTGTTGCAGCTATTCCTAATACCAGCGGTTTGAGCAACTATCTCACCGGGGGCAGGACGAAAGAACTTGTCAAAACGATAAAAGAAAATGGAGTCTATCTTATTACTGCGGGCACCATTCCTCCTAACCCTGCGGAACTACTCAACTCTGAAAGGATGAAAACCCTTGTCAATGAGATGGCAAAACGTTTTGACTATGTGCTCCTTGACTCTCCACCTGTGCAGCGAGTAACAGATAGTCTTACACTTAGCAAATTAGTAGACGGAACCCTCCTTGTCGTTCGTAGTGGTTTCACGACTTACGAGTCCATAGATTCCGGACTAAGAAAATTTCGTGAAATTCACGCAAACATTCTTGGTGTTGTGGTTAATGGTATTAAGCAACAAGGTAGAGCAACTTCAGGCTACTATGGCTATTACGATTATTATCAAAAAGATGAAATTGACATAGATACTTACAAAGACAAATAGACTTTATGCGAAAACTTTCTTTTCCACTCTTTGTAATTTGCCTGATTTTTGCTCCTTTGGCATTTGGCAGTGTGGAAACGTGGTCAATTGCGATTGTTGAGCTACTTGTTTTCAGCAGTTTATTTTTCTTGGTCTTCCCTAAAAAGCGTTCAGGTGCGTTCTTCGCAACTCCTGGTATAGTCCCCCTTCTCTTACTCGTTTGTTTTATTTTCCTGCAGCTTATCCCTCTTCCTGCAAATTTTGTTAATTTTATAGCCCCACAGATATATAAGACGTACGCCCCTATTCTTGATCTTCAAGAAACAAAGAGCTGGATCCCTCTCACTGTAAACCAGAAAGCAACACTCCTTGAGTTTATTCGTATTAGCTGTTACACAAGTTTCTATATCCTTACCGTCCAACTGTTGAGCAAAAAGGACAGACTTCTCAAAACAGTGCATGTTGTTGTGTATCTGGCTATTGGTATCGCCTTTTTGGCAATTTTGCAAAAATTTACTTCCGATACTATCATCTACTGGCTAAGACCTGCTCCCCAAGATGCAAGCCCTGGCGGGCCGTGGGTCTATCGAAACCATTATGCCGGTTTTATGGAACTTGTCTTTCCGCTGGTACTTGCCCTCTTTTTTTACCATCGACCCAAAGTTGACAAAAAACTTGCCTTTCGTGCACGCATGGCCGCTTTTTTGTCAACCTCAGGGTCTAATTTTTATTTTTTACTTGGCTTTGGTGCAATCCTTATTCTTTGTTCCGTATTTGTCACCCTCTCTCGCGGTGGTACCATCGCCATCAACCTTGGTTTACTCCTCTTTTTTCTGCTGCTGAGACAAAAAAGCAGCAAATCCAAAGGAGGTGTTTTCTTCCTGGCCATGGCCATTGTTTTTTTAGCTGTAGGATGGATGGGATGGGACCCCATTTTAAGCCGCTTTAATAGTGTGGTCTCTGCAACAGGCGAAATTCAAAATGGAAGACTTTTTATTTGGCAGGATTGTGCACCCATGATCCATGATTATTTCTTTACCGGATCCGGTTTTGCAACCTTCACCCATGCATTTCCCCGCTACTCAACTATTCCCTCAAGTGCACTGTTTGATCATGCCCACAACGATTATATAGAACTACTCACCGACGGTGGGTTAATTGGTTTTAGTCTTGCAGCATGGTTTGTATTAGCAATTTTCCGAAACGGTATCAATATGTTGCAAAAGAGGCGAGACACCTATTCGATTTTACTCTCAATCGCCGGGATAACAGCCCTCTTCTCGATACTTTTGCACAGTATTACCGACTTTAATATGCATAATGGCGCCAATGGCCTCTATTTTTTCTTCCTCTGCGGTCTGCTTGTTTCCGCAGGCAATACCCGCCTTCATTTCAGATCACGCCCAACACTGTTACGAACAGGTTCAGCAACACTACGCACTATCTGTTTTCTCACTCTCCCACTCTTTTTTCTCACTTTTTTTGTTCAAAACGGCGTTATTAAGGCCAAAAAGCTACAACACCAGGCAGAACAAGTCTATGTTTCCCCTAAACTTTCCACTGCGCTGTTTACCAGGCTCCATAAAACCATTGACCAGGCAATAGAATATGATCCTTTGGAAGGTTACTATTATTTCTATAAAGGAGGCCTTTTTTCAGCGAGGAAACAAGGTGATGATGCACTAAGAGCATACAGTAAAGCATCAATGAAAAACCCTAACGAAGGTGCATACTTACAACGGCTTGCCCTTTCACTTCCGCCACAAAAGATTCGTCTTGCAAATACTCTTATGGAAGAGGGATATCTTCGTAGCCAAAACAAAGAAGAGCTCATTTTCTCCTGGATCGAATGGCTTCTCCAACAGCGTAAACCAAAACAGGCCGCAAAGGCGCTGCAACAAGGGATAAAACTTTATCCTAACCTGGCGAAGGCCCTTCCTCTTTTTCTTTTAAGTAGCGATTATACGAAAGAATCAATAGCTTCATTACTCCCACGTAAAGCCTCACCCTGGATTCAAACCGGTCATTTTTTGGAGAAAATGGGAAAACTTGAAGATGCAGAATTTTTCAGACTCCACGCCTTGGACTTTTTGGATCAGGAAGAAACTGTCAAACCACATTTTTTTAATCAAATCTATTCATTCTATAAAAGACACAAAAAAGAAGAGGAAGCCATTGAGATTCTTAGACGCGGAATAGAAGCATCACCCGACTATCCTTCCTTTCATATCTCTTTGGGGGACTACTACCGCAAACAAGGAATCAATTATCGCGCATTGGAAGAGTATAAGCAGGCACTTTTCCTGGACCCCAGAAACATAAGGATACAGCAACGGATCAATAAGATAGAAAAACAGAACCCCATATAAAAACAAATCTTGCCCACTTAACCCCTAATCCGTTACATGCTTTTCGGCGAACTGGGCCATCAACTCGTGAATGTTATAAGGCGGACGCACTTTAAAATAGTGATCGACCACGGAGTGCCCAACTTCATGGGCCACAACCCGAAGTCTTGTATCATCTGCTGAAATATAAATGGTTTTTTCAGAAAGGGAATAGTAGGCGATATGATTTACCCGTTTTCCATATCGCTTTTTATAGATTCGTGCCACATCGTCGTTATCTGGTAGAACTGCCACCCGAACATGATAATATTCAGGAAACATATCAAGGACAATTTGGACTTTTTCTACGATAATATCAAGTTTTGCCAACACCTCATCTGCCACCGTAACCACATTTTTACGCATGGCATAATGTAGCTTTCGATTAAGTTGCAAATTATCATTAAACTCCTGTAACACCTCCCTATTTGAATACCACAGCGTTACATATTTGCTCTTTTGCTCCTGTGCCTGGGCAGTTTCCGTAACGCCGAACAAAACGCATGAGAGCAACAAGAAGAACACTGTCAACAAATATTTAATCATCTAGCAACTTGTACCTGCTAACTATTTCACCAATAATACCATTCTGTTTTGCAATTGATGCATGAATCGAGTCCAGGTCGTCCTGCCTTCTCTTTGTTGGATCTTGAACAGCCCAGCTTGACAATAACTCCTCAATATTTTTTGAACGTTTCTTTATACTTTTTATATCAGTGCTTAGTTCCGCATTAAATTGATTGATTTTTGCGGCCAATTCCTTTCCTTCATCTTTTTTTCGTAAATAGATTGTCTTGTTGAGTTTGCCATCAATCATAGCATCAAGTGAGCGCTCCAGATTAAACATGGGCCCTGCCATACGATGGGTTATTCGTGTGGCAATGGCAACGACCAAAGCCGCACCAACAACTATAACAATCCAATTTGCTGTAACTAACTCCTTAAACAACATCAAAGGGGTCTGGCCAATTTGCAAATTGTTATTGCTATAGGTCACCGTCATACTATCTGCTGCCAAAAATGACAGTGCCAGAATAAAGAGCAGGCAACCAACAACCAAAAACAGAAAATAGCCAAGGATTAATTTTCCTTGAAAATTCTTTTTGATAAAATAGTTTTTACGTTTATACCCTTTCTCTGCCATTTCTCTTTTTCCCGTCCTCTACTGATTCCTCTTTACCGTATTACACTTTCACTCCACGGCCACAACCACCAAACATATTAATGACTGCTTTCTCGCAACATATGAATCCAAAGATCGATCTGTTGACTCCTTTTGTAATTTGCAAGCTGCTCACGTATTTGATTTCTATCAAGATCAGTAGCCACAACCACCGAAGATGGACGAACTGCATCTAAACGAATTACACTGATTTCAGTCCCTGTCTCGTATTGACTTGCACTTTCCCCCAGTTCAAGTCCGGCCAATAAAAGTTGTAATGTGGAAGAAAGCTCATCAAAAAGAACAGTGCTTTGATTTCCACTCTCCTGCTGAATTTTTCCGTTTATCACTGGAAAACGGGTAAAGGTAAAAATAGAACCAAACTTCCCAAGATAGCTGTCAATATCTTCTTCGCTTACAGTAACACTAGTCTCAGCAAGCTTTCTATCCATCAACACTCTCACCAACGATTGTTCATAATATTCCTTCAATGATTTTCTAAAACTCTCTTCTTTATCAATTCCAATCCGTTGTGCCTCTTGAACAAGAATTTGTCTGTTCAAGCTCGCTGCCTCCCGAGCTTTCTGGCCAATAAGATGGTAACTTGCAGGCGATTCCTGTCCATTTTGCTCAGTGCTCGGTTTACTTGCACCACCACTATCAGGCCACAAGTAATACAAGGTCAAGAGACTGGTCATAAGAACAAGACCAAAAATGGTAAACATATATTTCATAGTTTGCTTTCCTGAAAAAAGGAGAAAAAGAGTATACGGTCTCACGTAATTAAACCGTAAGTTGCCAAAAAGGTGCAAGGTATTTTTTTGATCGCTCCCTTTAGCATTCAAAATATTTTATGGTGGATTGTTTATCCAATTTTCACTATCATGGAGCTGTAATGCTTTTTGAAACAACCTGAAACGTCTTCAAAACGTGATTCATCAACCAAAGAGTTCCCATGAAAATTAAAAAAGCGATTTTTCCTGTGGCAGGGCTTGGAACGAGATTTCTTCCAGCCACCAAAGCCATGCCCAAAGAGATGTTACCAGTGGTGGACAAGCCACTTATTCAATATGCCGTTGAAGAAGCACTTGCATCTGGAATAGAGCACCTTATTTTTGTTACTGGAGGAGGAAAAAGTGCCTTGGAAAACCACTTTGACAGGTCTTTCCAATTAGAAGAAACTCTCAGACAACGCGAAAAATTTGAACTCCTTAAAGAGATTGAATCATTGGTCCCCAAATCAGGGACAATAATATACACAAGACAAAGTGAACCCCTTGGATTAGGCCATGCAATCTGGTGCGCAAGAGATATCGTTGGTGACGAACCTTTTGCCGTACTCCTTGCTGATGATCTGATAAAAAGTGATATTCCGGTTCTTTATCAGATGATACAGGAATTCGATAGAATTCGAGCTTCAACCGTTGCTGCAATTGAGGTACCTCAGGAAGAAACTTCACGATATGGCATTCTTGATGCGGATACTCCATGTGATGAAACGTTCCGCATTCGTGGTATGATTGAAAAGCCACCTTCCGATAAGGCGCCATCAAACTTGGCGGTCATTGGTCGTTATATTCTTACTCCACGTATTTTTGAAATACTGGGAGGACAAGCAACCGGAGCAGGTGGGGAGATACAACTCACCGATGCAATGTCCCAACTGCTCACAGAACAACCGATTTTCGGCTATCGTTTTTCAGGAACCCGATTTGACTGTGGCGATAAGGCAGGATTTCAAATGGCTAACCTTGCTTTCGCTTTAGAGCATCCAGAGATAAAAGATACCCTGCTTCCCTACCTTAAAGAGCTTCTCTGTTAACATGGCTACATCACCCAATGTTATCAGACAGCAAGCGGCTGTCACCAGGCCAAGACGTGAAACCCAAAATGGACATCTGAGTATTAATCTCTGGTTCACCGGCCTTTCAGGATCAGGAAAATCAACCCTTGCCCATGCCGTTGAACAACGTCTGCACTTGATGGGATGCCGAACCTATGTATTTGACGGGGATAATGTGCGCCACGGCCTTTGCGGTGATCTTGGCTTTTCCATGGAAGACCGTAGCGAAAATATGAGAAGAATAGCAGAGATGGTTGGCTTATTCCTTGATTGTGGTGTTATTTCTCTCACCGCTTTTATTTCTCCGCTGAAAGTTGACCGGGAAAGGGTTAAGAACATTATAGGCCCGGAAAATATACTTGAAGTGTACTGCAATTGCCCTTTAGAAATTTGCGAACAACGCGATGTGAAAGGATTGTACAAAAAGGCAAGAGAGGGAAAAATAAAAAATTATACCGGAATATCTTCCCCCTATGAAGCACCTGAAAATCCTGATATTGAGCTGGACACCGGGAGTCGTCTTTTACGAGACTGTGTAAATGATATCATATATGAGCTTCGAGAGCGTGGCATCATTTTCAAGTAACGCACGCGCGATAAAAGCTCTGCTCCTTCATTGGTCTTCAAAGAGTAAATGGTTCCAATCATAACCCTAAACAATATTTCCAAAAGCTTTACCGAACGAAATTGGAAAACCTTCTTCTTTCGCCCCCCCAGAAAAACAATTGCCCTCAGCCATGTTTCACTCACTGTCCATCAAGGGGAGATAATGGGTTTACTGGGGCCCAATGGTGCTGGCAAAACAACCTTGATAAAAATTCTCTCCACATTAGTCACCCCAGATGAGGGAACAGGGAGCATTGCCGGACTCTGTCTTCACTCACAAGCAATGGCCATAAAATCAAAAATAGGCATGGTCAACACCAACGATCGGACATTCTATTGGCGTCTTAGTGGACGAGAGAATCTCTCTTTTTTTGCAACCCTTTATAATATTTCCGGTAAGTTACAAAAAGAACGCATTCATGATGTACTACAACTCACCGATATGGAGGAAAAAGCAGAGTTTAAATTTATGTCCTATTCCGCAGGTCAAAAGCAACGCTTAGCCATTGCAAGGGCATTACTGGCAAATCCTGAAATTTTACTTATGGATGAGGCAACTACCAGCCTTGACCCTATCGCCTGTAAAAAACTGCTCAAGTTCACAAAGGAAACTCTGGTAAAAAAGAAGCAGAGAACTGTTATTTGGTGCACCCATAACTTACATGAAGCGGAAGAAATATGTGATTCTGTAACCATCCTCAATGGAGGAAATCTTTTGTATAATGGCACCTTTCAAGGTATTGCCGACTGCAGCTCCATTGAGCAAAGTTTTATAGACCTCATCACTGCACCACATCCATCTTCCTCCCTATCCCCACAATGAACAGTATAAAAGTGCAGCAAATAGTGGCAAAACCCGCGGCCTTTTTCATTCGTGATTTTAAAACTGCGACAAGCTATCGCCTGCACTATGTCACCCAAGGATTTGGTATTATTCTCACTACGTTTTCCTTTTTCCTTCTTGCAAAACTCTTTGCTGGCAACGAAATAGCGCAGCTTGAGCCTTACGGCGGAGATTACTTTTCCTTTGTATTAATAGGTATCGCACTGGCGGATTATTTCACCATTTCCACCAACACCTTTGCCAATGAGATCAGGTCTTCACAAGTCCTCGGCACCCTGGAATCACTGCTAGTCACTCCCACTTCTATCATTACGATTTTGCTTTCTTCCTATGTGTACAAACTCTTTTCAACCAGTTTTAGAACCATTAGCTATTTTGTAGTGGGTATTTTTCTCTTTGATATGCAGATCCATCCTGTAAATATTGGAGCACTCCTGGTTGCTTTCACCCTTACTCTTTTGCCTTTTTTTGGCCTTGGCCTGCTCTCGGCATCTTTTATTATTGTCTTTAAGCAGGGAAATCCAATAGGAATCCTGATGACCACAATATCAGGACTGTTGGGCGGCGTTATGTATCCGGTAAGCGTTCTACCCCAATGGATCAAACCTTTTTCTGTTTTCTTTCCCATAACCCACGGACTGGAAGCGCTCCGGCAAATTCTCCTCAATGGTTCGGATCTTATGGGGGTACGCATACAGTTATCTATCCTTTTAATTCTCTCGATAATATCACTAGGTATTGGTATAGTATCAATATACCAAGGGATACGAATTGCAAAACGAGAAGGGTCTCTTCTTCACTTTTAGCACTACAAAAATACAAAAAAAACGAGCAAAAACGTTATGGATTACGCAACGTTCTTTTCCCCCAAAAATGCCAAACTCTCCCAAGCCACCTTCTGCAGGAAAGACGACAAATTGTCCACGCAGATTGATATGGAAACCATCATTCTTGATATGGTTGACGGAGTATACAGTCAATTGAACCCAGTTGCTTCACTTATTTGGGAACTTTTGCAAGAGGACGTTACATTAGCTCAACTTATCACAAAGGTAACTGATAGATTTGATACAACAGATGAAGAATGTACTCCGGATATCCTTAGCTTTTTACAACAACTTGCGGATAAAGAATTTATTACTATTCAAGCACAATGAGTGGAATAGGCGGAATCTTCCATCGCAACGGCGCACCTGTTGAACCAACTCAGTTACAAGCAATGGGGACAGCCTTGGCCCATCGGGGGCCGGACGGTATCAATTATTTTTCTGATTCCAATATCGGCCTATTGCATTGTGCTCTTCATGACACCCCGGAATCTCTTTTTGAAAAACTCCCTGCCCAAAATCAGAGATCCAGGCGAACCATTACCTGGCAGGGGCGAATAGATAACCGGGAAGAATTACGAGATTCAGTTGGATGGTCAAAACCCCTTTCCCAAACAACGGATAGCGAACTTATCCTTGCGGCTTACGAAAAATGGGGCCATGATTGCGTATATCATCTTCTAGGTGATTTTGCCTTTGTTATTTGGGATGCTGCTGCCCAATCTCTCTTTTGTGCGAGGGATCATATGGGCGTTATGCCCTTCTACTATTATCTTTCCGATGATATTTTTGTTTTTGCTTCTGAGATAAAAGGGATTCGTTGTCTTCCCCTTAAAGACACCTCCATAATCAATACCACCAGGATAGCCGAGTTTCTTACATGTGAAGTTACTGATGAAGAAAGCACCTTTTATACGACTCTATTTCGTCTTCCTCCGGGCCATTATTTCAAAATTACCAGAGACAATAGCCTTATCGAAAAATTCTGGGAGCCCCATGCAACGACACTCTTCTGTAAAAAAGATAGTGAATATAGAGAAGCTTTTTACTCCATTTTTAAAGAATCCGTCCGCTGCAGGTTGCGCACAGCCTTTCCAATAGGCTCCTACCTTAGTGGCGGTCTTGACTCGTCTTCCATTGTCTGTATGGCAGCAGGTCCTTTGCAAAACTGCTATCCCGGGACATTGCATTCCTTCTCTGGAATTTTTAATACAGTAACAGAATGCGATGAGCGTCATTTTTTTAACAGCACACTTGCAAGATATAACATTTCGCCAAACTTTATCGAAGCGGATACAATTCACCCGGGTAAAGCTTTTGAACAAGTCGCCAACACAGAAGACGAGCCATTCTTTGCACCTCATTTCTTTATGGTATGGAATCTTATGGGAATTGCAGAAAAAAAAGGTATCCGTGTTATTCTGGATGGACATGATGGGGATTCTGCAGTTTCCCATGGTGAAGGTTTGTATAATGATTTATTTATTCGTGGCAGATGGCTACGCCTGTTACAAGAATGCTACGCCACTGGTAATACACAAAGCCTAAAAAAGGCGTTGAAATTATTTGCATATATTGCTCGGCAACGGATAAGCTATGACTATGGCCAATTATTTCCTTCTTTTTATCATAAAAAAGATATTCAAAAAATGACGGATATACTAAATCCCTCATTTTTACAGAATAGTGATATGCGGGAACGATTACTTTCTTTCTTTCATACTCGCTATCACCCTGCTCAAACAGAAAAAATTCATCATCACCTTTTAGTCAAGCAACCATTACGCCCTCTTCATCTTGAATTATTTGAACGACAAAATAAAAGGCAGAATTTAATAGGCAGATATCCCTTCTTCGATAAACGACTCATAGAATTTTGCTTAGCCCTACCGACTCAGCATAAGAGGCATAAGGGTTACAATAGAAATATTCTACGGAATGCTTTACGGTCAATCTTTCCTGAAAAAATCTCTAAGCGAAAATCAAAAACGTATTTCGATGCTAATATAAATCACGTATTTTCAACAGCCGCAAAGGAATGGTTACAGTTTAGCATTGACAACATATCCAAGGAAACGTATGATTATGTAAATAGGAAATTTTCCCAGCAAGCATGCGACTCATTTTTTCGGGAATCTACTCGCTTCAGCTTCGTTGACATTAGAATTCTGTTAAAAATTGTATCTTTGGATGTTTGGAATAGAAAAGTAAGGGGGTAATTATGCATTATCGGCGATCAAACAAACCTGAAATTTCTTGTAACTCAGGAAAAATGGCAAAAAAACCAATATATGAAGCGCCCACAGTAGCTAGGCTAGGAAAGGCATCAGAGCTAACAAAAGGAGAAGCTAACAGCGGTCCAAGTGATTGCTCGATACCTGGTTTAGGTACTATAGGTTGCAGTTGACAAAAATGCTAGCTGACCATTTGCACTTTGGTCTAGCATTCTGCGAGAGTCTTATTCGTTCAGATCACAGTGTTTTTTTGTGAAGCTTATGGATTTGGTATCCGGTCATATCGAGCACTCCCCGGATTCAATGTAGCACATTCAGGGGAGTATGAGGTATCAGTCTCCGAAAGCGCGTATTTTCCTTCTCCACCCGTCGTTGACGAAAAGGTTGTGGTTTCAGACAATGGCGATGGACTTGTTATTTGCTGGCCAGAGGTGGCGTCATATAACATAGAGGATGCCAACAAAATCGTTATCACACCGCACTCTCTTTCCGTTGAGTTCTCCAACCTGATACTACAGCCACTTTATGCCATTGTTATGGCTACCTTGCTTAAACAGATGGGGTTTAGTGTCTTTCACGCTAGTTCTGTAACCATCATGAATAAGGGGGTAATGCTTGTTGGAGACAAGGGGTTTGGAAAATCTACAATTACCGCTGCGTTAGTTACCAAAGGACATAAATTTTTAACTGACGATGTAACGGCAGTCTCAATCGTTCCAGAGGGAAAACCAATTATTCCATTAGGTATTCCAAGAATAAAATTGTGGTACGATGCCATGCGAGCCATAGGGCTAAATCTGGAGAAATTCCCTCTTATTTCTCCAATACTTCCCAAGCATGCTGTTAACATTCAAAGTAACCAACTAGCACAACACAACTCTCCCTTATGCAATATTGTAATCTTGGAACGAGGAAACACTGTAACTATTCAGCAACTAACTGAATCGGAAAAATTGTTTCACCTTCTTAGCAATCAATACTTTGCAAAATACCATACTGCGCTATCTAAAGAAGAATACACCACGCTGCTCGATTGCTGTTCCCTTCTTCTACAGCAAGTGCAAATCCATAAAATATGTAGCCCGCAAACGACGGATGCGATACCAAGGATTATTAGCAGCCTTGAACTACTTGTAAGCGCATAGGTCACGCCATTAACAATATGACTCAATACTGGAGAAAAAGTGTACTGTAAACAAAAAAAGCTGATGTCAACATGGACATCAGCTTTTTCAAACACTCAATGTTATTGGAGAAAAAAATTACTTCTTCACTCCCTTCCGTCGTAAACGACCTCCAGCCAATCCAGCAACGCCTAGGCCCAAAAGTAGCACCGTAGCAGGTTCAGGAATCGGATTTGCCATATTGTCCGTATCTTGCAAGAAGTAAAACTCATCAGCAGCAGTGAAAGCATCTCCAGCAAATTCAATCAACATGCTTTGATATAAATCACCAACCAACGCCTGTCCAGCTATTTGCACTCCACCAATATACGACACATTGATCAATCCATCGTATGTAGTATCAGGTGCAGTGTAGGCATCAATCGTAAGCGAATTACCATATCCAGAACCAACACTACCTACCCCCGTAACATCATCGTCAAAAACAACATTATTAGCAAAACCATCCAAAGCGATGCTCAAAACAGACTTACTAGAATCAGTCACATCAAAATCCCAGTATGCATCAAAATAGGTGGTTGTACTTGGATCAGACATAGTCAAAGACCAGCCGGTTCCCTCAGCACCAGAACCATACCCACTACTTCCCCAGGAAATGGTCTCCGTCGTAAAATCTGAAAACGTTACGGTTACCTCCATTCCCGCCATGGTTATACCTGATGTCGAATAGCTGGAAATAGAATCGATTTCCTCAACTGTTCCTGTGATCTCAGTGGTACTAACCGTAGCAGCCTGTGCCATCCCTGTTATCGCAAAGCACAGCGCTGCGGAACAGAGAGCCAAAATATATCTCTTTTTCATTTTCACACCCCAATTATTTTGCCCTAACAAACCGTCTGTCTTCAAAAAGACAAACGCCATTTGTTGCACTAGTATCACACTTTATACGATCTGTAAATAGTCAAAACAACTATTTCAAGAATTGTTATTATTTTTTACAAAATTAACAACTATAATGCCTGCTATTAGCCTCCTCGCCAGATATTCGCGGGATTTCAGGCATGGGCCGCGACCTCAAACGTAGTCAAAAAAGGTCTAAAGGTCTGCTTGATGGGAAATTCTTCAAGGTAAAGTTCAGTTGCTTCTTTTAGGTTACTCACCGCTTCTTCAATAGTCTCTCCCTGGCTTGCAGTGCCTACCTCAGAACATTCGGCTACATAGAGATTTTCTTCCTTATGAACAACTGCTGTGAATATATTTGTCATGTCGTTACAACTCCTAAAAGTAGGTCAAAATGCAAGATGATTAAGCGTAACATCAAATACTCCAGACAGTTTGATCAAAACATCTGTTGATGGAGCATTCCCCCCGCGCATAAGCTGATATCTGTTTTTGCTTGCCCCCATCTTCCCAGCTCATTCGGCTTGGGTCCATTGTATCTCTTGCTGTAGTTGCTTGATATGAAAAGCAATCGTCAAAACAGCACTTCTTGGGGCAAAACATACCTTTTTTAGGAATATCATAGCCAATATTTGTTAATTTATCTACCTAAAGAACCTAAAGAACGCCACTCTTTAAGTTTTCAATTAGTCGCCAAAAAACTTTCAATTGGTCGGGATAAATCTTGCAATTAGTCGGCTTTGTTTTTACGATTAGCCGCTATGACAAACCAGAATTTATATCCTCGTTATCTTCGTGATCGTGTTGTCGAGGCCCTGGCAGACACACCTGTGGTACTGATTCATGGGCCGCGACAATGCGGGAAGACCACCTTGGCGCAGTTGGTCGGGGAAGAAGAAAATTTTACGTATTACACCTTTGATGACGATGTACAGCGAGCAGCAGCTCAAGCTGATCCTGTCGGATATGTGGCCGATCTACCGGAGCGGATAATCCTTGATGAAGTGCAACGGGTACCGGAGTTATTCACATCTTTAAAAGCGGAAGTGGATAGGCGGCGGGAACCTGGCCGCTTCATTTTGACTGGTTCAGCGAATGTACTGCTGGTACCCAGGTTGGGTGACTCGCTGGCTGGTCGTATGGAAATCCTGCGGCTACACCCTTTATCTCAGGCAGAACTAGCAGGTGAAGATACCAATTTCCTGTCATCACTTTTCAACGCTTCCTTTCAGGCAGAACACTCGAGCAAACGGCTGGGCGCAAAACTCGCCGTTCGAGTGGCATCCGGAGGTTATCCAGCAGCGCTTGCGCGTGCCACACCACGACGGCAAATGACATGGTATAAGGATTATGCCGATACGTTGATTCAGCGTGATATTCAAGATCTGGCACGTATCGGCGCTCTGGATACTTTGCCGCGTTTATTGACCCTTGCTGCCGGACAAACGGCATGCCTGATCAACATAACCGAGCTTGCAGCACCCTTCCAGATAAGCCGTCCTACTATCCGTGAATATATAACACTGCTGTCACGGATATTCTTACTGGAGGAGCTGCCTCCCTGGCACAGTAACCGGTTAAAACGCCTTATCAAAACCCCCAAATTACACTTTGATGATACCGGATTAGCCTGTGCTTTACTAGGGCTGGATGCAGAGATGCTGTGGAAGGATCGTGCTCTTTTCGGGCACCTGCTGGAAACTTTTATCTATCAAGAATTACGTAGACTTGCAAGCTGGTACGATGATGTAATAACCTTCAGTCATTTCCGCAGCAAGGACAAAATTGAAATAGATATTGTCCTGGAGTCCAGAGGCCTCGTGGCCGGTGTTGAAGTGAAAGCCGCAGCAACGGTAACCGGTGAAGATTTCAAAGGGCTACGAAAACTCCAGGAATCCATTAAAGAAAGGTTTACAGCCGGAGTAGTACTGTATGACGGTGACTCGGTTGTACCATTTGGCCGCAATCTCTATGCAGTTCCCATTTCCTGCCTTTGGCAGACAAAAAGTGGAACACAAACCTGACAGAGGAGGACTGAGAAATTCACCGGTTTGTCCTCCAGCGACAGATAATTCATTTCTTTGGTTTGTAAAATTTGCTTTTCCAAAAGCAACAACTATACTGCTTAATATAGATATTTTAGTTAGAATAGTTAATTTTTCATTTTGACACGGAGCTTATAATGAAAACAATGACTTCAGTAGAAGCAAAAAACAGATTTGGCGCGTTCCTTGATGCCATGCAAAGGGAACCCGTGATAGTTACAAAAAATAGCAGGCCTGTTGGTATTATGATTTCTATGGAAGATGCTAAAAACACTTTCATAAGTGAAATGTTCCTGGAAAAAGAAGAAGGATACGATGAGTGGTTTACAGCTAAGATTCAAAAATCACTGGATAGTTTGCATGACACTTCTTTGCCATTATCCAAACATGATGACGTCATAAAAAGAGTATCGAAACTACTCAACGAATAAACGATGTACGAAATTATTTGGACCCAAATGGCAGAACAAGATCTAACAGACATACTATTATATTATGCCGATAAAGTATCAATTTTGTTTGCCAATAAAATGTTAGTAAAAATTAAAGAAGAAACAGAATCCTTACATATTTTTCCGAATAGAAGCAGAAAAGGACGAGTAGCGGGGACAAGGGAATGTGTAATAAATCACCTCCCTTTTATTGCTATTATCACAATTGACGAAGCTAGCAAGACTGTTACCGTGCTGAATATACTCCATACTTCAAGAAAATACCCTTAAGGGCTAAACTTCCCGGCGACTATCGGTTTACCAGGAACCAAGCCTTGAAGAAAACATTCACAAGGCACACACAACACGCCACCAAGAACAAGATGCTCATTACCACGATACAACAACACCGTTTGTGCTTCTGGATAATCCTCTTTAAAGGCAATTAGCCCTCTTACCATTTTCTTGTGAACTCTTGCTGTATTCTTGACTTCGACTGCCCAAAAAGTCTCTTTTCCATAAAGGACAAAATCAACCTCGACCCCAGCCTTTGTCCGCCAATAATAGAGGATACAATCCTTGTTGCCATATGCGATCCAGGCTCTAAAATGCTGGGCAACGAGCCCCTCAAGAGCACCGCCATCAATCTCCTGAGGACTGTCCAGAGGACCTGCGGGACGTAAAGAGCGAAACACTCCACTATCAAAATAATAAAATTTGGGGTGGGAAATCAGGTGCCGCTTAGCGCGCCGTGAAAAAACCGGCACCTGGAATGAAAGAAGAAGATCATCAAGTACAGCAAGGTAATTATCCACCGTTTTGCGTTTTACCTGGCACTCCCTTGCAACTTCGGAAACATTTAATGTGGAGCCATGTGAAAAACTTACCGCTTCCAGAAACCGACCAAATGCGCCTATGTTTCTTACCGCTCCCTCCATCTGCACTTCTTCCCTTAAATAGAGTGCAATATAGGAAGCAAGGGTTTCCTCGGGATCAGGGGAGTTTATCACCAATGGAACTAAACCTGTTTGCAAACTTTGTTCAAGACTGAAAGCATCATCCAATTCGGCGGCCAAAAATGGATGCATTGATTTCACAACGGCACGGCCCGCCAATAGATCAACACCCGTCCTTTTGAGTTTACGAGCACTGGAGCCGGACAAGATAAACTGGAATTTCCCCTCACTTTCAATAAGCTCATGGACAACATCCAGAAGTTCAGGAACCTTTTGAACTTCATCAATAATTATTATCTTCCCTTCAGCCGCTTTAGCGATTTCACGCAATCGTTCCGGTTTTGCAGAGTAAGCCCGGAAAGCCTCTGGCGCTAAGAGATCAATCAGGACAGCATTTGAGTAGTGCTGCTTTAGCCAGGTCGATTTCCCGGTACCTCTGGGACCAAAAAGAAAAAAACTCTGTTTTGGCTCCCGAAAATATCGCACTAAAGTTTCCATTTACGCCTCCTTTTTTGCGTCTTAGGTGCAATATAGTACAGAAACAGCAAAGCGACAACAGCAAAAGAAAACGAATATGGGGTGGGGAAAGAATGCAATGGAAGGGGGAATGCCACCCAGTAGCACACCGTCAAACCTTCAAAATTTCTCCAGCAAACCGTGTAAAAGGCAGGACTCTTGTGCGAAAATCTTTTATTTCATAGTCGTCCTTTCCCATATGTACTTGATAGAAAAGTGGAATATCAGTACGCCCTGCAAAATAGGCAAGATGCTTACTCACAGTCTTTTCACCAACTTTGCATTCAACAGCAAAGAGCGGGACTCCATCACGCAAAACAACAAAATCAACTTCACGCTGGTTATTATCTCTTAAAAAGCACAACTCCATTGCATCACCATAGACATCTTCATGGTAATGACAATACTTGAGCAAGTTGGACGCAACTAAATTTTCAAACCGCCCACCTCTATCCTGACACAGAGACCAATCCCAAAGATACAATTTTCGATCTTTTTTGAGCGCTTTAATTTTTTTTGGACCATAGGGCCTGATCCGGAAACAGTAATACAAGTTTTCAAAAATCTGCACCCACCGGCTAACGGCCTCATGGGAAGCATGCAGATCTTCCCGGAGTCCATTTATTGATAAAAGTGATGCAACTCTATCTTGCAGGAGCATGGCCAGTAAATCCAGTTGACTCACCTCCCGAACCTGCTCTAAAGACACAAGGTCTTCATGGATAACCCTTGACTGTCGCTCACGCTGCCAACGTTTCCAGTCCCTTTCTGAACCTGCAAAAAATGGCTCCGGAAAACCTCCAAATTGCATAAGCAGCTCAAGATCATGCTCATTTGGGCAATCATTCAACTCATACAGAGAAAGTGGATGTAAACGATAGTAGTGGTAGCGGCCCTGCAGAGAATCCCCGCCTTTACGATAATAATCCAGCCTGGCAGAACCGGTTATCAAAAACGAAACAGTGGATTTATTTTTATCATATAACCCCTTAACAAAATTTCTCCACTGTTTGTATTTGTGAATTTCATCCAACACCACCAGATTTTGTCCTGATGGCAAACCGCCCTGCAATAGCAAGCGTTTATCATCAACATAATCCCAGTTAAGATAGGCGGGATGCTGCTCATCGCCCCCAAGAATACCAAGCGACAAAGTCGTTTTCCCCACTTGTCTTGGTCCACCAACAAAGACCATTTTTGTTTTGAGATCTTCTTTTATTGACTCTTTAAGGTATCTTTTCATAGAGTTTCCGTGAATTTTCGGGTCAATCAAATTATATCCTTTGTATTTTTAAGGTCAACCAGAAAATTCACAAAACACAGAGTAAAACATGAAACATAAGGGGGCAGCACATGTGGTTTTCATGGATAATTCTTGATCGCTGCTCACGCTACTGCTTTCAGTCCCTTTCGGACCTTGCAAAAAATGGCCCTGGAAACCTGCCGGGATTTAAATTGACAGATACTCAGAAGAGAGTAAAATATGAGTATGAGTAGGATACAAGCGAGCATTGAAGAGCCCCTTAAAAAGGAAGGGGAAAAAATTCTAAATCAACTCGGAATGACCACTACCGAGCTGATCCGCATGACTTTTCGTCAACTGGTTATGAGAAAAGGCCTTCCCTTTGACGTCTCAGTTCCCCACATTCCTAATAGCGAAACAATAGAGGCCTTCAAAGAAGCAGAAAATCCCAAAAACCTGTCAACATATTCCAATGTAGAAGATGCGTTCTCAGATATGCTAAAAGAATGAGAAAGCAACAATATACCACTCGATTCAAAAAAGACCTCAAACGACAGAAAAAAAGGGGTAAGAATCTTGAAGCTCTCAAACTTATTATCTCTGAAATATGCAATACCGGGGATGCTCCTCAAACATGTTTCCCCCATAACTTGACTGGAAACTGGATCGGACACAGAGAGTGTCACATAGAGTCAGATTGGCTTTTAATTTATTCAGTAACAGAAAAAACTGTTATCTTGTACCGTACTGGTACGCATTCAGACTTGTTTGAATAACCTAACACCGGCATAAAAAAAAGCCTTGTCGATAAAATTACATCAACAAGGCTTACAGATAAGACCTCTCCAACAACAAATGTTAAAGAGAACTCTCGTGTAGATCCACTACAAATTAATACACATCAAGATACTCATCAAGCTCCCAATCGGTCACTGCTGTGCGATACTTGTCCCACTCAGCTTCCTTGGCTTCGATATATTTCTCAAAGATATGCTCGCCAAGGGTTTCTTTGGCGATTGGATTTGCTTTCAGCTCTTCAATAGCCTCTTTCAGATTGGCTGGCATTATAAGGATACCGGCCTCATCCATTTCAGCAGCATTCATTTTGAAGATATCGCGATCAACGGATGCAGGAGGAGTCAGTTTGTTTTTCACTCCGTCAAGACCGGAGTTAAGCATCATTGCCAGTGCCAGGTATGGGTTACAGGTTGGATCCGGGCAACGGATCTCTGTACGGGTTCCAAGTCCACGAGAGGCTGGAATACGAACAAGGGCTGAACGGTTAGAAGCAGACCAGGCAGCATATACAGGAGCCTCATAACCAGGAACAAGGCGCTTGTAGGAGTTAACCAGCGGGTTGGTTACCGCAGCAAAACCACGAGCATTTTTCAGTGCTCCAGCAATATACTGATACGCTGTCTCAGAGAGTTGCAACTTGTCACTCTCATCGAAGAATACGTTGGTACCATCGGCTGCATTAAAAAGGGACTGATTGGTATGCATTCCGGAACCATTGATACCAAAAATTGGTTTTGGCATAAAGGTTGCGTGGAGTCCGTAACGAGCTGCGATGGATTTTACAACCCATTTAAAGGTAACGGTGTTATCTGCAGCGGTAAGGGCATCGGCATATTTGAAGTTAATCTCATGTTGGCCTTCGGCAACTTCATGATGAGAAGCCTCAATCTCAAAACCCATTTCCTCAAGGGTCTCGATAATTTCGCGGCGACAATCGTTGGCGGTATCTTCCGGATCCAAAGAGAAGTACCCGGCAACATCGTTGGTAATGGTGGTGGCGGTTCCATCCTCATCTTTTTCAAAAAGGAAAAACTCAGCCTCGGTACCAACATTCATGGTGTAACCGAGTTCTTTTGCCTCAGCAAGTACACGTTTGAGGTTGTTCCGCGGACATCCGGCAAAAGGTGTTCCATCGGACTTAGCAACATCACAAATAATACGGGCAGCAGCCACACCATCATGATTCCTCCAGGGAAGAACGGTGAAGGTATTGTAGTCTGGTTTTAAATACATATCTGATTCGTTAATACGTACAAAACCGTCGATGGAAGAACCATCAAACATAATATCTCCATCAAGGGCCTTCTCCACCTGGCTGCGGGGGATGGCAACGTTTTTCATAAACCCTAAAATATCAACGAACTGAAGGCGAAAATAGTGAATATTTTCCTCCTCAATCGTTTTCATAATCTCGTCTCTTGTCATCGTAACGTCTCCTTACTGAGGTTAAATAGCCTCTCTTACCCGGCCAATTGCTACCAAATAAAAGATGTTCCCGTAACGGGCCTTATTAATACATTGCTGTTCAAAAGCGACACCAAAATCCAAATGCTCTCTCTTACCATTTTGAGAGAAAAATTCAATAAAAAATATATTGCTCACAAATTTGTAACTGTTAGCTACTGCACCACGCTCTCTATTCCATAGTACAATCCATCATGGAGCTCCTGGATAAAAGACGGATCCATGATTTTTTGTCCTTTATTGTCAAGCACATAAAAGACATCTATAAGTTGTTCCACTTCTGTAGCTATATAGGCGCGATAGATGGATATCCCAAAATCTGCCAAGGTCTGGGTGATCCGGTAGAGCTGCCCCACACGATCCGGGCAATACACCTCTACAATCGTATAGTTTTTTGACGTATCATTCTCTATCTGTACCCTTGTCTCCACACCGGCATCGAGAACCTTTCGCCTCGGATAGGCCGTTTTGAGTTTTTTATACAACCTATGCCCAAGCCCCAGGCGATGCACCAGAGCCCGGTTGAGATCAGTTTCAACACCTTTCCAATCTATTTCAGCAAACCCCAAATTGTCATCGGCTTTGACTTCAAGTACGTCGACTGCGCTGCCATTTTCCCAAGTAAACACGTGAGCATTCAAAACATTCAGGTTATGCAGGCTTAACACCCCACAAATCTTAGCCAGCAGCCCGTTTCTATCACGACACATCACCAAAAGCGCCCAGCGATCACGCATCTCCGTTTGAAACAGCAGGGCTTTTTGGGAAAGAATACCATTATGCTGCGCGTGGAGCCTACAGTGCCGAACAACCGTTTCCGGCGTAAAACTCAAGAGATAATCGGCGGGTAGATCATCCACAAACACCCTGGCCTCACTTTCCTCCCTAAGTAAAGAAGCGACCTGTTCCCGCAACCAATCAACACCTTGATCCACTTGCTGCTGGACATCATCCGCCTCGGTTACTTGCTGGTACGGCAACACTTTCAAATACATCTCAAAAAGCAATGACGCCTTCCAATCACTCCAGGCTGAAGGCCCTGTTGCCCTGGAATCTGCAACAGAGATAAGATAGAGCATAGCTAGCCGATCATTATTGCCTATTGTTTCGGCACAGCGCCGAATAAAAAGCTCATCATTCAAATCACGACGAAGCGCATTTTCGGGAAGAAAAAGGTGCTGACGGATAACGAACTGCAAGGAGTCCCTTTCCATTTCATCAAAGCCAAATCTGCGGCCAATGTCAGCAACCAAATCTGCACCAAGGATGGAATGATCCTTTCCTGCGCCCTTTCCGATATCGTGGAGCAGGGTTGCAAGAAAAAGAACGCGGGGAGATGCGACATGCTCATAAATAGCCTGCTCCGATGCTATGGCACAACGAAGCTCCACCACACTTTGCAAAAGGTGACGATCCACGGTGTATATATGATACACATCATGCTGGGCAAGGGATTCAATTCTTGCAAATTCAGGGATATATGCTGAAAGCAAACCCGTTTCAAGCATCATTTCAAGTACAGAAAGAAGTTCCTTCCCCCTTTCAAGAATCTCAAAAAAAGGTTTAGCCATGCGTGCAGAAACGCGTAGCTTGTCGTCAATAAGGCCAAGATTTCCACCAATAATTTTAATGGTTCTATGATGGATCGGAAGACCTGTCTTAGCAGCAACCAGGAAAAGGCGCATCAACAGATACGGCCTGGCAATAAGTTCTTCAGCCCGAGCCACAAGATGCACCCGGTTCATCCGAATTTCAATTCCCCTCTCAACTACTTTCCCTTTATTTTCTCCCTCGGCAAGGCCCAAAACATCGTCCACATGCCCAAAGAACAAATCGGTCGTCACTGCAATGGTCTGCAAATGGGCGTAAAACTCACGCATAAAGCTTTCCACAGCCAGCATTCCCGCACTATCCTTATAGCCAAAGGCCGCAGCCATCTCTTCTTGCTTTTCAAAATGGAGCTGCTCATTTTTACGGCCACTTATATAGTGCAACCGATTCCTGATCCTGATCAACATATTCCAGGCTTTCAGGAATTCATCCTTCTCCTCTTCAAGTAGAATCCCAGCAGTGGTGATAGCCTCAATGTCCTGCAAACCAAAAATAACCAAAGCCGTCCATAACATGGCCTGGATATCACGCATGCCGCCTTTTGACTCTTTTATATTTGGTTCAAGAAGATACCCATGGCTGCCAAAACGTTTACGCCTATCAGCCATAAATTTTTGCATAACGCTGACAAACTCTTCTCTTGCACCATCGACGAACTCGGCTCGAAATGTATCCTGCAACTCTTTGTACAACTGACGAGAACCAGCAAGCATTCGGGCATCGAGCATGGCCACTTGAAAAAAGAAATCTTCACTTGCATGGCTCAAACACTCTTGAACACTACGCACCCCATGGCCCACATCAAATCCTGTATCCCAAAGAGGATACAGGATTGCGCCTGCCACCTGCTCCATCTCTTCTTTTGCGTCCTCACGAAAAAGAATCAATAGATCAATATCGGAATAGGGGAATAACTCTTTGCGGCCATACCCACCAAGAGCGATAACGGCTACTGCTTCCCGTAAGCTTTCATCGGCCACTTGCTCAAAATGTTCAACAATAAACGCATCGACAATACGGCTCAGTTCTGCAAGCAGGGCCTGACCACTCAAACCCTGCTTCCACAACTCCTCAAGCGTCTCCTTTTGGGTACGTAAAATCACCATTACACTGCGTCGTGATTCTCCTCACCGGTCCGAACTCGTACAATACGTTCAATGGGGATAACAAAAATCTTACCATCCCCTATGGTACTGGTATTTGCAGCAGTCCGTATAGTATCCACCACCTGATCCACCATATCGGCCGTAACCACAATCTCAATTTTCACCTTGGGTATAAAATCAACCACATATTCAGCTCCACGGTAAATTTCTGTGTGACCTTTTTGGCGACCATAGCCCTTTACTTCGGTGATAGTCATGCCTTTGATGCCAATCTCAGTGAGTGCATCTTTGACATCATCTAACTTAAAGGGTTTGATAATAGCCTGAATTTTCTTCATAATTATCCTCTCTATTCAAAAAGACTCCTTTACGAAGCAGCCTATAAATTATAGCCAACCTCGCCATGGGTAGTCACATCAAGCCCTTGGGTTTCCTCATCTTTCTCCACCCGAAGACCTATTACAACATCAAGTACTTTTAAAATAACAAACGTTAGTACAATTGAATACGCAATTGTTGCCCCAACACCAATGGCCTGAATGGTTAACTGCCCAGGATTACCAAAAAGAAGCCCATTGGCACCATCCGGGTTTGCTGCAGTTGAAGCAAAAATTCCAGTAGCAAGCGCTCCCCACACTCCTCCTGCGCCATGTATTCCCACAACGTCTAAGGAATCGTCATAGCCAAACTTAGATTTCGCAAGTACGGCCACATAACAGATCACTCCAGCAATTGCGCCTATGGCAACCGCTGAAAGAGGCCCCACAAAACCAGCACCTGGGGTGATGGCAACAAGACCCGCAAGGGCTCCAGAAGCTGCTCCTAAAACCGTTGGTTTTCCCTGAATTTTCCATTCTGCAAGGACCCAGGCAAGCAGACCAGCTCCGGTTGCCACCTGGGTGGTCATAAGGGCAAGTACCGCAACAGGACCTGCTGAAAGAGCAGAACCAGCGTTAAAACCAAACCAACCGAACCATAACAACCCGGCACCAAGCACAGTTATAGGTAAATTATGGGGGTGCATGGCGTCTCTTCCATATCCCTTTCGCTTACCAAGTACAAGACAGGCAACCAATGCAGCAGCACCTGAATTGATATGGATAACCGTTCCACCCGCAAAATCAAGGGCGCCCATTCCACCAAGCCATCCACCTTGGCCCCATACCCAGTGACATACTGGAAAATAAACAAAAGTGGCCCAAAGCACAATAAAAAGAAGATAGGCCGAAAACTTCATTCGCTCAGCTATTGCTCCGGTAATAAGAGCAGGGGTAATAATTGCAAACATCAATTGAAATGCACAAAAGAGCAAGTCAGGAATAGTGTCCGAATAGGGTCCGGGAGCAAGTCCGACATTTTTCAGGCCAGCAAAATCAAAATTGCCGACAAAATGACTGACATCGGGTCCAAAGGCCATGGAATATCCATAGAGAGCCCAAATTACAGAAATAACTCCCAAACAGATAAAACTCTGCATGGTGGTGGACAGGACGTTTTTACTTCGTACCAGTCCACTGTAAAAGAGGGCTAAGCCCGGTGTCATGAGCATTACCATCGCTGTTGCTACCAGCATAAATGCTGTATCTCCACTATTCATCATTCTACTCCTAAACAAAAAAACCGTTAACTGTTATAGGCGCTTTCTGTATGTTCGCTTGAATCCAGGCCAACTACTTCCGCCTCTTCCGTTACCCTTATCCCAATAGTACTATGGACAAGTTTTAATAAAATCCAACTTACAACCAGCGTATATACGCCAACCACGGCCACACCAAGGGCTTGCAGACCAAGCTGTTTTGCACTACCAGCCAACAGTCCGTCAACGCCACCTGGGTTTACAGCAGTTGAGGCAAACACACCAAGGCAGAGTGTTCCCACCGCTCCGCCTACTCCATGAATTCCCACAACATCAAGGGAATCATCAAGTTTTAATTTTCCTTTCAAATTTACTGCGGCAAAGCAGATCGTTCCTGCAATAAGACCAATCACTATCGCCGAATTTGGCCCGACAAAACCGGCTGCCGGGGTTATGGTGGCAAGACCCGCTATGGCACCGGAAGCAGCGCCAAGTGTCGTTGCCTTACCAAGGCTAATCCATTCCATGACCACCCACATCAGCATCCCCGCCATACCGGCAAGATGAGTCGCAACAAAGGCTGTTGCGGCTACCTCATTGGCAGCAAGGGCAGAACCTCCGTTAAAACCAAACCAGCCAAACCAGAGAAGTCCCGTCCCGACAAATGTCATTGGCAAACTATGCGGCATAAAACTCTGCCGTCCATATCCCTGCCGCGGCCCAATAACAAAAACTGCAGCCAGTGCTGCAGCACCACAGGTTACATGAACAACCAGCCCACCGGCAAAATCCAAAACGCCCATGGAACCAAGCCAGCCGCCTTTCCCCCAAACCCAGTGGCAAACCGGGTTGTACACCAAAACGGCCCATAACAGGGAAAAGACCAGAAATGGCACAAAACGCACCCGCTCAGCAAAGGCACCGGTAATAAGAGCCGGTGTAATAATTGCAAACATGCACTGATAAATCATAAAAACCGTTTGCGGAATGGTGCTTGCGTAGTCTGGACTTGGCGCATTTGTTACACCTTTTAAGGCAAACCAGGATAAATCTCCCACAACACCACCAACATCAGGCCCAAAAGACATACTGTAGCCAAGATAAACCCACTCAACAGAAATCAACGCTATCAAGAAGACAGACTGCATAATGGTCGCAAGAACATTCTTCTCCCGAACCATTCCCGCATAAAACAATGCCAGTCCCGGTGTCATAAGCAACACCAAGCCGGCTGCCGCCAAAATAAAGGCGGTATCCGCTGCACTAATCATTTGCTCCTCCGTAAAGAATTAGCCACCAAGATCTCCCGTCTTGGCAAAATTATCGAGATCTCCCTTCTCGATTCCTCAATTGTGGAATGTAGTTGCCTCCTCAAGCAAAACTACAATTGCAATTCCACAAAATCCACAGCCCCCTTATCAACACTTATGCCAGATTCCCTGCCGTCGCTTTTTATCTTGTTTCTTGCCCTTGCCACCCACTTCCATTTCTGTGGACCTTTTACAAAACAGCAAATTCAACCGTGAGACTCTTTTCTGCAACTACGGTGCAATAGCGATTAAAACAGTAAAATAGGTTGCAGATTTGCTCCATAGCCCACCTCAAACTCTCTTCTCTTTTGCAGGGTTGACATTGGACTTTTTCACAGTAAAATGTCTCGGTAGACCCCACAATGGTCACACAATTTTGTTTCGTTTTTCGAACATTTTTACATTTTTGTCAAAATTACCCATCTCATCCTATGAAAATTAACGACCAGCATTATCGCACCATTTGGCTTGCGACCGACAACCCCGAACAGGTTTGCATTATTGATCAACGGCAGCTTCCACATCAATTTGTGGTTGAGAAACTATGTTCTTTGGATGATGCAATAGAGGCAATTCGAGATATGCATGTACGAGGAGCCGGCCTCATTGGAGCCACCGCTGGATTTGGGATGTATCTTGCTGCCGTCAGCCACAAGGGTAACGAACTGGATCAAGCCCTGCAAAAGGCAGCAACCCTCCTTGATGCCAGCCGTCCAACTGCCAAAAACCTCAAGTGGGCCGTGGAAAGGGTTTTAGCAGCCGCAAGTAAGGGAAAAAATCATAAGGAAAAGCTTGCCATTTGTCTGCAAACGGCCTGTGATATCGCCGATGAAGACGCGGCCTTTTGCCAATCACTTGGCCAACACGGCCTACAGCTTATTGCAGATATAGCAAAAGAAAAAAACGGTAAAACTGTTAATCTGCTCACCCACTGCAATGCCGGTTGGCTTGCATTTGTGGATTATGGTAGTGCAACTGCACCAATTTATGCAGCAAGAGATGCGGGAATTGATATCCATGTGTGGGTGGATGAAACACGCCCCTGGAATCAGGGTGCGAAGCTTACGGCCTGGGAGCTGCAACAGGAAGGTATTGAATGCACCCTTATCACAGATAACGCCGGTGGGCATCTGATGCAAAAGGGTCTAGTGGATATGGTTATTGTTGGCACAGACAGAACCACCCACACCGGAGATGTGGCTAATAAAATCGGTACTTACCTTAAGGCCCTTGCGGCAAAAGACAACAATATTCCCTTTTACGTTGCCCTCCCTTCTTCCACCTTTGACTGGGAACTGGATAATGGGTATGATATCCCCATTGAAGAGCGCTCTGGTGAAGAAATCACCAGGATTTCCGGACTAGGCAGTAAAGGAGAAGTTGAAACCGTACAGCTTACTGCCCCTGGCACCAAAGCCCGAAATTATAGTTTCGACGTTACTCCCGCACGGCTTGTTACCGGTCTTATCACCGAGCGGGGTGTAACAGCAGCCAGCAAAGAGGCCATCCATCAGCTTTTTCCGGAAAAGGATTAGTTTTTACGCCCATAGATATCTTCCAGACGAACGATGTCATCCTCACCCAGATAGCTGCCAATCTGCACCTCAATCAACTCAAGATCCATTACCCCTGGATTTTCCAGACGATGGGTAACGCCTGCGGGGATATAGGTCGATTGGTTTTCGTATAACAGGAACACTTCCTCTCCATTGGTGATTCGTGCAGTCCCGGAGACCACCACCCAATGTTCATGACGATGGTGATGCATTTGTAAAGACAATATTGATCCTGGTGCTACGGTTATTCGCTTGATCTGATACCTTTCCTGTTCCTCAAGAACTGTATAGCTTCCCCAGGGGCGGAACACCGTGCGATGGGTTTTAAATTCGGAACGCTGCCTTTTTTTCAGACTGGAAACGATTTTTTTTACGTCCTGCGCCTTAGCAAGGGGTGCGACTAAAACCGCATCGGAGGTTTCAACCACCAAAGTATCCTCAAGCCCCACCGTGGCAACAAGGGTATCTTCTGAACGAACAAGACAATTTTTGGTATCATGCAAAATCACATCGCCCTGGGTGACATTTCCATCCTTATCCTTTGCGGACACCTCCCACAAAGCATACCAGGAGCCGATATCACTCCAATCAAGATCCGCAGCTACCACTGCCGCCCGCTTCGTTTTTTCCATCAAGGCATAATCAATGGATTCACTGGGGCTCTCTTCCATGGCTTTTAGGTCAAGACGAAAAAATACATCATCACCCACCCCAAGTTCCACTGACTTTTTCATGGCGACAAGCATTTCCGGTTCGAACTGTTCCATCTCCTGTCTAAAGGTCTCAATGGAAAAGGCAAACATACCGCTGTTCCAAAAATAATTTCCCTTTTTAAGATACGATTTTGCCGTCTCAAGATCCGGCTTTTCGCAAAAAGAGCTCACCAGATGGGTTTCGCCTCGCTCAATATAGCCATATCCCGTCTCAGGATGCTGCGGTTCAATACCAAAGGTTACGATCTTTCCATCTTCTGCAAGCTGCACCGCCTTAGAAACAGCTTCTTGGAAAGCATCCTGGCGCATGATAAGATGATCGGCAGGCAGTACCAAAAGCACACTCTTCTCATCCAACTCAAGACCACTATATTCAACCGCAGCACAAATAGCCGGGGCCGTATTGCGCCCAATCGGCTCCAGTAAGATTTTGCAGCACTCATCAAGCCCAAGACCAGCCACTTGACTTTTGGCAATAAATCGATGTTCCTCACCCACCACAAGGATGGGGGGCAATACCCCTTCAAGCTGAGCCACCCGTAGTACAGTGGTCTGCAACAACGATGTCTCATCAATCAAGTTAAGCAACTGCTTTGGGTATAACTCACGCGACAAGGGCCATAATCTTGATCCCGTTCCACCCGCAAGAATAATTGGTTGTATTTTCATCTCACTATCCCATCAATTTCTAATCAGTTCCAACAAAAGGGCTGTTTGTTCTTCCACCAAGGCGACATCTCCCCGGCTTTCCACATTTAACCTGAGCAGCGATTCGGTGTTCGACTTTCGTACGTTAAAGCGAAATGTTGGAAAGGATACCGACAAACCATCAGTATAATCCATCTCCGCACCACTATACTGTTTCTTAATCTTAGCAATGGTCGCATCCGCATCTTTTACCCGGCTATTAATCTCACCAGATACCGGGTAAGCGGCCACTCGCTCCCGAATAAGAGATGAAAGGGGAACTTTTTTTCGACTCAGCAGTGAGGCCACGAGCAGCCAGGGAATCATTCCGGAATCACAGTAACCAAAGCTTTTAAAATAGTGATGGGCAGACATCTCTCCGCCATAAATAGCATCTTCTTCCCGCATGCGTTTTTTTATAAGTGCATGCCCGGTCTGGGTAACAATGGGAACACCACCAGCACCTGCAATAAGTTCTTTTGTATTCCAGATTAAACGTGGATCATGAAGAATTTTCGCACCGGGATTTTTCCGCAGGAGTTCAAGCCCAAGTAAACCCACCAGATAGTAGCCTTCAATAAAAGTACCCTTTTCATCCCAAAAAAAACAGCGATCGAAATCTCCATCCCAGGCAATGCCAAAATCAGCTCCATGTTGGGTAACAAGATCCGCTGTCTCAGCCCTTTTTTCCGGAAGTAGGGGATTGGGCACCCCATTTGGAAAAGAACCATCGGGAGTATGGCAAGTTTTGATAAAGGTAAACGGTAGCTCTTTTTCAAGGAGATCAATAACAGGTGCCGCACAACCGTTCCCATTATTACAGACAATGGTAAATGGGGCCAACTGATCCACATCCACGTAGCGCAAAAGGTGTTTAATATATGAATTTTTATCAAAAAAATCGGTAACTTTTCCAGACACTTTGGCGGCGCCTGGCAATCGTTTTTGCATTACCAAAGCACCCATCTGCTGCAGGCCTGTTTTACCACTCACAGGGCTTCCGCCTTTGCTAACAAATTTTAATCCGTTATAATTAGAGGGATTATGGCTGGCAGTGACAATTATTCCACCATCCACTCCTTTGTCCTCGTTGCTAAAGGCCGCATAATACATTTCCTCAGTACCGCACAGTCCCAGTCGCAGGACATCAACACCACAATCGCATAATCCGGCAATCAACGCCTCGCTTAGCTCTTGGCTGGTTAGACGAATATCATATCCAACCGCCACCAGCTTGGGCCCAAACACCGCAGCAAAGGCCCTGCCGATATCGTATACCAGTTCCTGATCAAGCTCTTCTGGGACCTGGCCGCGGACATCGTAAGCCTTAAAACATGACGGGAGCTCAGCACTCATTTTTTATCCTTTAAAAAGTATTGCTATTCGGGTAGAAATGTCTGGGAAAACAAAACATAGCATAACAAAAACAGCCCAGCAATTCAACACACGAGACATATGAAAGGTATAATCCTGGCCGGCGGTTCCGGCACAAGACTCTACCCCTTAACCCGGGTACTCTCCAAGCAATTAATTCCAGTATACGACAAACCAATGATCTACTACCCGCTTTCCGTCCTTATGCTGGCAGGGATCAAAGATATCCTTATTATTTCAACACCGCGCGATCTTCCACAGTTCAAAGAGCTCTTCGCCGATGGATCACAACTGGGGATCTCCATCAGTTACGCCAAACAACCACGACCCGAAGGTCTGGCCCAGGCATTTATTATTGGAGAAGAATTCATAGGAGAGGACAACGTTTCCCTGATACTTGGCGATAACATCTTTTTTGGCTCCGGTTTTTCCAGGATCCTCACCCAAGCCTCCACCCTAAAAGAAGGTGGCTTAATTTTTGGTTATCCGGTGAAAGATCCCGAGCGATACGGCGTAGTTGAATTTGACGGAGACAATAAAGTTATTGGTATTGAAGAAAAGCCGATTAAGCCAAAATCCAAATTTGCAGTACCTGGGCTCTATTTTTATGACAATGATGTGGTTAGCATCGCAAAAAGCATTAAACCTTCCGCCCGGGGAGAACTTGAAATAACCGACATCAATATGACCTATCTGCAAAGGGGAAAACTCCAGGTGGAGCCCCTAAGCCGAGGATTTTGTTGGCTGGATACTGGAACCCATGAATCGTTGCAACAGGCCTCAAGTTATGTGGAGGCAGTGCAAAACAGACAAGGCCTGAAAGTCGCCTGTATCGAAGAAATTGCCTATAACTTTGGCTATATCGACGCCACACAGATGCAAACACTTGCCAAAGATATGCTAAAAAACCAGTATGGCCAATACCTTATGGATATTGTCCAGGAACAGGAGACGGGAGCACTTTTCACATGAAAATCCTGGTAACCGGTGGACATGGACAACTGGGATATG
This sequence comes from Desulfocapsaceae bacterium, assembly GCA_050291935.1. GTDB lineage: Bacteria > Desulfobacterota > Desulfobulbia > Desulfobulbales > Desulfocapsaceae > Desulfocapsa. The sequence continues at coordinate 20,411 of JBNKKR010000004.1, read as the reverse complement.
ATGTCACCACTCTGCTAAACAAAAAGCATATCGTCATCTCCTATGGCTCCAAAGAGCTCGATATTGGCAACAGAAAAAGAGTAGAAAAGACCATTACGGATGAACAGCCGGAAATCATTATTAACTGTGCGGCCTACACTGCGGTTGACAACTGTGAGGCAGAAAAAGAACTTGCCTGGCGGGTGAACAGCCTTGGCCCTGAAAATCTAGCCACCTGTGCTGAAATGATCGGCGCAAGGCTTATCCATATTTCTACCGATTACGTTTTTGACGGCAAAAAAACACCGGAAAAGACATACCTTGAAAGTGACATGGTCCAGCCACTTTCGGAATACGGAAAGAGTAAATTGGCTGGCGAAGATGCAATTATGCAATTTGCATCAAATCCATTAATTCTACGTACTGCATGGCTTTATGGAATATCAGGTAACAATTTCTTAAAAACCATGCTTCGCCTGGCACTTAGTGACCCTGAAAAAGAAATTAAGGTGGTAGATGACCAGTATGGTTCTCTTACCTGGACGGCAACCCTTGCAAGACAGATTGAACAGCTACTAGACGTTTCAATCAAAGGCATTGTTCATGCCACCGCAACCGGCTCTTGCACCTGGTACCAGGGCGCATGTTATTTTCTTGCTGCCATGCAGGTCCCGCATAACCTTATTCCATGCACCACTGCGGACTACCCCACTCCTGCCCATAGACCACAGAACTCAATCCTTACCAACAGCAGGCTTGAAGAAGCAAGCATTTCTGTCTTCTCCCCATGGCAGGAAGACATTGATCTTTTTGTTCAGGAGCATAAAGAGAAGCTGCTCAATGAATGCAAGGCCATATAAATAGGTTTCTGCTACTATACCGCTACGTTTACCAGTTCCACATCACCCCAAGCCCCCATCAGCTCACCGCAAATAACCACCACACCTGTAATGCCTCCAATGCTTGCCGCAATATCAAGGGCTCGTTGCATTCCTTTTTTTGCGTTTTTTCCCTGTCCGACCTCGTTACCAAGTCGGGTCGCCGCTGCATCAGCTAGTAACGTTGATTTGGCAATAACGGTCACGGAATCCGCTGCCCCAAAACTTAAGGAATGGCCAACAGTCCCGGAAGAGGTACAGACGCCCAGGGGCATTTCTTGCCCTTGCAATCGTAAACCAACCTTATAACTCAAAGGAGATTCCCCGGCAAATATTGCCACCGAACAATCATGCAGCCTGCTGATAAAGATATCCCCCCCATTTTCCACCATCACTTCCCTACAACCCCCTGCAAGCAACCCACGCCCCACAAATTCAGCAATTGCTCCTGCAACAGAGGCCATGGGGCCAACTTCTGCTCGTCTTCCGGCTTCTATCATCTGTCTGATCAGAGGAGGGGCGATCTTGTCTTTGGGTAGAGGCGTAAGAGCACGTAAAAAAGCGGGCTGCCGAAGAATATAATTCTCAAGTTGAGATCGATATTGTACGATAAGGTCGGTAGCGAGGGCGCTCACCTCCTGGTCTGCCAGAATATGCAAATCCGTCTCTTCAATCTGGACCGTTGTAGAAACGAAATCTGCAGCATCCAACAACGCTCGATAGGAACGTTTTCTATACGACTCCGGTTTTTTCATATCATGAATACGCTAAACACCATTATTCTCTTTACCCGCTATCCCAGACCGGGCCACTGCAAGACAAGGATGCTTCCACAATACAGCTCCCAAGAGGCCGCTGACATTCACCGGCAACTGGTAGCACACACTATAACGGCCATCGAAGGCTTCCTTGCCACAAAACAGCAAACAGCATATCATATCTTTTATACGGATGCTTCGGCAAAAGAAATGGAAAAGTGGCTTGGGCCTCGACACTTTATTGCCCAAGAAGGAAGAGATCTCGGAGAACGGATGGCCCATGCACTAACACTCACGTTACAAAACACAAAAAACTGCATACTCCTTGGCTCTGACTGTCCCGAAGTCACTCCACAACTACTGGAAGAGGCTTTTTCAGCACTGCAAGCAAAGGATATTGTTTTGGGGCCTGCCTTTGATGGGGGATATTATCTTATTGGTGCAAATAACTCCTGTACAGCGATACAGCTGCAGGCTCTCTTTACCAATATCCCCTGGGGAAGTGGTACTGTACTGAGCAAAACACTCGCCAAAATAGAAGCGCTTTCACTGCAAGCACACTTGCTTAAAAAACTTCATGATATAGATACTCCAGATGATCTCCACTATTTCAATTATTATTCCGACCTTAAATGAGGAGCAAAACCTTACAAAACTTCGCTTCCTCAGTGATCATGTCAATGAAGTCATAGTTGTTGATGGCGGCAGTACAGACGCAAGCCAAGAAGTTGCGACGAATAACGGCTGGAAACTCTTTTTCACAGACAGGGGCAGGGGTGCTCAACTTAATCTGGGGGCAGCTAAGGCAACATCAACGCTTCTCCTTTTCTTGCATGCCGATACCCGCTTGCCACCACTCTTTTCAGATCTCATCACAGAATGTCTTGCCGACAAATCGGTTATCCTTGGGGCATTTTCACTCGGGATTTCGCCCTCTTCACCTTCCACAAACCTTATCGCCAGTGGAGCAAATATACGCTCTACGTATTTACACTTACCCTACGGAGACCAAGCACTGTTTCTCCGAAAGAGCGATTTTGAAACCCTTGGCGGATTTCCCGAACTCCCCATTATGGAAGATTATATTTTTGTGCGGCGGGCAAAAAGAAAAGGTACCATACGTACCCTGCCAGAGCGAGTCACCACCTCAGCAAGACGATGGCAGAAAACCGGAGTTGTTCGCACAACGTTAATAAATCAAATAATGCTCATTGGGTACCATTTGGGCGTTTCCATTGAAACATTGGCCTCATTTTACAGGAGGCGATGAATCCTCCTGGGAAGGTGCCGGGACAAAGGGGCGAACTCCATCCGCACCACGTGGCGGTTCTTTCTCCCGAATGGCTGGCATCTGCTGGACAAATTTCTTGCGAATGTTCTCATCTTTAATAATTGACCGAAACATTTTTGTTCCCTGGCCGATGTACACAGAAAGAAAACTCTCACGGAGCATATTATTTTCTGGAGCCAGGACACTTGAAAGAAGCATATGCAGCAGGATTATAAGAACTCCGCCTTTCACAACGCCAAGCAGACCACCCAGGAGTTTATCAAACCAGCCGGCAATGGTCAACTCCACCACCTTTGCCAACCCCTTGCCAAGGAGCATGCATACCACATAGGTTAAAACAAAAAGCAGCACATAAGACGCCCAAAAAACAGCATGTGGATTTTCGCTTAAGTCTCGTAAAAAAGGAAAAAGTCTGTCATGATACTGTCCGGCAATGACGTAGCCAACAACCAGGGCCACAATGGTGGTCACCTGACGAAGAAAACCGATCCATAAACCACGAGCTACAAAGAGAACAAAAATACCAATGACAATAAAGTCAAACCCCGTTAAACCTAAAGAGCCATTCATGTATCTCCTCCAAAGAGTAAAAGGCCTTTTATTTAAAGCGCTCTGGCTAATTAATTAATTGAAATTATCTAAAATGCAAGGATATAATATATATGCCTGGTAGCGCCCCTGAAATACAACTTACCTTTGAAGCTGAACCACCTGGCTTTCTCTCCCTATGCGACAAGACTTTTGCCACAGGTGCAATTGCTGTGAGCATCCTTAAATTGGATTCCATGCAAAATGATGGTGATAAATACCAAGCGGCTTGGCTTCACCCCCAGGAAATAAAGAAATATGAGAGTTTTACCCTGGCAAAACGAGCAGATGAATGGTTAGGAGGGAGAATCTGTGCCAAACACAGCACACAGACCATTCTCCATACTATCACTCCTCAGGCTCAACCAATTTCTCCCACATATTACCGTATACAATCAACAGAAGATGGCCGCCCCAATTTACCAACAAAATTAGGAACTGAGGTACCGGAACTCTCCATCAGCCATTCTAAAGAATTTGCCACAGCCGTTTGTAGTGATTGCCTTTGCGGTATAGATATTCAATATACTGCATCGACATTCACCAGAGTTCAGGACCGCTTCTGCAATGTGCCCGAAGAAAAAATATTAGCAGACATTCTCTCTACCTATTCACCAATCAACAGACTTACTCTACTCTGGAGCGCAAAAGAAGCTGCAAAAAAAATGTGCAGTCCGTTTGGTATTCCTGGATTTTTAGAACTGGAACTTATTGGTATTGAGCGCCATTTCCACAACAACAACCTTTTACTGTTCTCACTGAAAAGCAAAAACGGCCTCCTCCAGGTGGTCACAAGCCTATTTCATGAAAAATATGGCCTTGCGCTCTGTTGTCAGCAAAACAGAAGGAATCTTCCCCATGCCCGAGTTGCCTGAAGTAGAAGTAATCTGCCGAGGGCTCCAGCCTCTTATCCTCGGCAGTACCATTACAAAAATCCAAAGCTCCGGCATGCCACTGCGTGCAAACGTTGACCTGCAGGATATGCAAGATGAACTCCTTGGCCAGCAGATCCATTCTATCACCCGTCGCGCCAAGTACCTTTGTATAAAGATAAGTAATGGTGGCTACCTTATTATCCATCTTGGAATGACCGGAAATATTGGCTTATTCCCCAAAGATACACGACTAAAAAAACATGACCATTTTTGCTGGCTCCTGGACAATGGTATGGAAATGCGTTTCAATGACTCCAGACGTTTTGGTGCCATCCATCTTTTTCCGCCCCAAACGGCAAGGCAAGACGAAAAAAAATTCTTTAGTGGTATTGGGCCAGAGCCTTTGGGACGAACGTGTACGGCAAACTATCTCCAAAAACGCGCAAAAAACCGCACGCTAGCCATTAAAGCCTTTATCATGGACAGCAAGGTTATGGCCGGAATTGGAAATATTTACGCGAATGAATCCCTTTTTCGAGCAAAGATCCATCCGGCAAAACCCGCTTTTTCCCTTGAGAACAAAGAGTGGCGGATCTTAATACGCACCATTCGCAATACTCTGCGTCACGCCATCGCCTGTGGTGGTTCCACCATTAGTGATTATGTCAATGCTGCAGGTGAAGGTGGCTACTTCCAGATCAACTTTCAAATTTATGCTAAAGCTGGAGTAGCTTGCGAGAAGTGTGGTCATATCATTGAGAAAATAAACATTTGCGGGAGGACAACTTTTTTCTGTCCATCGTGTCAAGCTGACAAGACATACACATCCACAACGTCACCTTGCTCCAAAACCTGCACATCCGAGGGACAGTAAATATAACAGTTGGCAGACTCTTTTTTCCTTGCTGGGCGGACAAGACAATATCCGTCAGCAAAAGAAAAATATCCGCTTTTTAACCGAAGCAAGCCATGCTTTCCCAGTGGAAGTTTTTCGGTCAACTTCGCTTTACTCTTTTGTGCAAGAGAAAAAGAAGCACCTTGCAGGGCGACAAGAGCTGGACGAACCAATGCATGAAACAAAAGCTGCACCGCAGGTGGTGGACCGGGAAGGCCAAAAAACAAAACGCCATCCAATTTCCCGAAAAGAATCGCTTTTCCAGGGCGCATCCGCAAAGAATCAAATATAATTTCTCCCCCACATTGAATAAAGGCATCTTTGGTCAGATCAAACTTTCCAGGTCCCATCCCGCCCGTGGAAAGCAATACATCACAACCGTCATTAACCATTCTTTGCATACATGCCGAGACATGGTCTATATCATCATCTACAAATTCCTGCCCCTGTAGTACCCCACCACATCTTTCTATCAACCCGGACAACAAGTGGCCATTTGCAGAAAAACGCTGCCCTTTTTCCACTGCTGTCTGACTCCCTGTGGCCACAAGCTCACTTCCAGTACAGAAAAATCTCACCGCTGCTTTTTTGACCACATCGGCAAAGACATAGCCGCAACCTGCCAAAAGGACCTGCTGTTCACAACTGATTACTGTGCCCTCTTCTACAATTGTTTCCCCTTCAGCAATGTCACAGCCCCTTCTATGGATATAGTGCTTATTACGAGATACATTTTCTAAAGCTATGGTGAGACGCCTTCCAAAAATAGTACAATCTTCTTGGGGTATAATTTGCTGACAGCCGTCTGGAACCTGCGCACCGGTCATTATCCGTACCGCTTCCCCCTGCCCAACGTCTATCCTCCGCAAATCTCCTGCCGCCAGCAGATCGGTGACCTGAAACTCTGTTTGTCCGTTACCATCACCAACCTGCATTGCTCCAATGGCGTAGCCATCACGTAGCGAGGCGTCATAACCCGGTAATGGCGAAAGGGCAAGATGCGGTCTCGCCGCAATCCGCCCAGGCGCCGCAGAAAGTCCCACTTTTTCAGAAGAAAGCACTTGGCAGGAGTCAATAATTTTCCGTTGCGCATCTTCCAGATCCAATGGCTGAACCACTTATTTCTCCTATCAATACAAATATATAGTTAAAACAAAAACGCCCTTGTACAAAGTACATGGGCGAATCAGAACCTCCCATCAGGAGAGTAGTATAAAAAAACTGCGTTTACACAGTCAAATCATTGCGCACAATTTTCCTCGGCCCACCATGCCCGGCATTTGACCAGTCACGAATTGGAGCAATGGTCTCCATTTGTGCAGCTCTATCAAAAGCTCCAAGCCTATCGTGGATGGATTGCCAAATACATTCCACCTCACTGTTTATTTCACACCTCCCATCAACAGAGCCGCCACAGGGACCGTTCATTAAACTTTTGGCACAACGAGCGACCGGACAAAGACCACCAGTGAGATGCAGCACACAGTCCCCGCAACCTGCACATTGCTCCGTCCACTCTCCCTGGGATGCTGAACCACCAAAAAAGGTTGTATTCAAAGCCGGATAAACCATTAGATCCTGTCTAAGATTAGAGATAAAATTTACCCCAACTCCACAGGCTGTGGAGACAATGGCATCATAACCAGCATCCTTAAACTGATCAATCTCATCAATATATTCACGGTCACATTGCCGAACCAGACTTGCCATTGTAACCTCAATGGATTTCCCTGCCTTCCGCATTCCAAGACGAATTAAAGAGGAGAGAATTTCCGCCTCTCTTTCACCTCCTGCCGAACAAACTGTAACACAGCCACGACAAGCCAGTACCAGAATTTTTTTACATTCCTGTACCATTCCAATGATCTCAGCCATGGGCTTTCGTTCTGCAACTATCATTTTATTCTACTCCACATATATGCAATAGAGAACTCTTCTTTCCGTATTGCCGTTAATATACCGCCAGACTACTCTTTTGTTAAAATGGGCTGGGACCTAAGCTGCGGATCCTCGCATCCATCTCTTTTGCCTTGGCGACAAACTCAGGATGCAAACCACGTGGAAGGTGATACATCTCCACCCGCTCACCCTCAACCCCCAACTCCACAAGGGCCTCACGCACGGCGGACACCCGTTTCGCCGCCCGCTCACTCCCCTTCACATTATGACAACCATCTGTTGGACAACCAACCACATACACACCATCAGCGCCATCTTCAAAAGCTTTGAGGAGTGTGGTAATCTGTAATTTTCCAGTACAAGGTACTCGTACCAGGCTAATGCCCGAAGGAAAACCCAGGCGCTCAAGCTCCTTTCCACCCTCAGCGCAACTCTGCTGGGAAGTATAGTGACAACTAAACAGGGTAATTGCAGGCTCAAAACTCATCTTCTATCCTCTTCTCTTAGACACCACAAGCCGCAAGGAGCCGTTCATCTTTTGATTCATTTAAAGTAATTGCATTTGCTGGACACTCTTCCACACAAATACCGCAAGCTCTACATTTTTCCACATCAATATCTGCGACACCGAGCTTATCAATATGTGGAATTTCCCAGGGACAGGTGCGCACACAGGTAAGACAGGCAACACAGAGATCACGTTCAACTTTAGCAGCCTTGCCCTTTTCAACCAGTTGTTCCTTGGTCACATAGCCCTCTTTAAGGGCAAGCTTGGCAACAGCTGCCATAATGTCCGCAAAGCCAACATCTTGCGGACAGACAAAAACACAGGATCTGCACCCGGAACAGTACCACATCATATCCGAACTGAGCAATCGCTCTTTCATCCCCATACGGATCATATGAATTATTTTTCTCGGATCAAACTCAGGTATTGCCTGGCTCACAGGACAAATCCCACTACAGGCACCGCATGCAAAACAGCTATTGAGATGCTCCCCGCCCGGTAATCCAGTAATTTCTCTATTAAACGCTGGATTCAATGTTGTTGATGACTTTCCCATGGATCGACTTTTAACTCTGTAAAGGTTCAAGTGGCCTTTTCACTCACCACGTTTACTGATACATTCCATCAATGAAATTTATAACCTACTTGAAGCGACTATTTTTGTCAACAAAATGAAAGCTTCCAGGGAGATCGCATTTTTCCTTGACTTTATCACATGGTTACGGGATAACTTGAGTCGATTCGTAACGCACTTCAGCAACATGCAGAGCAGATATTTGCGGCCCCTTGGTTTTTACTCACATATAAAGGGTATCAATGAAACAAGTACCCTCTTTGTTCACAACCAGACTAAAGATACATGGAATCAACGACAAAAGAACTCGTCCTCAGTAAGCAGGAAATCAACCAACGGATCCAGGAACTTGGCCATACTATATCAGAAGAATACCAGGGAAAGGAACTTGTGGTTATCGGCGTCTTAAAAGGTGCCTTTGTATTTATGGCGGATTTGATCCGTGCCATTGACCTCCCGCTCTGTGCTGATTTTATTCAAGTATCCTCATATGGTGCCGGTTCCACTTCATCAGGCGAAATAACTTTGGTGGCCACCCCCTCCCAGGAGGTAAAGAATCGTCACCTTCTTTTGGTTGAGGATATTGTTGACACCGGCTCAACCGTGCGCTGGCTGGCCAAACACTTTAGGGACAAAGGTGCCGCCTCAGTTCGTGTCTGTGCACTAATAGACAAAGCAGAACGACGGGAACATGAGGTGTCTATTGACTACACCGGTTTTTCCATTGCCCAAGGTTTTTTGGTGGGCTATGGCTTGGATTATGACGAGAGATATCGCAACTTAGCAGAAATTTATCATCTCAACCTGTAGGGCTTATTTTGCATATGAAAAAAAAATCAATTGCGGTCATTCTTTCCGGTTCAGGCAATAGAGATGGATCAGAAATTCATGAAGCGACACTGACTCTTTGGGCTATCCATAAGCTTGGAGCAGGCTACCAGTGCTACGCGCCAAACATTCCCCAATACAATGTCATGAACCACCTCACGGGAGAAGAGATGACAGAACAGCGCAATGTTCTGGTGGAATCTGCTCGTATTGCCAGGGGAAAGATTAAGGATCTTACGCAGTTTCAGGTGAGCAAACACGACGCGTTGGTACTTCCGGGAGGTCTGGGAGCTGCTAAGAACTTATCAAATTTTGCCTATAACGGTGCCGATTGCAAGATCAACGAAGATGTTCGACAAGCCATTGAACAGACTGTGGCTGCCCAAAAACCCATTGGCGCCCTCTGTATCGCCCCGGTCATCCTTGCAAAAGTCATCGAAAATGCTACGCTAACAATTGGGCAAAGCCAGGAAGTAGCAGAAAAAATTCACTCCATGGGCGCACAACACCACACAACACTACAGGGTGAAGTTGTAGTTGATAAGAAGCATAAACTCGTAACCACTCCCTGTTATATGCTTGAAGCACGGGTTGATCAGATTGGGGAAAGTGCTGAAAAGCTCATTTGCGAAATTATAAAACTTATGGCGTAAGACAACCCTGCAACAAAGGCTTACCTTGAAAACAATATCGGTGCATTTTGCAAGTTCAAGTTTCAAATTACACCAAAAATCATTTTTGGTGTAAAACGAAACAAGATGGACCCTTTTAGACCTGCAAACAATTCTCTTGTTTTTTTTTGCAATAAAATTTCCAATAGAGCGCTTACGCTCCTCAAGCCATCAAAACATCCATATGATATTACAAGAAGTTTTCACTTACCAAGGCAAAACTGCTCAAAAATAACATCCAGCACATCTTCAGTGGTGGTTATACCAACAATACCATTGAGCTGATCAAGACATTCCTGAAGATCAATGGCCAGCAAGTCGTTGGTACTGCTTATCTTAAGCCCCTCATCAAAGAACTCTGCTGCTACCACTGCCCGCTGCAACCCATCTTTATGGCGAATATTGGGAGCGCAATTTTCTTCCTGCCACTGCTCATTTCCGCCAACTACTTTTGTAAAGATTGCATCCTTAAGTGCTTCAATATTTTGATTCTTTTTAGCTGATATCTGAACAAAGGGCAGTTTGGGATGACTCCTTACAAACTGTTCAACACCCTCTTTCTGCCCATGGATATCCATTTTGTTGGCCAGTAACAGCATGGGTTTATGGCTTAGCAAAGAAAAAAGTTCAATATCTTCTTCCTGGACACCTCGTTCCATATCGAGCATAAACAGGACCAAATCCGCCTGCTGAATCTGTTTTCTGGCTCTTTCTATACCCAACTCTTCCACCATGTCCGCACCACTTCTAATCCCTGCAGTATCAACGATGCGAACCGGAACACCTCTAATATCTATATACTCCTCAATGGTATCTCTGGTTGTCCCGGGAATTGCAGTGACCAGTGCTCGCTCTTCCCGTAACAGGGTATTTAATAAGCTTGATTTGCCGACATTGGGCACCCCGACAATAACTACTGCAATCCCTTCTCGGTAAACTCTTCCCTGTTCAGCATGTCTTAAGAGTTGTCGTAACGGGGAAAGGACTTCGTCTGCCAGCTGCTGCCGGAGCGTAGAATGGTCTACAATATCAACGTCTTCATCTGGAAAATCAATGGCCACTTCCACAATCGCGCGCATGCGAACCAATGCGTTCCGAATGGTGTTTACCCGCCCATAGAGGCTCCCGCCGAGTTGTTCAAGCGCTAGATCCAAGCCCTTTCTGGTTCGAGCAGACAGGATATCTATCACCGCCTCTGCGCGGGTCAAATCTATCCGACCATTTAAAAAGGCAAGTTTTGTAAATTCACCGTGCTCAGCCAGACGAACACCAAGGGATAAAAGAAGCTCTAAGATAGATGTGAGGACCAAATAATTGCCATGACAATGGATCTCTACCACATCTTCTCTGGTATAGGTTTTTGGCGCTGCCATATACACAGCCAAAACTTCATCAAGAACCTGTTTCGAATGGGGATGGACAATCTGTCCATAGTAGAGTCGGTGTGATTCAAATGCGGAGCAAGCTGGATTATGGGGGAAAAAGATTGTTTGTAAATAGGCAAGCGCTTCAGGACCACTCACTCGAATAATACCAATGCCACCTGCCCCGGGTGGTGTTGAGATCGCTGCAATGGTATCAACAGATCCCATCACTTATACCTTCCTTTTTTTTGAGCAACCAAGTTGTTCAATTCAGTTTTTTTCCTCAATACCGCTTTTTTCTTGGCCAGTTTTGGGAGCACTACTCTTTTTGGGCCCACGCCCTGTACGCTTCCCTGCTGGTTTCTTTGCTTTTCCAGGTTTATAGATAAGAACCTTTTTAAACAAACCACCCCCAACACTACGGGAACGGATTTCTTTATCTTCCTGCAAAACAAGATGGACGACACGTCTTTCAGAAGGGTTAAGGGGAGGAATAGCCTGGGTCTTTCCATCTTCCTTCACCATGGCGGCAAGCTCTTTTGCCCGTTCCATCAGCTCAACTTTTCGTTTTTCACGAAACTGTCCAATATCAATGGAAAGCCGTACTTTTTCATCAACTTTTCTGGCAACAAGCTTTCGAAGCAGATACTGCAGTGAATCTATGATCTTGCCCTCTTGCCCGGTAAGCGCCTCTTCATGTTCATCGCTCACCACACAATACACCGTGGGACCATCAATTTCGGTAGTCACATCGGAAGTAAAACCCACTAAAGAAAGAAGGGTTGAGAGTTCCTGGCGGACAATCTCAGCACTTTCAGGGCTCACAGATTCGTTTACCACAGTCGTGGGTTCTGGGCTGCTTATCTTTTTGCTCTCTTTTTCACTTTCCTCATGTGCTTTCTTGCTGGATAGCTTAGGTTCCTTCTTAGCTGCTTTTTCCTTGCTTACGGGAGGTTGCTTCTTCTGGCCGTCTAAAGGTGAGACCCTGATATGAGCTTTTTTACGGATCAAGCCAAAAATGCCATTGGATCCCGTTTCCACAACCTCGATATCTAACTTTTCCTGGGCTACACCAAAGCTGTCACAGGCATCCTTAATTGCCTCTGTTACCTCATTTGCAAAAAAATCTTTTTTCTTTAAAGACATATGTTTTCCTTTATGGGAATCTGGGGTTGGCGCTCACCATTTTTGCAGCTTTCTTAAGCCTTTTTCTGACGATTAATCAGATATTGCTGCAAAATTGCCAACAGATTGTTCACAAACCAGTAAAGCACCAAACCAGAAGCAAAGTTGACAAACATAAAGGTAAAAAGCACTGGGAGGAACATCATAATCTTGGCCTGGGTAGGATCAGCCGTTGTTGGGGTCATCTTCTGCTGCAAGAACATTGAAGCACCCATCAAAAGGGTCAAAACCGGGATTCCGCCAAGATAAGGGAGATCGACACCAATAAAGAGGCGATCAGGAGCAGAAAGATCACTGATCCACAACATAAATGGTGCATGGCGGAGCTCTACGCACATAAGCAACACCTTGTAAAGCGCAAAAAACACTGGAATCTGTAGTGCCATGGGAAGACAACCGCCCAAAGGATTTACCTTATACGTTTTATAGAGGTTCATCACCTCTTGGTTCATCCTGGCTGGATCCCCTTTGTATTTTTCCTTAAGCTTTACCATCTTGGGCTGCAATTTTTGCATATTCTTCATGGACTTCAGGCCCCTTTGGGTAATAGGCCAAAAAGCAGCTTTAAAAATTACCGTCACCAGAATGATGGCAATACCATAATTTTTAACCATGGAATAGAAAAGGTTGAGCAGATAGAGGGTCGGCTTGGCAATAACATCGAAATAGCCAAAATTCACTGCTTTATCCAGATTATAGCCAACATCCTTTAGGGTACTAAGTCTTTTAGGACCAAAGTAAAGCTTATAGACGTACTCCTTTGTCTCACCCGGCTGCAGAGTATCAAGCGTGCTGCTCACCTTCATTTTGACCACATCTTCAGTAGCAGACTGCACGGTTAAGGAATCAACAGTTGCGGGATCAGGGAGAATGGCATTCATAAAATATGTCCCTTCATAGGCAGCCCAATCCATTTTTGCGGTAATGGTTTTTGGCCCGGTTTCATACAGATCCGCATCCATCTCTTCCAGATCCTCACCAAGATAGTAGGCAGGACCACTAAACTGAAACCGGTTGCTCGTCGTGCTTTTACGAAAAGGGACCCCGGTCTGATGGAGTTCTGCTGCCCCCTGGAGAGGGGCTGCAGAAATATTTTTTACCCGTACAACAAGATCAACAAGATAAGAGTCCTTTACAAAGCTGTAATCCCTTTCTATCTCAAGTCCGTTGCCGCGCCCGGTCATCAGCAACTTGGCGCTGTTACCGGCAAACGATACCGTATCGTTTTCTGATGCATAAAATGTAGCAACAGGAGCGACACTTCCCCATGAAAACTCAAGTGGATATCCTTCCGCACCATCGACTTTCACCATCTGCATCCCGGGTGAATCTTTTTCGTTTGTTTCCTTGTATTCTTTGAGGATAAAACTCTTTATGGAACCTCCTTCCTCGCTCACCGTGGCACTATAATAGTCGGTTTCAACCAACAGATCCCGACCATCCCTTTCCGGACGTTCCATAGCCGAAGCCGCAACAGACTGGGCCACCGAAGGAGCAGGGGGCACAGTGGACGTATCCTCCACCTTCTTTTGGGTCTCCGCTGGAGCAGTAGTTGTCTGTTCAGTAGTTGCAGGCTCACCCTCTTGTGTTTCCTGAGGACCAAAGCCCACAAAAAGGTACTGGTAACCAATAAGAATCACAAAAGAAATAACAATTGCGAGAAACGTTCTATAAATATCCATTTTTTTTCCATAGAAAAGACAGCTTGATATACATCAACGCTGTTGTTTTTTTAGTGTCATCCATTTTTTACAGGTGGTACAGGATCATAGCCACCACGACTAAAGGGATGACAGCGGAGAATTCGAATCACAGCAAGGACAATTCCCTTCAAGGGACCATGCAGGCGAATGGCTTCGGCAGCATAACAAGAACATGTTGGCGTAAAACGGCAACTGGGAGGGAAAAGTGGAGAAATAACATATTGATACCCACGAATCACTCCCAAACATACCCACACAACAAAATGACGGGTTGATGAGAAAAGGTTCAATAAAAGAGATCTATCCCGTTGCAAATCACATATCCTCAGTGAGGCCAAACCGAGCTACTTCACCGGTGGTATAAGGCAGGTTACAGCCGAAGTGATCAAGGCAGGGTGAGCAAGAGAAAACTCTGGGCGAACGGTAAAAACAATGTCAGCACAATCAGGATATAGCAACCGTTCAAGACGAAAAGATTCACGAATGATTCGTTTGATTCTATTTCGTTTGACTGCTCCTTTCAGCTTTCTATGAATGCTGATCCCGATCCGATTGTATCCCAATTCATTGGCAAGCAGAATCAGAGAAAAGCCCTGGCCATGATACCTTCTTCCCTGTTGATACACCCTATCAAATTCCCGCCCCTTTCGAAGCAGCGCTGTTTTCGGAAGTTTATATCCTGGCAATATTCTTAGGCTGAAAGGCGTTTACGCCCCTTGGCACGACGGGCATTCAAGATCGCACGGCCAGCACGGGTGGACATACGGGCACGGAACCCATGGGCACGTTTACGTTTAAGATTACTCGGTTGAAAAGTACGTTTACTCATCATTTACTCCTTCCGCCAGTTTATGCGGAACATTCCATTATGTTAGCACCGATTTTCCACAGAGATTCACTACGATAACCGGAAAAGTAACCGCCCTGCACGACACGTTGCTGAACCTCAAAAAATTGCAGGACGTAAAAATATCAGAACCAGTTACATTAACCATATTCAAAAGGGGGTGTCAAACATTTTCAGCACGGGAGTTGCTAAAGCCATTTTGGTATGATATCTTTGCCCCTCACTATGGACCCGAAAATTACCTACGAAAATATCGACTGGCAACTTCTCTGGAATAATGCCAGGGAGCAGAAGTCATGGACTCCTAAAGGACCGCAAGATTGGGACAAAAAGGCCCCGTCTTTTGCCAAGAGAAACGCCACCTCACCTTTTGTCGATCTTGTACTTGCAAAACTTCCTTTACAAAAAAGCTTTACTGTTCTGGATGCGGGTTGTGGGCCCGGCACCCTCTCTTTACCTCTCTCACAACATGTTAAGTCAGTTACAGCTCTTGATTATTCAAAAGGGATGCTTGCAGAGCTCAATAAAGAATCAAAGAGACGTGGGATAAAAAACATTATCACCCTCCAGGTTTCATGGGAGGATGATTGGGAAACATTTTCAATTCCTCACCATGATATATGCATTGCTTCGCGTTCGTTAAGTGTTGCCAATCTAAAAGACTCCCTTGCAAAACTACACCAACACAGCCGGTATGCGACCTTTGTGGTGGACCGTATTAGTCCAACACCTTTTGATCGTGGTGCTTTTGCAGCAATCAACAGACCGTTTCGTTCGGGTCCTGATTATATATACACCGTCAATATGCTCTACAGCATGGGAATCAACTGTGAGATTGATATCATTAGTCTTAACGCTGAAACAACGTACAAGGATATCCAACAGGCGATGGATTCTTTCTGCTGGATGTTTCAGGATCTCACAGAAACTGAAGAGAAAAATTTACTGGAATACGTAAAGGGCAACAGCAAACGCTCTGCCGATGGCCAGTGCGTTGTCACCCGCGCCGTTCCACCACGTTGGGCAATTATTTCATGGAAAAAAGAACAGTGACGGATTCATTTGATATTGCAGTAATTGGGGCAGGCCATGCGGGTTGTGAAGCAGCCCTTGCCGCGGCCAGAATGGGATGCAAAACCCTGGTCACCGTCATCAATGTCGACACCATAGGTGCCATGTCCTGCAATCCTGCCATTGGCGGGCTGGCCAAAGGGCATCTGGTCCGTGAAATTGATGCACTTGGTGGCGAAATGGCAAAAAATATTGATGCCACCTCCATCCAATTTCGCAAATTAAACACGTCTAAGGGGCCAGCCGTACGCTCTTCCAGGGCGCAGGCAGATCGACTTTTGTATCGTCTCCGTATGAAATCGGTGATGGAGTCCCAGGAAAATCTGGAGATTCGACAAACGGTTGTTGACTCCATTATCGTCGATGACACAGGTGTTTGCGGAATCCGCACCTCCCTTGACGAAGAAATCAGGGTGAAAGCGGTGGTGGTCTGCACCGGTACCTTTCTGAACGGCCTGATCCATATTGGTATGAAACAGTTTCCGGCCGGGCGCATGGGCGATGCACCATCCAGCAGCCTTGCGGCCTGGTTTAAAGATGCTGGATTTACCACCGGTCGGATGAAAACTGGAACGGTACCAAGAATTGACGCAAGATCCATAGACTACTCCGAACTCACGGTGCAACATAGTGATCACCCTCCTGCCTTTTTTTCCTTTAGCAGCAAGGGTGACTATATACAGCCACAAAGGCCTTGCCATATAACCTACACCAACCAAAAAACCCACGAGGCCATTCGCAGGGATATCGACCAATCTCCCATGTACGCTGGTATTATTGAGGGTATTGGCGCCAGATATTGTCCTTCCATTGAAGACAAGGTTATGCGTTTTCCAGAAAAGGATAGGCATCAGATTTTTCTCGAACCAGAAGGTTTGGATACCACCGAAATATACCCCAATGGATTACCCACAAGTCTGCCCCTCAAAACGCAACTGGCAATGCTCCATACCATTAAGGGTTTGGAAAATGCCAAGATCGTCCGCCCCGGATACGCCATCGAATATGACTATATTGACCCACTGGAACTTCACCCCAGTCTTGAAACAAAACGGGTTAACGGCCTTTTTTTAGCGGGACAGATCAACGGAACATCCGGATATGAAGAAGCAGCCGCCCAGGGCTTGATGGCAGCAATTAATGCCGTTCAGAAAATACAGAATAAAGATCCACTGATTCTTGATAGATCACAAGCCTATATAGGAGTACTGATAGATGATCTTGTCACCTGCGGAACAAAAGAACCCTACCGCCTCTTTACCTCCCGCGCAGAATACAGACTGCTCCTTCGAGAAGACAATGCGGATAGCAGACTTTCTGAAATTGGACATGCTATTGGCCTACTCACTGACGATGCATATATGCATTTTCAGGAGAAACAAAACTTGCTTGAGGCTGGAATTGCCAAACTCGGTGCCATACATATAAAACCAAGTGACGAAGTAAATGAAACACTTGCCGCAAATGGGTCAACGCCACTTAAACAAAAGTGCAGTCTTGCGGATCTACTCCGTAGACCCGAAATAACCCTGCAGCTTATAAGCGATTTGCCAATTGCACCAGCGGAAGATAAAGAGGCCATTCAGGCCCTTGCTCTTTCAACTGTCTGCGATGAAATCCAACTGCAAATCAAGTTTACCGGCTACCTCAAACGTCAAGAAGAACAGGTTGACAGGTTCAAAAAAATGGAACAGATGCAACTTCCTGAAGATATTGACTACACTAGTCTTTCGGGGCTCTCCAATGAGGTGGTTGAAAAACTGAGCAACGTGCGTCCGCGCTCCCTTGGCCAGGCGTCTCGAATATCAGGGGTCACACCGGCAGCAATTTCTGTTCTCCAGGTCCATTTAAAACGTGTACAATGACATTTCCCCAAATTGATCCCATACTTTTCTCTTTAGGACCATTCCACGTTCGCTGGTATGGACTGATGTATGTCCTTGGCTTTATCGCCTGCTCCACCTTAGTACGAAAACAGATCAAAACATTTGGTTACTCCCCCCTTGAGCCACATTTTGAAAATCTTAACCTGGTACTTATCCTCTGTGTTATTCTGGGAGGACGCTTGGGCTACGTGTTTTTCTATAATTTCTCCTATTTTATGGATCATCCCCTGGAAATTGCAGCAACGTGGAATGGAGGAATGTCCTTTCATGGAGCTACCATTGCTTGCATTGTAGGTGGTTTTGTATTTACTAAACGCAAGCAACTCGATTTCTGGACCTGCGCAGATTTTTACGTGGTCACCATCCCCATTGGTCTTGGCTTGGGACGTATTGGTAATTTTATTAATGGTGAACTTTTTGGAAGAGTCAGTACAGTACCCTGGGCCATGGTGTTCCCAAATGGCGGCCCATCCCCTCGACACCCTTCCCAACTCTATGAAGCCTTATTAGAAGGAATACTCCTCTTTACGTTTCTCTATATCGCCAAAAAGAAACCATGGGAAAAAGATGCAAGTTGGCCCCACGGCAGTTTACTTTGTCTCTTTCTTATCTGTTATGGAAGCATACGGATTTTCGTGGAACTTTTTAGAGAACCAGACCAGCAACTCGGTTTTTTCTTTCAATATCTAACCATGGGACAGCTGCTTAGCAGCCTTATGATAGGCAGTGGTGCTGCGCTCTGGTGGTGGTTACGACGAAAAGCAAAAAACTGAAACTACAAAGAAAAACAAAGACGGGACAGAGAAAAGAAGAAGGAGGAACTTCGGGACACCTTTCCTCTGCCCCTGGTGGGGTAACGCCTTATATTACTGTACGCGCCCGTACAGATGTTTGCCTGGCCTAAATTTCACTGCATTGTGTGCCGGAATCACAATCTCCTTCCCAGTTTTTGGATTACGCCCCTTTTTTTGGACACGTTCCACAACACTAAATGTACCAAATCCGAGAATACTTACCTTTTCTCCATCCTTCATTGTCTTCACCATATTTGCAATAACGCCGTTTAACACCATTCCAGCCTTTGCCCTGCTAATATTTGCCGACTTAGCAACACTGGAAATAAGTTCTGCCTTGTTCATTTTTCACTCTCCCCTATCTGCTCTTATATTCTCCCCTGCAAAAGACCTGGAAAAACATCTCAGCAGGCCTAAATTACAGGCTTCTCTCTTGTAGAGTTGCCTATTTACAGAACACAGGAATAGAAAAAAAACAATTGTGAGAAATACGGATACCCGTATAGGTATATTTACTAGGTTTTCTTATTTTATTGAGTTAAAACAAAGAAATAAAAGGTAGGTAATCAAGAAATAAAAATCACTTTTTTTTTAAAAAAAAGCAAAAAAAACAGTGCGCATCCAAAAAAGGATACGAAAACCCTCTACGTTTCAACCACTTTGTGCCACAAATCCATTACGTACGGCATATTTAACAAGATCAACGCTGTTCTTCATATCAAATTTCCGTAAAAGTTTTGCTCGATGATGATCAATGGTTCGTGGACTCAACTCCAGTATCTCAGCCATCATCTTACTGGTATGCCCTTCAGCCACCAACTTCAACACTTGCCACTCACGTTTGGTCAATGTTTCAAAAGGCAGATTCCTATTATTACGGTATGCAGATATCACATCATCGGTGAAATCCTGGGACAGGAACGGTGAAAGATACGATCTCCCTCCCTGAATACGCTTAATGGCAATAAGAAGTTCTTCATCAGAATCTTCTTTCATAAGATATCCATCGGCCCCGGCAGACATAGCATGGTAACAGTATTGTTTATTTTTATGCATGGTCAGCATAAGAATCTTCACAAAAGGGTGGCGCTGTTTCACGCGTCCAACCGCCTCAATACCGGTGAGTTTAGGCATTGAAATATCAAGAATTAACAGATCGGGGACATCTCGCTTTAGAAAAGTCAGCAGCTCTTCACCATCACCGACCTCACCAATCACCTCAAGGTCAGGATTATTACTAATCAGGTTTTTAATACCATGCCTGATCAGTGCATGATCATCAGCCAGTAATATTCGGTAGTGTCTCTCTTTCATTGCAGTTTCCCCATAAAAAGAATGAAAACCGTTTCTAAAAAATGCAAAACTACCTAGGCTTACACGAATTACTTCAAAAAATCAAGTAGTACCGGACAATGATCGGAGCCATAAATCGTTTGTAGTATTTGCGCATCGACTATCCGCTTAGACGAATTTTTATCAACACAGTGATAATCAAGGCGCCAACCAATATTTCTGTCCCTTGCTCGACTACGATAACTCCACCAGGAATATTGCCCTGGTTCTTTATTTTTTTTCCTAAAACTATCAATCCAGCCTGCACGAATAAAATCATCCATCCAAGACCGTTCTTCAAGTGTAAAACCGGCATTATTTTCATTTTGTTTTGGATTTGCCAGATCAATCTCCTTATGGGCAACATTGAAATCACCGCAAACCACGATTTTGGCCATATCATCGCCGTCAAAAATCCGATCAACCAGGATTCTGGTTTCGAGCGCCTGTCCCACTCGTTTCATGGACGAAATGAAAAATCCCTC
>JBNKKR010000003.1:0-137608 GCA_050291935.1 Desulfocapsaceae bacterium | reverse complement strand
TGCCAATCAGTCCCTTTTTCAACCCGGTTTTGTGCTGCGTAATCTACAAGGATTTTATTTACAGCTTCCCAAGTCATTGGACTGATGGCTTTGATCCCTTTTTGTAGCGCTGATTTCTTAGGAGCCTTTTTCATACCGATTCTGCAAAACTTGTTGAAGGTTTTTGAATCAGCCAAATGAAATTCCAAGGCCCGGTAGCTGTACCCGCCAATCTTCTTGATTAGGGCGGCTCGTATTACCTGCTCAGCGGTCATCCCGTTGGCCCCAATACCTTTATTTGTTATGCCAAGATCTTGTGCAACAAAGTTGTATATGTTATTGTTGGAATCAAGTATCTCACTGATCCTATCCAATTCTTTCGCCTTTGGGTGGTCAGGGGTAGCCTCTGTCAGAGGAAGCTGCTGGTTGCGTATTTTTCGCACTGTCTTTTTTCTCCTTTAGATTGTTAACCACGTATTCTTGGTCGTTTACATGATTAATCAATACTAAAATTTCGAAAAAACAGCCACCCAAAAAGGCGAATTTTGTAGTTTATTTCAAATAATTATCTCTTCGCGGACAGACACTAGTTACCCATCCAGGCAAACAACCTTTAACTTATGAACTTATCGCCCTTCAGGCGGGTTTTAGTCCTTACTGTATTTCATTGTTTCCTGGTGGCAAGCAAGGCAGTGCAGGACAGGCATATAGCCATCATAATAATAGCCATTGAGAAACCGGTGAGAAACCGGGGACAGACCACGGAAGAAAAAAAGGGGTCGCGTCTTTGCTTGACTCTTGCCAAGAAAAGAATAAAGGGGTCGCGTCTTTGCTTGACTCTTGCCAATAAGAAATTCACCGGCTTGTCCGGTGAAATGGCCGATTGGTATTTTCTGAGATCATCTATATTCTATTTCCAACATTCTGTTTTTTTCTGTTAAAAGGCTGTGCCATCATGCCCTCAACTTTTTTTTCCTCACCATCGCATTTATAATCTTCAAGTTCAAGGAAGGTCATACTAAATTCTCTCTTACGTTGTAGCTTGCTTATATCGGTGGTCAGTGGCTGAGTAAAAGAAGACGATTATGGAAAATAAATAGTAATTATTTTGTTCTGTTTTTGCAGTCGTAATATATGGCGATATAACTTGTTTAAAGCAGTTAAGTCGAATATAATGACGAGTATGAATGTGTTAAAACTCATGACAGATGATGCTATTCTTGCAGAAATAGGCAATCGTATTGCCCGGTATCGGATTGACCAGCAATTAACACAGGCGGATTTGGCCGAGCAGGCAGGTGTGTCCAAGCGCACCGTTGAACGAGTCGAAGCTGGTGCTTCTGTGCAGTTTACAACTGTTATCAGAATACTCAGGGTATTGGATTTATTGCAAGGAGTGGATCGTATGGTGCCCGAACCGGTCGTTCGTCCCATGGATCTTTTGAAACATAAAGGCAAAGTGCGACAACGTGCCTCTTCAAGCCGTCATTCGGATAAAATTCCTGAAAAATGGTCCTGGGGTGATGAATCATGAGTACAGTTGCCGAAGTGAAAATGTGGGGACGTACAATCGGCGCGGTTTCCCTGACCGATATGGAGCATGCAGCCTTTGAATATGATCCTGCATTTGCCCAAAAAAGCAAAGAAAACGCCTTAAAAGATATCCTCCGAATCGGCACATCGGCAGGTGGAGCGAGAGCCAAGGCGGTTATAGCCTGGAATCCATCAACGGGTGAAGTTCGTTCCGGCCAACTCTCCGCAGGAGATGGCTTTGAGTACTGGTTGCTGAAATTTGATGGTGTCAGCGGTAATAAGGATAAAGAACTTGAAGATCCTGGCGGATTTGGTCTTATTGAATATGCTTATTCTAGGATGGCGTCGGATGCCGGAATTTCGATGAGTGAGTGCCGCATTTTCGAGGAAAATAAAAGGCATCATTTTATGACTCGACGCTTTGATCGTCTTGCGGGTAATGAAAAGCTTCACATGCAGTCTCTTTGTGGGCTGGCCCACTATGATTTTAACCTGGCAGGGGCGTATTCGTATGAGCAGGCTCTTCTCGTCATCAGGCAACTTGGCCTGCCCATGGGTTCAATCGAAGAGATGTTTCGCCGAATGGTTTTTAATATTATCGCCCGTAACCAGGACGATCATGTCAAAAACATTGCTTTCTTGATGGATAAATCCGGAACATGGTCGCTGGCACCTGCTTTTGATCTGACCTATAGCTTTAACCTGACCGGAAATTGGACGGCCAGTCATCAAATGACACTGAATGGAAAGCGGGACGACTTTACTTTGGAGGATTTTAAGTCTTGTGCAAGAGCCGCTTCCATGAAGCGTGGCAGGGCACAATCCATTATAAAAGAGGTAAGAGATAAGGTGTTACACTGGCGGGATTATGCAGATGAAGTTGGTGTTTCTCCCGTTTGGCGTGATCAGATACAAGAGACACTCCGATTAAAAAAGTTTGTATGATGGAATGGGCATAGTTGGCTAACGATTAGAGCTGGCAAATTTTGTTTTTAAAAATCGACCATGAGCTTTTAACGCATTAATATTATTGTTTGTTATCATGGTAGAAGTCTTTTTTGTCTGGGCCAGCAACAGCTCTAATTGTTCGATAGCAATTTTTGTAGTGGAATCGCCGTTTTTTGTCATGTACATCTTGCGGTAAGCCGGAGGGATTTTAATGTACGTCTCAAGGATACCGGGGAGATAATCAATAACTGTCTGCTGGATGATGTGGTGGGAGTGAATGTCTTTTTTAAGATCGCTGAATTGCCTTACTATGTCTACAATTTCTTGTGTTATCTGTTTGACGAGAGTCAGCATTTCATTTGGAAGTTTTTTTTCGACTTTTCGTGTCAGCGTATTGAGGGAAAACAGTAGCTCTGACGAAGAGAACAATTGTGTTTGGTTAGATTGTAGGAGTTTTGGTGGGGCGGGGGCCAGTCGATACCCTATGGTGTAAAGTCCGCAGATAATCAAAAACCAGTTGTCATATATGATTTCCGTAAAAAAAAGAGTCAGTCCGCCAAGAGCGAGAAGACAGCCGACGATATTTTTTGTGCCGTGTATAAAAAGAGCTAATTGCTGTAGCATCCGTTGTGTATTTTGAAATTGTTATTGAGCCTGTTTGGGCCTATGGTTTATCCGGGACTGTGATTTTCAGCCTGGTGCATTTTTATAGACAGGGCGCCTATCGTTTGAGATATCTGACTCAAAGCATCAACTTTATGTGAGTCGATCATGTCTATCGCCCTGTATATATTTTTAAAAGCAGTCCTGAGTTTGTGTATTTCGATGGCAGTGTCTGCTGACTGGTGGCGCATTTTAGAAGCCTGTTTCTTGAGCACTTTAGAGGTTTTTTCGATAACACCACCGGTTGTCGTGTGCAAGAAGCTGATCTGCTCCAATATGAGCTTTTCATTTGCGAGTGCTTGTGCAACTGTTATGGCGGTTTGCAGTGCAGAAATAGTTGTGGTTGTTGATTTATCGATCCCCTTGATTAACGCAGCATTATTTTTTCGGACCAAATCCATGGCAAGATAGCTTTGCACAGAAATAGTGAGTTGTGTGAGCAAGTCTTGAACTTTTTGCCGAAGAGATGTGAGAAATTCCTTTTTTAAAACGTTCATTCTTTCAACATTTTCCTCTTCCACCCGGTCAAGGCAACCGGTTATTTGCTTGTCAAGCTGACGGCCAAAGTAAATGTGTTTTTCAAGGGCGTATATGGCACTCCACATCCTGCCTTGTTTCTCCTCCAGGACTGCGTTATCTTTAAGGAGTTCGTCTTTTCCATTATTGAGGGAAAAGATTGTTGAATTGAGGTGTGTTTGTGCTGATTGATATTTTCTGAAATATTTTTTGATATCATTTCTTATAGGAATGAAACCGAGTAATTTTTTTTTCGAAAAAAGCATGGAATAATTAGATGGGTCAAGATCTTCAATTGTCGAACGTAAATTCAGCAAGGCCTGTGATATTGGTGATGAATCATCAAAAAAACCGTAGGCCATCGTGTTGATCGGACGGGAAAGCAGCTCCAATGAAATTGTAGCCGCTTCTTTTATCTCTTCTGTTCCCAGGTCCTGAATAGTGTAAACCTTATCTTTAAGGTCATGTAGATCAGGTGAATTTTGAAATAGCACCTGCAATTGTTTTTCAACCTTATCATTGAGAGCAACAATGTCGTCGTCACTGAGTTGCACCATTTCAAATGTGGACTCTTTTTGAATTGGCTGCAACGTATTGGATGGTGGCAGTGTAGTACTCATATGATTTTTCTGAGCTGGGTGTCAATCGGACATGTTTGTGATATTAAACGATTTGGCTTTATAAGTGCCTTGGAATGAGGACACCTGTTTGCCGGTAATCTCATAGAGTTTTTGAGCTACATCCAAATAGTTATGGTCATTTTTGTACGTAAAAAAATACCCTTCTCCTCTAAAACAATTACCGCAGTCGGGAGTTTCACGTGTATATGCGATAACAGGAACGGTTGAGGGGACACCAATTAGTTTTTGTTCGTGATAACCAGCAAGGATTACGCCTTCCAATTTAACATCTTCATACAGGTCGATACTCCAGATGACAGGATTGTATGCCATAAGGGCAAGAACAACGGGTGTTTTGGTATAGCTGACTACGATGCTGACTTGTTGGGGGTGTCTAATTCCTGCATATTTAGAGTGGCATTCAGCCATAGCTTTTGGATCATTGTGATCCTTACAATGGGACCACCATGGTGGTGGCTCCTTGCCCTTTTCAGGCTCTCCCTCATAAACTCCGATTACATGCAATGTCGACTGAGGCGAAAGCCTGCCATCAAAAAAATGTTTTGGGGGCAGGATTGAAACGCTCGAAACAAGTTCCTTTTTAGCAGGTTGTTTTAAATACTCCCCACTTGTGTACTGCGTTCTGTGCGTTTTTTTCTGTATGGTTTTCCGGTTGCCATCTTGTGTTGGGCTTTTGGCGCTGTTTGTCTGAAACTGCTTATGGAGCCTGGCATGACTTTGTTTTTTTGCAGACTGGTAAATCGCAATTCCAACTCCAATTATTAATGTAATAGTCAGTAGACCGCTGATCAATTTTTTGGATGACATTGTATAGAGTTTGTTTTCTATGGGAGGCTTTTTGAAAGAATGCGAAATATAACCATCAAGCTATCGTAAGGGTGAAATATTTGCTAGTGTTTTTTTGTGTTGAAATGTGCCAACATGATTGATGGTAGAGGTCATGTTGTGTTTTTTATTGTTTTTGTACGTAGGGACTTCGGTGAATTTGGGAGCATTGATCGGTTGAAAATCCGCAATGCAAACATCCGCGAGGGTGCATAAGAGTGAGGGGGCCGGCGGGGCTTGTGTGACCAAGTCCTAAAATATGCCCAAGTTCATGGGCAACGGTCTGTTTGGGATATAATTTGCGTCCCTTGGGGGTTTGTCTGGAGATGGTGGCATAACGATGGTTTGTGCCGAGGATGGATTTTGTTACCCCGCATGAAGCATGACCTAGAGGTGTTATGCCGACGCTTTGTCCAAAAATCAGAAGTGGTCTTGAATGATCAGACTGTGTGGTTCCAATAGCGCCCGGAGGGGAGCTTACAAAAAAACTCGCGGCAATATCCTCCGGGTTCCCTTTATCCACAAGCGTAATAGCGACTTCTCCTAGTTCGACGGAACATTCGGCCAGTCGTTCGGGGACGCTGGCAGACCATCTTTCTAAGTCCTCTGCCTGCCAGCAGCGCAACAACCGGAAGCACGAGTAGAACAGTTTTGAGCGTTTTATCAAACAAGCTGGCGTTTAGAGTTTTAGTTTTTTTTCGAACTGAGGGGACAGACCATGGGTACACTATTATAGTCAATATCACCCTTGACTTTTTTCGGTCACAAGGTTAAAAGTGACTTGAGTTTTGCCTGTCACAACAACAATTGACCTGAAAACGTATCCTTGTTCTCTTTAACACAACTAATTCTTCCATGAAGCGTCTAGCCGCCTGTCATATTCTAAAATGGAAAAATGCTTCCCGTCGCAAGCCACTGATTATACGTGGTGCCCGCCAGGTCGGCAAGACCTGGTTGGTGGACAATGTTCTTGCACTTGAGTTTGAACGATATGTTAAGATCGACCTGGAAAAAAGGCGGGATCTGCATATCCACTTTTCATCATCACTTTCCCCCGCAGAAATAATTAGCCACCTGGAGCTTAGCACCGGCAGGATCGAGCCAGGCAAAACACTGGTTTTTTTTGATGAAATCCAGGCTTGCCCAGAGGCCATTGCTTGCCTTCGTTACTTTTACGAGGAAATGCCTGAACTCCATATCGTTGCGGCAGGATCCTTATTAGAATTTGCCTTTGAAGCCATATCTGTACCGGTGGGCCGTGTTCAGTACTTGCATATGCAACCAATGACATACTATGAATATCTGGTAGCGCTTAAAAAAGATATTTTGGCCAGATATAGCGTCACAAGCCCGTCCTTAGCAAGTCCGAATATACAGAAAACAGTCCTCTCCGAATTGAAAAATTACTTTTTTATCGGAGGAATGCCTGAGTGTGTCAAAGTGTATCGAGAAACAGGCTCGATGCTGGAAACCTTCGAGGTCCAGTCTGAAATTGTTACCAGCTATTTGGAGGACTTTGCAAAATATTTTCCACGTCTTAATCCGGCAACATTGGAGACCGTCCTGCTCAACAGCGCTATGGCAGTGGGAGAACAGATAAAATACACAAACTTGAGTGACACCACCAAAAGTCCGGTCAACAAAAACGCCTTGGAGGTGCTCGCAAAAGCGCGGTTGGTTCACAAAGTCCCCTCATGTAACCCACCCGGGATTCCACTGGGAGCATCAGCAAACCTAAAAAAATTCAAGGCTGTCCTTCTGGATATCGGTCTTATGCAGAATCTCTGTCGATTGCCGGTGGACCTTGAAATACGTCAGGAAGATCTTCTTGCAATCTACAGGGGAAAATTGGCAGAGCAGTTTATCGGGCAGGAGCTACTCTGCTGGTATGGTTCTAGCCTCCACTATTGGGCAAGGGATGCCAGGGGCAGCAGCGCAGAAATCGACTACCTGATAACACGAGACGGGCAGCTCTACCCGTTAGAGATTAAATCAGGTGCTGGAGGCAGTCTGAGGAGTCTACACTTTATGCTGGAAAAATATCCGGACTGTCCCCAAGGAATTGTGTTGTACGGTGGAGAGTACAAAGAACTCCCCAAACAGAAATTACTTTTTGCACCGCTTTACGCTGTGCCTGCACTTGTAAAGAGTAATCAGCCCATGGATCTGCATGAATTTTAGTGCCTTACTTACCGTTTACCGGTGTTAGTGATAGTAAAGTAATACAACGTGGTCTGTCCCTTGTAAGGGTGAGCCCGTTCAAACGGTAAGAATAGTGCAATTTGACATTTCACATGGTCACAAAAGTCATCGGTGCCCCACAATCTTAGATCAACCCGAACGGTTCCTTGCTTTCAGGAAAATTTCTCTACCCTGCATGTTTGACTTGCAATTTTGCACCAGAAATGCAAAATTGCAAGCAAGGTGGGCTGATGATACGAAAATTTATTGAAAGATCTCAGTGATTTGGCTCGTGATTTGGGCGTGGTAGTGAATACTGTCAAGGCATGGATTTCTGTGCTGGAGGCCACCTATCAGGTCATCGTTCTTCGTCCCTGGTTTGTCAATATAGGCAAGAGACTGGTGAAAACTCCAAAGATCTTTTTTGCCGATGTCGGTACCCTTTGCCACCTCACCGGCTTGAAAGATCCCGAGCATGCTGTAGCAGGGCCAATGGGTGGAGCCATCATGGAAACGGCTGTGATATCTGAAATAATAAGAACTCTGACCCATCAAGGTCTTGATCCGCAGGTTTATTTTTGGCGAACCTCAGCTGGTACTGAGGTTGATATTATTGTCGAGGATGGAGGTAACCTTATCCCCATTGCGGTAAAATTATCAGCAACACCGAAACCGGCATTTGCATCGTCCATCAATATATTTCGTGGCGACTATGGGAATAAGGTGCAGCAAGGCTATGTGGTCCACCCTGGCGATATTCGCCTTCCCCTTGGGCCATGTGCTATGGCTCTACCATTTGGCGAATTGTAAGGAAGAGCTGTCTCGATTAAAAATCAGTCCCCTCAGTTCGAAAAAAACTAAAACTTTAAGCTCCAGTCCATAGCTCAAAATAGTGTAATTTGACATCTTTTGGAAAGTGAACTATTTTTTAGGAATAATGAACCATGATTATTCCCAAGGTGAGCGCTATGAAATCAATAACAATACATGGTCTTGATACTGATCTTGAGAGCCTTATTAGAGACTTGGCGAAAAAGGAGGGGTTGAGCCTTAACAAAACCATAAAAAAATTACTCAGAAAAGCCTTAGGTGTTAGTGAACAAGGAAAAGATCATCGTGAAGATTTTGTTGAGTTTTTAGGGCAGTGGTCTAAAGAAGATCGGATCCAGTTTGAAAAACAGATCGAAGACGTAAAGAAGGTTGATGTTGGAGAGTGGCAATGAACAAAGTTTTGCTGGATACAAATGCTTACAGCTCTTTATTGACCGGAGACGAAGAAGTTCTAAACATTCTGGCCCAGGCAGATGCTGTTTACATGTCAATTTTTGTTCTTGGAGAGCTTTATGCCGGCTTTAAAGGTGGTAATCGTGAGCGGCAAAATATCAATACTTTGGAATCTTTTCTGGCAAAACCTATATGTGAAGTTGTAACAGCAAGCAAAGATACTGCTAGCATTTTTGGTACTCTAAAAAGTAGCCTCAAAAAAGCGGGTACTCCTCTACCAATTAACGATGTCTGGATTGCAGCACATACCATAGAAACAGGTGCAATGTTAATAAGTTACGACAAGCATTTTACCCAAATAACCGGCCTTCGCCACTGGCACGGATAACGTCTGTTTTGTCCCGTTTTATTCCAAGGCGTGGGCTAAAGAGTCTCCTTTTTCACCTGCGACAATTTGCCACATACCCTTGTTGCTCTAGTATTTATATAATACCGGACCTCTGTTTGTTGACGAACGGAAAATAAGAGAAGTGGAAGAGCAAACATTTTTTTTAAATGATGGGAGACGCCAATGAAAAATGAAAAGAAAATGAGTAGAAGGAACGCCTTGAAATCAGCCGCAGTGGTGGGAGTTGCCGGGATGACAAGTGTGTTGGCTGGAGGGAGTGCCTTCGGTGGAAGCATTGGCGCGATGATGCCTGGAAAAGGATGGATGGCAAGGGGCGCGTCGTGTGATGGCGATGGGACTCCATTGCAGTTTATTCCTAAGGTTGCCGCTGATCCTCAACCCCTTGAAAATGAGTTGGAAAAATATCCGGTATGTCCATATTGCGGAATGAATCGCAGTAAGTGGCACCATAGCCGACACCTCGTTCATTACGATGATAATTTGGTTGATGGCACCTGTTCTATCCACTGTCTTGCAATCAGCCTGTCACTTAATCTGGATCGAGGAATACAGGGGATTTATGTTGCCGACTTTGGTGCTGACGCAAAAATTAAGCCACTTGTAGAGGTTGATAGTGCCACATATCTCATTGGCTCAAGCCTCAAAGGAACAATGAGTGCGAAAAGTAAAATGGCATTTGCCACAAAGGAAGGTGCCGTGGCACAGCAGCAAACAGCAGGTGGCGAGATAGCATCTTTTGAGGATGCATTGCGCGAAACGTATCTGGGAATGGCCAATGATACGATGATGATTCGGAAACGACGCGCCGAAAAGAAGAAACGAATGATGGAGATGAAAAAGTCATAGATTTCCAATTCCCCCCTCCTTGCCTCTCTGGTGATGGCTGGTTTAAGGCGTTATCAGGGAGGTTCGCAGTGTAGCGGTTTGTATCAATTATGATATGTGAATGGTGTATAGTCGATACACTATCTCTTTCTTCCCTCGCTCTTCTTGTTAATAGAAACGACACCCAACAGAATAGTTGAAATAATAATGGAGCGTTGTAGTCTATTGCTGTTTGTTTTTTTGTCTTATGACGGTTTCCTGCGAGCAGGCAAGCTGCTCAACTCAGCTTTAAGATATAAAAGGATAAAAAGATATGAATGAAATAGAGTGGAATGATTTCCAGAAGGTAGAGCTCAGGGTGGGAACAATCGTAGATGTACAGGATTTCCCGGAAGCAAGAAATCCTGCCTATAAGCTTACGGTTGATTTTGGTGATGATATTGGGATTAAAAAATCCAGTGCGCAGATTACCGATCTGTACGGCAAAGATACACTTATTGGGAGGCAGGTGCTTGGGGTTGTCAATTTCCCCAAAAAGCAGATTGGTCCCATGATGTCTGAATGTCTTATTACCGGTTTTCATCGTGAGGATGGCGCGGTCGTGCTGGCAATGCCTGAAATGAATGTCCCCAATGGGGCTAAGCTTTGCTAATTTTGGCGTTGCAGGTTTTGATGGCTGCAGGACAGAAAATATAGGAAGGCATGCAATATGAGTTGGTTGTTCCCTATGGAGTGTTGTCTCTATCCTGCCTCCCCTGGAAAGGCGTAAGATCCAAAGCATAGCGGGTACTTTTGAGCTTACCGGTTTTTGAAAAGATACCTTTGTTTACCAGATCTTGTAAATCTCTCGTCGTTGTTGCTGAGGGAGATTTTGTTATTGAGCGATAATTTTTTGCGCTGAATCCACCTTGAAAGCCTTTTGGTCCTTCCCGGAGTATACGGTTTATTACTTTTAATTGGCGAGGGCTGAGATTTTGTTGGTGGGTATCGAAAAACTTTGCTTTGGTGATTATAAAATCAATCTGTTTTATGGTTTGTTTTTGGGCGCTAATAATGGTCTTTCCAAAAAAAATAAGCCAGTCTGTCACGTCATTTCCAGTGCTATGGGCTGCCAACTTCTCATAATATGCTCTTTTTTTATCCTCAATGGTTGCAGAAAGCGCAATGAGTGTCGGTTGACTCATATGTTGCGACAATACTTTTTCAACTATCCCCCTGCCGATCCGTCCGTTTCCGTCCTCGAAGGGATGAATTGAAACAAAATAGATATGGGAAATTCCCGCTCTGACCAGCACCGTTATAGGGCATCTCCCGCCAGGGGCCGATTTGTTGAACCAATCTATATATCTCCCCATTTCCTTGGGAACATCAGCAGATGGGGGAGCTTCAAAGTGGACTTTTGGTTTGTCGTATCGCCCCGAGACAACTTGCATAGCTTCCTTATGGGTTCGATATTTTCCTATCTCAATGTTTCTTCTGCCGGCCATCAACATTTCATGCCAATTACAGAGAGTCCTTTTGGTCAATGGTGATCCATAATTGGTGAATAATTCTTTCATCATTTCAGCGATTCCGGCTTCAGCTGGTTTTATTTTATGATGATCAGGTATCCCCAAACCGAATTCTCTTCTTATGGAAGACTGCAAACTTTCCCGGTCTAAAAATTCTCCTTCAATTTCTGATGTTTTGATGGCTTCACTACTGATAAGCTCAACTATCAGGTCGTCTTGGTCTTCACGGGAAAGGTGTCTCGCAATGCCAAGTGAAAAACCTGATTGCCTCGAATATTCCCTTTCGAGTTTATCAATCTCGCTGGTATCATAGGTAAAATTCCCCCAATTATCTTGTTGCCAATTCCATTTTCTTTGTGTCATGATCTATAAATCCTTTTTTTATAGATCATTATATACGATATTATGATCTATAAAACCTGTTTTTTTCGATCATGTCCACATGACCAGTGATTTGGGTACAGAGGATTTCAATGGAACATTATAAAAGAACGTTGATGAAGGGTATTGGTTCTGGAATTAGAAGGGCATTAGATGAATGGCCACAAATTGACTTTTTAGATGATTGTGAAGGTTCCCTCTTTACCGCAAAAATTTACCGGGACTTCTACTCTTGTTTGAGCAAATTACACGCATCAATAAAAAGTTGTGCATTGGCAGGTACGCCCCGTTTTCGGGTTGAGCGCAGGTGTAATAGGGTTAGAAAAACGAGTAATACGGCACACAAAAATAAAAAAAGGTACAGCAGCATATATTGTTCTCCACAATCTGTAGAATAGTAATTCTGCCACAATATCTACCACTGCATTGTTATAATGTTGTTTTGATTCTGTTATGTTTCTGTTTTGTCTGTCGTCTGCGTCGGAAATCTTGAGTTGTAGGACGGGCTTGTGGGGGGATAAAAAAAGAAGATCCCCATATAGCCATATATGGGGATCTTTGGTGAAACGGTGTGTGGTTAAGGTTGTTAAAAAGGCCAGGGCGCTGCAGGATTCCACACCGGGAGCCCAAGTAATGCATACCATGGTGCCATTATTAAAATGGTGTAGGCGATGGCAATAAGAACAGACATCCAGCCAAGTTTAAAATATTCCCTCATGGTAAAGGTTCCGGTTCCGTAGGCGATAACCGCTGCGGTTAACTGGGTTGGCATCAAATAGGCATAGGTATCCGCATTGGCCACCAGCATGGTAAACGCCGGGGCGTTTAAGTGTAACATGGGGGCAAGTGCCAGAAGAATAGGTGCCAGAACGGTAATGGCCGCAATATTACTGAGCATACCGATGCGGATAAATTGGGTTCCTGCAAGGATGATCAGAAGCATCATCCACCAGCTATGTCCTTCCACCAGGGGATGAATGCCTGCTGCCAACCAATCGGCAAGCCCAGATGAGCCCATAACTTTGGACATGGAAAGTGCGCCACAAAGCATAACCCAGGTTCCCCAAATGGTGCGGTCTTGGATCTGTTTCCATTTAATACTTAACAGTCCGGGAGAAAACATGATCATGATACCAATCAAAATGGCCATGGCAGTGTGTAAATTATGCACCGTACGCTGGGTGACCCACAACAGGGAGACAATGGCAAATACGCCAAGGATAATATAGTCCTGCCAGGACATTGGTGGAATGGTATCACTCATTTTGAGAATACGTTCCTGTCCCCCTGGAATCGGAATCTTTCGCGTTTTGAGTTGGCTGTTTACCCACCAGTTGGTGAGGACAAACATCCCAAGGTAAGGCACCTGGAGGATAAACCAATCGATATAGGAAACGGAAATATTCAGTTGGGTATGGAGCAGACCAACAATGATCAGATTGGGCACATGGGCAGTCATAATCAAAATACCGCTGATCATGGCACCATAGACGATGGATTGGATAACAATGGCTTTTTTGGCCTTTCTTTCCTCCGGCGTATCGCCAAAGAGACCAAGGATACCATTGACCACCGGAAGCATGGTGGCCGCGCGGGCATTTGCAGCGGGAAGGATAAGTGACAATATGATGTTAAAACCAAAAAGCGTCCAGATAATACCTCCCACCCGCTTGATTTTGGCCCGCTTCATCAGTCCAACTGCAATACGCCGGTCGATACCCGAAACCATCATCAAGGCTGCAAAAATAAAGGCCGCCAGGCAGAGGAGCGCCACGGGTTGGGAAAAAGCAATGGCGGCATGTTTGATATGACTTACCGCTCCGGTGAGTGCCAGTAGTGCCGGAATCATAAGGCCGGTCATTGAGATGGGAATGGCTTCGGTGAGCCAGATGGTACACGCCCAGACCATTACCGCAAGACAGGCCCGTCCCTGGCTGCTTAATGCGGTGACCGTGCCGTCACTGCCAACTATCTCTGGCAGGGGAATGACAAAAAGAAAGAGGAATAACAGTACCCAGGCGCTGAAAAAACCACCCAGGACCATTGTCGGGGAGCCGTCTCCGGCTTTGATATTTGTGGTAATATAGTCAAAAAATCCTTTTCCTCCGCCATCTTTTGCCGTAGGAGCCATGGCGGCGCTTCCAACTTCTCCGTGTTGTGTGCTCATCGTGTGTACCTCCTCTTAATAGAGAAGTGTTGTTTCCACTCTCGCCAAGCTCTATACCCCACGATTATTTCTTCATCGGGATGCCCAACCGGAAATTCCTTTGGATCATCCTTGTCATTCCATATCCCCTGTTTTCTTCGTGTCTCTCTTGCTTCCACAAGCCAATCGCGGTAGCTTTCAAATAGGATATGGCCACCAGGACCATCAAGGCGGGATGCGCGAATTCGGCCATCCCACTCTTTCATAAGAGCCACCTCCTGCTCGGAAAGATCCTTTGCTACTACCTCGAGTTCATATCCGTATTCACGGTGTGTTTTACCCGCAATGGCGGCGTATATTTCTTGTTCGTTAAGGCTTAAAAATTGTTTATAAATTCCAACATATTTGTCTGAAACAGCATGGCCCAGTGGCGCATGATCCCGCTGCTTGCCACGTTTTATTCCCATTGGGGTTTTGTGGAAGTCGAGCATTTGTGGAGAATAGTCTTCTTGCAAAAATTCACAGACACCGTGCAGGACTTTTTCAGGTTCCCTGCACAGGGTTTCATATTGGACATCAAACCAGATGGAGTTATCGTATTGCTTCCGAAACGTCTGCACGAAATCGTTGGCTTTTGACCAGGTGTGCGCAGCCCCCCAGATATTCCCTGCTCCAAAGGCGGAGGCAAGGCTGGTGACGGCTGCATCCCTTCCATCTCTTACGATGAAAATAAATTGTGCATTGGGGAAACACTCAAGAATCTGAGGAACAAAATAGAGGTTGTTGGGAGTTTTTTGTCCCCAGCGCGGTTTGTTCCCATTTTCTGCAAGATACCTGCGGTGCAGGGCATCATAAATCCCAGCAAAACTGCGCTCTCGTATCATTCCAAGAATTTCATCAACAGCGGTGGCCGGGTTCAGATCCATGCCCCAGAAGGGGTCGTTGAGGCCAAATAGCATCTCGCTTGCCATTGTCCTGAGATTCACATCGTCGTTAAGGTCGCCATAGGTGTGCCTCCAAGGGTAGATACGGGGATATAACCAGCCCACCTCAGGAATGCCGATTCGGGGGTGACATCCAAGCATGGCCATCAGCAATGTGGTGCCGGACCGTTCGTAGCCGATGATAAATACGGGTCGTTCTTCAAGGGTAATTGCCATTTTTTCCTCCATAACATGTTTGTTGGAGGTCCCAATGTCCTCCAACTAAATTTATGGAGTTATTATATGGAAATAGGTGCTTGTTGCAGTCACGTGGGGAACAGGTTGAACGTTTTTTTCAGACAGAAAGGATGGAAGGTGGGGAACAATAGAAATGTCCTGTGGAGGACATTTTTGCTGGTACGTGGACCACTAAAGAAAAGGAATGTTAGTGCAGGCCGGCAATTTTTTGCAAATTTTCCACGTCTATGATGTTGATAATGCCATCACGATAGGCGATATATTTTTTTTCTTTATAGTAGTTGATGACTTCGGTGACGGTGGAACGGGTGGCGCCAATCATATTGGCCATATCCTGATGGGTGAGTTTATAGCCTATGGTGTCGTCGGTGCTGCAGGGTGGGTGCATGGTTGCTAACTTCAGGAGCAGGTAGGCAAGACGCTCACTGATATCCTGGATGGCAAGGCTTTGGATGGCCCGATGGGCCTGCCTGAGACGATTTCCAAGAATGTTAAGGAGGATAAAAGAAAACTCAGCATTTTGTTTCATAAGGGTGTTGAGATGTTTGCGCTCAAGACCAAGCATCTCTGAATCTTCCACTGCTTCGGCGTATACCTCGCGCCGCTCACCACCACACACTTCGGCCAGACCAAACCATGATCCTTCGTGACAAAAACGGAAGATAACCTCTTTGCCCGATTCAGATATATTATAAATTTTGACTCTGCCGGCGACAATATAGTAGACGAGATTCGGCTGGTCTCCAGGGGAATGGATAATGGAATTTTTATGGTAAAAACGACGATAGGCCATATCGTGAAAATAGCTATTCTCACTTTCTGAAAGACAGGCCATGAGCTGATCTTCCTGAGGAGTTAAATTGCCGGTAGCTGTGTCCATATCTATTCCATCAAAAAAGAGGGATCTTGCGGGTAAGTATGCTCTTTGCGTAACTACCAGCGCAGGCGAACTGCCCAGAAGAGCTTTACTCGCCCATCATCCTTTATGTCAACAACTATAGCATATTTTTCTTTAAGGAACAAAGCGTATGCTGGTTTACCTTTCTTCACCGGTGTTGGGAAGAACCACTGTAAAATTGATTGATTCTTCACTATTAGCAACGTTAATACTCCCTCCATGCATTTCCACTATTCTTTTGGCAATGGTGAGCCCTAAACCTGTTCCTCCATAGGTTTTCGCCCTCGATTTTTCAACCCGATAGAACTGATTGAATATTTCTAAGAGATCTTCATCGGGAATATGCTGCCCTGAATTTACAATTTGAACGGTCGTATTTGTATTTCCCTTAACAGCTTCAATTTGTATATATCCGTTTGTGTCGAGATTGTACTTGATCGCATTATCGATGAGGTTAATGAATAAGCGGAGTATCTTTTCATAATCGCCATTTATTTGTATTGGCGGCACAATTTTGATTATACGAAGCCCTTTTACCCTGATGAGTTCCTCATAATCATGCAAAATAGAATGAAACAATCCGTTTAGCGAAAAATGCTCACGTTGAAGCTTGTCCTCTTGCTCCAACCGGGCAATGGAAAGAAGATCGCGAATAAGCTTGTTTAGTCTGCGCATGGTTTCGAGCTGTTTTTCCAGTTCATTACGCGTGTGTTCGGGAAGATCACCCATTAATAATTCTTCGTGGCCGATCATAAGAATCGTGAGAGGGCTTTTCATTTCATGGGACGCATTGCCGATAAATTCTCTTTGTTTTTCGAATGAATACTGTAACCTGTCAAACATGGAATTGAGTTCGACACCCAGCTTATGGAGTTCGTCTTTGCTTTTTCCAAGGGGAATGCGATTTTCAAGGGATGATTCACGAATTTGTCTGATTTGGTAGTTCATGACATTTATAGGCTTAAGCATCCTTCCGGTGATAACATAGGAGACGATAAAAATAATGAGTATTGTCAAAATTATCCCTGAGGTGAGTTCAACAATCATCTCCCTAAATTCAATGTCAAAAAGAAGCAAAGGGCGTCCAATGAACAGGTTGTATGATATTCCATTGATTTCAAACTGAAAAAAACGTGCCTGGACCCTGATACTATTACTGTGTAACTCGTTGGCATCTTCCATCTCATCGGGAGGAATCCAGAGATAGTGGAGAGGGATATTGTGGGTGATGATATGACTATGTTCCTCTTTGGTTACGGGAAGATCAATTCTTTTGGCCAGATCGGTTTCATATATTACTTCGCCTTCGCCAGTTGTAAGCCGTAACCAGAAGCGATCCAGCGGATGTTTAATCTTACTGATAGCAAGGGTATGAGAGTCATTAGCCGCTTGCTCAATGGCCTGAAAAAAAGAATCAGCAATATCCTTTAATTCATAATCAACCAGTTCAAAAGCTTCTTCCCTGACTTCTCTTAGGACAAAAACAGACATGAGCGTTGCGGCAAGCATCGCTGCCAGCGCAACCCAAAAAGTAAATTTTGTCCGAACATTCATAAATCACCCTCATTCAACCGATAGCCGAAACCGCGGACGGTTTCAATGAGTTTTGGTTTGCCTTTTACAGCTATCTTTTTGCGCAGGTTTTTTATATGTACGTCGATATTATTGGACATACTGAAAGCATCAAAGGCCTCACCCCATACATGCTCAGCCAGAGTAAAACGGGAGATTGCCCTTCCTTTGTTGTGGAGAAGGAACTCAAGAATTGAAAATTCCTTTCCGGTCAGTTGGATCGGTTTACTGTCACAAAAGACTTCTCGGCTAACGGTATTAAGGCGAATATGACAGACTTCAATATCCGGGCTTGCAGATGTCCCTCGTCTGAGTAATACCCGCACCCTTGCTAAGAGTTCAGCAAGGGAAAAAGGCTTTGCAAGATAATCATCCGCTCCAAGATCAAGACCGATAACTTTATCTTCAACGTCACCTTTTGCCGTCAGCATCAGCACAGGTGTTGTAATGCCGGCTGATCGTATCTCCCGTAAAATATCCAATCCATTTATATGGGGAAGCATTATGTCCAGGATAATAAGGTCATAAGAATCATCCCATACTTTATCAATCGCTTGCTTCCCATCAGCGGCGGTGGAGACAGTATATTTTTCTTTCTCAAGAACCCGTGAAAGGCGAATAAGGAGTTCAGGTTCGTCATCAATTAGCAGAATATTCATAAGAACGAAGTGTTATAAGTATTTATAAACAAGTTGTTTGCAATAATTGACTGCATGACCAACCCAACCAGGGTGATTTTTCCTTGCGTTGTAAGGAGTATGCTGGTTATAGCTTTCTTTACAAATAACAGTAAGTTCAGCTCGTATTTGTGGGTCAAAAATGTCACAATTTTCGATAATGTAATTGATTTTGGCCACTGTTTCCGCATTTGATTCATCGTAGCTGAAATAATTATTATCATACTCTTCTGCTTCAGGACCGCCATCACTTATGAAGATGCAAACCAATTTTTTTAGTCTCCTTGTTATACACTGTTAAACATCATTCTTGGTGCTTTTCTTGTGCCAACAGGGCCAATCGATTAGGGCTTCGTTATCCAAATTACCTAAACTTGAAGCTACTCGATAAAGATGAAGGAACTATGAAGCGTATGGGGAGGGAGTAAGTTTTTCTCGCTTGTTCTTATTGCGGGAATGTGGGGGGGTAATAGAAAGTAATACACATTGTTGACGACTACATATATATTGTTCCCCATGTTGTAGAAGAAAACTATATTTTCCTAAAAACAATAATTCCCAGTAGAAAGGCAACAAGGGATTACTTGAAGGAAAAAGGGGAACGCAATGTTATATGATAATGAAGAAAAAGAATGCCAGTTCCAGGTCATTATCCCAATGACTGGAGATAGGCCTTGTTGATCCAGGTATCTCCTTCCTCTTCACTGAGGTCGCTAAGCGAGTTCTTCTGCATTCCTAAAAACGCAAGGGAATGTTGCGCAACATACTCATCAGCGTCTTGTTCTTGAGCCTTACAAAGTTTTTGAAAGATTTGGATTTGAATACGGTTTAATTGCATGGTCTCTCTCTTTGAAATTATATCCTTACATTCTTATACCGCCAGGGTGCTCTTTTCAGTACCACCTTGAGTGGTGTAAGTTTCGTACGAGCAGGCAAGCTGCTCAACTCAGCTTTATACCACCAGGGCATAAGTTTCGTACGAGCAGGCAAGCTGCTCAACTCAGCTTTAGCAGAAAACAGTGCAAATGAGAAGAAAGATGGTTCTACGATGGAACTGGAACGGATTTTTCCCCCAATAGGAACGCTATGCTCTCCCGGAGAATTGTGTAGCCGTTTTGAGTGAGAATTGATTCCGGATGGAATTGGTAACCGATAAAATGTTTGTGTCGTATGGCGATGAGCTCTTGTGTCGTTGAAAGCAGGGAGGTTTCCATTGCAGGCAAGGTGGTTGTTTGGATAGGAACAAATGTATTGTAAAACCCCACCAGTTCATTTCTGCCAAAAAGATCAATTTGAACTTGGGAGCCCTGGAACGGAGTCTCTTTTCTGATAACTTCAAAACCCAGTACTGAACAGAGAATTTGGTGTCCAAGGCAGATAAAGAGGGATTTTTTCTTCATTGCCAGTAAGGTGCTTGCAATGGTGTAGTTCAGGGCTATTTTCTCATTGGTGACATCCAGTGGATTACCGGGGCCAGGGCCAAGTAAGGTAATATCCGCATTGTCCTTTTCTGGAATATATGCATCAAATCTAAACAGTTTGGTGCGAATCCCCATGGATTGGAACATATGGCTGAGCATATGGAGAAAGTCATCTCCATTATGGATAAGGCTAATGGTGGGAGCATGCTTTGTTGAAAATTGTTTTTTTGCCTGCTGTTTAAAAAACCAAAAAGTTGAGAGGGTTTGATTGCGCATGGCAAGGGTTTCGGCAATTTCATCATCGTTGTACAGCGTAGGTAACATCCTTGTGGAATGACCATCGGCAGTATCTGGTGAAATAGTTGATAGGATGGCTTTCCCCTTGGCCTTTGTTTCCCGTAATTCTTCTTCTGGCGACGAGTCTTTGACCAGTGTCGCCCCAACGCTGAAGTGGAGTTTGCCGGAGCTTGAAATTTCAAATGTTCTGATGGTAATAGGACTATCAAGAAATGCTTGTCCGTTTTTGTCCCGGCCAGTAAGCATCAGGGCGCTGCCGTAATATCTTCTCGATCTGTCACTGTATTTTGAAATGATATTACAACTATTTTCAACCGGACTGCCGACAACGGTGGCGGCAAACATGGATTCTCTAAAAAGTTCCATGATATCCTTGCTACTCTTTCCCACAAGCAGATGTTCAGTGTGAATAAGTGCAGACATTTCTTTTACAAGTGGTCCAATAATGCTCCCTCCTTGATCGCACATTTTGGCCATCATTTTAAGTTCTTCATTCACCACCATAAAGAGCTCATTAATTTCCTTTTGGTCGTTTAAAAAGTGGAGAAGATCATTTTTAAATGCTTTTCGGTTTTGCAAGGTGCGGTCTTTTTTAAAGGTTCCGCTAATAGGGTTCATTTTGACATTTCCATCCTTGACGAGCAGGTGACGTTCTGGGGTGGAGCCGATAAAGGTGGTATTGCCATCATAAAAAATAAACTTCCAGTATGTGCCATAATCATTTGTGAGGATGGTCCGAAAAATAGCGAATGCTTTCTCTTGTGTAAACTCACGGAGTTGTCCCGATCCCTCCCGTGGAATTACAAAGTTTGCTCCTTCGCCCATACCTATTTCATCGTCTATGATTTTTTGAATGGTCTGTTTGTATTCATTTTCACTCTGGTGGTAGGAAAATGGTGTGGCAAAGTCGATCCGGGTGTCCGGGAGTGCCCGGATAAAAGATGAGAGCTCAAAACTTGCCTGTTCCACTATCTCAATACAGAGGATTTTTTCTCCCTCATCATGGGCCCTATATCCTCGCTCACGTATTTGATTAAAGGGGATAATAGCGATGGTGTCGTAGGTGGTTTTTTTATTGAGGGCGCTTGCCTTTCTTGGAATTTCAGATAGTTTGTTGAACTGGTGGGCTTTTCCGGTGAATAGCCGGATTTCGTCACTATCCTGTTTTTGAATAGCACAAAATGGGGTGGAACCTTGAAATAGCTTTTGCAGTAAATGCTGCATCTTTTCTCTCCTGTGGGGTCTTGGCACGACCTCTCTTCGATAGGTCCACAGGGAGAAGTGATTTGTCTAAAAACAATAACCCCATGCAGACCCGAAGAAGGTCTGCATGGGGTTAAGGGTTAACTCAATATTTCCTTCCGCTACGCAGTCACCGACTTCCGTCACCTCTGTTTTGCCAGGTTCGCCAGTTGCGCCAACGTACTTGCGGCTTAGTATGTGCGGGAAAAGGTGTCTGCATAGGGAAAAACCTAAAATAGTAAAGTGATCTTTGTTTTGCTCGAAGAAACAACAAATTATTTTTTTTGTCAAATATTCTTTTTCGGACGCGAGAAGAAGTTATAAGCACCGTCTTGATCCCGCTAGCATGGCCAAAAGATCACCCTTGTGCAGCCACGACCATTTCTTTGCCCTGGAGATATAGTCTTGGTGGCTGCTCCATGGAAAATCATGAAGAGATTTTACGATACCGGCCTTTACAGGGTTCCGGTGGATATACCGCAACACCTCCAGGAGGTGGCTGTCGGCCTCTATCAGTACCGACTTGTAGCGACCGCGAAACAGTTGCCCTTCTTTCTCTTATTCAAACATGTCTTGATTTTCTGCAAAAAAATACGTAAACTTCTTTTTGTTTTCTGTAGTATATTCTTTTTTTGGGGGGTGAAAATGTTCAAAAAGTATTTAGGTCGTAATATTGATACAGTATTAGCAGACTGGAAATTAAGTAAAACCAGGAGACCTCTTCTTGTGCGGGGTGCTCGTCAAGTTGGTAAGACCTACTCTGTCGAACACTTTGGCCAGACGCATTTTCAGGACTGTCTAACCGTCAACTTTGAGGAGCAACCGGAAGTTGCCGCTTGCTTTGATACCTTGAAAGTGAATGAGATAATTGACAAACTCTCGATTCTTCTGGAGCATGAGATACTCCCCGGCTCTACCTTACTGTTTCTTGATGAAATTCAGGAATGCCCCCAAGCAATTATGGCAATGCGCTATTTCTTTGAAAAGATGCCTGAACTGCATGTCATAGGCGCAGGCTCACTTTTAGAGTTTATCTTCCACAGCGCTGACTTCCGGATGCCGGTGGGCAGGGTCAGTTCCATTTTTATGGGACCTCTCTCATTTTATGAGTTTTTACGCGGTATTGGCAAGGAGAAATTGGTTCACTATCTTTCCAGCCTGTTACCAACAGATAAAGTTGAAACTGTTTTTCATAATGAACTCGAAAAACTGCTTAGGAGGTATCTCATCATCGGCGGGATGCCTGCAGCGGTATTGGCCTTCAAGGAGAAAGTGTCTCCTGCAGAAATAAAAAGGCTTCAGTCTTCAATTCTGCAGACATATCAGGCTGATTTCTCTAAATATGCCTCTACCGCTAAACATAAGCACCTTAAGGATGTTTTTCGGGCAATCCCACGTTTGGTGGGCCAACAAATAAAGTACACCCATATTAACCCAAATTTTCAAAGTCGAGATCTGAAAAATGGTATAGAGCTTCTTGAAGATTCTCGGTGTCTGCACCAAATCTGTCACTCTTCTGGTAATGGCATTCCACTTGATGCCCAGGTCAATCATAAAAAATTCAAAATGATATTCTTGGATGTCGGTCTGATGCAGCGTTCTTTGGGACTTGAGCCGGAGTTAATGTTGAAAGAATTAATGACTGTTAATCGTGGAAGTGTTGCTGAACAGTATGTGGGACAGCAACTTCTAAGTATGACCGAAGAGTATGAGGAGCAAAAGCTCTTTTTTTGGGTGAGAGAAGCAAAAAACAGTCAGGCGGAGGTGGATTACCTTCTGGGTTACGGTCAATATGTTTTGCCCGTGGAGGTAAAGGCCGGAAAAACAGGTAGCCTGAAAAGTATGCGTTTATTTCTGCAAGAGCACAGCGCCACACCATTTGGTCTTCGTTTCTCAGGTCATGATCTTTCCTGGCATGATGATATTCTGTCTATTCCATTGTATATGGTAGAGGAATGGCAAAGACTTGCGAAGCATTGCCTGAAAAGACAATAAATTATTTTTTTGTCAAATATTCTTTTTTGGGTACGCAGAAAATTTTTGTTAATTATTAACCCGCCTGACCAAAAGGGTAGCGACCAAGGAGATAAAAATCGTCTCCAGGTGCAGGCTCAACAAATATTGAAATGGCGTCGATAATAAGTGGCTTTCCTAGTACTCCCGCAAATAGTTCCATTAGGCTGCTTTGCAGTAAATTCCTTTTGTTTGCGTCAACTACTTTGTTGCTAAGAGTCAGGTGAAAACGAAACTGCTCCATAACATACGGATATCCCCATCTGATAAGATTTTGTTCTTCCTGGCTGCTTAGCCCTGCTGTCCGTCTTCTAATGAGTTCATCTTGAGTGGCTGGGGCCTGAAATGGCATAAATTGGTGAACACAGTCCGCCGCCAGAGTGTTGAGTTGTGATGACGGCTGCTGGGGGGATAAACAGAAAAAGTTGTCTATTACGTGGAGTGCAAGGGGGGGAGTTACACATGTTTTACGGGCTAAACAAAAAATTCTGACGGCCTTAATGAGATCCTGAACACTCTGTGTTTGTTGCATCCGAAAAGGGGCCTTCAGGGTCCCATGAAGACCGTATCTTCTTGGATTGTTGGTAAGTTGAAAGAGCTCTGCCGGGGAGATCCCTGCAACTTCTGGTTGTATGTATTTCCGCAGGCTTTGTGCATCACGACCAAGCCATTTGCAACCAATTTCCCAAAGGGTGGAAGAAGGGGCTGGGGAAAAGTAGAGACCGTATCGCATGGTGCTATCCTGTTAGTATTGAGCTGAGCAGGCTAATAAACTGCTCCCCACTGTGTTCAATAGATGCTGAATTGTCAAACATCAGCAGCTTTCTGGCGGAAAAGGGAATTGCGTATCTCCTGAGACGGCTTTCGATGGCAGAGCTATCCTCTCTTCCCCTTGTTACTAATCGATTTTTGAGGACACTTTCTTCCACTTGTATGCACAGGGTTGTCACGTCGGGAAACAGGTTTTCAAAATCGGCTATTTTGGTTCTCGAAATAGAGATAATGACCAGGGAGTTTCCGCAAATTTTCGAAAACTCGCTACGACCAATTCCATAGGAGTTACCGTGTGCCTGCCAGGAAGAAATAAAAAAATCATGCTCTTGCAATAGAGAAAAGCCTTTTTTATCCAAATAATAGTTTTGTTCATTACTGTCAGGTGATCTTGTTATATAGCGTTTGGCAAAATATACCTGCTTGTCATCTTTAAAATGCTTACCTGCCATTTTGAGCAAACTATCTTTTCCTGCACCACTGGGCCCTGTGATAAGTACAATTTTCAAAGCTTGCAA
Source organism: Desulfocapsaceae bacterium (assembly GCA_050291935.1). GTDB lineage: Bacteria > Desulfobacterota > Desulfobulbia > Desulfobulbales > Desulfocapsaceae > Desulfocapsa. The sequence goes on along the minus strand of JBNKKR010000003.1, from coordinate 113,236 downwards.
AACCTTGTTACCTTATTTGCCACACTTGATTCGATACATTCCACATAGGGGCGAATTTCAGTGTACCTGCCAAGTTTAGAATTAAGGACCCGTGCCTTTTTGGAAATAAGGGGGTAGGAGCTGAGGTTGGTCTCGGGTTCCTGTCCGTGGGCTTCAATATATACCATTGTTATTCACCACAGAGACAACCGGTGCCATTATACACCGCTGTTCCTTCTTTTAACGTAAGGACCACTGTTGGAATGGAATTATCTTCGATCACGACAATATCGGCTTTTTTCCCAGGAGCAATTTCTCCTCTATCGTTTAGGCCTGCCAGTTTTGCAGGAGTTCTACTCACCATGTTAAAACAGGTCTCGATGGGAATGCCCAACTCTTTATGGGCAGCGTAAGGGGCCTGGAGCATGGAACTTGGGTGGTAATCGGAGCAGAGAAAGTCGCATCTGTTTTCGGCAATAAGTTCCCTTGCCGAGACGTTGCCGCTCTGGCTTTTCCCCCGAACCACATTGGGTGCGCCCATTCCGGTGGCCACACCATGGTCTTTGGCAAAGGTGGCCACTTCAATATCCAGCGGGAACTCGGAAATGGTAACACCCATGTCTTTGAGCAGGCTTACCTTTAAAGGAGTGTCATCGTCATGGGAAAGAAGGATAAGATTGTGCTCACCGGCAAAGCGGAGAATATCTTCTACAATCATAAACGATCTGGCCTGCCCTCTCTGCTTTTGACGGATGATCTCATCGGCATCCGCATCGGATAACTTATAGACCGGGAGGTGAAACTCTTTCCATGTCTCTATGGACTTAAACTGGCCCTGCCCAGGCGTATGATCCATAACCGAGAGCATCTGGATCAGATTTTGCTCAATCAACTCCTTAATGGTGCCCACCGACTCAAATGAGGTTACTTCAAAACGGGCATGGACAAAGTTGTCCACAGTCAAACGCGACTGGTTGGCATCATAAATATCTCTGATCACTGCTGCTGCAAGTTTGGTGGCCCTGTAGCCTGTGATTGCCGCATCGTTAAAGCCGATGGCATGGAACATGGTGGTGATTCCTGCCATGGTCAATTTTTTATCCAGTTCCACCAGGGCTGAGGCCACCGGAAACTGGGCCCCTGGTCGTGGTTCTATTTCTTTTTCTATGGCATCTGAGTGAAGATCAACAAAACCGGGAACGATGAGCCGGTTGCCAAAGTCCATGGCATGGTGGTCGGAATTGTGGGCCTGTACTTCACTGATTTCACCGTTTTTAATTACAATATCTGCCGGTTGAATGGAGTCTTTGATAAGTACTCGTTTTGAGCGCAGTACAAGTCGTTGCATCAGGCGGCCTCCTGGTGAAATGCATTCGCTGCAGTTGTCTGTTGTCTGCACACTTCATATTGCTTGTCTGCCACCCTTTTAATTTTGGCCGGATCGTGGAAAATGCCGATCATGGCAACGCCTTTTTCTTTTAATTTGAGCAGATGGGCAAGGACACTGTCGGAACTTTTTTCATCAAGTGATGCGGTGGGTTCATCGAGTAAGAGAAGTTCTTTTGGTGCTATAACTCCTCGTGCTATATTTACCCGTTGTTTTTCGCCACCGGAAAAGGTGAGGGGTGAGAGGTGAAAAAGTTCTTCGCGAATACCCAGTTGATCAAGGAGGGTGGCGGCCAAAAAGAGAGAAGATTGTTCCTCTTCTCCAAGCTCAATAAGCGGTGCAGCCACTGCCTGGATGGCAGAGATGCGAGGGAGAATCTTTAAAAATTGGGTGACAAAGCCCATCTCGTATTTACGCATGGTGAGCACCTGGCTCTCGGAACAGGAGGCAAGATCTATCACCGATTTACCATCACGATAAAAAAGAATGCTCCCTGAACTTGTAAGATAGGTCCTGAAAATGGCTTTTAAAATTGAGGATTTTCCAACTCCACTTGGACCAGTAAGGGCAAGGAGCTCACCTTTACCCACCGAAAAACTTACATTGGAAAAACCATGTACTTTGCAGGCATCCCGGTTATGCAAAGTGAAACTTTTCTCAATATTACGTACTTCAAGCTTTTTCTCTTGAGGATCACTGTTTGGCGTTGGCATGTTTGCGCTCATTTTTTATCCTATAGTATGCTGGAAACAAGGAGTTGGGTGTATGGGTGCTGCGGATCTTCAAGGATCTGGTCGGTGAGACCGTATTCCACCAAACTGCCATGTTTCATCACCATGGTAATGTCGGTGAGATGATTGATGACCCCCAGATCGTGGGAAACAATGATCATCGAAAATCCCATTTCCTGCTGAAGTTCTTTTATTAAATCAAGGATTTTTGCCTGGACAGAAACATCAAGTCCAGTGGTTGGCTCATCAAGGAGTAAGAGTTTGGGCGAAGAGGATAGTGCTTTGGCGATTTGAATCCGTTGTTGTTGCCCGCCGGAAAATTCCTCGGGATAGTTATCGATACGGCTGCTTTCCATCTCAATACGATCAAAATAGCTAAGGCTCTTGTCACGGATAGTCGCATAGCGTCTTTCGCCCGATCCAATAATTCGCTCGGCGATATTTCCCCCTGCAGAAAATAAAAAGTTGAGACCAAGCCGGGGACTTTGATAGATCATGGACATCATCTTATTGCGTAGTTGTGAACGCCTGGAGACCGGAAGATTCAGTATATTGAGAAGATTGCCATCTGAACCAGTGATGCCTGCAAAATAGATTTCACCACTGCTTACCGATTTGTCTTGATAGATAAGTTGCAGGAGTGTGGATTTCCCGCTCCCGGACTCACCAACGATCCCAAGGATCTCACCTTTGTTGCAGGTGAGACTCACTCTGTTGATTGCCACCACCGAGTTGCATCTGGGGCAGATGGCCCGGTCCTGTTCAACTCCCGTCAGATCAAGACATTGACCGCAGGAATGGCCATAAATCTTGCTCACATTACAAACATCAAGAAGCATCGTTTTGTACCAAGTTTTTGTCGCAGAAATCTGAGTCTGAACAATAAAAATGTCTTTTATCGCCAACACGAATCTCATCAAAGAAGACACCTGTGGCACCACAACGCTCGCAACTGATGTTCTCGAAGGTTTCTACTTTGAATGGGCGATCATCAAATTTTAATGGTTTTACCTTTGTGTATGGAGGAATCGCGTAGATTCGTTTTTCCCGACCAGCCCCAAATAGTTGCAGTGCAGCACAGTTATCCATTGCCGGAATATCATATTTGGGAATCGGTGACGGGTCCATAACGTAGTGGTCATTGATTTGAACGGGATAGCGGTTACTGATTCTACTGTCGCCAAACTGAGAAGTGTCTTCGTAGAGAAGTACCCAAAGTTTTGAATAATCAGTGTCTCCATGCATCTGTTTTTGCCTGCTGGTGTCCGGTTCCACGGTGGTGAGCACTTCGGGATAGGGTACTTGAAAGACCAGAATCTGGTCTTCACGCAATCGTTTCTCAGGAATGCGGTGTCTGGTTTGGATGATGGAGGCCTCTGTCGTATCGCTTGTTTTGGCAACGCCTGTGACAAAATGAATAAACTCACGGATATTGACTGCATTGATCGATCCATCGCAGCCCTGATCGATGACCTTGAGATTATCTTCTTCTTTGATAATAGAAAGTGTTATTTGCAGCCCACCCGTTCCCCAGCCTCTTGCCACCGGCATCTCCCTTGAGGCAAAAGGGACTATGTAGCCAGGGATGGCCACAGCCTTGAGAATGGCCCTGCGGATCTCTTTTTTGGCATCTTCATCTAAGAAGGCAAATCGTTGGCTAAAACCTTTTTCATTCATCTGTCTGCTCCTTTGCCTTCTGAAGAACCTGTAAATCCGCCTGGAAGGTCACGTAGTGGGGCAGTTTGAAATGGTTGGCAAATCCCATGGATTCAATTCCATCCACATGATGAATGATTATTTCAGGATTGGCGGCAATATCGACACCTCCCACCGAATAGCCGGGGTGGTGCATGGCCATATCAAGGATGGACATGGCTATGGCCTTCGTCTCATTGCATCCAATACAAAATCCAAATCCGGTGGCAAGGCGCAGTTTTCCGTCTTTTGGATCTTTGTTAAATGAGCCGATGGCCTCGCAGGCGGTCACTCTGATTTCGCCAATACTCACACTCTTTCCGGTAAAGGGGTGGGTGTATTGGACCGTGGCATAGCCGATGCGGAGATCTCCGATGGTTGGATGCACGTCTCCATAGCCCCGCATGGATGTGTAGGCAAAGCCAAGCATTGCCCCGGTTTCGCCCCTCGCCATTACCTGCATTAAGGCGCTTCTGGGATAGGGGGGAAGGGGAAAAGAGCGGGAAACATCAAAGGGTTTGGATTCTTTGCTTGCGAGTGTGATTACCTGGTCACGTTTGCGTAGACTGCTCAGTGCACTGGGAACCCTATTTCCCTTTGGTCCCTGTAACAAATCCTGCATCTTCTCACGGTTTCGCGGGTGACTGAAAAGCCTGATAACATAGTCGCAGGAAGGGCCTAAAATTTGGCCGCCTTCGATATCTTTGAAGGCGGAAGAAATTCGCCTGACAACACGTATATCTTCGGTGTTGAGCTGCAAAGCGTCTTTTGCGCGTTTACAGGTTGAACGGTGAGCTCGAAGGTAAAAGGCGGCCTCCAGTAAATCGCCTCCGCTACGACGCATTGCCTCTGCGGCCATTGTTTCACTATACAGCGCACCTTCACCCATTATACGGTCACAGGCAAAAATCAATCCTTTGTACAGGGCAGCATCACTGATCTCACTTGCCTTCTCAATGGTCTGGTTAAAGTAGTCTATGGATGCGCGAATGGCATCACTGCCTCCCTTGATTGCGACATAACTCATAATAGTTCAACCTGTGTTGAGCGAGGTATTCCACAGACTTGCATGTCTTCCCCAATAAAAAACAGGTCAACACCCAATGGGAAATGTTTGTTTTTTTTCATTAGACTTGAAAGGAAATCTTCTGTTGCGGGAAGGATCACCTCGTGACAGCCATCTATACCCGGACCTTGTATTGTGACATGTGCTCCTTCGTTAAAGCCAGGACAACTGCAGATAAGGGTGGCACTCTGTTCAGGATTTTGTTGGTCACCACTTTGCGCATCATTTAGGATGGATTTGTCGGGCGATGAAAGAAAGAGATAGTCAGCCTTATCCACTGATTCTTCTGTTGCATTGGTAATCGCCTTGATAATCTCCCAATCATTTTGAATATTTTGAAAAAAACTCACTTCAGCATAGAGGAGCAGGGCTGCTGCGGCAAAAATTGATGAGTTTTCAAAAGGGATTAGTTGGTGCAGGCTTCCAGGTCTTGCCATGGCATTTAGGCAACTACGAAAGTTGTGTCGGTTCAGTTTTTCAATGTCCATATATTTCTCGTGGAACTACTTTTTACATCAGATCAAAAGAGACATGGGTGGCGGCAACCTGTTCGCTGATCTTTTTGTTTCTAAGAGAGTGGGATTCTTTTCCTGCCAGGATAAGTTCTGTAATGGCCACCGTTTCAATACCTGCAGCGTGGGCTCCATCCAAAATTGCGATATGGAGCGCAAGTTTTTTGTTTGCATCCAAAACCATCGACCATCCCGATGTTTCATTGACCCTGACAATGGCAGAAGTGACCATAACCTCGGCACTGTAAAAAGATCCTTTGCTAACCGGATCGGTTACTGGAAGCATCACAGTTTCTTCCAATGGTTCTTGAACCACCTTTACATTCGCGTTGAATTCTATTTTCTCTTTTACAGAAAAAAGGAGCTCGGGATCGACTTGCTGGAGATAAAAATTCAGCTCTTCTCTTGAGATTGTACTCTTCATGATCAAATAAATTTTTTCCTAACGGTTGCACTTAATTTGTCTATAAACCAAACTGTTATTACTATAATGAGGATAATCGTTGTGACATCCGCGTTTTCAAAGGCTCGAACTTTATCAAAAAGATAAAAACCAATTCCACCGGCTCCCACAAATCCCAGGATGGAGGCACTACGCACGTCCGATTCAAAGCGGTAAAGCACCATGGATATAAAGTGCGGCATTGTTTGGGGCAAAACCGCATAGACAATAATTTTTGGAAAACTGGCGCCTGTGGCGGTCAGCGCCTTTACCGGGCCAGGGTCAATGGCCTCGTTCCCTTCGGCCAAAAGCTTGCACAGCACCCCGGAAGTATGTACCGCAAGTGCCAAAATTCCAGCCATGGGGCCCAGCCCCACCGCCGAAACAAAGAGCAAGGCCCAAACGATTTCATTTATGGAACGAAAGATATTGGCGATCAGCATCGCCACAAGATAGATACTGCGGCGTGTGGTTTTAGCAAAAAGTGATCTTCCGGGGATAAGTATCTTTAAAATATTTCGTGATGCCAGAAGTGAGAGTGGAAAACCCACCACAATGGAGAGAAAAAGGGCTACCACCGCCATTTCAATGGTTTCGTACATCGCCTTACTATATTCCAGAACATCATTGACAATAAAAGATGGTGGAAAAAAGCTGGATCCTGCAATTTCAGGGTTACCGACGATATAGGATTTCATAAATCCCCCGCCATCGATGAGGCTGCCAACACTCATTTCCGTGTCAAGCCAACTTGTCGCATAGACCAAACAAAGGACAAGGAAGATAGTGACAGTCTGCCGGCGAAATGGAGAAACTTCTTTTTGTAAAAAAGCTGGGGATATCTGCGCTGTTGTCATTATCTCGTTTTTTGGGGTCTAATTGAAAGGAATATGGTGTATGCGCTAAGAAATTGCTTTCTTAGCGCATATCAAGAGGATCTGTGCGGGCTACTTTTTGGCAACCTTTAATGCTTTTTTGGCAGCAATAAGTTGTCTGATGCCATCGTACATTTTGTCGTTGGCCATCTGGTAACCGGAAATTTTCAGTTTTTCCAGGCCATCTTTGTCGGTGTAGGAAACAAAGGCCTTTTGGATAGCCTCTTTTAAGGAAGCCGGCAAATCTTTGCGAACTGCCATGGGAGATCCCGGGATAAGATCAGATGTCCAGATGATATTGAAATCATCCTTGTTCCAGTGAGTGCCAAGGCCGCGGTCAAAATCAAGATCATTTGTTGAAGCGCCGTCAACTTTTCCTGCTTTTACAGCGAGAATGGATGCTTCATGGCTACCGGAGTATACTACTTTGCCAAAATAACTTTGCGGATCAACATCGATTTTGTTGAAATAAACGGTGGGCACCAGCGTTCCGGAAGTGGAGTGAGGGTCAGTAAATGCCCATTTTTTCCCTTGAAGGTCTTTTAAGGTTTTAAGACCTGATCCTGCCTTCGTGATAATATAGCCATGGTATCCGGCAATGCCACTCTGTCCAACTTCGACCACAACGGCCTCTGCATTGGCTCTTTTGGCGGCCTCGCAATACGATTTTGGCCCAAGGTAGGCAAGGTCAATATGCCCATGCTGCATCCCGGTAATAACACCTGCGTAATCACCAGCGACCTGTAACTTTACTTTAATGCCAAGCTCTTTTTCAAGATGACTCACCAGACCGCCAAAACTGTCCGACATGTTTCTGGAAGAGGCTACGGGAATCACACCGTAGGTGATTTCGGTGGGCCAATCCTTGTCTGCAAAGGCAGACGAAACACTCATGGCAGTGAGTGCTACGAGGGCAAGTAAAGTCATTGCTAAACGTTTCATGATCTAATCTCCTTGTAATGGTTTTCTTGCTATACCGCCTCTGGCTCCCTGTCCATTGGCAGTTTTTCGGTGGTGGTTTTGTTTGCCTTGTCACGAAGCCGGTCAAAAATACCTTCTATGGACAACGTATCCGATTCCGGTTGGGGGGTGTCATAAATACGATTGAGATGTGCTGCTTTAAGATCCTGGGTAAGGACATCAAAGGAAATGCTTCCATTGCCCACACCAACGATACGGTGACAATATTCTTTTGCAAAATCGATATGATGTAGATTGCTGACAACCGTTACCCCGTAAGATTCGTTCACCGTTTTCAGCACATCCATAACCTGGATTGCACTTTTGGGATCAAGGGCTGCCACCGGCTCATCGGCAAGCAGAATTTTTGGCTCCTGGGCAAGGGCCCTTGCGATGGCCACCCGTTGCCGCTGTCCTCCAGAGAGTTCATCGCATCGTTTCAGGGCCAGATCTTCTATGCCAACGACTTGCATATATTCATATGCCTTATCCGTTTCTTCGCTGCTGTAGTACTTCACCAAAGATCTCCCCAAGGGGATATCTTTGAGCATGCCACTCATAACGTTATGAAAGACACTTAGTCTGTTGATCAGATTGTAGCCCTGGAAGATAAATCCAATTTTGGATCGTAGCAGCCGTAAATCTTTTTTCTTAATTGTGGTGAGATCGTAGCCAAAGACGTGATATTTCCCTTCTAAAATGCGTAGCCCACCGATAATGGACATGAGCAAAGTGGATTTGCCAGCTCCGGATAAACCGATAATACCCAGGAATTCACCTTCTCCAACGCGAAGGGAAAGTTGTGAAAGAACCGAAGCATGTGTGTATCCAAGTGAAACCGAGTCAAGCGAAATCATGAAAACTCCGTATTAAAAATACGATCGACTGGGCAACTTTTTAGAGATGCCCTGTCGATCGGGAGGAAGAAGAACAACGCTCAACAATCATCTCGTTAAGCAATTGGCAGGGAAGGTACAGGGGGAATGTTAGAAAATTATTATAGAACCATTACAAGTTGTATAAGAGGTGATGAAGATAGTGTTAACAGAAGTATGATACTCACTATTTAAAGAGGTGAGGAATAGATTGTGCCATCCGCGTTCCGTTTGACTTCTTCCCGGGCAGCTTATAAGCTTAAAAAATGATGGCATTCTGAAGTAAATAACGATCCCAATTTGAATAGGAAAAGCTATGTCCACACTTAAAACGGATGTTGTTATTTTAACTGCCGATTTTCGAATCGAAGGGGAAATTGATTTGATGCCCGGAGCAAGGCTCACCGATTTTATGAATGAGGCAAAAACATTTATGGTGGTGACCAAAGCGAAGGTGAGCAATCACGATGAGAAAGAGCTCCTCAAGAGTGAGTTTATAAACGTGCTTGTAGAAAGCATAGAAATTATTTTACCCGCTGAGAGTGTCTTGTAACAGCTTCTGTATTGGAAAGGGATAGAGACGATGGCCATACTGGATAAGGTATTCAAAGCGGCAATCAATATGAAGGCATCGGATGTACATGTGGTTCCTGGTGAACCTTTTATGGTGCGTCATATGGGGAAGCTGGTGCGTCTGAAAAGTCAACCACTCACCGCCGAGCAGAGTGTGAAAGTGGTTGAGGAGTTGCTGAGCCCAGCGCAGCGAAAGAGCATGGCGGATAAGCAGCAGATTGATTTTGCCTATGAACTTGAGGGATTGGGACGTTTTCGGGGAAGCGCCATGTTGCATAATAATGGGGTGAGTGGAGTTTTTCGGGTTATTCCTCCTGAAATACCTACATTTGCCCAGCTATGCCTCCCCGACGTTGTCTATTCAATATTGGATAATCACCAGGGAATTATTTTGGTGACTGGTGCCACCGGGCATGGGAAGACAACTACCCTGGCGGCCATGGTTGATTATATCAATTCAAAACGGAGTCATCACATTTTGACCGTTGAAGACCCCATAGAGTTTATCCATCCTTATAAAAAGGGAGTGGTCAATCAACGAGAACTTGGGAGGAGTACGCTCTCCTATAAAAACGCCTTAAAAGGGGCCTTGCGACAGGATCCGGACGTTATTGTTATTGGTGAGTTACGAGACCTGGACACCATTTCCCTTGCAATTTCCGCCTCCGAAACCGGACATCTGGTGATTGGAACCCTGTCTACGTCAAATGCGGCAAAAACCGTTGATCGGATCATTGATTCCTATCCGCCTGGGGAACAAAATCAGGTGCGAGCCATGTTGAGCGAGTCGTTAAAGGCGGTTATTACCCAACGTCTTATTCCCGGAAGTGATGGGAAAAGTATGCAACTGGCCCTTGAAATATTGATAGGAAACTTATCCATTGCCAACCTTATTCGTGATAACAAGACCTACCAGATTCAGTCCGCTTTGCAGATGGGGAAAACGGCCGGTATGCGGCTGATGGATGAGTCCATTGTCGCACTGCTGAGTGATGGTAAAATTAGTCTGCAGGGGGCAATGGCAAATGTGGAGAATAAAATGCTATTAAAACGTTTTATGCCTGCTGGGCAGCGTCTTGAAACAGCGCAGAGCTGAGGAAAGGAAACAATTATGGCTCAAATTGATGCATTTTTCAGGGAAATGGCAAAGCATGGTGCCAGTGACTTGCATATGGTTGTTGGGTTTCCGCCACTTTTGCGTCTTCGTGGTGATCTTATTCCCATGGATGCGCCTGTTTTAACTGCTAAGACTAATAAAGAGATTCTCTTTGAGATTCTGGAGCCGGCACAACAAGATACACTTCTACAAAATAAGGATTTGGATAAGGCTTATGAACTGGCAGGGGTGGGGAGATTCAGGTGTAACTTTTTGTATCAACATCGTGGGGTTGGGGCAGTTTTTCGCATTATTCCAACTAAGATACTCACCCTTGAACAACTGCATATGCCGGACGTGGTGAAACGGATAGCGGATTATGAGAGGGGTTTGGTTTTTGTGACCGGTCCCACAGGGAGCGGGAAATCAACCACCATGGCCGCAATTATTGATAGGATAAATGAAACTTATCCTAAGCATATCATCACCATTGAAGATCCGTTGGAGTTTGTTCATCCCAATAAAAAATGTATCTTTTCGCAACGGGAAATAGGGACCCATGCGCCAAGTTTCGCAGATGCGTTGATGGTGGCCAACCGGGAAGATCCAGATGTGATTCTGGTGGGGGAAATGCGTGATCTTGAAACCATCTCCCTGGCACTGACCTGTGCTGAGCTGGGTATTCTGGTCTTTGGGACGCTCCATACCAACAGTGCCGCGAAGACCATCGACCGGATTATCAACGCCTTTCCCACCGAACAGCAGGCCCAGACCAGGACCATGCTTTCCGAGTCATTAAAGGCGGTGATTGCTCAGCAGCTTTTAAAAACAAGAGACGGTAGAGGCAGGTGTGCGGCCATAGAGGTACTTCTTGGCTCTTCGGCCCTGGCGTCCATTATTCGGGAAGGAAAAATTACCCAGGTGAATTCCCTTATCCAGACAGGAACTAATCAAGGGATGCAAACCATGGATAAACACCTGCAGGAGTTGTTAGAGACAGGAAAGATAACCCAACAGGCAGCAAGGGAAAAGGCCATGGATAAAAGTTTGTTTATTGCACCTGAACAGTAAATTTGAATAGAGCCACTTGTCTGTTGTTTATGCAAAAACAAATCTGCCTCCCGGTTAAAAAGCTATGAAAAAAATTCAGTCCCCTATCATCGGAGCCGGTCACTTTGCTGAAACTCTAAACTCCAGCTTGTTGACATAGATGTCATAAGTTGGTATTCCTGAATTGTCATACCAAAAGGGAGGATCTTCTATGAATACCCAAAAAGTGGCAATAACAATGCCTAAAGAATTGGTTCGAATTGTAGACGATTTAAGCAAAAAGAACCACATAAGCAGGAGCAAGTTCATTTCAACGATTGTTTATGAAAGGGTCGTTGATGAAAAGAGAGTAGATCTGAAAAATGCCTATGATCAGGTGTTTTCTGATAACTCTATTTGCAGGGAGCAGCTTGATACCGCCAGATGGTTTTCTAATCTGGATGTGAGTGAAGGGCAGGAATGGTAATACGAAAAGGTTCAATATATTGGGTTGATTTTTCACCAGGAAAAGGTTCGGAACCATTAGGCAAAAGGCCTGGTCTGGTCATTCAGAACGATATACTCAATGAGAGCAAGATTAATACAATCCTTATGGCCGTCATTACATCAACATTGAAATTTGGTGAATTGCCTGGCAATGTTGTTTTGAAAAAGGGCGAAGCCAATATGCCCAAGAGATGTGTAATAAATGTAACGCAGATCAAGTCAGTAGATAAAAGCGGTGTAAAGGAAAAAATCGGAAGTCTCTCTAAAAAGAGAATGAACGAGGTTTACGAAGGACTAAAGCTTGTTATGGATTTTGATTCTGTCTTGTTGTGAAAATTATATAAATATAGATGAGTTGTTGTGTTTTGTGCGGAAAAAACTTGCAGATTGTCTACCAGTTTTGTAGCATTTGTCGTTGTCTGACGTATCTGGAAGCGGCTGACAACTGTCTAATGGGAAAGAAAGAGTTTATAATCCTACAATCGCCTATCCCGCAACGTTTTACATGCCGATCCATCCTGACGTCACATCAGGCAAGAAATCAAGGGCCTGTGGGCTACTTTTCATGCCTTTTTTGTCCCGTTTTTTTTCACGGACAATTCTCCTGTTCACTCTGCTAATTCTCCTCACTCTGATCTTAGGATGTACGGGCCAAAATGGGTATTCCCCTCTGGCTCATCATGGCATTCTTGATCTGTCCACGGTTCGTAACATGGACTCACAGTTGATCCGTCTTGATGGAGAATGGGAATTTTATTGGAAAAAATTGCTTTCTCCCGCCGATTTACAAGGCGCGCACCCACCATCATCTTCCACCTATATCTCCCTGCCAGGGGCCTGGAACAACACCAGGATTGCAGGCAAGAAGATCGGTGCACGCGGTTTTGCCACCTTGCGTTTGACTGTTTTATCTGATGGACAAGAACGAGATCTTGTTTTGCACTTGGAAAATGTTCATTGCGCATACAAGCTCTGGGTCAATAATACACTTCTTGCCCAAAACGGACAGGTCGGCACAGAGTTACAGGAAGAGACAGTGGGCAGCATAAGCAGAAACGTCAAGTTGACCACCCACAAACAGACGATGGAGCTGGTGCTTCAGGTCTCTAATTTCCATCACGGCAGGGGAGGGTTTATTGCCCCCATCCGTTTGGGACCGGAAATAATAATGCACTCCACCGAGAAAAGATGGCAGGCACAGATCCTTTTTTGTATTGGCCTTGTTTTTATTATGGGGCTCTATCATTTTGGTCTATTTTGTCTACTTCGCAAAGAGCGGGCTCCCCTTTATTTTAGCTTGTACTGTCTGTTGTGGGCGGGGTATTTGTTAACCGCAAATCATTATAACTGGGTCGTTTTTCTCATTGTCGATAGGTCCCAAATTTCCTATGCACTGCTCAACAGGGTGCAGATGATCTGTTTTACCCTCTCTCTTCCCTTTGTTTTCAGCTTTTTGCGCGCTCTCTATCCAAAGGAGTTTCATCGCTTTGTTGAGCGACTCGTATGGAGCCTTGCCCTGATCTTCGCCGCAATGGCGCTGGTGTCACCCATACCGGTCACCTCAGCCGCCATCCCGAAATATTACTTTCTTTTTCGTGCCCTGGTGATTGCCTATAACCAGATTATGCTTGTTATGGCCATGTACAGAAAACGTGAGGGCGCTGTTTTTCTGGTCGTTGGTTACATTGTTCTCATTCTCTTTGGTATAAACGATATGCTCTATGATCATAAAATAATACGGTCCATATATTTATCGCATATCGGGCTGTTTATCTTTATCCTCGCCCAGGCCTTGGCTCTTTCTGCAAAGATGTCTCGGGCCTTTAGCGCAGTCGAACGACTCTTAAGCGAACAACAGCAACACATTCGCGAGCTGTCAAGGATAGACCGACTCAAAGACGTTTTTCTCTCAACCACCTCCCACGAACTCCGTACTCCCTTAAACGGTATCATCGGCTTGACCGAATCGCTGGCCAGTGGCGTGGCTGGGCCGCTTAACCAACAGGTACGTGACAACCTGGCGATGATTGCCGCCAGTGGACGTCGTTTGCACAACCTGGTAGACGACATTCTTGATTTTTCACGGCTGAAATATAAGGATATCCGTCTGCATCTCCGCCCTGTTGATTTGCACGCGGTTGTCGATACGGTGCTGGCGGTGAGTAAACCACTGGTCAAGGACAAGCCGCTTGCTTTGTACAATAAGGTTCCCAAAACTATTTCTCCTGTTGCTGCAGATGAAGACCGGTTGCAACAGATTTTTTTTAATCTGGTGGGGAACGCCATCAAGTTTAGCGACCAGGGAGAAGTGGTGGTTTCAGCGGTTGAGAATGATGGTGAGATAGAGATTGTTGTTAAAGATTCCGGCATTGGCATCCCGTCTGGCAAGCTGGAAACTATCTTTGATGCATTTGCACAGGTGGACGATTCGTCGGCCCGCAACTACAGCGGCGCTGGTCTTGGGCTTGGCATTAGTCGACATCTGGTCGAGCTCCATGGCGGCCACTTATGGGCCGAGTCAACCCCCGGGGTCGGATCAAGTTTTCGCTTTACCCTCCCTCTTTCGACCGAAATCATCTCGCCAATGCCTTCTGACCATCCTCCGGCGGAAGTCATTCCCATGGCAACTATTTCCACAATATCCGAACAAACCGTTTTACCCGCACCGGATGCTCCCCATATTTTGGCGGTGGACGATGATCCAATCAATCTCCAGGTGGTCCGTAACCACCTGGGGTTGGCCAAAATGACGGTAACGGTAGCTGCAAACGGTAAGCAAGCCCTGGCCCTGATCGAGCAAGGCCACGTTTTCGACTTGGTCCTTCTTGATGTCATGATGCCCAAAATGACCGGGTTCGAGGTCTGTAGAGCACTTCGGCATCGTTACAATCCTGCTGAGCTGCCGGTAATCATGCTTACTGCCAAGAATCAGCTCGCCGATCTTACCGAAGGTCTTGAATGCGGGGCTAACGATTATCTTAGAAAACCATTTGCCGGAGAAGAGCTTGTGGCGCGAGTGCGCACCCAACTTAAAGTTCGTAAGTCCCATAAATTAGCGCAGGAAAACAAACAGTTAAAAAGGGAGGTGGAACTACGAACCCAAAGTGAGTTGGAGTTGCGGCTGACCCAACAACGGCTGGCTGGAATGCTTCACGCCGTTCCCGATGCCATTATGGCAATCAATGAAAACCAGGAAATAGGATTTTGCAACCAGGTTTTCACAAAACAGTTCGGCTATGAAGTGCAAAATCTGCTCGGCAACCCCTTTGCCCCCTTTTTTTCTCCCTCTGCAGTTACGATCCTGGATAACTGGCTGCGAATTGTCAAAAATGGTGAAGATTCACTTCCCCTTGATGGCGCCCATCTTGAACTGATCGACGCTGAAGGCCTTCCACGGCCAAGCGCTGTTATCCCTGCTGCCCTTGAACTTGGCGATGAATACTTACTCATGCTCTTGATTGGCACACGTAAACAGGCCGTGGCGTCCCGACTGTGGCTCGAAGAATTTTTCCGCAACCGACAGCGTCTCCAGCAACTTGAAGTTGCTTTAACCAGTATCACCCCGCAGATACTCACCCGGCAGCCAGCTTTAATGGACGACTTACACGCCATGGACCGTTCCCTGGAAAGAATGAGCCAGGAAATATTGTCACCCCTGCCGCAAGAGGATCAACGTACCCTCATCGTTAAGACCTTGCGTCTTGCCTTAGACCTGTGGACCGAAACCACACAATCTTCTAAAATCGACCTGGCCCACCAGAGCGGATTGTGGGCGGTTTATGTCAATAAGGATGGCTGGGAACGAACGCAAACCCTTGACCGTTACCTTTCCATTGATACATTACCGGCTAATCCCCGCCTGCAAAATGTGTTCGCCACTTGTGAATATGTTCTTGCGGCCACCTCGGATGATACCCCCCTGCGCCGGCAACTTTCCATTTATCTCGAACAGCTGCGCAGCCTGGGGATCCATTGATCTGCACTTTTTAATACGCTGTAATCATTTGATTTGTTTTCTTTTTAACAAGATTTAACAATCTTGTTCCTTGAATATTTCCCACTAGTTGATAACCGTAAAATGTAATAATGCGCCAAGCCAAGCCGTCGGGTTGAAGACTTTTTAAACCGTTTATCAAGAGAGAACAATGTGCCCATTAGTACGAAGAGAGAAAAGACATCTCGTAATTGATAACGGTGGACCAACAAAATGGCGAAGAAGACGCCACAGTCAGCTCATATTTTGCTGCCTGCTAATGTATCCTTACCTGGGTGCCAGTTTGATCCATGCGCAAATTAGTCCGAATCCAAACCCACCAGGAAATACAATCACTGTTACGGCGGTAGACTACAATACGGTTGTATTTGTAAACAATCACCAAATCGTTATCAGTGGCACCGGTACCTTGTATAATAATGCTCCCCTGACCAATAACGGTATTGTATCAATCAGCGGTGAACTTTGGAATAGTAACGTATTGGAAAACAATGGTTCTTTGACAAATTACTACTCGCTGTATAACTTTGGCGCCCTGGAAAATAATGCCACCTTGGATAACGACGGCTTATTTGACAATTTTGGTGTACTAACAAACAATGGCGACTTGCTGAATTCTATCGATCTGACAAACTACAACACACTGGAAAATACATCCGTCCTGGTAAACAACGACACGCTGAGCAATCACGGCGATCTGGTCAATACCGGTACTCTGAGCTTTCAAAGCGGCAGTACCTTTACCCAGGAATCCGGGGCAACCTACACCGGAAACGGTACCTTGCTCGTTTATGGCGGTGCCACCGTAAACGGTACTATTATCAATGCATCTGCTGACGGCACCTTGGGATTCAACAACATGGGGAGCATAGACGGCACACTGTTGACCACAACCTATGTCAATTTTCTCAATCTGACCATTACTGGCGGCAGCACCACATTGACCGGGGCCTGGGATTTTGCAAACGGGAGTAGTGTGGTTGATGCGGGTAACCTGTCCATTGACGGCAGCCTGCTCACCACAGACATTACCCTGGCAAGCATCGGAAGTGTCGATATCAATGGCGCGGCCACAGTAAGCGGCACTACAGATCTTTCCGGAACGTTCAACGTAAGTTCCGGTGGCAGTTTTTCCAGCGAATATCTTGTCGTCCAATCAAGTGGCATTGCAAATATCGACGGCTCGTCAACACTTGGTGCCAGCAGCACGGTCGATGGTACGATCAATATCGGTAACACCGGAAGCCTACTTAATACCGGATATTTAACAAATTCCGGCAGTATGGATAACTTCGGTATCCTCAACAATACCGGTACCATGGACCTGCAAAGCGGCAGTACCTTCACCCAGGAAGTCGGGGCAACGTATACCGGAAACGGTACCCTGCTTGTCCAGAGCGGCGCTACAGTTAACGGCACCATCGCAAACGCTTCAGGAGACGGAACTCTTGGTTTTTCCGATATGGGGACGGTGGATGGTAGTCACTTTGCCAACTTTGCCAACCTCGACTTTTACGGGGCAAATACGTTAACTGGAGCCTGGGATTTTTCAAGCGGGAGTGTTTCGGTGTATTCGGGTAACCTTGCTGTTGATGGCAGCCTGCTTGCAGCGAGCATGGGCGTGGCAAGTGGCGGAACCGTCGATATCAACGGCGCGGCCACGGTAAGTGGCACTACAAATGTTTCCGGGACGTTAAATGTACAATCCGGGGGAAGTTATTCCAGTGAATATCTTATTGCCCAAGCAAACAGTGCGGTAAATATCAATGGCTCGGCAACACTTGGTGCCAGCAGCACGGTGTATGGTGCGATAAACATCGGCACCACCGGAAGTCTGCTCAACACAGGATATTTGACAAACTACGGTAGTGTGGATAATTCCGGTATCCTGACCAATACCGGCACGTTGGAACTTCAAAGTGGCAGCACCTTTACCCAAGAATCCGGGGCAACCTATACCGGAAACGGGACCTTACTTGTCCACGGAGGTGCCACAATCAACGGTGCCATCGTAAACGCCTCAGGAGATGGCAGCCTGTGCCTCCACGATATGGAGATAGTGGATGGCAGTCATTTTGCCAATTTTGGCAAGCTTGACCTTTATGGGACGAACATCCTCACTGGAACCTGGGATTTTTCAGGCGGAAGCACCACGGTCCATGATGGCAGCCTCAGCATTAACGGTAGCCTGAGCAGTGCTTCTCTTTCGATTCTCCCCGGGGCGACAGCTAATATCTACGGTTTGGCTAGCATTGGCGGTCATAGCGAGGTTGATGGTAATCTCTTTATATTTAGTGGCGCCTCCTTTACCGGAGCTTCTTTGGCCGTGGCGAGCAGCGGTTATGCCGATATCGATGGCAGTGCAGTTATTCAGGGTGCCACCGATATCTATGGTCGACTTTCTTTGAATGGTACTTTGCAGACCTCGCAGCTCACCATCGAACGTGACGGTTTGTTGTTTGGCAACGGCAGCGTTTCTGGCAATCTTGTCAGTTACGGTACTATCTCGCCAGGGCATTCCATCGGCACCTTGTCGGTCAACGGTTCGCTTACGCTCAAGTCGGATAACACCTATATCGCTGAACTGGCAGAAGACGGTGCCAGCGACCTCATCCGGGTCAGCGGCTCTGCCGTGATTTCGGGCGGCACTGTGGACGCCTATTTGCCGATGGCCCTTTATCCAGACGGCCGGAGTTGGACGATAATCAGTGCCTCGGGCGGCATCAACGGTACCTTTTCATCACTGGAAAAACACTTCACCTCTTACACCATTGATCTTGCTCAGGAGATCCAGGGCAACAACCTCTGCCTTGTTATTGTACGCACCCCCTATGGTGAATTTGTCGAAACTAACAATCAAAAAGAGCTGGCAGCAGCCCTCAATACCCTTTTGGTCGATGCCCATGATGACATGGAGTCACTGCTTTTTGCCATGGATTTTGCCATGACGCCGTTACAGCTTAATAGCACTATAGTCGGCCTGAATCCGGAAATGTATACCTCCTTTGCCCCGGCAGGCCTTGGCGTGGCGAAACTCTTTGTGCAAATGCCACCCCTTACCCACCTGGAAAACAAAATACAGACAACATCAGGAAATCCTTGGAACGTCTGGACACAAGGTATAGGGGCTTGGTCAACTCAAGACAGCCAGGATGGAATCTCCGGCTATGATGTCGATACCACAGGGATTCTCTTTGGTATGGACAGGAGTTTTTTGTATTCTCCGATCCGGGCAGGGATGGTGCTGGGAACAAGCAGCAGTGATCTTTCCTGGGATAATTCTGCTGGCAGCGGATCAATTTCAGGAAGGCATATTGGTTTATACGGAAACGCCAAAATCTCGGGAGTGGATTTTGGCGGATCGCTTGGGTATACAAGCCTTGACAACAGCGCCTCCCGGCATATCGATACCCCCATTTTCGCTACCAGCACATCTGCAACCTTCTCCAGCACTGTTTACAATGCTAGCCTTTCTGGTTACTTAGACGTTCAGTTTGGCAGGATCCATCTGGGGCCTGTAGTTGGTCTTGACTATTTGCATCTTGATCAGGAGGGTTTTACAGAGAGTGGCGGCGACTTTGCGGTACATATGGGAAGAAGCAGCAGTGATTCGCTGACCCCCTCGCTCGGCTTGCGGGCAAGCGGGAAATTTGCCATTGGCGACTGGCGCTTATGTCCAAAAATGATGATCGGCCTAAGCCGTCAATTCCTGGAGGGGTCCACCAGGTTGTCAACACATTTTCGCAACTACCCAGATGCTACATTTTCAGTGAGCTCTGCCAAACCGGCACGCTATGAAGGAGTGATTATAACCAGCCTTATCGCCGATTATCGAAATAACCTGTCTTTCTACTTGGACGCCCTTGTCAGTGTTGCAAACAATCAAAATTCCAGGACACTCTCTGCCGGACTGCAATGGAGTTTTTGAGAAATTGCGGGTATTGACTGTTTATTTATTGCTGAGAAAAGGAAGTGGTCGAACCGGCTGTTCTTGTTTCGTAAGCCAGGTGGCCTCTGAAAATTCCTTGATGGCTATTGTTAGCTGAAAAGGCATGGTTTAATCCTCCTTGTCTTGACACCATATCTTCGGTGTTTATTCTCTACCCGTTCCCCCGTTGTTTGGTCCATTGTCGATTCCGGTCGCCGGTGGAAGAAGATTTATTCCATAAAAAAGGGGATGTTGACACTAAAAAAGCATAACGCCTTGCATTATTATCGAGAGGTGTTATTATTTGTTTATGATCAAGTCATTTCGCTGCAAAGAAACCAAAAAAATATTTGGCAGAAAATTCTCAAAAAAGTTGCCAACTGAAATTCAAGAAAATGCAAGGATGAAGTTGGTCATCTTGGACGCCGCAACTTCAGTAAATGACTTGAGGGTTCCTCCTGGGAATCGACTTGAAGAACTAAAAGACGACAGAAAAGGACAACATAGTATCAGAATTAACAGCCAATGGCGTATCTGCTTTGAATGGAAAAATGGTGACACTTTCAATGTAGAAATTGTTGACTACCATTAGGCACAAAGGGGGTAAAGAAAATGAAAACAAAAAAACTGCCACCTATTCACCCAGGAAAGATACTGCTCGAAGAATTTTTAGAGCCTATGGGTATCAGCCAATATCGTTTAGCCAAGGACACATCAGTGCCCCCGAGGAGAATCAATGAAATTGTTCATCAAAAACGGTCTATTACCGCAGACACAGCACTGCGCTTAGGTGTTTTCTTCAATATGTCCCCTCATTTCTGGATGAACCTTCAGAGTAGATATGAGTTGGAAAAAGCTGAGGACTATCTCGAGGACAAACTTAAAAACGAAGTACATCAATACCAAACAGCCTAGCACCCAAAAAACGGTCGGGTGATTTGAAGCGTTATGTTCGGAACAAGCAAATAGATGTCCCCTATTTCACTATTACCTGCCAAGGGCGGCGACCAGGGCAAGAATAGGCCCGGTATTAATAACAATTCGCTTAGGGTTAGGCATTGTGCAGGTCTTCCATCAGTTCATCTTCTTCAAGGTTGATGGCGGCAACACCATAACGGTGCAACCCCACCAGGAAGGAAACCCGGTCTATGCACAGCATTGAGGCTGCCATTCCTGATGACAGCCGTTTCATCTCAAAGAGCTTTACAGCCATGGCCATCTTCGCCTCCCGCTCGAACTGCTCCCGCGATTTTTGTAATAGGTCGGGAAAGGTCTCCGGATAGTCTATTGTTAGCTGAAAAAGCATGGTTTAATTCTCCTTGTCTTGACACCATATCTTCGGTGTTTATTCTCTCCCCGTTCCCTCGTTGTTTGGTCCATTGTCGATTCCGGTCGCCGGTGGAAGAAGATTTATTCTATAAAAAAGGAGAGCTTGCCTATGCAGAGATAGTAATACAGTACCGCGAAGAGTCGCGGCAGACCAATGTTATTTGGGTACCTTGAAATTGGATAACAAGTCCTTTGTTTGAGGTGGCCACAGAGACAACTTGTAAAATATACAATACAAACTTCTCAGGGCGGGGTGGAACTCCCCACCGGCGGTATTCCTCAATAGAGGAGAGCCCGCGAGCGCCTGCCTTTGCAGGGTCAGCAGATCCGGTGAGAAACCGGAGCCGACGGTAATAGTCCGGATGAAAGAGGAGAAAAAAACGTTGCCGTGTTGCGCACGTTTTGCAGATGGCGCTGTCTTGTGCCGTTTTTCGCATTTTTTCCGCATGCCCTGATTCAGGTCCATATGGAGGATACCATGAATCAGTCTTTACTTGATAATTTTGGCTCCCCGCAGCAGCGGGTTAATCGAGCACTTCTTTCTCTGCAAAAGGGAAGCGGAGTGTTATTAGTGGATGATGAAGATAGGGAAAATGAGGGGGACTTGATTTTTGCCGCCCAATATTTAACTGATGCCCAGATGGCCCTGATGATCAGGGAATGCAGTGGCATTGTCTGTCTTTGTCTTACCGATGACGCCCTTAATCATTTGCAATTGCCGCAGATGGTGAACCACAACAACAGCACTAATGGTACGGCCTTTACCGTTTCCATTGAGGCCAGTTGGGGGGTGAGTACCGGTGTGTCGGCAGCAGATCGGGTGAAAACAGTACAAGCTGCAATAGCGGATGACGCCAAGGCCGATGACTTGCGCCGTCCAGGCCATGTATTCCCTTTGCGGGCACAACCCGGTGGGATCCGCTCCAGGCGTGGTCATACCGAAGGAACTGTGGATCTTATGCAACTGGCTGGTCTGAAACCGGCCGGGGTTTTGTGTGAATTGACTAATCCCGATGGAACCATGGCCAGGCTCCCTGAGATAGTTAGCTTTGCAAATCAGTATGCGATGCCGGTGCTTTCCATTGAGGATTTGGCGCTCTATTTGGAAGAGCATTCTTTTTCCTTACAATAACAGGGCAACCTTGAAAAACGGCTATTTGTCCCGATTTCTTCGTTGCTACGAAAATAAAAGTGATCACATATGTCTAATATGCTGCGCTTTTTATTTTCTATGCTTCTTGAACTCGGACCAAATATCTAATTTTTCAAGATACCCTAGAAAAAATATTTTTCAGGAAATTTTCTTGCTTTTAAGAAGATTTCCTGATGAAATGAGTATACACGTGGCAGCATGCCACATGCAAAAGGGTCGCGTTTTGCTGTGTTGCCTGTCTATTAGTGGTGTTTAATCCTATCTTTTCGTTGATATATTTTTTTTAAGTTTTTTGCGTTTTTCTAAGATGTGTTGCTGTTGGTTTTGTTTTGCACCGCACTGTTTGTGAAAAACCTTGACTTGAAATTTGCCATTTGATAACACGATAGTAGTTTGTGACTGATTTTTAGATGATGTGTTGCAGTATCGTTCGGTTTCTACGGAAGTAATTTTCTTCTTTTGATCACTGGTTCAGGATACTAAGCGCTATGGCAGTCAGCAATTATCAGCATGAAGGGAGTGACAGTGAGCTGTTAACGGGCTCGCTGGTTATCACTCGTCCCCTCTATACATATGCTTTGCTCGCCTTTCTCGTAGGAGGAGGGTGTGCACTTGCCTGGATGTTTTTAGGTTCAATTCCTCACCGGGTAGAAGGTCTTGGGGAGCTTAACACCAAAGGCGGTTTAATCAAGGTGATTTCTGCCTATAGCGGGCAGATTTCGCAAAAATCCGTTGCCATTGATGAGATGGTGGCAAAAGATCAGTTACTCTTTTTGTTAAAGCAGCCGGAGCTTGAAAAGAGTATCAGCGAAGCGAAAGGAACGCTGCTTCTTCTAAAAACAAAGAAACAACAACTGCAGTCAGGTAATGCCCGTAGTTACAGTCTCAAGTCTGATGTGAATGAGATTGAGAAAAAGCGTATTGCCATGCAAATCAAAGAATCAAAGAAAACCACTTCTTTTCTTAGAAAAAAACTCGAACAAAACAAAAAGTTGTATGCCGAAGGGCTGATTACTTCTTCCAATCTTTTTGATATTGAGAAATCATTAGCCGCTGAGATTGCCACCACTGCAAGCCTTGAAGAAACTTTACAAGGATTGATCTTAAGTACCCAGGAATGGAAGTTGGGCAAAGATTTAAGTGAGCAGGATCTGGAGCAGGAAATTGAAGAGCTGTCAAAAAAACTAGCGGATTTAGAAGATGAATATCGCTTAAACACCGAAGTGACCGCTCCACTTTCCGGTACAGTTGTGCAAATGAACGTGGAGCAGGGAAATGAGGTGAATCCGGGAACACATCTTGCCACCATTGAAAGCCCCGATAATCAGGCAAACTATTTACTTGATCTCTATGTTCCGTACAACGCCAATGCGAAGATAAGTGAAGGTATGGGGGTTGAAATAGAGCCCTTCACCATCGATCGTAATTTGTATGGCTGGCTTATCGGTACAGTGGTTAGGGTTAATCATTACGTCTCTTCAGGGGCAGGGCTTAGCAATGAACTTGCCAATACAAACCTGGCAGGCCTTATTGATCAGAAGGGACCTGTTTTTAAAGTAACCGTCAAACTTTCAGTTGACCCTACAACGGCAAGTGGCTTTTCCTGGTCCAACAAAAAAGGTCCTCCCTTTAAGGTGAGCCTGGGTACCCTTTGCAAGGCGTATGTCAAGGTGAAGGAAAAAGCCCCCATTGACTATTTGATCCCTATCTTCAAGGCATACTTCGAATGAATGAAACTAACCATATTCTACTTGTTACTCCCCATCACGATGAGCGGTATGGAGTTGCAAAGCTGAACAATCATCCGTTTATCCAAAAAAAGGCCTTTATTACGCCATTAAATCTGGCGGTGTTGGCCGCCCTTACTCCACCCCAATTTCAAGTTGAAATATGGGATGAAAATGTGCGGGGGGTGATTGATGGGCAGACAGTTTTTGCTCATGACTACGACATCGTCGGGGTAACAGGCTTTAGCGTTCATTTTAACCGGGCTGTTGCTGTTTCTGCTAACCTGCGTGACAGGGGAATAATGGTTGTTGTCGGTGGCGCTGGAGTAACCGAGAGGCCGGAGTTGTATCGGGGATTATTTGATATTCTTTTTATTGGTGAGGCTGAGCGGATCTGGCCGCAATTTTTAAAAGATTGGCAGGAAGGAAAACAGCAGGCGGAGTACCATGAGTCCGGACGACCGGAGATGTCTCTGTCACCACCACCGAAATGGGACAGCATCGCCCACCTGTTGCAGGAGCATTATCTGCTGGGGGCCGTACAAACAACACGCGGTTGCCCATTTAACTGCGAATTTTGCAATATGTGGAAAATATTCGGTAATCGTATGCGGTTAAAAGAACCCATTGACAGAGTTGTCGATGAAGTGAAGACCTTGCAAAGTCATGGTATTAAAGAGATCTTTTTTGCGGTGGATAATTTTGCGGGGCATCCTGCGTATAGTAAACGACTGCTCAAGGAGTTGATTACTCTTAATGCAACATTTCCAGAGCCCATTGGTTTTCGCGCGGAGCTCTCCATCAATATTGCCCATGATCAGGAAATGTTGGATTTACTCACAGCTGCAAATTTTGAAGGGGTTTTTGTTGGTATTGAGTCTTCGAATATCGCCAGTTTACGGGAAACCAACAAACAGCATAATCTCCAACATGATCTTGTTGACAGCTGTCATACGATTATGTCCACCGGGATTCCCGTCGATGGCGCGATGATTGTCGGTTTTGACCACGATGATGAGAATATTTTTGAACGCCATTTTCAATTTCTGCAGAAGGCTTGTATCCCCAACCCAAAACTTACTATTCTACGGGCTCTTCCCGGCACAGAGCTATGGGACAGGTTGTTGCCGGAAAGACGGTTGATCGATTTGGAACAACTGGATGGGGCCATTAATGATCCAGATACCGAATATGTGGCCAACGCGGTCCTTTCCAACATTATTCCCTTAAAAATGTCTCGTAGAGAGTTATTTTCCGGCTATGTGTCTCTCTTTGAGAAAATTGTGGATTGGGACAATTTTACAGCGCGGATAATGGGATTTATAAGCAATGTTAAAGGTGAGAGACAAAATGCTTTGCGGGGAGAGAAAACGTTTCATAATACAGAATTTTTTGCTGGTTTTGTGGAATCCTTGCCCCCTGCGGCGAGATCTTGCGCCCTGGAAATTCTTATGTTTACCAAAAAAACCAGACCAACGCTTCTTAAACCGGTTGCCGTTGCAATAATGCGAAACCATAGTGAGACTATCAATATTGCCCAGATAGCAAAAAAAGTTCTTGATCGAATTCGTTTTGAAGAGGCTCTGCCCACTGGAATGATAGAAAGTTTTATTCTTAAAGAGGAACGAGTAAACCCGATGCCCGGGGATGCAATGCAAAAGACGGAGTGTCTGAATCACTAAAGGCTACCTACAACTAATTGGAGGACGGTATGGCATTTGATGTTGAAAAAGCGGTCGCTGGGAAAACGAAGGAAGACTTACAAAAGCTCATGGAAATGGGGCAGCAGAAGCTAGCGTCAATGAATAAAGGAAAAAATATGTCCATGCCCGGTCCTGGAGGAGGGATTCCTGCGCAAGGTGGCGGAGGGCAAGGAAAAGCAATGCCGGAGAGTGTTGGCAAGAGTATCGGTCGTGTCGGGCAGGCAATAGGAGGGAAAAAGGACCATATTACGGAGCATGTAAGCGAGCATATTCGTGAAGTGAAAGAATATCTTGCAAGTCGTTGATACCAGTCCCGGGAAGGATCTGCTTGTATTTAGAGCCAACTTCTAGGATGCCTCCCGGGAAATCTTTTTATTCCACGTTTAGTAAGCAGGTGTTTTGTCAAAAGGGGGCTGCCTCACTCTTTGATGGCGTTATACGTTTTTCGTAGCCCATTGATGCAGTGTGCAATAGTTCGTTGCTGAGAAGACGCATGGTTACGCTGATATTCTTTATCCGGTATGGGAAAACATTCTAGGACACCTCTTTTTTTGCAGTCAAGTTTTGGAGAATCCGGCGCCATGTGTCTGGCAATGCTTTTGGGGCATTATGGCGCATTTCCCAAGCTGACAGAAGTGAAAAAGAGTTGTGGTTGTGAAAATGGAGAGATTGCAACACCCCATCTATTGGATGTCTTGCGTAAATTTGGTCTTGATGCCAGTAGCAAAAAGCTCTCCCTTGATGAGCTGACACGTCGCCATGATGGGCCTTGTATCATTGCCACAGTTTCCGGAACATTTCTTCTCCTGGTAAAAAAAACCGGTTCTTCCTTTATCGTTCACGACCCGGAGAAGGGACGAAAGAAACTCTCCCAAAAGGAGCTGGCCACCCAATTTTCCGGTTTGATTCTCACCGCGGAACCTGGGCATGATTTTGTGCAATTTGGGCACCATGCTTCATTTGTGAAAGACGTAATGAATGGGGTTCTTCAGTACAAGGAGGGGATGTCTTACGTCTTGCTTGCCGGTTTTGTGTTGCTGATTCCGGCAATTGTGATCCCAGCACTCAGTAAAATTTTCTTTGATGATATTATCCTGCAGGGGCAGACGGCGTGGTATAGGCCCATGTTGATGATCATGGCAGCACTTCTTGTCCTGGGCAGTATTCTGGTCTTTTTACAGCAATGGATATTGCTACGGTTTGAAATAAAAATGAGCATGGTCGAATCAGCGAAATTTGTTTCCCATATTCTTTCTATTTCCTACGGCTATTTTCAGAGTCATCCAGCCGGAGACACCGTTAAACGCATTAAACTCAACGATGCAATCGCAACCATGCTGTCTAGAGACCTTAGCCGACTGATTATCAGCCTGGTCACCGTATCCATCTATGCCATTGTTATGATGAAGTTCAGTATGTTGCTCACTGTGGCTGGGGTTTCGGTGATGCTGATTAATCTCCTGGGTCTGAAATATTTTTCCGCCAAAAGAACGGCGTTGAACCAGGCCTTGTTTCAGAAGCAGCAGAGAACCTTTAATATGGCAAGTGTTGGCATTGAGCACATTGAGACGGTAAAGGCTTCCGGTTGGGAAAATAACTTTTTCTCTCTCTGGTCCAGCTATTTAGTCTCATTTATAAACGATGAACAAAAGTTAGGTGTTACCTCTCGTCTGCTCACGGTACTGCCGGAGTTTCTGGCCCAGTTTAACAATGTACTTATCGTTTTACTGGGTGGGGTGTTGATTATTTCAGGAGAGATTTCAATAGGCGTATTTATTGCCATGCAGTCTTTTATCGCAAATTTTGCAGATCCTGTGAAAAATGTGGTGGAGATTGGCGGGAATTTCCAGCTGAACAAGGGTAATTATAACAATCTGCAAGACTCTTTGGCAGAGCCCATTGACCGGTTGTGCGAGCAAAAACAGCGAACTCCCATAGAAGAGATTACTCCGTTTAATGCCCGGCTAAGCGGCAAAATGGAAGTCAAGAATATAACGTTTGCTTACAACAAATTTGATCCTCCCTTTATTGACAATTTTTCTCTATCCGTTGCACCTGGTCAGCGTGTTGCCCTGGTTGGTGGTTCCGGTTGTGGAAAGTCCACTATCTTAAAAGTCTTGGCCGGTCTCTATGCACCAGATTCGGGAGAGATTTTTTTTGATGATATGAATAGCAACACCATCAACAGTGATGTCCTGCGAAATTCACTGGCCATGGTGGATCAGGATGTCTTTTTGTTCACTGGGACAGTCTCCGATAATATTGTGATGTGGAATAGGGCAGTTGACAATGAATCCATTATTAAAGCGGCTAAGGATGCAACCATCCATGAGGTTATCAGCGAGCGGCCTGGTGGGTATCAGGCAATGCTTGCCCCCGGTGGTGGCAATTTCAGTGGCGGGCAGCGGCAGCGTCTGGAGATAGCCAGGGCACTTGTGAGTTATCCTTCAATTCTTTTTATGGATGAGGCCACTTCCGCCTTGGACGCCAAGACCGAGCAAGTGGTGATGGAGAATATCCGCAAACGAGGGTGTACGACCATTACCATTGCCCATCGTTTGAGCAGTATTAAAGATTATGATGAGATACTTGTCATTGATAAGGGCGCGGTGGTGCAGCGCGGTAGTCATGAGGAACTGCTGCGCCAGAAGGATCAATTGTACTATAAACTTGTCAGCGAGTCGTGATGAGCATGTCCATGGAAGAAAAACATACAGTTGCCAATGGCGGAAAAAAAGGGGCTCCTGACATTGATTCATTGCGACGTGTTAAGACATCATACTTTTTTCGAAAACTCTCCCGTGGTGGTGCATATTCAGGGCTTTATACCGTTCTCAATGGCAAACAACGAAAAAGAGATCTTGCTGCCGGGCCTGCAAAAGAACTCTCTTTCGATGCGTTATTACTCAAAACCTGCCAGCGTATTGGTGAGCTGGAAAAAATTTCCTTTATTGTCGGCTTCTCAGGAGCCAGCGAGGCGTGGGATCCCCTCCAGAAAATTTTACGCGCATCAAATATTAGGGAGCGGTGTATTGTGTTGCCGGATCTGTGGTGGGAGCGTGATCATGGCAATCTGCTCGGATTTATAAAGGAGGACCATTCGCCCGTTGCCCTCATTCGAAAGGGGAATCACTATGTGGTGGAAAATAGCAAAAGTGGCGAAAGCTACCGGGTGACTGCAGCGAATAGTGAGCAGATAGAGCGTCAGGGCCATTCCTTCTTTACCCCTTTACCCTCCGGTAAGCTTACAGCTTTGCAACTTATTCGCTTTACCCTTGCCTTTACCAGAACAGATCTTTTGTTTTTCGTCCTGTTGGGCCTTGTCAGTGCGATCTTCTCTTTGGCCATCCCCATCACCGCCGGCTATATCTTTAATGTGATCATTCCCGGAGGGCAGGTGAGCGATTTGTACCAAATTGGTGCCCTGCTTGTCACCGTGGTCCTGGCCCTTGGTGTTATCAATTTTACCAAGGCAATTGCCGTACTGCGTTTTGAAGGTGTTGCCAGTTATAAACTCCAATCGGCGGTATGGGATCGGATTCTGTCGTTAAAGGTGCCATTTTTTGGAAAGTATGATTCTGGAAATCTTGCTGAGAGGAGCCTTGGTATAGAGAAGATCAGGACTGTGTTATCGGCAAATGTGATGGCCGCACTGGTTTCTCTTATTTTTTCCATTTTTTACCTTGTGCTAATGATCTACTACGACCTGCGACTTGCTCTGTTGGCACTGCTTTTAGGGAGTGTTGTTGCAGCCTTTACTCTAACGATCAGTATGCTTGCCTATAAGCATGTCGCCGGCTATATGCGGATGGAGGCGATTATCTCCGGATTTATGATGATGATGCTTGGCGGTATCCAGAAGGTGAGAATGACCGCATCAGGGGATAAGGTCTTTGGCATTTGGGCCGATAAATTTGCAAAACAAAAGGAGCATTATGCCAATAAACAAAAATTGCTTATTGTTGCTGCAATTTTCACCTTCGCCTTTCCCATCCTTGCTTCCTTGCTCATTTACATCAGAATCTTTGACCTGTTAACCCTGCCTGGTGGTTCCTTTCAGATTGGTGATTTTATAGCGTTTAATTCTGCATACCTGAGTTTTCAGGGCGCTTTGATCAGTGCCTTTATGGTCACCGTACCGGTGATGAGTCTTAAACCTACCTTTGAGTTGTTACGGCCCATTCTTGATGCGGAGGTCGAGGAGTATAACGGGAAAAAAGACCCCGGTATCCTTACTGGAAAGGTTGAAATTGCTAACTTGAAGTTTACCTATCCGACGTCTCCTGATCTTGTTTTAAAGGGGGTGAGTTTGCAGATAAATCCTGGAGAGTTTGTGGCTCTGGTCGGTGGATCCGGATCTGGCAAATCAACACTGTTTAGACTGCTTTTAGGGTTTGAGGAGTATGATACCGGTACCATTTTGTTTGACGATATTGAGTTAAAGGAGATGGATATTCGCATTGTCCGTGATCAGATCGGGGTGGTACTGCAAAACGGCAAGATTATGCAGGGTTCTGTGCTCTATAACATTATTGGCAATTCAACGTATACGGAATCGGATGCGTGGGAAGCTGCACGAATGGCCGGTTGTGACAGGGATATAGAGCAAATGGAGAAGCAGATGCAAACCTTTTTGCCGGCGGGTGGTGGCACCCTGTCAGGCGGGCAGCAACAGCGTATTGTGATTGCCAGGGCGTTAATCAAAAAACCAAAACTGCTACTCTTTGACGAGGCCACCAGCGCCCTTGACAACGATACCCAGAAAACTGTCACGGAAAATGTGGACCAACTCCAGGCGACAAGGATAGTAATTGCCCATAGGCTCAGTACCATACGGGGGGCGGATAAAATAGTTGTCCTTGAAAGGGGAGAAATTGTGGAGCAGGGCAGATATGATGAACTGCTACAAAAGAAGGGGTTTTTCCATAAGCTCGTTCAAAACCAAATAAGCTAGGGATACCATGTCTTGTAAATTGTTGCGTATTATACCGTTATGTGCCGCTCTACTAGGTATGGGAGTGACTGCATCAGCAGCGCAACAGGTAGAGTTTGAGGCTGTTTTGCAAGAGGGGATGCAGAACAATTATGGCATACGACTGCAAAAGTTGAGCCTTGAACAGAGTGCTTCCACCATGCTTGCAAGTCAAGGTTTTATCACTCCCTATTTCTCCTTTGATTTGACCTTTGGCGACGGGGTTGACCCAACTATCACTGATAGCGGAACCAGCTCGTTTGAGGAGAACTTTGTAATGCCAACTCGACCAGGTATCGATTTTTACACGGGCGTTCACGCGGAAAGTTCAGAACATTTAGACCCGGATATGTATTTCAATAATTTGGGTATCTGGGCCGGGATAAAAATACCTTTACTGAGAGGCTTAGGGGAGAAGAGTCCTGCAAATACCGCCATTCAAACTGCTACCCTTGCCCATGAAGCAACCGATCAGCAGCTGTCAGATCAGATTACGCGTTACTTTCGGGACTTGCAGTTAGCTTATCTCGCCTTTAAACATGCTGTTGATCAGTATGCAATAGGGCAGACATCTTTACTGGAAGCCCAGGAATACCAGCAAGGGATCCTGAAACTCATAGCAAACGGAGTGCTTCCAAAGGTTGAAGAAAATCAAAGCAGTGCCCATGTTATTCAATATGAGCAAGGGCTCAACCAGGCAAAAAATGGTGTTTTTGATTCTTACTATGCGCTGCACCAGTTAATGGGAGTGGAAGAGCAAGGTGTTGTCTTGGAGGTTCCGGATGCGGTGAATGAGGTGCCGGAACCTGATACTGCGAGGATGAATGAGCTTATTAACCGTTATTCCTCCGTTGATGATGCGACAATTGTGGCCACTTCGTATTATAAACATGTCAGTCTGTTAAGTGATGTTGAAAGGCTTGAACTCGACAAGGCTGAAAACCAAAAACTGCAGCAACTTGATCTTGAATTCAGGGTTTCCTGGTTTCAAATGACCGATAGCGCACACTACAGTGATGCCTTTGACTCTGATTATCCCGGCGCCAGCGCCTTACTTACCTTGAATTACACCCTGCCTGTGAACAATATCCAAAAAGAGGGCGCGTACCTGGCCAGGCGGGCACAATACCGCTCCAGTAAACTGCAGGCAGAAGAGCTTCTCTTTGCAACCAGGATAGAGATCCAGCAAATGCTTACAACGCTGCATCTATTGGTATCGCATTATGAAAGGGATAAAGAGTTGGTGGAACTGCGCAAACAGGCCTGGAAAGATGAAATCGCTAAATTTAAGCTGGGCAACTCAACGCAGCTTCATATCATTAGCTCTTTTAACGACTATTTTGCATCGCGTAGTGCTTTTAATGCTCAGAAATACAGAATACACACGCTGGTGTGTAAACTAAAATATTTGCTGGGAGAACTTCCCTCCACTGAGAAGCAGCTCAGTGATTTCTCCCTGGCCAACTATTTTGCAACCTATTGACATGCCGTAGACTCTTACTATGTATATTCCTCCAAGCGTGTGTAGCATGGATGGGGCTGCTTTTGTCCCTGTACATCTAAGGATCAGTACCCAGGCGGATCGTTTTCCCCACAGGCCTGCTGTGGTTTGCGGCGGCGAAAAGATACATTTTCAACAGATGGAACAGTTGGCCCAAAGCTTTGCTGCTCTTCTTAAGAGTAGGGGGCTTGGGCTTAACAGTCGTATCGCATTGCTCTGTGAGCCTGGTATTCCACTGATTGTCTCCCTGCTGGCGATCCATAAAATAGGTGCTGCTTTTGTCCCCCTGTCATTTACTTTTCCCCAGCAAAGAATGGATGCTATGCTAAAGAGTTCTTCCTGCATGGCAATTGTAGGGGACAGAAAAAGCCTGGACGGCGTTATTGACAGTGATGTTGAATATATTGCTTTTGACAGGGAAGAGCTTGGTCGCATGGATATCCCCTGTTCCATACAATTGCAAAATGATCCCGAATCGACCGCATATATCCACTTTACTTCCGGTTCAACCGGTACTCCCAAAGGGGTAAATATCTTACACCGTAACCTCACCTACTATGTTGACTGGAGTGCTCGCTTTTTTCAGGAAACGGTGAAGAATCGCTTGCCAATGACTTCCGCAATGCATTTTGCGGCATCAATCTCACAGATATATTCTTCCCTTGCGGCTGGTGAAACGCTCCATATCCTTCCAGGCTATTTACCCAAACCCGAAAAAATATTCGCATGGTACGCCGATCACCCGGATTTTGGGTTCTACTGTGTCCCAACGGTGTGGAAAAGTGCATTGGACTGGTGGCGCAACAGTGACTTGTCTTGTCGTGGACCTGTTGCACTTTTTCTTTCCGGGGAAGCCGTTTATGAAAGTCTGCTTGAAGAAACCTTCTCCTGTTTTCCGGATATGGAGGTGTGGAATCTGTATGGCCCAACAGAAGCCGTTGCCAATCTTTCCTGTAAAAGGCTGCGTGCAGCAAATGACAGCACCATAGGAACACCCCTTCCCGGAACCAGGTTGTATGTGGTGAAAGAAGATGGGACGGAGGCAGGGGCCCAGGAAGAGGGACTACTCTATGCAGCAGGCCCTGGTATAAGTGCTGGCTATATCGCCAATAAGCAGCTCACGGAGAAAGCTTTTTTCCCCTATCAGTCACCATCTGATGGCAGCGTTCGAGTGTATAATACCGGGGATATTGTACGTCTGACAGATAGCCTGGAATTGCAGTTTATTGGCCGCAAGGATCAACAGGTAAAGATACATGGACAACGTATCGAACTTGGAGAAATCGAAAATAGGCTTTTGGCCCATCCCCAAATCAGAAATGCGGTTGTTGTTTTTCTGGCAGAAGAAGATCCCTGTCTGGTGGCATATCTTGAAACGACTTCTGACGCTGCTCTTCCGGTCGATATGTTGCGAGGATTTTTAGCCCGATTTGTCACTGAAGTGATGCTTCCCCAGCGGTGGATCTTTTTGCCCCATATGCCAAAGCTGGAAAATGGGAAGATCGACCGCAAATCCCTTCCTGCCCCTGATAATCGGCGGCCAATACTTGGGACTCAATTTTCTGAGGCAGAAGGCGCACGGGAAGAAAAGATTATCGGTGCCTTTCAAAAAGTTCTCAATATTCAAGCAGTAGGCATGGATGATAGTTTCTTTGATCTTGGTGGAAACTCGCTTAAGGCTTTGGCACTTCTCATTGAGATTGAAGAACGTTTTTCCCATCGCCTCTCGTTTCAAACGCTCTTTGCCAACCCGGATGCCAGGTCCCTTTTGCAGAACATTCCAACAGATCTATCGGAAAAGAATCGTGACATTGAGACAATCTGTTCCAATCCCCATTTATCCCGTGAGAGCACACGTTTTGTACGAACAGGCAAGCTGATCAACTCAGATTTACTCCCCCTCACTGCCGCCCAGAGGGGGCTGCTTTTTTTTCAAGAGACATATCCGGAAAATGGAGCCTATACCATTGCCTATTCCATAAGCCTGGAAGGAACGCTCGATATAAAGAGGTTGCAAGACGCCCTGGAAGGGCTTCTTAAGAGGCATCTTCCTTTACATTCCAGGCTGTCAAAGGGAGAAAAAGAGTCCGTTTTTGTCCCGGAAAAGATACGTTCTGTTTCCCTTGTTGTTGAGCTGCTTTCCGGCGTTGTGGCAACGGAGCGTGAACGGTTTGTGGGAGAGAGTATTAGCCGTTTGGCAGCATCCCCGTTCAGGATGGATGATGGTCCGTTGTTTCGCTGTAAACTCTACCGTTTAAGTGGTGAAAAACACGTATTGGCCTGGGTTGTGAATCATCTTGTTTTTGATGGAGAATCAATGGCGGTGTTGCTGAGCGAATTGCAGCAATTATATAAGGGCAAAGTGCTTGCCCCTCTGCCTGTAACTTTTGCTGCTGTTGTGGAAAAACGAGCCGGGTATCAGCATAGCGAAGCTTTTGCGAAGGACCATGCCTTTTGGCAGAACTATTTACAAGGCGCTGGTGGATTTCACGCTTTTCCCAAGCTTTATCGGCGACCAGAAAAGATTTCTTTTCAAGGGCAAAGGGTGCGGGGAATTATTGATAAGCAGCTGCGCGGGAAACTCTTGCTCCTCTGTAGAGCGCAGGGAGTAAGTTTGTATACGGTGTTATTAGCCGCCTTTGCGGTGACGCTGCACAAGTTTGGACAGCAAAAAGAGTATCTGATCGCCACCCCTTTTGCCAATCGTTTGCAGAAATCGGAGAGTACACTTATTGGCTATTTTGTTAATACCTTGCTGTACAGGATTCAATGTCCTGCAGGGTGTCGTTTTTCAGATTTACTTGCCAAAATTGCCACTGATACGATCCAAATGCTTGATCATCAACAGCTTCCCTTTGGCGAGCTTGTCCGTATCTTACGAAAGCAAGGTCTGCAGTTTCCACCTTCTTTTTTTCGAACCCTGTTTGCCCTCCATGATATCACAGATTGGTCAAAACCTGATGAAGAGTTGTCCATAAAAGCCAAAGAACTGTTTAACGGTTTTGCCAAATGTGATCTCCATTTTGAATGTTTTGATGATCAGCAAACAGTTACCGTTGAATGTACTTATGACCAAGATATCATTGATGAGTCGGCAGCTTTGCAACTGCAAGCGGTGTTTATTCAGGTTCTACAGGAAGTATCTGAGCAATGTACAGCAAAAGTTGATGGTTTGGCGGCCTTGACAGAGGAAGAAAAGGATGAGGTGCTTCGGTGTAGTGTCGGGGATAAAAAAGAGTACGGAGCCCCTCTCACCCTTTTTGGTCTCTTTCAAAAAAGCTGTAATGTCTACCGGGATTTACCAGCCCTTTCTTTTGCTGGAGAAGAACTCACCTATGAAGAGCTTAAGGTGAAGGTGACAAGGTGCGCCGCTTTTCTTGCCAGTACTGATTTGCAACAGAAAGAACCGGTGGGGATATATCTTGATAATACACCGGAGCTGATAATTGCAATTCTTGCGGCAGCTTCCCTTGGCCACCCCTATGTACCTTTGGATCCTGGCTATCCCCAGGAACGTATCCGTTATATCAGTGAACATGCCGGAATTCGCCATGTGCTCACCGCAACGGAGTTGAAAGATGACCCGTTTTTTACGGTGAGCAGTCCCATTTTTGTCGATGCAATAGTGGCATCGGATAGTTCGTATGATGCGACGTTCGTAAATAAAAATAATCCGGATGATCTGCTCTATATAATTTATACCTCAGGTTCAACGGGAAAGCCGAAAGGGGTTATGCTGCCAAACCGAGGGGTGGCCAATTATCTTCTCTGGATGAAAGACTGTTTTCATACCGGAGTGGATACCAGGATTTTGGCCAGGACATCAATCAGTTTTGATATTTCGGTCTGGGAGCTTTTTCTGCCACTTATCTCGGGTGGTACCCTGTATCTGGAAAGGCGGGCCGATATTGAATCTCCTGAACAGACGGCTTTGGTTATTGAAGCTAATGGGGTGAATATTTTTCAATTTGTCCCCTCAGCTTTGAAACTCTTTGCCGATGCGGGAATGTTTGCAAGAACTGCGTCTCTGCAAAAAGTATTTTGCGGCGGAGAAAAGATGCCTCTTAGTCTTAGGGATGAGGTGTTGTCGCAGTTTGACGGAGAGCTCTATAATCTCTACGGTCCCACCGAGGCATCTATTTTTATGAGTTATTACCACTGCAAGGTGGATTCTCCTTTGGATAAGGTCTCCATTGGCCGGCCCATTCCCAACAGTTCACTGTATGTCTTGGATAACAATATGCGTCTTTTACCGCGCAATGTGGCAGGAGATCTCTATATCGGTGGGGATATTCTGGCCACCGGCTATCTCAACGATCAGGAAAAAACGGATAAGGTTTTTTGCAAGAGTCCAAAACAGTTGCCCGAAAAAAGAGTGTATGCCACCGGCGACCGTGGACGACTGTTATCCTGTGGTAAATTTGAACTTTTAGGACGTGACGATCATCAGGTGAAAATTCGTGGCTACCGGGTGGAGTTGCAGGAGATCGATAGGGCCATGGAGCACCTTGCGGGGGTCAGGCAGGCGGTTACCTATATGCAGCAAAACAGTGAGTATGATGCCAGGTTGCATGTGGTGGTCGTGCCGGATAGGGGTGCTGTTTTGACAGAAGACAACATGCGAGCGGAGCTGAAAAGTGTGCTCCCCGCCTATATGATTCCATCATCCATCACCCTGGTGCAAAGCATTCCTCTCTTGCCAAATGGGAAAATTAATCAAGGTGCATTGGGTAAACAGGAAATGATGGGTGGTGCTTCTGTAAGGGAGAAACCAACTGAATCCAAAAACGATACCGTTGAAAAAAGGATATTTGAAATATGGGCTGAAGTCTTGGGCCAGGAAAATTTTACCAGTAAAGATAATTTTTTTGATGTGGGTGGACATTCACTGCTCTTTATAAAAATCAAGGAGCTGATTCGAAGTCGGCTGGATACCAATTTTTCCATCGTGGAGCTGTATAAGTATCCAAATATTGCTTCAATGGTTGCCCAATATAGACAAAAAAATGGGAATGTTGCTCAACCGGCGGTCGTTTCGGCCGTTCGTAAACGAATTGCAAGGAGAATTAGAAAGTATAACGGAAAAGAATGAATCCAGTAAACGCTTTATTGCCAGGAAAAAAAGGAAAATACCATGGACACAAATGATACCAGAAACAATCGGATTGCCATTGTTGGTTTTGACTGTCGCTTTCCCGGTGCTGAGAGCATTGATGAATTTTGGCAAAATCTTCTCGCTGGGAAAGATTCAATCGTTGAGTTTACAGAGGAGCAGTTGCGAGCTGCAGGGATTTCGCAAGCCACCTACAACAATCCCAATTATGTGCGGAAAAGGGGTATTGTTGAGCGGCCGGACTACTTTGATGCGGAATTTTTCCATTTTACTCCAAGGGAAGCGGAACTCTTAGATCCACAGCATAGGATATTTTTGGAATGTGCCTGGCATGCCCTGGAAGACAGCGGTGTGGATCCCTTTAATACTGATCGCAGAATATCCGTCTATGGCGGAACCGGCTCACCCTATCATTTTGTCAATACCATCAACAACAAAGAAGTACAAAAATATGCCAATGGAACGGTGGTCGTCACCAGCAATGATAAGGATTATCTCACCACCAGGGTTTCCTATAAACTCAATCTCACCGGTCCCAGCGTTAATATGCAGTGTGCCTGTTCCACAGCCATGGTCAGTGTGGTCCTTGGTATGGATAGCCTGCTGAATTATCAGACAGATGTGCTGCTTGCCGGTGGTGCAACCATAGATCTTATTGCCCATCAGGGCTATATGTATCAGCAAGGGGGATTGGAGTCGCCTGATGGTACATGCCGCACCTTTGACAAGGGGGCTAACGGGACCACCTTTAGCCGGGGTTGTGGAGTGGTTGCCCTGAAAAGGTTGGAGGATGCCATTGCCGATAAGGATCATATCTATGCGGTGATCCTCTCCGGTGCCATTAATAACGATGGTAACCGGAAAGCGGGGTATTCGGCTCCCAGTGTGGATGGTCAGATTGAAGTTATTACGGAATCCCTTGAACTGGCAGAGATTGATGCTGCAAGCCTGTCCATGGTTGAGGCGCATGGGACTGCCACCTCGGTTGGTGATCCCATTGAGGTAAACTCACTGAGTGAGGCGTTTTTGCAATATACCGACAATAAGGACTACTGTGCCATTGGTTCGGTGAAGACCAACATCGGCCACACCGACGTGGCTTCCGGAATGGCCAGTTTGATTAAAACGGCGCTCAGTCTCAAACATGGTGTTATTCCGGCATCACTGCATTTTGAAGAACCGAATCCTGCAATAAACTTTGCAGACAGTCCGTTTTATGTAAACACAACAACGAAAACCCTTGAAAAAAATGGGACGCCGGCCAGGGCCCTGGTCAATTCCTTTGGCGTTGGCGGGACGAATGCGTGCGTAATCCTCGAAGAAGCGCCTCAAGCTGAATCGATTGCAGCAACGCACGACTATGATCTGCTCTTTGTCTCTGCCCATCACAAAAAATCGTTTAGTGGCTATTGTGCTGCGATCAAACAGTGGCTTGTGGACGATCCGGATATCAATCTGAATGCCTTTGCCCACACATCTCGCATCGGTAGAAGGAAGATGAAATATAAGGGGGCCATTCCCTTTAAAGACCGAACGGAATTGTTGTCCCGTTTGGATGAAGAAATCCTGCCACTGACCACCGCGTCCACCGAGGAACGGGAACTGGTTTGGATGTTTCCGGGGCAGGGAAACCAATTTATTGATATGGGGCTTGAGCTGTATCAACATGATGCGATTTTCCGCGAGACGATTGATTACTGTGCGGTGACCATGGAACCGCTGTTGGGTCTTGATATTCGTGAAATAGTATATCCAAAGGAGCATTACCGGAACCAGGCTGAGGAACTGCTGGAACGAACATATATTACCCAGCCGGCTATTTTCATGGTCAGCTATGCCATGGCTCTTGTTCTTCAGAATAAGGGGCTGCAACCGGACGCTTTGATCGGTCATAGCGTGGGCGAGTATGTGGCTGCCACCCTTGCCGGGATTATTGGTCTTGAAGATGCCTTAAAGGCAGTGGCCTTTAGAGGGAAGCTGGTATACGATTTACCTAAAGGATCGATGCTGGCGGTACTACTCAGTGAACCGGAATTGCAAGATGTGCTTCCTGAAGGGCTTGATATCGCAGTTATCAACAGCCCGGAGCTGGTTGTCGTTTCAGGAGCGACCGAAGAGATTGAAGCCTTTGCCAAAAGCCTTGAAGAAAAAAATATATTTTCCAAAAAATTAAGTACTTCCCACGCCTTTCATTCGAGGATGATGGCTTCAAGCCTTGGAAGTTTCAGGGAATTTTTTCAAGATATTGTTTTACATAAGCCGACAATTCCCATAATCAGCACGGTTACCGGGCAGCAATTAAGTGACCGGGAAGCGCAGGATCATGAATATTGGGTGCAGCATTTACTCAAACCGGTCCTCTTTGCAGCGGCAACTGCCAATAGACTTGCAGAACCATCGGTTGTTTTCCTTGAGTGTGGACCCGGGCAGTCCCTGGAATCGGCAGTGAAAAGACAGTTGCAGCAAGGTATGCCCCACGCGGTTGTTGGCTCGTTGTATGTGGGAGAAGACAGCGTAAACGCGTTGCATGCATCTTTGGGTAAATTATGGATTGAAGATATCCATATTGACTATGCCAGGTGCTTTGATTCGGCCCAGTATCAAAAAGTGCGCTTTCCCTTGCTGCCCTTTAATCGAAAATCGTATCGTCTGGACTTTTCCGAAAACACCCTTCAAGGGGAAGTGGAAAACGTAAAAAAAGAGAACGTGGAAGAGTGGTTTTATATTCCTTCCTGGAAGCGTACCGCAGCCATAGAACTGGTACCTGCCAATGTGGTTGAGCAAAGTCAGCTGCCGGTCAAATGGCTTGTTTTTTCAGCAGATAGTTCCGGTGATGCCATAGCAGATACGATTAGAGCAAAGGGAGCTGACTGCACGGTTATTCGTTTTGCAGCCCAATATGATGAGGAAGATGGGCGTATTGCCATACGCATGGGTGAAAAGGATGATTACCAAAAGATGCTTGGAAGTCTCATGCAGGAAGAGTGTCAGCTGCATATCATTCATGCCTGGAATTTCACTCTTTTGGGTACTGAAGAGGAGATATCCTTAGAGAATGCAGGCGACTATCTTGATCGTGGTTTTTATAGTTTGCTCTATCTTGAGCAGGCGTTGATCGCAAACGCGAATGTTTCTGCGGTGAGTCTTACCTGTTTAGTCAATGACGCCTTCTTGGTTTCTGGGAAAAGGGGCGTGCGGCCTGAAAAATCCCTTAGCGTGGGGCCGATTCGAGTGCTTTTTAAAGAGCATACCACCATGCGGACAAAACTCGTTAACCTGGAAACTGCCGCCATTGATGATTTTGGGCAAGTTATAGATAAACTCATTTTAGAAACAGAGATTGAGACCGATGAAACAATTATTTCCTATACCGGTTGTAGTCGTTGGACCGAGATTATTGAACCGGTGAGCATTAAGAGCAATGGATCTCTTAAAACGGAACTCTTAAAAGAAAACGGAGTCTATCTTATTACCGGTGGTAGTGGGGGGATTGGGAAGACTTTATCCAGGATGATTGCAGAAACGTGTGCATGCAGTCTGATTTGGACGGGAAGAAGAGAGCTGCCTGCAAGGGATGACTGGCAAGCATTGATTGCAGCAAGTGATACTGAACCCAATCTGAAAGATACCTTGGAAACGATTCTCCAGATTGAGCAACTGGGTTCCACCGTGTATTACCATAGCGTTGATGTGATCGATTTTGAGGCCATGGAAAAAATGGTGAGGAGTGTGGAAAGGGAAATTGGTGCAATAGACGGAATTCTGCATTCTGCCGGAACTGCAGGAGGGGCAGTGATAGCGCTACAGAATAGGGCAGAGACCGAGAAGGTGTTGGCCCCAAAAGTTGTGGGTGCTTTGGTGCTCAGGCAGATTTTTCAACACCGTCAACTTGATTTTGTGTATCTCTTTTCCTCGGTGACCTCAATATTTGGCGAGATCGGGCGACTCGATTATACCAGTGCCAACGCCTTTCTTGATGGACTCAGTCATACGGATTTCTTTACCGCCAAAACCGTATGTTCAGTGAACTGGGGGCAATGGGGAATGATTGGCATGGCAGCCGACTGGCAGCGGGATAAAAAGAAGAAAATTGCAGCAGGTGGAGGCATACAAGAGAAACCCCTTGCCGTTACGAAAAAAAGTGTACCAGTGGAGCTTGAGTTCCTCCTGGGTACGGGGGATGAAGAGTATTATTCGGTTAAGGTGAACGATAAGGATCATTGGATCTTAAATGAGCATCTGGTTTCCGGTATGCCCACCCTTGTCGGCACCGCATTTGTGGATATTCTCAAGAAATGGTTTGAGGTGAAGGGGTTTGCAGGAAACATGCGAATTTTCGATGCCCATTTTCTGGCTCCAATGATCGTGATCAATAATGTGCTTCCGGATCTTCAGCTAGTGTGTGAACAAACTGAAGGGAATAGCTACACATTTCTTTTTAGAAGCCGTGCCAGCAGCACAGGAGATGGCTGGAAAGAAAACTTTTCCGGGGTGGTTGCGGCCAGCAGTGATGCAAACGGGAAAGACGTCGTTGATGTTGCTACATTGATCGATTCTTTTTCTGCACCTCCGGTCACCGACAGGCACTTCTTGTCTGTTCATGACAGTAATAACAAGAAAATTCTGCAATATAGTAAGCGCTGGGATTGTAAAGAAGAAATTTATGTTGGAGATAATGAGTGGCTGAGCAGACTGGAGTTGCCAGAAGAGTTGATCCAGGATTTTGCAAGTTATCAGATCCATCCCGCCATGCTCGATGTGGCCACTTCTGCTCATTTCGTCCACCTTGCGACTAACACCTATGTGTTTCTTCCCTATGCCTATAAAGAGATGGAAGTGCATAAAGCTTTGGTGAGGGATTTTTACTGTCACGCCAAGTTAGCCAGGCCGTTTCGCAATGGGGATAATAATATCTATTTTGATTTCGCCCTCTATGATACCAGTGGTGAACTATTGATTACTATTAAAGGATATTCATTTATTAAGGTTGGCGAAGTCTCCAGTACGGACACTTCTCTTACTGAAACGATGAAGAATGATGAGTGGAAAGCCGAGAGCGTTATGGAAGAAGACGATATGCTTCCCGAGGAAGGGAAAAAGGCCTTTTCCATGCTTCTTGGCTATCCTGATCTTCGGCAGGCAATAATCTATACCTTAGATTTTCCGCTTGATTTTAAAGAGTCGAAGATTTCCTATTATCGGCAAAAGCTGCTCGATAAAAAACGGAAGGCGGAGCAAAGTAAAGA
Organism: Desulfocapsaceae bacterium; assembly: GCA_050291935.1. GTDB lineage: Bacteria > Desulfobacterota > Desulfobulbia > Desulfobulbales > Desulfocapsaceae > Desulfocapsa. The sequence continues at coordinate 70,843 of JBNKKR010000003.1, read as the reverse complement.
TATTGATGATAGGCCCGATATCGACACGGCCTATGAGGCACCGGAGAACGAAATTGAAAAGAGTATCGCTGCTATTTGGAGTGGTGTTCTGGGGATTAATAAGCTTGGCGCCAGTGATTCCTTTATTGAACTTGGGGGGAACTCATTGCTAGCTATTCAAGTTATTTCAGGTATTAGCGAAGAGTTTGGTGTGGAGGTTGAGGCAAGCGAATTTGTGAAACATGGTACCATCCGCGCCCAGGCCGATTTGATTTTAGTGAAAATACTGGAAGAGCATGCAGAAAGCGATATTGAAGAGTTGCTGGACGCCGGCGAAGGGATGTGAGTGTGACTGATCTCTCAAAAAAAATAGCACAGTTATCGCCTGCAAAACGGGCCCGGTTATTGGCCCGTCTGCGTGATCAGAAAGTACCTGACGCTGCCCGTGATACAGTAAATTTTAAGAACAATTTTGCCTACCGCTTTACCTCCGATACTCCCTTTGATTTTGCCGCGAAAGAGATCAGCGTACTCGATCCCGATCCCGGTTGTGTGCAGATACGGGCTGTGGCCTCATCGCTTAATTTTAGGGACGTGATGATCGCCTCAAAGCTGTATCCGGCCTCACCCGGTGTTCCAACCAATATGGGGTCCGATTATGCAGGAATTGTTGAAAAGGTTGGCCCCGGAGTAAGCGGTTTTCGGCCAGGGGATGAGGTGATAGCCTTGCATGTTGGTCATGTTGAAAACCAGCAGGTGTTGGATAACTGCCATTTTATTCGGACCTTCAATGTCTTTGCCGAGTGTGTGTGCAAAAAACCAAATGATCTCTCTTTTGTAGAAGCTGCCTGTATTCCCACCGTTTTTTTGACGGCCTATATCGGTCTTGTTCGATTGGCGAATCTTAAACCTGGAGAAAAGGTGTTGATCCATACCGCCACCGGTGGGGTCGGATTATCGGCCATTCGGGTGGCCAGTTGGCTGGGTGCTGAAATTTATGCAACCGCCGGGAGTGATGATAAACGTCAATATCTTCAGGATATGGGGATTACACAGGTCTTTGATTCACGATCAACCGACTTTTCAAGAGCAATTCAAGCACAGGGTGGAGGTCTGGATGTGGTCCTTAATACCCTGTCGGGGGAGTTGATGACAGCAAGTATGCCACTATTGCGTCCTTTTGGTCGTTTTATCCATATCGATAAAAAGGATGTGAATAACAACTTTTTATTGCCCATGGGACTTTTTATAGGCGGCATCTCCTTTCAATTTTTGGATATCTCCCTTCTCTTTGAAAATCCTGCGCTTATGAACAGTTCACTGCAGGAATTGGTGGAACATTTTGAAAAAGGAAATTTAAGCCCCATTGAACATACTGTTTTCCCAGCTGATGAGCTGAAAAAGGCACTGTCCACCTTTTCAAGGGCCACCCACCTGGGGAAGCTGGTTTTGCAATATGAGGAAAAAGAGTAGCTAACGATGACAATCGCAAATAACCTGTTACAGCAGCGTTTAAAGAAGATGCGGCCCGAGCAGATTCGAAAGCTTATGGCCAAAAAGAAACCATCTTCCGGCCAAAAGATGGTAAAGATGGAGCGAAACAGTTTGCAGGAGTACCCACTTTCCAAGGCGCAGGAACGCATCTGGTTCCTGGCAAAGCTCTATCCAAAAACCAGTCTGTATAATATCCCCATCGCCATTAGCATCCAATCCGGGGATATTGATCCCCTTCGTTTACGTCGGGTCATAAATCTGATTATTCAGAACAATGAGATCTTCAGGACAAGTTTTCATGAAAGGGAGGGAAAGGTTTATCAGAAGGTGCATCCGGATTTACAGCTCACAGTTGAGTATGAAGATATCAGCCATATCAATGCTGATGCGGAAAAAAAAGAGCTGGTGGAGCAGATCGGGAGGAGCCACGGGAATACAATTTTTGTATTGGAAAAACTCCCTCTGTTAGGGGTGAAACTGGTAAAAAAAGCGGAAAATGACTTTGTCTTGCTGTTTAATCTCCATCATTTGATCTCAGATGGATGGACAAATTCTCTTTTGGCCAGGGATTCAGCCATTTACTATGCAAATGATACTGATCCGCTTCAGGAAAAAGAGAGGGTTCAATACGTTGACTATGTGCGATGGGAGCAGGAGTGGCTTCAATCAAGCCGCCATAAGAGTCAACTTGGGTTTTGGAAGAAAGAACTGAGCGGTTTCCCTGAACCCCTTCGTTTTCCAAGGGATTTTCAAGCCCAGCAACATTCTTTTGCGGGGAGAACTGCGCATTGTTCTATCTCTTCTGCAGTACATGAAAAAGTATCCATTTATTGCCAGAAAAATGGTTTAACCCCGTATCAATTTTATATTTCCTGCTACGCGCTGTTGATTGCCCGCTATACCGGGGTTCGGGATATGGTGATTGGTACCCCGGTTGCCAATCGCAACCAGTCTCTTTTCCTCAACACCTACGGCGTTTTCATCAACTCCTTACCCCTTCGCTTTACAATTGATCCGGGACTCGATTTTGAACAACTTGTTCAAGGGTGTAAAGAAAAGATTGTACAGTGTATGGATAATCAGGAAATACCCTTTAGTGAGATTATTAATGCGATAAATCCGCAGCGAAAATTACATGAGAACCCACTCTATAATATTCATTTTGCCTACCAGCATTTTCCACAAAAGGACAAAAAAGATGAACATTCACTGCTCCCCATTGACTATTGTACGGCAAAATTTGATCTGAATTTCTGGATTGAAATAGCAGGGAATACGCGTACTATTTCAGTAAGTTATAAAGATAATCTTTTTAGTCGGCAGAAGATCCACCGATTTATGCAACATTTCTTGTTGCTTGTTGAAGCGGTTATTGCCCAGCCAAAAGTTGCCTTTACACAACTGGATTATATTCCGCCAGAACACCTTTCTTTCCTAATGGCAAAGAAGGAAGAGTATGCGGAAATATCCTGGATAGAACTTTTTGAACAGTCAGTACAACGTTTTTCCGGGGAAATTGCCCTTGTTGATAGTCAGGGAAAGATGAGCTATCAACAGCTTAACCTGCAGGCAATGGCCTTGGCCCAAGCGCTTATCTTAAAGGGTGTGAAGAAGGACGATATTGTTATTCTTCAAACCGAGAGGAACAGGAATCATATTATTGCCATCCTTGCCTGCATGAAGTGCGGTGCGACCTATCTACCTACAGACAAACGGATTCCACCGGCAAGGTTTGAACATATGTGTAAAGAGAGTCAGGCAAAGATTGTTGTGAGCGAGGCGGATATTGCCGGAGTCAACTGTTTGGGCTTTGCGTCAATATATTCCACCTCATCTCTGCACGGAAGTTTTGAAACTGTTAGGGTTCAACCAGAGGATCTTGCCTATGTGGTTTACACTTCTGGCTCAAGTGGAACGCCAAAAGGCGTTTGTGTTCCCCATCGGGCACTAACTAACTATAGTCGCGCCATGAAAAAGGTGGTGGATGTATCTGATACCCTTTCTTCCTTTGCCCATGTCTCCGCCCTTGATGCCGATCTTGGCAATACCGCCATCTTTCTGACCCTTGGTTTTGGTAAAACCTTACTTCTTCCACCGGCGGACGCATTGGTCGATCCCGCTTTGCTTGCCTCTTTCTTTATGGAAAATCCAGCGGATGCCATAAAAATTGTCCCTGCCCATCTCCATGCCCTGAAGGAACAGTTGTCCGCCATCCTGCCGAAAAAACTCTTACTCTTTGCAGGCGATAGTCTGGACAGTCATTTGCTTGGAGCTGTCAGGTCGGTGGCACCACAGTTACGTATCATGAATCATTATGCCCCGGCGGAAGCGACGATTTCCTCTTTGAGTTATGATGTGCCCCTTCCTTTTGATGGAGAAACAGTACCGATTGGCAGACCAATAGCCAATACCGGTGTTTTTGTATTGGATAAAGAGGGCAATGTCATCCCCCAGGGAAGCCGGGGAGAGATTTGTTTAACAGGTGTTAATATCGCAAACGGGTACCTGCAAAAGCCGGAATTGACCGGAGCCAAATTCGTGGAGGATATGTCCTTAAGTCCGGAAAAGATATACCATACCGGCGATCTGGGTTGTCTTAATGGAGAGGGACAGATTCTGTTTTTGGGCCGTATGGATCGGCAAATAAAAAGAAACGGCTTTCGCGTCGAGCTTGAAGAGATTGAGGTGATTTTACGTAAGCATCCTGCGGTGGCCAATTGCGCTGTTTTCCTCTCTTCACAAGGAAGTGGGGCGGATAGGCTGCTTGCAGCTGTGGAACTCTGTGATGTTGTGGAAACTCGGCAGTTGAACTCCTATTTGGCCCGGTATTTCATACGTGCGCTCCTTCCTGTAATCGTTGTTGTAGAAAAGATACCCCTTAGCGCAAACGGCAAAATTGACCGGGATAGTTTACGTGCACCTTCTCTACGTTCAGATAAGGGACAAAAAAATATCCCTTCGGATCTTGTGGAATTGCAGCTGACAACACTCTTTAAAGCAGTTCTCAAGATTTCCGAGCTTTCGGTGGATGAACAGTTTTTTGACCTTGGTGGACATTCCCTGTTGGCCATCAGTCTTATCTCACAGGTGAATAAAATCTTTAACACCCAGTTCCCCATTGCCATACTGTTTCAGTACGGTTCCGTACGTGAGATGGCAGCATATATACGAAAGGAAGAAAAAGATGCCCAGGAAAACCATTCTCCCCTGGTTACCCTGATGGACAGGCAAGTAAAAGGTGTCAAACAGGATGGAACAAAAAATATGGTGTGGGCGCATCCTGCCGGTGGCAATGTAATGAGCTATTATCCCATCGCCAGGAGTATGCAAACGATATGTACAACAAGGGCGTTTATCCCAATAGATCATCATCGAAAAGAACAGCTAAGCATTACAATAATGGCTGAGGAGTACGCCGATATCTTGCAAGGACGTCCCTACAAAACGGAAGTGATATTGGCAGGGTGGTCAATGGGGGCCTTGATCGCGCACCAGATGGCCGTCCATTTGGCCGGTTTCGTGAATAATCCGCCTTTGATTCTGGTGGATCAACCGGTACCCCATCCAGGGGCGCGTCCCCTTGGCTCCTATGAAGAAAAACTGATTAGATATATTGAGAGGATTGAAGTCTTTACCGGCGAAGTGATCAAACTTTCTTCCACTACGGAGCAAAAGCTTGAGTTGAAGGTGTTGCACGGTGAATTTATTCGTCTTGGCTTAATGCCTGCAGATGTAACGATGGAGAGTTTTAAGATTTTTCTTGATGTGCTGGTGCTCCATAACGAGATTGTGGCTGGTTTTACTCCGTTAATCTATCGTGGCCCAACTCTGCTGCTAAAAGCAAGTGAGAAACTCATGCTTGAGACAAACAATCCTCAGCCTGAGTACCGACTAGAAGATCTTGGCTGGGGGGATTTTTGTCCCAATCTGACAATTATGGAGCTGCCTGGAAATCATATAACAATGATGACGAAAAAATATGCGGCAACAGTGGCAGAGGTGATTCAGTCTTGGCTTGAATCTCTTAGAGAGTAAGTTTTTTCATGGCAGCTTTGAGTTGATGAAAATCTCATTTTTTAACCTACGGTTTGCTGGGGAGAGAGAAGATACATCTGTCCAGGTGGGGCTTCTTGAACACACCGTTCCGCTTGCATTTGGTACGGACCATTTATCCGGGGAGGAGCGAGCTATTTACCATGGTTTTAAGGTGGATACGCGCCGGACGCAATTTTTAGCCGGAAGATATGTCGCCAAGGAGACAGTCCGGGTAGTGCATCCTGAGCTCTCACCCAATACTATCAACATTGTTCATGGTGTGTGGGGTTTTCCCCTTTTGCACAGTGATAGGCTGAAACAGGCAACGATCTCCATTGGGCATGCCGAGTATTGTGCGGCGGCACTGTTTTTCCATTCTAACACCCATCCGCTTGGCATCGATGTTGAGGAAATAAAAGAAGACAATCTGCCAGCCCTGAAGAAATTTATAACAAAGGGGGAACAAGGGCGTATTAGCTTAGAACATTTTGATTTTGCAAAGACAATGCATCTACTCTGGTCGGCAAAGGAAGCGGCCGGAAAAGCACTTAGAGTGGGTTTTTTGGCGCCACAAGATCTCTATGCCATTGCATCAGTAACGGTGAGTGGCAGTATCCATACCGTTGTATTTGAAAAACTTCCAATGATAAGAGTTGTTGGTTGGTGTCACGGAAACCATGTCGTCTGTGTCGCCTTTCCAACTGCATGGAACCTGTTTGAAATAACCTAAGAGGTGCCTTATGAGACAAAAAATACTTATGGATGTGATATTTTATCTGGGCATCCCAATGGCTACCTGGAATTTTTGCAGAGAGTTATGGGGAGATTATTTAACGATTTTATTTGGTATGCTACCGGCAGTTATCTATACGATTGTAAGCTTTATCCTCCACAAGGAATGGAATGTTACCGGGGTCTTTTTTCTCTCGTTAATTTCACTCAATTTTCTAATGAACCTGCTGTCGCATACCGCACTGCAAGAACTTTGGAATGGCGTTTGGATGAGCTGTATCTGTACCACATTTTATGTGATAACAATTCTCATCAGACGACCCATAGGGCTCTATTTATTTATCGATTATTCCCATGCTCGGGGGGTTCCAAGGGAAAAATCAAAAGCCTTATTCTGCACACCTAAACATTTTCACCACTTCGTCCGCTTTACCCTCTTTCTTTGCCTGAGGGAACTTGTGGTGATTATTGTTAAATCATCGATGATTATAAAAATGGGCGTTGAGGGCTTTGATTCCATTCAGTTATTTTCAACGATCCTGAACTACGCTTTTACCGCTTTAATGGTGTATTACATAGTGTACATTGTTAAACAGATTGCCAAAGATAAAACAGAGCCGGCTTCAGGAGATAAAGGGGAAGTGAGTAATGTGTCTGCTTAAATGCGCATTTTTGAGCTATTATCTACTATTTGCTTTTTAAAGGTAATAGATAAATTGGAGATCAAATAGCCCCTTTAGTGTCTTTCTTTACGACAATAACCCTGTCGAGGGAGCCATAACTATGTCCTCTGGGTGTGGTGGTTACATTTCCAGCCATTGTAATTCCGTTTGACTTCAGTATACTTTTACATATAATGTATACATGTTGTTACGTTCTATTTTTTCATGGAGATGCCTATGACAACTGTCCCTCTTTCCATCAGAGTTAAACCTGACACAAGAAAACAACTGCAAGAAGAAGCGAAAGCTACTAAACGCTCAGTTTCTCAATTAACCAGTATGGTTTTGGAAAGCTATTTTGATCAAAAGAAGAGAAGAAAAAAAGCACTGGATTTAGCTATTGAAGAGGCAGAAAAAAAATTAGATAAAGGTGTTTTTATTTCTCAGGAAGCTGTCCATGAATGGTTTAATTCTCTGGGGACTGATAATGTGTTACCAAGACCGAAACCGGATATATTTCGTGAAAATAAAAAAGAGAATATAATTGAGGTTACTAATGTTTGGGATGAGAGACACGAATCAGTATTGTAGCGCTATTAAATGATTTCTTGTCATGCCTTTATGGATAGGCTCTGGTGGGAAACAGGCGAGTCTACGAGGATTGAGCCGGTAGGGTCGTCATCAGGATACCTCCGAAAATAAGCAGCATCCCAAAGAAATGGAAGAGGTGAAGTTGTTCCCCAAGAAAGATGCAGGCGAGGAGGATGGCAAAAAGGGGCATTAGGTGGATAAACACTCCAGCCCGGTTGGCCCCCACTTCGGCAACCCCCTTATTCCAGAAGAGGTAGGCAAGAACGGAGGGGAAGATACAGATATAGAGAAGGGCGCCACCGCTTTTAGCAGTAAGAGAAAATCCACCTCTGTGGGAGAGTTCCCACAGGTAGAAGGGCAGTGACGTCAATAGGCCAAATCCGGTAATGGCGGTAAGAAAACTTAACGGGTGTAACGTGGCCGGTTTTTTGCGCAAAAATACCGAATAGGTGGCCCAGCAAAGGGCGGCTGCCAAGGTCCATAGATCACCTCGGCTCAGGCTAAGTCCCAAAATCACCTGTATATCGCCACGGGAAAGGATAAAAAGAAGCCCGACAAAAGAAACAACAACACCGATTGCCTGGCGTAAGCCAAGCGTTTCATGAAAGAAAATCCACACCAGTATGGCTATGATCACCGGTATAGTGGCAGTTATAAGAACTGTATTAATTGTCGTAGTGGATTGCAGCGCGGAGTAAATCAGGGTGTTGAACAGGGTAACGGATGGTATGGAAAGAAGGAATACTATCCTCCAGTGACGGCGAAGCTCTTTTGATTGCTTTCTCATCTGTGGCAGACTGAGTGGCAACAGGATCACAAAAGCACCCACCCAGCGCCAGAAGTTGAGGCTCACCGGAGGGATAACTTCCCGGATGCCCCGCCCGACCACAAAGTTTCCTGCCCAGAACAGGACGGTCAATATCAGGAGCAGATAGGATAGCCAGCTAGATGTTTGTTTTTTGGTCACGTATTATTTTCACCCAGCAGTCCATAATGTACAGAGAGGGTGCCTGAAAAGGGTAGAGATTTGATGCTTTCCTCCTCTCTACCATTTTCATTGGGATCATTCAACGTGGAAACAATTGCCAGCCTTTTTTTACGGGTGCAACCTATGCCATAAAACATAGTAGCCCCCAGGTGCTATACTTTGAATTGATTCACCATTGCAGTTAATGTCTCAGCCAGTTCATTTAGCTTTTCAGCACTTGTGTTGACCAGCACGCTACTTGCGCTAATTTCATTGGCTGCTTGTCCAACTTCGATTATGTCTTCAGCGACTTCTTTGGTGGCGGATGAAGAGTGGGCGACATTTTCATTTACCTCCTGAATGCCCTGGGAGGCTTGAGATATATTCTCTGCTATTTCTCGGGTGGCAGAGGCTTGTTCGTCCACCGTTTTATCAACGGTGGTTATCATTTCACTTACCTCGGAAATAACCTTGGATATCATCGTGATTTCGGTAACCGAATTATTAGTGGCATCCTGGATTGCAGAAATTCTATTTTTAATTTCGCTGGTGGCCTCCGAAGTTTGTTTGGCAAGGTCTTTTATTTCGTTGGCGACCACAGCAAAACCTTTACCAGCCTCACCGGCTCTTGCTGCTTCAATGGTCGCGTTGAGTGCAAGCAAGTTTGTCTGCTCCGAAATCTCTGTTATCGTTTCGGTGACCTTGCCAACTTCTTGAGCTGCTACCCCTAGCATGTTGATCTGTTTTGAGGCGTTCTTAGACTGGCTAACCGCTGATTCGGTAATGTTTTTGGTCTTTTCTGTATTTGATGCGATTTCAGTGATGGTGGCACTCATCTCTTCCGTTGCGGAAGAGACCATGTTGACATTTACCGAGGTCTCTTCAGAGGCGGCCGCCACAGAATCCATATTGCCACTCATCATCTCTGCTGCCGCTGCAACACTCTTTACCTTTCCCGCCGTTTGTTCAGAATTGGCAGACATTTGATTTGAAATTGCCGAAAGATCCGTTGAGGCTTCTGATAAGGTTTTAACACTGCTAAAAATGTTTTGGAACATGGATCGCAGATTGGTGGACATCTCATTTAAGGCGTTGGCCAGTATGCCAATCTCGTCATCTCGCTTAATATCCAACTGCTGGGTTAGGTCGCCGCCGGAAATGATATGCGCAAAATCGACACTTTGCAGCATTGGTTTGGCTATGCAGGAGGCGATGAAAAAGGCCAAAACAGCTATCATTGCACCGAGAATGAGCACCACGATAAAAATGTTACGGCTTAGGGCCTGTATTGGTTCCTTCACTTCGGCAACATCAATTTCTGCAAGTAGAGCCCACGTTATATCGCCGATTGTAACCGGAGTATACGAAGAAAGCACCGGGTTCCCGTTGTAATCTATAACAATTTTATTGTTACTTTTCCCTGCCAGGGCGCTCCTTGATGCATCGGTGTCCACTTCTCCACTACTTGGCTTTGCAAAGGAGGCAGCTACGGTGTGGTTAATAGGATCAAGAAAAGAGTCAGAGCGCATTAACTTGTCTTTGCCAACAAGGTACGTTTCCCCACTTTTTCCCATACCCGCACGTTGCCCCATAATGGTATTAACTGCATCCAAAGAAATTTGCAGTGCGACAACACCTACGACTTGTCCATCTTTTTTTATGGGCGCGGCAACAAATTGGTTGGGCGTATTGTTTGATGGTGGATACCGTTTTGTGTCCGAAAGGGCGACTTTACCCTCCTTGGCTGCAATGCGCCATGCGTCGGAGAGGCCGGAGGGGACTTCTTCAGCTCGTTCACCAAAATCACTCTCTTTGGTAACGGTAAATGACGTATCACCATGTTCTATATCCATAAAGAAAATATCATAATAGCCATATTGCTCCATATAGAATTTAAAAGTGTCAAAATATTTGTTATGCACCTTGCGGTATGTTTCTGGGGCATCATATCGTTCATTGGTGTGCCCTTTAAATTTTCCACCACGAGCGCCGCCTGCCTCTTCAAAGGCTGCATCAAGTTCTCTAAAGGCTTGCAAGACATAGGGACTGTCTGCCAGAACTTTTATATCCCCCATCCGTTCAAAAAAGAATGATTCAATTTGTGATTTTTTGATTTCCCGTACTGCTTCAAGCTGATTGAATGAGGCCTGCATCAGTCCTTGAGTTGTTTTTCGAGCTGAGAGCCAGCCGATAAAGGCCATGGGGATAATTCCTGCCAAGAGAAAAAAAGCGATAAGCTTAGGCCGCAGTTTAATGTCTTGTAATCGTAGCATACCTTTCCTCTTTCCTGAAACTGTGAGATGTGGGGGACGTAACAGTTATATTCGGTACTACATTTTTTATTATCAATATGGAGGATTCCCTTGTCAAGGAACTCCATAATAATTTTTGCATGCAGCGATGTAGATTGTTTTGCGGGGGGCTGGTGGGGATGAGGAAAATATCCTGTATGGATATGGACGTAAGAGATTAAAAACTCTTGTTTGATAAAGACTTACCTAGAAAATAAAGCGCGGAAAGAAGGTATTGCTACGAACGTTTGAAGTGTTTATGATTGCTGTTCCTGTCCTTCATCAGTTGTTGGTGAAACTCCTTTTTTTTATATGACTGAATATTTTTGTCACTTACCTTGATGAGTTTGCAAAATTTGGGCAGGGTGATCTCTACATCCAAAAGCATTTTTTTAAATTCTATAAATGTCATACCTATACACTCACTTCTTCCGCAATAAGAGCACAGCAAAGGTTAAAATTACCGGAAAAATACCATAAAAAATGGTAATTGCCTACGAATTATTCTTGCTCAAGTGTAAGGAGCACAGCAATACTCATTGCTTTTTCGGTAGCTGGCCGAGTAGTTCAGTTGCCAGTTCACTGGCCTCCTTAAATTTATAATTTTTGGTATATCTTCGTAATGTTGTCAGTTCTTTCTCGTACTTGCCAGGCCAACTCCACTTGTCGATTTCGCTAAGGGTTGCCAAACACAGTTTTGGTTGTTGCGTTTGTAAGTCTTCAGGCAGACGTGTAAGCAGAGTGTGCAGGGAAGCAAGGGAGCCCTTTGTTTTGGGGGAATGGTCTGTTCCCTTTTCGTGCTCAACAAACATCTGTAAGTCGGCCAGCAGCTGATTCAGCTCTTTTTCCATTGCATAGATTTTTGCTTCCACTTGTTCGCGGTTTTCCTCGCGGATATTCTGTTCCACATGTGCAGCAGCCTGTTGCAGTCGCCCAGCACCAAGGTTTGCTGCTATTCCTTTGATAGTGTGGGCAAGGGTTACACAGCGCTCCATATCATTTACCGCAAATGCTGCACGGATTTTAGGTATTGTGTCTGCATAATCTGTATAAAAATCTACCAGCAGTTCGCGATAGAGGGGTTCATTACCGATAAGTCTGGTAAGGGCAGCTTGAATATCCAAACCAGGAATGGATGGCAATGGATTGTGATGTTGTGAATTCTTATCCTTAAGTGGTGTTATGGTGGTACTATTTTTGGCACTTGGCTGTATCCATTGCAGGAGGACCTTGTACAGTGTATCAGGATTGATTGGCTTGGTGATATGATCCACCATACCGGCGGCCAAACTTTTTTCCCGATCACCCTCCATGGCATGGGCAGTCATGGCAATGATTGGCGTATTCGTGGTATGATTTGTTAGATTGCGGATGCAATCGGTTGCTTCAAAACCTCCCATCTTTGGCATTTGAATATCCATAAGGATGGCATCAAAGCCGGTAGCAGCAGCCCTTTCCACCGCTTCCTTTCCATCACTTGCTATTTCCACTTCCATGCCGGCCTGTTCCAGGATTTCCCGGGCCACCTGTTGGTTGATCCTGTTATCTTCCACCAAGAGGATTTTAGCGCCGCAGATGTTCTGGAGCATTTTCGTCGTTTCTTGTTTGATGGGGGAGAGCTTCCTGACAGTTCCAACTGTCGTTTCTCCGAAAACCTGCATGATGGTATCAAAGAGTGTTGAGCGGTTGACAGGTTTAGTTAAGAAACCGTCCAACTCCATCTGACCCGTTTCCTGAATAATTTGCTCTTGATCGTAGGTTGAAACCATTACAATTTTAGGCAGCATTGAAAGGGGGAGTGTCCTGATAGTGGACGAAAGAGTAATCCCGTCCATTCCCGGAAGCATCCAATCCACCAGTACCAGATCAAAGGGCTGATTTGCCTTCTCGGCTTGCTGGATAACTGCCAGGCTGTCTTCCCCACATTCGGCTTCAGTAACGTTGAAGGTCATGGAAGAGAGCATCGAACTGAAAATGGCGCGAACGGTCCGGTTATCATCCACAATCAGAATCCGTTTGCCTTGAATATGCTGAGTTGGGATAAGGGACCGTTGCCCATGCGGGTCGATTGTGAAAACTGCGGTAAAATAAAAAGTACTCCCCTCACCGGGCACACTGTCCACCCAGATTTTACCACCAAGCATTTTACATAAGCTTTTTGATATGGTCAGTCCCAATCCGGTTCCACCGTGTTTCCTGGTAATGGAAGTATCTGCTTGGGAAAAGGCGCTAAAGAGCTCGTTTTGCTCTTGCTTGCTGATGCCGATACCGGTGTCCATAACCGAAAATCGCAAGGTGACTTTGCCAGCGTTCTGTTCTATTGCATCAACACTGATAACCAGCTCACCCACGTTGGTAAATTTTATTGCGTTCCCTGCAAGGTTGGTAAGTATCTGGCTAAGACGAAGAGGATCACCGATAAGGGCTGTTGGAATGTCCGGTGCGACATGAAAGAGAAATTCCAATCCTTTTTCACGGGTCTTGATGCTGAACAGGCTTGCTATGTTGTCCAACACGTCTTCCAGAAGAAAAGAGGTTGATTCCAGCTCAAGCTTGCCCGCTTCAATCTTTGAAAAATCAAGGATATCATTGATAATAGATAACAGCGCATTGGCAGAGATATCGATCTTGCTGAGATATTCAAACTGTTTTGGAGTAAGCGCAGTTTGCAGAGCCAGATAAGACATGCCGATAATGGCGTTCATGGGAGTTCGTATTTCATGACTCATATTGGCAAGAAAATTGGACTTGGCCTCGTTGGCTTCGATAATAGTTCGTTCTGCCTCTTTTCTTGCGGTAATATCTTCAGCAATGCCATCAATGGAGGTGGGTGTACCATTTTTGTCGTACACACCATGGGCATTGATGGACAGGATTCGCTGCTTGCCATCGGGGTGGGTATATTCCATTTCAAGATGAATCAGTTCTGTTTCCCCTGCCAGAAGACGTTCTATTTCCCGGCGAGACGCATCCAGGCTTTCCTGGGTCCAGGCAAAGAGCTCGCCATAGCTTTTGCCGACTACTTCTTCTTTGCTCACCCCGAAGAGGGATGTAATGCCATTGCTGACATAGAAGAGTTTCCCTTCCAGATCATGGCTGTAGATCACAAAATTATCACCAATATCATCCACCAGTTGCTGATATTTTTTCCTGCTTGTTTGCAGCTCTTTATTCGTTGCATTCAGCTCCGCGGTGCGCTGCTCAACTTGTGTTTGCAACTGTTTTTGTGATTTAGCGCTTACTTTTACAAGCATCCCGGCAAGAATGATAGCAAGCAGGGCCATACCCAAAAGAAAGCCCAGCAGGACAAGCCTCATTTCATTGTGGGCACCCAGGACCTCGGCTTCATCAATTTCAGTGGCAATACCCACTTGAAATTCATCAAGCCAGGTCCAGACGCCAAGGACCCGGACCCCTCGATAATCCCGGTAGCCATCGACATCAAGACCATCATGGTGTTTCTGGATGGCCCGGGCCATTTTGCTAAAAGGCCATGAGCCGGGAGACTCTTTAGGGATATATCCTTGTAACAGGTTTCCACCAGGGTTTTTGATTTGTATACGTTTTGTTTCCGTATTGCCTGTAACCCGTTGTAAAATAGGCAGTAACTCAAAAAAAAGTCTGGATTCTCCCAGCATGCAGCCATCTAGAGCAATGGCGTAGGTTTCTCCTGTTTTCCCTATCTTCCCCACCCTGGTGAGCTCGGTAAACAGGCGATTAGGATCAATTTCAAGGGCCAGCACGGCAAGAACACCACCGGTTTGATCGGTGATCGGAGTGGCGATAAACATTCGCTGGTCATTGTTATGATCTTTGTCGCCATGGATTGGTGGTATGAAGACGGTATTGCCGGCAAATGCTCGTGCCAGGAGTTTTGGGGCATGTAGGGCAATAAAACTTTTTCTGCCCAGATCCTGTTCTCGCATGCTGGCGATATTGTTTAAATCCTGGGCTATTACGCTATAATTTTGACATTTTTGGATATAGCCATGACGGGCAATAATTCCACGTACCGCGGATTGGGCAGGACTTGCTGCTAACTCCTTTTTATTTCGTGGCAGTGTTAGTAGCTCTTGGGTAATATGTTGAAACTCTTCAGTATCTTTGGCCAAATGGATGGTGTCTTCAAAAATATCTTCTTTCCATAGATGCAGGGTATAATTCACCGAACGATTAACTGTCTCAAGTTGAGAGCCGATATTTTTTCGCACCTCCGTGTCCATCCAGTGAAAGATAAGAGCTGCCAGGCAGAGCACTAAAATCAGGCCAAGGCTGATGGCGGGAATTGCAATACGCAGATAGCTGGATCGTTTCTTGCGGATTTTTTTTAACCATTGGGCTCGAAACAGGGTAACACCAATAATGCCAAGTAGGAGAAGAGATACCGTGATTTCTATTGCTACAATCAGTTGTGTTGTCATCTGTCTTCCACTTTTGCCAACTTTGTGGTTGCTAATAACAAGAAGCTTATGTATTGCCCAAGATCGGTAATCTGATTTGAAAGGTGCTGCCTTTTCCCGGAAAAGACCTTACCTCGATCTTACCACCATGCTTATTAACTACTATATCATAACAGATGGCCAATCCCTGACCACTTCCTTTCCCTACCTCTTTGGTGGTAAAGAATGGGTCAAAAATCCTGGCAACTATCTCTTTGGGGATCCCGGAGCCGTTATCGTCGATGGTAAGAACAACATCTTCCGCCACTTGCTCGGTGGATATTGTAATCAGCCCACCAGTGGACCTATCGTTGTTTGCCACAGCATGGGCAGCATTAACGATCAGGTTAAGGAGAACCTGATTCAAGTCGCCTTCATGGGCGATAATTGCGGGGAGATCTTTTGCCAGGTGAAGGTCTATTTCGGCCACGGATTTGTATTCGTTGCGGCCGATGGTTAAGGCTCGTTCCACCACTGTATTCAGATCCACCGCTCCTTTTTCCTTTGCGCTGGGATGGGCAAATTCCTTCATGGCAACGATAATTTTTGCCACTCGGTTGATGCCATCAATGGATTGTTCCACTGCAGAAGGGACTTCTTTCAACAAAAAGTCCAGATCGGCGTTTTCAATTGTGGCTCGTACCTGTTGGATACGCTCGGTTGATACCCCCCTTTGTTCAAGCTCGCCGGCCAAGGTTTCGTAGTCGCCTAAAAGGACCATTACTTCATCCATGGATTCGTTGATAAAGTGCAGGTTGTCGGTGATATACTGGATGGGTGTGTTTATTTCGTGGGCAATACCACCAGCCAGGACTCCGATGGATTCCATTTTTTGGCCATGCAGGAGTTCTCGTTCCAGCTTTCGGTTCCGCTCTTCGGCTTCCACAAACTGTGAAACATCGGTATCCACCCAGATGGCACCACCGCTTTCTATGGCTTGATAACTGTGCAGCACCCACCGGCCATCGGGTAATTTGGTAATGGGGACGCATTCGGATGTTTGTCCGGGCAGACAGACAGTATCCTCTTTATCCAAATCCTGGGAAAAGGGTAAAATCTGCTGTACATCAGAACATGTCTTTAGATAGGTAAGCTCTTCTGCACCAATGGCATACATCTCCATAAAGGCCTCATTTATATGCATGATTTGATCATTTTTATCACAAATCACAACCCCATGGGGGAGGCTCTCCACTGCCTTTTGCAGCAAATTTTCTGCTCGTGCCTGTTTCCGTTCTGCCTTCTTACGGGCCTCTTTCAGCTCAGCTGCATATCGTTGTAATGCCTCTGACATGGCGTTAAAGCTTAGCGCTGTGTCGGCAAGTTCATCGTTTCCCTTTACGTTGATGGTATACCCAAGCTCACCCTCAGCCACCTTACGGGCCCCGCGTTGCAGAGAAATGAGTTGGGCGGTGAGGATTCGGCCCAGTAGGAGTCCGAATATACCCACCAGAATAACTTCAATAAGTGCCACACTCAACATATAGCGAGAGGCTTCACCGATAAGGCTTTGGTAAAAACCGGTTGACCATCCCAGCTCGACGCGACCATAATATTTGGCGTGAATCATAATGTCCTGGGCAACGTCAAAGGTGCCGTCCTTCACATCACTGATGTCACTGTCGGCTTGAAACTTATGCTGAAGTGGTATCTTGTCGCCTTTTTCCGCAAGGACTGTGCCGTTGGCATGGCGCACCCGAAGATAGACGATGCCAGGGTTGGTCACTGCTTTGCTGGCAAGTTCATCAAGGTTTGCCAGATCCATGGCCACCACCGCATCGGTGGTCATGGTGGCAAAGAGCTGGGCTGATGTACGCGCCCTGTCGCGAAGCTGCTCTTCATTGGAGTTTGCCAGGTAGCGTATTCCACTAAATACCAGCAAGGACAAGAGCAGGATTTCGATGGCAGCAACGCCAAAGATGATTTTTAATCGAAACGACATGTGAGTTCTCCCTCGCGGGTAATCTCGGTTTGTGAATGGGTGAGCCCAAGCTCCCTCACATCGTCCCAGTCATGGTCGCTTGCGGCTTGAAAGCCCTTCATGTTGATGGATTTGAGTAGCTCCGGTGATTCGGCAGCAATTTTCATCATTGCCTCAAAAATACGCTTTATATCTTCGTCACTTACGTTTTTCCCTGCGGCATAGGCGTGGGGGGTATAGCCCTTTGTCTCGTAAATGATATGCAGTTGGGAACGCAGTCCTTCCGGTATTCCCTTAAAGGTGCGCTTTACTCCACCGCCCGCCGGGTAGAAGCCTTTGGCCACGTTTTGGTAGACACTGTCGTGGGATTTGACATAGGCCGGTTCGATGTTGATTCCCTGGGACTTCATCTCAGCCCTTGGTAAAACGCTTGCCCCAAAGGCTGCCGGGGATGGGAAGGCCACCGTTTTCCAGTCCAAGTCAGAGAGCTTCTGTACGGGGCTATCGGTGCGGGTGACAACAATGCCCTGCAGTTTTTTGTCTTTTTGATGGGCAAAGGCACGGTATCCCGCTTTTTCACTATAATAGGTATAGTGATAGGGATTCATATAGGCGATATCATATGCCCCCTGGGCCAAGCATTGCTCAAAACTGGGGATGTCTTTCATGGTGGCAAATTTGATGTCGAGCCCTGTTTCCTGTGATAATTTTGTAATAAATGGGTCCCACATCTTGACCAGCCGGCTTGCCGCCTGTTGGGGGACAATACCGAACAGAATGGTCCTGTTATCTTTGGCCTGGGCTCTCTCGCTTAGCAGCGTGGAAGCTGCTAAGCATACGAGTGAGAGAATAATGGGAAGAGATATTGCGTATGGTCTTCTTTTCGTTGTCCTTTGCATTTTTCGTTCTCCTTTGAAGAATGAGTAATCTTGTTCCCATATGCAAGCGTAACAAGCCGATCAAATTTTAAATCTTCCCACCATGAGCTTCAAGGTAGCTGCCAGTTCGGAAAGTTCGGAAGAGGAAGTTTCCACCTGGGTACTTCCACTACTGATATCTGAAGATGCTTGATTTACATCCGCAATTTCCTTGGTGATTTCACCGATCACCTGTGAACTTTGGGCGACATTTTCATTGACTTCGCCAATGCCGGTGGAAACTTGTATTATCTTTTCAGATACTTCTTTTGTGGCAATGGACTGTTCTTCAACGGAAGTGGCCATTGTCGAGATAATTGAGTTTACATCATCAATCACTTTTCCGATATTATTTATGGTGCTCACCGAATTGCCGGTGGCTGTCTGGATATCGTCAATTTGCGTCCGGATATCCATGGTCGCTTCTGCCGTTTGTTTGGCAAGTTCCTTGATCTCATTGGCCACAACGGCGAACCCTTTTCCTGCCTCGCCTGCCCGGGCCGCTTCTATGGTCGCGTTAAGGGCCAGCAGGTTGGTTTGATCGGAGATTTCGGTTATGGTTTCCGTTACCTTGCCAATTGCCTGTGCCGATTGTCCAAGTTTGACCACAAGCTGGCCTGCTCCCTTTGTTTCAGTTACCGCTTGCTCAGAAACATTCCTTGCCCGTTCAGCATTTTCCGCAATTTGACCGATGGTGTTGGTCATCTGTTCAGAAGCGGCGGCGACCATTTGGGTATTGGTGGCTGATTGTTCCATTGCTGCGGAAACCGATCCCATATTGGCGCTCATCTCTTCTGTGGCGGATGCCAGTGTTTCAGACTGCTGCGCCGTCTGGGTCGCATTTGATGCCATCTGGCCGGCAACGGCCGATAGTTCCGTTGAGGCAGAAGAAAGGGTCTCAACCCCGTTGCTGAGATCTTTAATCATCTCATGGAGTTTTTCCATAAAATCATTAAATCGCGCAGATAATTTACCCACTTCATCATTTGATCGTACCGGTAAACGGGTGGTTAAATCGCCATCACCCTGGGCGAGATCAGTAAGATTGGAGAGTACCGCCTCAATGGGACGGACGATGCTTATGGCCATCCAAAACGCGATAAGGATAATAACAGCAATGGCGATGGCCGCTATGAGCATGGATATGTTGCTAAGGTGTTTGCTATGGGTCCAGGCTTCCGCTTTATCAATTTCAACCATGAGTGCCCAGTGGATATCGCCCACATCAACGGGGGTGTAGGCGGATAACACGTCATTACCGTTGTAATCAACAATAATCTCTTCGCCACTTTTTCCTTCCAGGGCTTCCCGGCTTGCCTTGGTATCCACACTGCCTTTGGAAGGATCGGCAAAAGAGGCCTTCACACTATGATGGGTGGGGTCAAGAAAGGAATCTGAGCGCATGAGCTTATCCGGGCCGACCAGATAGGCTTCTTCGGTTTCGCCCATTCCGGCCCGTTCGGTCATGATGGAATCAATGGTTTCAAGGCTGAGCTGGGCGGCAACCACCGCAATGACCTTGCCATTTTCTTTTACCGGCGCACCGATAAATGCAGCCGGTTCATTGTTGCTGGGAGCATAGGGCTCAAAATCCTCGAAAACGATGTCACCGGTGGAAACGACTTTGTGCCACAGCTTTGCCAGGCCACTGTCTTTATAAAGACCATGTTGCAGGTTGGTGCCGAGATCTTTCTCTTTGGCTGCTGTGTATACAACATGCCCCTGTTTGGCACAGATAAGAAACGCGTCATAGTATTTATAGGTGGTTACAAAGGTTTCCAAAAATTTTCCATTTTCCTCATACAGCCTTTGGTATTCCGGATTTGTCACGTCGTACTCTTCATGGGGTTGAGTGCCCGCGTCGATGCCGTGTTGGTGCAGCATCTTGTAGAGGGCAGCGACCTCTTTGTTTTCGGAAAGAAGATGGATATCTGCCTCGCGCTGTTCAAAATAGTGTTCGATTTGAGTCTTTTTGATCTCTTTAATGGAGTGCAGTTTGTTAAACGCGTCTTCATGCATAACGGAGCTTGATTTTGTGATCGAGATAACGCTCATTGTTATCAGTGGAGCGATGCCAACTACCAAAAAAGCAATAATAAGTTTTAATTTGATACTGAAGTTTTTCATGATCTCTCCTCTGTTGCTTTGTTTATCGATTAACTGTGTGTCCCTGGAGTTGGTTTCTCTTGGTTGAGCAACATTCGTGCCAGCGGATTTTAACTTGTCTGAATTTGGAAAAGTGTTGTGATACCAGCGTGATATGGTGTGTGTTGGCTTTTGTGTGATTTGGTGGAAGGGATGTGGAAAATCCAATAAGCGAGACCTTGTCTCATTTGTTGGATTTGCTACTTCTCGGAATGCAACAAGGAGGGAGGAGGTTTGAACTTCTTTTACTCGAATGGACTGTTTATAAAAAAACGGGGTGGGTCAGTGAATTGCTATTTGCTGTATTGGTTACTTTGTGCAGGAAATTCTAATGGAATCAGCTACCCTTGAGTGAAGGAGCATTTTTTTGATAACAGCGCGGATCCCTTGTATATCGTCGATGGTGGTAATATAGCGGGGGGCAAGCAGGTGGACCCGTTGCTGGCATTCTTCTGCACAAGGGGTGGCGGTAAGTAAAATGATGCGAAAATTCTCAAGGGCAGGACGAAGTGCAAGCAAGCTGTTCAGTTCTGCCCGATTGGCAGAAAAAAGGATCATAATATCACCACTTCGCAGCTCAAGACACCTGTCACATTCAAGCCTGCATCCGGTGGGCAGGACAATGGTATCGTACAGACCGCAATCATGCCTAAGAATGCTAAGACAACGCTCGACAAGCTGTGAAGACGATTCGGAATAAAAAATAATATTCATAAAACAACCCCAGACCATGGTTGAAAAATATGCTTTTCCTTAGACAAGCATATTTGATGCCAAGAATAATATGGAGAATTGATAAAAATATTTGTTTGTTAAAACAGACTATTACGGATGGTTGAAGTTGGAACTAGCTTCTTGTTGTACGGGAAAAGATGTCTGGAAAAGTGGAGAATGTCGCATTTATTGGATTTTTTTGGTTGGTGTCGTCATGGTGTTTTTGAATTGATAACGAAAATACCTCGATTTTTAATGGTGGCATCATTAAAAATCACGATGATGTATCAAAATTCATTTTACACTGATATCATATTTCCCCAAAAGCTGATATAGCCTGGAACGAGACAGACCGGAGAGGTGGCAGGCCTGTTGGATGGTGTTGTTACTTTTGTTAAGCAGCCTGAGAAGGTACTGTTTTTCATGCTGGGCTTTGTCCTCACGCCAGGGAAGTAGGCTACTGTTTGGTTGTGCAGGTCCATTCTTGTCTTCCCTATTCTCCGGGATGTGTTCCACGCTATTGCTCTTGGCCAGGCGAATGCGAAAATCCGGAGGGAGGTGGATGCTAAACAGCGTCGGCGCTTCCAGGGCGCCTGCAAAGACATGTTCCATGGTTTGCGAAAGTTCTCTCACATTACCGGGCCAGTCATGGGCTATGAGTGCTTCGATAAAATCAGGCGCAATGCCTTTACTCTGTTTTTTGTATCGCTCACAGAGCTTGGTAATAAAATGGGTGGCCAATTTTTTGATATCCTCTTTGCGTTTGGCCAAGGGAGGTAAGTGCATATGGAGCCCGTTTAGGCGGAAGAGGAGATCTTGCCGAAAGCTGCCGTCGGCCACCATCTCCTCCAGATTACGGTTGGTGGCTGCGATCAGGCGAAAATCACTGTGACGCTCCTTGGCCCCTCCTATGGGGCGGTAGTTGCGTTCCTGAAGTACGCGGAGAAATGTTTTTTGCATGGCAGGGGGTAATTCGCCCACCTCATCAAGAAAAAGGGTCCCTTTGTCGGCATGCTGGATAAGCCCGCTTTTGTCCCTGTCAGCCCCTGTAAAAGAGCCTTTGATATGACCAAACAGGGCATTTTCGATAAGGTTTTCCGGGAGGGAAGCGCAATCAACCACCACAAAATTGTGGCTGGCCCTTGATGAATTTTCATGGATTGTCTTGGCAAATACTTCTTTTCCCGTTCCTGTTTCTCCACTGATAAGGGTATTGACATCGCTTGCGGCCGCTTTGGCCAGTTCGTCAAGACAGCGCCAGATTGCTGCTGACTCGCCAATGATCTGTTTACGCTTCAGAGCAACGGGTATCGATTTTACCCGCTGTTTTTCTTTCCTGTACTGTAAGGCTCTGGTTAAATGGAGCGGGAGTTCACGAAGCACATTTGGCTTTTCGATATAACTCCAGGCACCACTGGTAATGGCCTGCTCTGCCCCGTCAAGGGCACCGTATCCGGTAACCATAATGACTTCGGGGGCGGATTTTGCCTGCACGAATTGGGGAAGATTCTCAAGGCCATTACCATCCGGCATATGCACATCAAGCAGCACAATGTCCCAATTATCATTTTCCACGGCGGCAAGCCCAAGGGTCATTGTGGCGCACGCCTCTGCCGAATATCCTCCTTTTTGCAGTTGTTTTAGGAGGATATGGCTTAAGGTGAGATCGTCATCAACTATCAGTATTTTTGCCATGGGAAAATTGTTTTGCTCTATTTTGGGATAAGAATTTTTGGATCAATTATTTATTTCCCTAAAAGTATGCTACTATAAATGGTGGGAGAACATCAATGGATGATAAAAAAAGTTTAGAGTTGCATGCTACTCCATAAACAAGATGAGGGAAATTATGTCTAAGAAGACAAAACAGTTAATTTTAATTGTGGATGATGTGACCTCAAATATCGATGTTTTACTTGAGGTGCTGGGCGATGAGCATGAGATTTCTGTGGCCATGGATGGCTTGTCCGCGCTGGAATTTGTCGCTAAGACTACACCTGA
This sequence comes from Desulfocapsaceae bacterium, assembly GCA_050291935.1. Classification (GTDB taxonomy): domain Bacteria; phylum Desulfobacterota; class Desulfobulbia; order Desulfobulbales; family Desulfocapsaceae; genus Desulfocapsa. The sequence continues at coordinate 47,955 of JBNKKR010000003.1, read as the reverse complement.
TCTTATTTTGCTTGATGTTATGATGCCGGATATGGATGGCTTTGAAGTGTGCCAGCGACTTAAAAGTGATGGGGCAACCCGTGATATCCCAATTATTTTTATCACCGCCCTTGATGATCAAAAAAGTGAAAGAAAAGGCTTGGAATATGGCGCCGTGGATTATATTTCCAAACCATTTAATGGGCCGGTGGTTGCCGCTCGGGTCAGAAATCATCTGTTGATCAAACAACAAAGGGACCAGTTACAGCAGTCTATTTCTTTGCTGGACCATAAAAATGAGCTGTTGGAACAGAAGGCGGAACTTGGCATTCAGGCAGGGGGATTGGCCCACGATATGGCCAATGTTTTTAGTTCGGCAATGTTTATTGAATGGCTGCTTCCAGAAGAGCCGCCAACAGATTTACAAGAGTGGCAAGAGATCCTGCAAGATGCTGCTTTGATTACCAGTAGCATCAAGCTTGGCGAGGAAATTTGCCGAGGTTTTACCAGTTATTTACGAAATATCGGGGAGGAGCCTGATATCCACACCTTTGACGAACTGTTGCCGGTTATCAATATGTACGCAAGACAGTTCGGCGGTGCATTGGTAAAAGATATAGAACCCGGGGTTGCACCTATCAAATGCAAGCCTTACCAGATCAAAAGAGTGATAGTGAATTTACTGGTTAACGCGCAGCAGGCGGTTAAGGGAAAAGAGGAGCCGGAGGTCCGTTTACGCCTCTTTGAAGAAAAGCAACAGGTGTGCTTCTCTGTGCAAGATAATGGTGTGGGAATTGACCCCACGGTCTTGCCCCATATTTTTGAAGAACGTTTTACCACCAAAGAGCATGGGACCGGGCTTGGTCTTTTTTTGACCAAGCAGATTATGGATTCCCATGGAGCTTCCATTGCGGTGGAATCGGACCAGGGAAAAGGGACCACTATTATCCTCTCTTTTCCCCCTTGCCGGGAATAAGAGGGTTTCTCCTCCATGTGGCTTGGGGAGCTGGATTTATTTGAATATGCCTCCCTGGTGATGTTTCTCAGATTGAATGGCTTGCCAATGGTGTTGTTTTCCAAATGGGAGTGGCGTTAAGTTCCTTTTTATGTTGCTCGACTTTCCATAAGTCATAGGCCACTTGGTGTCCCATCCAGCTTTCAGGACTACTCCCAAAAGCTATTGATAAGCGCACAGCCATTTCAGGCGTTATACTGCTTTTTTTGTTTATAAGTTTAGATAGTGTTTTTCGGCTGACACCAATGGATTTAGCAGCGTCGGTAATAGTGATATTCATCGGTACTAGCCATAGACCTTTTACTATTTCACCTGGATGTGGAGGATTGTGCATTTTCATATTTTGCCGTAGTGAGATGGTTTAGTGATAATCTTCATAATTCACAATTTCTGCATCACCTTCGACAAAACGAAATGTAATGCGCCAGTTTGTCCGAACTGTGACAGCCCAAATCCCCTTTCTTTTACCCTTTAATTGATGCAAAGCAAGCGTTGGAATATTCATATCTTCTATGGTTTTCGCCTGGTTTAATTGTGCCAAAATTAACCTGATTCTATTTGCATGACGAGCTTGAATGCCAGCTTTATTTCCTTTGGTAAAGAACTTTTCCAAGCCTTTATGAATGAAATTTTTGATCATAATTGAATTGTAACCATATAGTTCTCAGGGTGCAATCAAAAATAATTTATAGAAAAATTAGTATTGACATGATGAATCGCTTCCCATACTGTTAGGATATACTGTGTGGCTACAGGTCATATGCTTGAAATGCGGCGCTGAAGCCAAAACAGTAATTTGTGGAGGATGACATGGCAAAGAAAAAGAAAGAAAAGAAAAAAGAGGCTGCAAAAAAGGCGAAAAAGAAAGATCTGAAAAAGGCCAAGAAAGAGAAAAAGGATAAAAAGGCCAAGAAGGGCAAGAAAGGGAAGAAGAAGTAACCTAAATAAAGAGTGTGGGCAGCAGTAATACGCTGGTATCGCTGCTGCTTGTTTATGATTCAATTGTCCCCCTCTCCCCGCTGGTTTCCATTCCAACACTGCAGCGAAACATTCTTTCTTCTACGTTCAAAATAGCCTATTTGATCCACTTCGGAATCTTTTCTTATCGGTTGGACTGGTTTATCGCTTTCATGTCCGTGATGTTTGTACCTGTATGGCAAAAACGCCTTTCAGCTTTTGTGCGGGGAAAAACGATATATAAAACCATGCAATTACATCCGGGCTAATTGTGTTGATAATAATTCTTGAGAATATAATTTGAATTTGTGCATTGGAAATGAGATACTTCCTATACCGCCAGGACATAAGTTTCGTACGAGCAGGCAAGCTGCTCAACTCAGCTTTAGAAGCCCTTATCTGTAAACGTTTGTGGTACGTAGTTTTTGTTGTATCTGGAAAGACTTAGTATACTATAAGGAGGAGGAGTTATGGGAAAGCGGTGGATCCTTGCACTTAGTTGCCTTTTTTTGTTGGTTGCAGTACCTTGTACGGAATCTTTTGCAGCAACAAAACCAAGCCCCGATGAAGCCATACAGCTTTTAAAAGAGGGCAATCAACGTTTTACATCGGGTGTTTCCAACCATCCCCATACTCATTCCTCAAGACTGTATCAGGCCGGTGTCGAAGATCAGGGTGATCATGCCTATGCCACGGTTATAACCTGCTCCGATTCACGGGTTCCGGTGGAACGTATTTTTGATGCAGGCGTAATGGATATTTTTGTGATCAGGGTGGCCGGTAATGTGGTTGATACCGACGAAGCCGGTTCCATTGAATATGGGCTTGCCCATGTCCACACTCCGGTATTGGTGGTCCTTGGTCATACCCAATGTGGCGCGGTGACCGCCGTTACCCATGTCTTGCAGGGAAAAGGCCATTCCCTGGAACGCAATATCCCTCCCCTTGTTGACAGAATTGTTCCCGCAGTAAAACGGACCATGCATATGCATCCGGAGATGAAGGGGGACTCGATCATTGCTCCTGCCATTGTGGAAAATGTGTGGCAGGGCATTGAAGATCTCTTTATGACTTCCCCCTCTTCCAGGAATTTGTACCGGGAAAAGAAAGTGAAGGTGGTTGGTGCCATTTATGATGTCAGTACCGGTGGGGTCAAATGGCTGCCTGAACAGAAGGTGGGGGATATCCTTGCAAAAGTTGAACAAAATCCCGGCCGGGCGATGAATGTAATGGCAGAGGATGGCCATGATAGCCATGCCCATGAAGCACATGTGGCATCTGGCCATGGAGCAGGCGCAGGGTCAGCAGGTGCAATACAAACGGTGGCGGTGAAACTTGCAGATGAGAGTACCCTGAATATTCTTCAGTCTCACACCTTAGCCAACTTGGAGGCCCAGGAACATGCCATTCATGCCAAAGGGCTTTCGAGTAATTTTTGGATAATTGTCGTTATTGTCGCTGGTTTTATGGTGCTGGTCATCTTTTTTGTGGTGACCAAAGCCCTGAAAAGGATGAAGTTGAGGGCAAAGATGTATGCAAGTTTTGGCTCTCTTCTTCTTATGGCGACCATTATGGGGACGGCCAGCTACCAGAATTTGCAACGAGTGAATAGGGCAGGACACCTTGAGGCGACTATTATGGAGCTTGAAATTGAGGTGGGCAATATCAACGGAGCGCAGAATAATTTCCTGCTCTATGGTTTGGAAAATAAAGGCTACGGAGAGGATCAGATTCATCATGCAGAAGAGGCCATTGAACTGACCCATGCCATGATCCGTGAGGCAGTGGAGAGTGGGGAGCTTAGCGATGAGCAGATTGCCACCGTCGGGAAACTTAATGAAATGATGCAGGAATATGGGGAACACTTTAAGAAGGTCGTCTCCTCTTTTCACGGGATTGAAGGGGCCAAAGAACGCCTGGATGAAACAACCCTGCACTTTGAAGAGTCGTTGGAAGAGATGATAAAACATCATGAGGAGGAACTGCACGAGGTGGAGCATGCGGGGAAGGATATGACGGCCATTACTGCGCAGACCGCCATTGTTGAACATCTTTTTGCCATAGAAAATCATTGCCTGAAGTTGGCCCATGCCGAGATGGAGTTCCTGGTGGATAAGAATGTTCGTCATATTGCCGCCATGGAGCAAGAGTTGGGTGCTGTAAAGGGCTATCTTGGACAGGCTGGAAAAGAACTTGATGAGGAACATGACCGGAAGATGCTGCAAGACGTTGTCGATGATGTTTTGCTCTATGAAGAAAATCTAAAAACAGTAATTGTAGCTGAGGCAGCCATCGAGCCTGAGGTTGAAGTAATGCGGGAATTGCTCCATGAGTTCGCAAATGGAATGGAAGGGTTTTCCCATGAGATGCAGGCTCAGGCGGAAGGGACGGTACGTGAGGGCTTGCTTACTGTTATGGTGTTACTGGTGGTTATGCTCCTTTTTGGCGTGGCCGCAACGCTCTATCTCACTGGAACAATTACACGGCCCATACTTAAATGTGTTGCCTTTGCAAAGGCCATTGCCGATGGTGATTTGAGTCAGGAAGTGGTGGTGTCGCAGCAGGATGAAACAGGAATATTAGCTGATGCGCTGATGGAGATGAACGAAAACTTACGAACTATGATGCTTGATATTCAGCAAGGGGCATCCGAGTTAAGTGAATCATCGAAGATGTTAACCACAACAGCGGATACCATGACTAATAATTCAGGTGAAACAAGTAACCGGGCCAATTCGGTTGCCACAGCGGCCGAAGAAATGAGTGTTAATATGAGTTCTGTGGCGGCGGCAGCAGAAGAGGCGGCCACCAATGTGAATATCGTGTCCGCTGCGGCTGAGGAGATGACCTCGACTATTACCGAAATCACCCAAAACACCGCAAAAACCAGTTCCATGACTTCGGAAGCGGTGGGACAGGCATCAAAAACATCGGAAAAAGTGAATCAACTGGGTAAGGCGGCCGCGGCAATCAGCAAGGTGACAGAAGCCATCACCGAGATTTCCGAGCAGACAAACCTCTTGGCCCTAAACGCCACCATTGAGGCGGCAAGGGCTGGGGAAGCCGGTAAAGGGTTTGCCATCGTGGCCAATGAAATAAAAGAACTGGCCAAGCAGACCGCAGAGGCAACCCTTGAGATCAAGAATAATATTGAGGGGATCCAGAATTCGACCCAGGATACGGTGTCTGAAATTGCAGCGATTTCCCATGTTATTGACGAGATAAATTCCATGACCAATACGGTGGCGGCCGCCATGGAACAACAGTCTGCGGCAACCCAGGAAATTGCGTCCAACGTGGCCCAGGCCTCCCAAGGTATTCAGGAGGTAACGGAAAATGTGGCGGAAAGCTCAACCGTTGCCCGGGATATTTCCAGCGATATCTCAGGTATTGATAAATCCGCCGGTGAGCTTGAAACAAATAGTTCGGCAGTGCTGAGCAACGCCACCCAGCTCAGTGAGTTTGCCGCACATCTTCGGGATATGGTGGATAAGTTTAAGATTAAGAAATAGGAAGAATATTGCTTTGTTTGTGATCCGGCAGATGAAAAATTTCATCTGCCGGACTTTTTTGGGTTTTCGCCCCTTGAAACGTCTTCCAATGCGCATATTGATTTCTGGCAGAACTATTGTTATACTTGTATGACAAAGGAGGTGTCATCTATGCTTGCAGTACGTTTACCCGAAGCGATGGAAGATCGTTTAGCAAATCTGGCGAACAGGACGGGGCGGACAAAGTCATTTTATGTCCGTGAAGCCATTGCAGAATACCTTGATGATTTGGAAGATATTTATCTTGCTGAAAATCGGCTTGAAGAGTTACGTGTGGGGCGCAGCCGGACATACACACTTGAAGAAGTGATGGATCGTCATGGCGTGGACAGTTGAGTTTCATGCGGCTGCAGAAAAGGATCTTACTAAAATTGATCATGAACAGAAACGCAGAATTTTAAAGTATCTGCAAAAGAAAATTGCCACCGAGAATGATCCTCGACGTTTTGGTGACCCATTGAGCAGGGATTTGACAGGGTTTGGAAATACCGAATAGGTGATTACAGGGTAATTTGCGATATTCAAGGGGAAAAAGTTGTCGTCTTGGTGCTTCGGGTCGGGCATAGAAGTAAAGTGTATGGGGGCCACTAAAGCCAGATTAATATCTTTTCACCCTCTTATTGTTGCTCTTCCCGGATAGTCTCCTAAAAACAATAAAGCCCCATAGTACTGCCCTGAAACATTCATAAAATTCCAGGGGATCGCATGGGGCGTTTTTTTCTTCCTATGTTTATAAAATAACTCTTGTTCATCTGTTTTGTCAAGGAGGAAGTATCCTCAATGGGGGTATTGTCAGGTTTAACTGAAACTCACAGAGCTTATTATCGTTTTTGTTCAACCTTATCAAAACATGGAATGCACAGGGTCTTGCCGTCAAATCGTCGGGTGCGTGATTCCATGGTCTTTTCCCCGCAGGCTTCGCAGACAAGGCTTGCAAGTACCCGTGCAGGTCTTGGTGGCTCGGAGTCAAGCCAGGTAAGATCAAACATATCTTTTAGATCAACTGTGAGGATGTGGGAAATAAGGGCGGCGCGCAGTTCCTTGTTGCGCGCAATATCTTCAGCTGTGGCAAGGCCGCTTGTAATTTTTGACATCAGTTGTTCGAGTTCTTTTCCCAACTCTCCCCAGGCGTTGCCCTTTAGTACACAACGGAATCCACGTTTTGTTTTGCGATCAAAGAAGGAAAAGGCCATCTTCCCATGGTCTTTCATCAATAAATTCCCCTTTCCAAGGGTACAGCCGGTGAAAAACTGGATGGCATCAACCCCACACATATCGGTTTCGCTGATGGCCACCATATCACCATTGTCTGGGTGATCAAGTTCTTTAAGGGCAAGTTCGGCCGCGCGAATACCGATGGTGAGTCCTGGGCAGTTATGACCATGAAAGCGTATGGCCATCTGTTGTTCTTCTTTGCTAAAGGTGCAGGTCATGTTTTTCCTCATGGGTTAAGAGATTGGCACAATCACGGGGCTACCGTCAATGTGGTGCATTGCAACCGGTAGTCCGTAAACTTCTTCCACCATGGCGCTGTTTATTTCCTTACAACTCCCGGCGGCATAAATAGATTGATTCTTTAAAAATAAAAAGGAGTCGGCAAAGCGAAGTGCAGTGTTCAGGTCATGCATGGTCATTACTGCACCAATGTGGTGATGGTCAACTCCATGGCGGATCATCTTGAGGATGGCCACCTGATTTTTGAGATCAAGGGAGCTTGTGGGTTCGTCAAGGAGTAACAGACGCGGTTCCTGAACAAGAGCCCTGGCCACCGCTACCTTCTGTAACTCCCCGCCGCTGAGCTGATCAATAAAGCGCAGGGAAAGCTCTTCTAAATGCAAGTGGTGCAGGGCAGCATTTACCATTTTAAGATCTTTTTCACCGACTCGCCAGCGGATATGGGGTTTACGCCCCATCAGTACCGCATCAAATACGGTAATCCTGGCGCATTCATTCTTTTGGGCAACGTAACCAACCTCACGGGCAATGGCTGGTGGTGCCATGGCATAGAGGTCCTGTTCACCCACATAAATCGAGCCTCCGGCTGGTTTATGGATGGCGTTAATGCATTTAAGCAGGGTGGTTTTGCCCACCCCATTGGGGCCCAAAATGGCGAGCAGTTCTCCCTCCTGGACAGAAAAAGTGACATTGTCAAGGGTTGGGTGGCTGTTGTAGGAAAAGGAAATACCACGGACGTTGAGCAGCATCATTTTCGTCCTTGTAAGATAAGAAAGATAAAAACCGGTGCGCCGAGAAAGGCGGTTAGTACGGATACCGGGAGTAAATGCGGTGCCAGAATGAGCCGTGCTGCCGTATCGGAAAGCAGGAGCAGCAGGCCGCCTGCCAAAATAGAGGCGGGAAGGAGAAAGCGGTGGTCGGCACCAATAAGTCTTCGCATCATATGCGGTACCACTAAACCTACAAAACCGATAATGCCTAAAAAGCCAATGATACAAGCGGTGAGTAGTGAGGCCAGCATCATCCCGGTAAGACGCAGCCGGTTGACGTTAACGCCAAGGCCCATGGCGGTCTCATCACCTGCGTCAATGGCGTTATAGCTCCAGGAATGGAAAAGAAAATATATTGAACAGACAAGGGTGACCACGGTCATAAATGCAAGTTCTGGCCAGGATGCGCGGGCAGTATCGCCAAAGGTCCAGAATACCATGGCGGCAAGTTGGGTGTCGTCGGCGAAGAATTGGAGAAACATGGTACCGGCGGTGAACAGGGCACCCAGAGCGACACCGGTGAGTACCATGATTTCAGGCGTGGCACCGCGCTTTTTGGCAACACCAATAATGATAAGTGCCGCCAGCAGGCTTAATGTAAAGGCGGCAGCCGTGGTAAGGTAGGGGTTGGTTATGGATATCGCGCTGCTGGTGGTGGAATCCATAATCCCACCGTCAAAAATCATCACCGAAAAGGCGGCGCCAAAGGCTGCGGCATGGGAAATACCTAAAGTGAATGGCGAGCCTAAGGGGTTACGCAAAATCGATTGCATAACACAACCGGCAACGGCCAGCCCCGCTCCGGCAACCACGGCTGTAAGCGCTTGGGGAAGCCGGATGTTCCAGACAATGATTTTATGGCGGAGTGACTCCTCGGCCCCTATCAACGCCTTTATTACAGAAGCGAAGGGGATCCCTGCCGAGCCTGCTGAAATGGAACCTACGATTGAGAATAGAAGACAAGCCATGTATAGCAGGATGATTCCCCTTTTTATCCTCAGATGCTGGCTGTATTCCTCTGGGATTTGTCCGTCGTCAAAATGCATGGCAGTTCCATGTATACTTTCTTCTGTGGAATGCTCACTGTTGCATTGGCAAGGCGGTAAAGGCAAATTCTGTGAACATCCGGTTCATCTCGTTATACACGGGTTTTCCCACGAGAAAGGTGTAGATTTCATCCGCTTTGGCAACAGGATCAATATCCTGAAAAGTACCCGGATGGAGGAGTTTGCCAATAAAATAACTGTTTGCCAGTACAGAACCGAAATTTTTGGTGTACCAGTTATAGGGCAGTAACCCGTATACCTTGCCTGTTTTTACGGCGCTCAGGCTCTGGTAGGCCGGGTCGGTTTGCAACTCATCTAAGCCACTGGCACCCTTTCCCATTTGTAAAGTGGAAAGATCGACAAAGACAAGATCCGGGTCCCAGGCCAGGATCTGTTCCTTGCTGATGTTGACCATCCGCAGCTTTTTACCGGATTGTTTTTTATCAAAGGCCAGGTTGTTCGCCTGTACAAAAGCAAAAGGTGGGTAGACCGGTTCGGTGGATTGAAAGCCATGGGCACCTTTCATGGAAATGCCGCCGACAAAGACGCTGGGTGAGGTGGTGTTTGATGCCCTGTTTTCTAAATCAGTAATAGTCTGCTCAAAAAAGTTGATAACCGCTTCGGCCCGCTGTTCCTTATTTACGATCTTAGCCATCAGCCGAAGACCTGCATACAATGGTGGGCGCTGCTTAGAGAGGTCGCCGTAGCCAACAGCCACCACCGGAATACCTGTTTTCTGCTGCAGCTCATCCGGGTCGTAACCCATGAGCCGGGAGTAAGTCTTGAAAATCACCTGGGGTTGCTTTGGCAGTGACAAGATGCGTTCCGGATCGTCCTTACCGCGAAATTCTCCGAATACGGGAAGCGTGGCAAACTGTGGATTGGCAATAGCGTAAGGTCTGGCGTCAAACTTTGAACGTCGCCCCTCGATATCGTCCACCCCGACAACCAGGTCCTGAGCCTGTAGATAGGTGATAAGCCTGAGACACCCAGGTCCGGAGCAAATGACCCTGTCCACCTGTTTTGGTACCAAGACCTCACGACCAATAGCGTCGGTCAATGCAAGCTGGTCGGCAGATTGTGTGGTGGCGAAAGAAACGGTGGAGAAGGATAAAAGAATGGAAAAAAGTACGGATAAGAAAAGCAATGTATCGTACTTGAAGAAAGTATGTTTTTTCATAAAATAGTAGCAGAAAATTTGAACCCCATTGTGTCACACGAATATAAAAAATGTAACACGATATCCTCCTGACGTATCGTTGTCAAGCTGTTCCTTGTCTTCCTTCTTCTTTTTGGCCAGAGTTTTTTTTGTCTTTCTTTCTTGACAGAACAGTGCGCACATGTTTACGTAACACGAATACAATAAAAGTATTACTGTAACCATGGTAAGGAGGAAGATGACAATGCTGGTGACAATGGAATTGTATGGATTGACTCAAAGGGTTGGACAACTTACTCCTGAGTTGGCAATGGGCTGGCAAATTGGAAAGTATGTGCGGGAATGCTTTGATGGTTTGGGAGAAGTGCGTATGGCTGCGGCAAAGGACAATGATGCCGTTTCTGCCTTATCGTATCTGGCCACAGAGCATGGCTATCCTGGACAGGTAAGCGTTTCTGACTCCATGCAGCCATGGGATTTTTTATTTTACCATCTTGCCACAGGTACGGTGTTGAAATTTATTCTTGTCCGAAAACGGGTGGAGCTGCCACAGGAGTTACGCAAACTGGAACCGCTATTGTCCGTTGACGCACCAAATATTACCAGGATATATCAGGAAGGCGTAGAACAACTGGTAACTGGAATCCTTCAACAGCCGGTGGAGAATTTTTGTTTGATCAGACAGATGCGTTATAGGCCATTGAACCAGGTCTGTCTTGGCTTTGGTGTTATTGCTTGCCATCGATGCGGCAAATCTGTTCTTGTTCAAAATGCCTGGGAAATAGAAGGGGAAATCTCCTGTCAGTCTTGTTCTGGTCTTGAAGCGAGTTGGTTTCAGTATCACTAGTTTTTGTGTTATTTGGGTGAGGAGCCGAATTGTTTTGTCCCATTAAAAAGGTGTGTATTTAAGACAAAAGCTGCATCGACCCCATCATCCTCAATGGAATTGTCAGGCCACCTTAAAAGAGCCCATCAAAGTGATCAATTCAGCGGAAAGGCTCTCAAGTTTTTCAGCACTTCTCATGATACTGTTACTGCCATCTGCAATTTTTGAAGACGCAACGTTCACCTCGGCGATATCTCCGGAAATAGTCTTGGCCACCATTGAACTCTGGTTTATGTTTTCATTCACCTCCCCAAGCCCTTGAGAGGCTTGTGAAATATTGTTTGCAATTTCTTCAGTGGCTGATAGTTGCTGATCAACTGCCGTCGCAGTGGTGGAAATGATCTCATTTATCTGGTGTATCACCCTGGTAATTTCTTCGATATCAGTAACAGTCGTTGCCGTGGTGGACTGTACTTCATCAATCTGATCACGAATGTTCAGTGTCGCTTCGGCCGTCTGTTTTGCCAGTTCCTTGATCTCATTGGCGACAACGGCAAAACCCTTTCCTGCTTCTCCTGCCCTGGCAGCCTCGATGGTTGCATTAAGGGCGAGGAGATTTGTTTGCTCTGAGATTTCAGTTATTGTTTCTGTTACCTTGCCAATGGCCTGGGTCGCCTCTCCCAGGCTATCCATTTTTTCAGAAGCATTTTTTGATTTTACAACAGCATCTTCAGAGATCGAATGCGCTTTGTCGGAGTGGGAAGCAATCTCATTGATGGTCGTTGTCATCTCCTCTGAGGCACTGGCGACCATTGCCGTATTGGTTGCTGATTCTTCCATGGCGGCAGCAATACTTTCAAAATTAGTGGTCATTTCTTCGGCCGCTGCCGATACGTTTTCGGCTCTTATGGAAGTCTCTGTTGTATTTTTGTTGAGATCAACCACCGTGGTATTCATCTCTTTTGAGGACTTGCTTACTTCATTGGCAGACCTGGCTACCTGACCTATTATCTTTTGTAATCTTTCACTGAAAAGGTTGAACCAACCTGAAAGTTCACCCACTTCATCCTTGGAGGTGACCGGTAATCTTTTGGTGAGATCTCCTTCTCCTTCTGCAACGTCACGTAGTCCACTTATTGCCGCTTGTAAAGGCTGAACAATACTACGAGCAGTAAAATATCCTGCCAATAGAGCAAATGCTATGCTGACACCAACGGCCAGCAAGGTTGAGACTATTGCACTCCCGGCAACCTTGTCTGCTCTCTTTTGATCTTCACCGGCCAGGGCCTGTGTGATCTCAGTCAATTTATCGATATGGGTACGCATTTGTTCAAAGCTGAGTGCGGCATTATTTAGAGAAAGATCAAGGGCGAGCCTTCTTCCGGCCCGTGAATCAGCCACTCGCCCATCGACCACTTGCTTTGAAATTGGTTGCCAAACTGAAAGGGCTTTTTCAAAGGCTTCAATCTCTTCGTTCTCTTGCTGAGAGCTTCCTTTGAGTTGTTTGTATTTTTCCCATTTTTCAAGTGCTTGCTGGCTGTTTTCTTCGTAATCGTTTAGCAGAGCCTTGAACGTATCCGACTTTGCGTTGGCAAATATCATGGATCTCTCTGCTACCAGTGCCTGTTGGAGATCCCGATCAATCTCCAGCAAGAGGTCCAGAGCTGGCATTCTGATGGTAAAGATATTGTTCAACTGGTGGCCTATTTTTTTTATATTATTGTAGCTTGCCAGACCGAATAAGCACAAAATCAGGACCAGGATGCCAAAGCCGAGTATCAGTTTCATGTGAATCTTTAAATTTTTCAGAAATGTCATAAATCTGATTCCTCCTGTTGAACAAAGAGATAGGTAATGCGGCCCCGTAAGAAAAACCGTTGGATAGTGGGGTTATTGAACCTTGTCCACATCTATACCAAAGGTGATGGCCCCAATTGCTTTTCCCCCATCCATAACAGGAACAGAAACCTGAGTCAGATAGGCTTGCGAGCTGTCGTCAAATTCCACCTCGTCAACAAATACTGCACCGTCTCCTCCGGCAAACGAGTTCTTGAATTTTGCCTCATCTCCTTGCCAATAGTCAGAAGTTTTTCCTGTCATGGCAACATTGGCGCCCTGGTTATCCATGACAAAAATTTCCGCGTAATATTCTTGAGATTCAAGAACAGAGACAAGGTGTTTTCCCACATCAGAATCCATCATTGCCTGCATAAAGCTATCGATTCCGGCGGTGGATTGCCATTTTTGATCAGTAGCTTGTATTTCGGAAAGAGACATACCTTTGCTGTTCTGCGCTTTGACCGCTTCAATAATTATTGGGTCGTTACCGAAAGCAGCCAAAGTGGAAGTAGCGAAGTCCTTTACTGCTTGGGGGGCCTCTTCTGCATTAGCCAAAACAAATGTGAAAAACAGAAATAAAATTGACACAGGGATAAGTAGGGCTTTTTTCATCTTCGTCTCCTCTAACGTTGAAATAATTTAAGTAGCGATATTGAGAGGTAAAACACATTTTATTGATTCCGGTCTTTGCATTACAGAATCAATGTCCTCTTGGCTCGCCGTTATGCCAATACATTAGTTGAACAAAAATAACTGCCTGTTGTTGTGTTTTTTTTCTGGAGATATTCTTTAGATAATTATAAGTGATAATGCGATTAAAAGTCAAATAGGCAGGTGTTTTTTTGTGGTGGAAATATCTTTATGTCAGAATGCCAACAGACATAACGGTTGGGGGGAAATAGTTGCAAAGAGAGGATGATTTTATATTGCAGAGCTGATAATAGTGGCGTTGGTACTTGGCGTATGCCCCTAATAATAACCTGGTAAAAAATGAAAATTGATCGCCTCTTGGCTACAACTGTACTGCTGTTAAACCGTCGTAAGATAACGGCAAAAGAGCTTGCCGAACGATTTGAGATTTCAGTACGCACCGTCTATCGTGATATTGAAGCCTTGAACAATGCTGGAATTCCGGTGATTTCATTGCAGGGATATGCTGGGGGCTTTGCCATTCCAGAAAACTATAAATTGAGTAAGCAACTGCTTAGTTTTGAGGATATGCTGTCCATCCTCACCACTCTCAAAGGGCTAAACAAGACCTTGCAAAACGCTGATTTGCAAAGGGTTGTCGAGAAAATTGAGGTGTTGATCCCTGAGGAAAAAGAACCCATATATCAAGAATACGCTGACTCGTTTGTGATTGACATTGATGGCTGGTGTCAAAGTACACGTTTGCAAGAGGGTGTTAAAATGGTTCAGGAAGCGGTGGCGAAATCGCATCTATTGCGCTTTTGCTATACGGATGCTTCCGGGAAGAGGAGTAAACGACTGGTGGAGCCACACCGACTGATATTAAAGAATTTTTCCTGGTATATGCTGGGGTGGTGCAGGGAAAGAAAGGCGTTCAGGCTGTTTCGCCTTTCCCGGATGCGCAGCCTTATAAAAACTCAAGATCCATTTCTTCGTCGTGATCTTGGAGATTTTAATAGTTCAATAACCGTTGATAGCCGGCCATCCGTTGAGCTTGTTCTTCATTTTTCCTCCCGTGTACGGGTGCGGGTTGAGGATTTCCTGGATTCCAGGCAACTGCAAGAGCAAGACGATGGGAGTTTGATTGCCACCTTTGGCCTGCCTGAAGATAACTGGATTTACTCATTTATTCTGAGTTTTGGCAGTGATGTGGAAGTGCTTTCACCGCTTCGGGTTCGTAAAGTGATTCAAAAAAAATGTGTGGCCATGCAAAATATGTATATAAACCTGACATAGGGGTGTCATTCCCTCCGTATATTCTATTGCCATAAAGTAACCTTTTTAAAAATACGGAGGTAAATCATGAAAAATGGTGAGAGAGTAACGGCTGGTGGCATAACGGTATATGGGATATCCACCAGAACATCGTTGCAGCAAGAGTTAGATCCGAAAAGCGGGAAGATCGGTAAGCTTTGGCAGCGGCTTACGGCCAAGTGTTTGGATGTTGCGGATGGAGCATATTGTTATGGCGTCTACTTAGAGTATGTATCTGATCACCTGGGGCCTTATACGGTTCTTGTTGGATTGGATAAAAAGGTTGCCGGATTCAGTGACAAAGAGGTTGAGATTGCAACGGGGCCCTTTTTGCGTTTTTCTCAATCTGGCCCCATGCCGGGTGTGGTGTTTGCGTTGTGGCAGGAAATTTGGGATTATTTTGAGCAAAACAAGACCATTGAACGTAGTTTTGTTGCGGATTATGAAAAATATCCCACCCAGGATACAGTGGAAATCTATATTGGTATCAAGGAGGAGCTATGAGTCAGAACGAAAAAGAGTTGCTGGTCTCCGCCTGTGGTATCTATTGTGGGGCATGTCATCGTTTTAAAAAGGGGAAGTGTCCCGGATGTGCTGAGAATCATGCAGCATCATGGTGTAAAATTCGGGTATGTACCAAAGAAAGGGGGTATGTTACTTGTGCAGAGTGTCAGGAAGTGAGTAATGCTAATAATTGTTCTAAATTTAACACTTTTGTGTCGAAAATTTTCTCCTTTCTCTTTCGTTCGGATCGTGTTGCCTCACTTCGATTGATTTCTAAGGTCGGTGTGGCACAATACGCAGAGATCATGGCCGAAAAAGATCAGTCGGTGATAAAGAAATAACTGTTTGAAAAATGGGATACCAGATTTTACGCCACGCTATGCCAACAAACACTCTGAAGCAGGTGTTTGGTATAACGCTTACCTGTAGTTGTGTTGACAAAAGGCACACGAGGTGATAATTGGATAAGAATGGATTATTACAAATGGGATAACCTGAAAAATGAGAAGCTCAAAGCTGAACGTGGGGTCAGCTTTGAGCAAATTATATTGCATATTGAGCGTGGTGACGTGTTGGATTTGGTGGATCATCCTGCTCAGGATAAGTATCCCGGTCAGCAGATTATTATCGTTGAAATAAACGAGTATGTCTATCTTGTCCCTTTTGTTGAGTCTTCAGAGGGCAAATTTTTAAAAACAATTATCCCGAGTCGGAAGGCAACACGAGAGTATTTAGGAGGCAAAAATGAGCAAGATAAAACTTGATAAAGAAGAAAAGGATATTCTTGATTCATTCGATCGTGGTGAATGGAGACGAGTCAGCAATTTTAAGGCTGAAGTTAAAAAACATCAGAAGTATGCCCGAAGTACTTTAAAAAAAGACAAAAGAGTCAATATCAGGATATCATCAAAGGATTTGGAAGAGATTCAGGCTCTTGCAGTAGAAAATGCTATTCCATACCAAACATTAATGACAAGTATCCTTCATCGCTATGTCCATGGTAGTCTTGTTGATAAACAGCGGCCGAACAAAGCCGTAAACTCAGACGGCTAGGAGACTGTCCGTGTTGCGTCTGTAATCATATCGTTTCCAAATAGCGAGGGAAATATGGCGTTTACAATTACCTGGTGGTACTGGCTGGTGTTAGCTATGCTCCTTATTGCGGCGGAGATGGTTGTCCCCAGTTTTACTCTGTTCTGGTTTGGCTTGTCCGCAGCGCTTGTCTCACTGATCCTCTATCTGGTTCCATCAATGTCACCAAGTATTCAGATTATCTGTTGGGCATTGGGCAGCATTGGCTTTACTGCCCTCTGGTTTATATATTTCAAACCGACAATGATCGATCGGACAAAGGCGGGAATATCCAAAGAGGCAGTGATCGGGGAAACAGGAATCGTCATTAAGATTCCGCAAGATAGTGTCCGGGGCATGGTTCGCTTTGCTTTACCACTCCTTGGCGCCGATGAATGGGAATTTATTTGCAGTGAAGAATGTCATATCGGAGACCGGGTGGAAGTTGTTGATATCTCAGGGAACACCCTTGTCGTTCGCTTAAAAGGAAATTGATATCATTTTCATATGGAGGTGTAGCTATGCAATTTGGAGTCTTTGTAACAGTTGTTTTTTTGATGCTTGTTTTCTTGACCATTGCAAAGGGCGTGCGCCTTGTTCCGCAAGGGTCGAAGTGGGTGGTACAGCGGCTTGGTAAATACCATAAAACACTCTCCCCGGGTTTGAACATCATTATCCCCTTCTTTGATACAGTCGCCTATAAGGTGACAACCAAAGATATCGTCCTTGATATCCCAAGTCAGGAAGTTATCACCATGGACAATGTTGTTATTGTTGCCAATGCGGTGGCCTTTATCAATATTGTCCATCCGGAAAAGGCCGTCTATGGCGTTGAGAATTATATTATCGCCATTCAAAACCTGGTGCAGACATCCCTTCGTTCCATTGTTGGTGAGATGCAACTTGACGATGCATTGTCGAGCAGAGAGGTGATTAAGGCCAAACTGAAGACCTCAATTTCAGATGATATTTCTGATTGGGGTATAACGTTGAAGACCGTTGAGATTCAAGATATTAATCCCAGTTCCACCATGCAATCAGCCATGGAAGAGCAGGCCGCAGCAGAACGCCAAAGACGGGCAACAGTAACCAGAGCGGATGGTGAAAAACAGGCCACTATCTTAGAGGCGGATGGGCGATTTGAGGCCTCTAAACGTGACGCCCAGGCAAAAATTGTTCTCGCTGAAGCCAGCCAGCGGGCCATTGAAAAAGTAGCCACGGCCATCAATGATCAGGAGCTACCTGTTATGTATCTGCTCGGGGAAAAATATATTGAAAGCATTAAAGCGATCTCGACCAGTGAGAATGGCAAGACCATTGTTCTGCCTGCGGATATTCCGGCGGCGGTTCGTGGAATTATGGGAGGTATGGGCAAATAGTTTTTGTCATACCACCCCAAAACATGGATTATGAAAACGACTAGTTACAAAACGCTAAGTGCAATAACCACCGGTTTGTGTAGTACGCTTGCTGTTTTCCTCTTGTTGATTCCTGAACCGATTTTTTATCTTTTTGGTGTGTCCGGGGATGTATCAGCCTATTTTATTTCCAGAAGAGCTGCCATGTTCTTTGTCGGCTATGCTGTAATCGCCTTTCTTACCAGAAATGAACAACCTTCCGCATCCAGACAGGCAATTTCAATGGGGATTGGAATATCAATGCTTGGCTTTTTCGTTCTTGGACTTTTTGAATTTCTTCGAGGGTTTGCCGGGGCGGGAATACTATTACCGATGACGGTGGAGCTTTTTTTGACGGTTTCTTATTGTAGAATTTGGTTGGGAGACAAGAAAGAAGAAGTGTAGCAGTTCACAGCGATTCTGCCAAAAGAGCAAGAAAATCATCTGTAAGTTACTAAAGAGTTGTCAGTTTGCAGAAAGTCAATAAGTATTGAGTCTGCAAACTGTTCTTTCAACTCGTTACCCATGTAGTTGAAAAATATCGTATCCATTTGGAGAATAAAAAAACTAAGCTTGCGTGTTGGGTTGCTGATGGCTCCGGCTATCAGAAAACAAGTAACATGCAGATAGTATTGCCAAATATGTTTTGATGCGGTTTGTGGACTACGTGCTTGGAGGGATGAACTATTTTTGAAGACAGAAAGTGGCTAAAATAT
Organism: Desulfocapsaceae bacterium; assembly: GCA_050291935.1. GTDB lineage: Bacteria > Desulfobacterota > Desulfobulbia > Desulfobulbales > Desulfocapsaceae > Desulfocapsa. The sequence goes on along the minus strand of JBNKKR010000003.1, from coordinate 29,726 downwards.
CTTGTATAATATTTTTTAAAACTATATCCTGAATAATAGAGGGTGTTTTTTTTGATAGATTGCAGCGTTGGTCTTTTTCAGAACGAATGGTTGAGGACTGCTTTATTGTCACCCGGTGGGCATGAAATGTTGTTACTCTTCCGTCAATACAAAGGAAAGTATCGCAATGGGTAGAGGATTACATTTTATTTCCGGGCTTCCCCGTTCTGGTTCCACTCTGCTGGGTGCTCTTTTACGCCAAAATCCACGATTCCACGCGGATATGTCAAGCGGCTTGCATTCTCTGGTCACAGCCAATTTAGATATTATGAGTACTGGCTCTGAAGTCTCTTTGATGATGGATGAGAAGCAGCGTCCCATTGTTCTTCGTGCCCTGTTTGACGCCTATTATTCTTGGGCTGTGGATAAACAAGTTATCTTCGATACCAACCGTGGATGGTGTGCTCGAATGCCTTTGATCCATGAGTTGTTTCCCAAATCGAAAACCATAGCCTGTGTGCGTGATGTACCATGGATTATGGATAGTATTGAACGACTCTATCGTTCTAATCCTTTTGAAAACACGCGTCTGTTTCCTGCAGATGGTCGTGCGACAGTCTATGCAAGAGTAGAAGCGTTGGCCCGCTCAAACCGACTTGTGGGCTTCCCATGGACTGCACTTAAGGAGGCGTATTACGGTGAGCAAGCCGAATCACTACTGATTGTTGATTATGAATTACTGGCCCGTGTGCCTGAAAAGGTATTGCGCTTGATTTATGATTTTATTGAAGAACCCTGGTACGATGGTCACGATTTTGAAAATGTGGAATATGATGCTGAAGAATTTGACCAGGCGTTGGGAATGAAAGGGCTGCACCGGGTTAGGCCCGTTGTACGCTTTGAGCCGAGGAAGACGATCTTGCCACCTGATTTATTTGAGAAGTTTAAAAATATGGATTTCTGGCGTGATCTTAAAGCCAGCCGCGCCAATGTTATCACCATTGACCAGCAGGAAAAATCGTCCTAAGAAGATCAAAGGAGGAATCGTTATGAACACTATGCAACAGAATAGGAATTTTTCCTCCCGTATCGCTCCCCTTGCCATTATGCTGGAGCCGAGGTTCATGTTTGATGGTGCTGCTGTTGCCACTGGGGTGGAGATTGTCGATCATACAACGGAGCAACCCTCAGTTGATTCGGAAGCCATTGCGCAAAATGGCGATGAAACTGCTGCCACTGACGATACGAATAGCGATGCCAACGAACAAACTGTTGAGGCAGCCAATACTACCAGCGACGAAACCAATGGGCAAACCGAGTCGAATAAAGAGAGCGAAGAAGTTGTCAGCGAAAGTACAGGTAATGAAGAAGATTTTTCTGATGAAACCACCGCAGAGACAGACGAAGATACGGTTGTAACGGATGCTACTGACACGACTATCGTCCAGGATTTTAATGAAGAAAGTGATGAGGAAATTGTTTTTGTAGATACCACGGTAGAGGATTATGAAACCCTGGTAGATGGTTTGGACTCGGATATTGAAGTGGTGCTTCTCAATGGTGATGGAGATGAGGTTACACAAATGGTTGATGCGTTGGCTGACCATAGTGACATTGATGCCATTTATGTTATTTCCCATGGTAGTGAAAGCTCAGTCGTTCTTGGTGAAGACACTATTACAAGTGATAACCTGGAAGAGTACCGGGAGCAACTGGGCATTATCGGCTCTGCCCTGTCTGAAGAGGGCGATATTCTGCTCTATGGGTGTGAGATTGCCTCTGGTGGGGGACGGGATTTTATTGATGATTTGGCAGAGATGACCGGTGCGGATATCGCTGCATCGGACGATCTAACGGGTCATGCAGAGCTGGGCGGCGATTGGGATCTCGAGATTGCCACCGGTTCCATCGAATCGGAAACGCCTTTTAACGACCAGGCGCTAAAAGAGTTTAGCCACCTGCTGTCTTTCACCGGTATCATCGATTTTACCGATACAGCGGATGTCTCAGATGAGGGTGGAGATACTCCTGCTGACGATTTCGTGTACATCATCGGGGCTAGCGATGAATTTACTCTAAAGATCAATGGCGTGGATGCGGGTGTAGAATTTTACGACGCTTATGACGAGGTTGCTGTTGGATATGGCGCTTCCTACTACGAATCCAGTGCCAGTATCTATTTCACTAATGGCGAATCCTTTACCGCCAATTCGATCACACTCGCATATGAGTGGAGTACGCATGCTGCACGGACGTTCAGGATTGAGGCAAATAACGGTGACTATGCCACTTTCTTCATACCTTACGACGACCAGTCTTCGCGCGTGGTCGATCTTAGTGGCTTCACAGCAGGCATTACCAGTTTGACACTATCACGCAATGACGCCGGAACTTTTAAATATATATACATCAAAGAAATTGATATTTCCAATGTATCTAGCAACAGTGCCCCTACCATAACCAACCTCAACGGCGACTCCCTGTCTTATTCCGAAGGCGACAGTGCCACCCTGATTGACCAGGGCACTGCGGCAACCGTCACCGATGGTGACTCCGCCGATTTCGATGGCGGAAACCTGACTGTGACCATCTCTTCAGGTGAAGATGCAGCAGAGGATGTACTGTCTCTCAATACTTTAGGTTCGGTTTCTCTTGCCGGTACTACAGCAGGTTCCAATGTTAGTGTAAGCGGTACAGTTATCGGTACCCTAGATAATGACATCGCCGCTGGCAACGACCTGGTGATCAGCTTCAACAGCAACGCCACCGCCTCCACCGCCCAAACCCTGGCCCAGGCCGTCACCTATCAGAATACGGATACCGACAACCCCACCACTGGCGCACGCACGATACGGCTGACGGTTAACGACGGCGACGGCGGTACTTCAAGCAACAACGATGTCACCGTGACCGTCAGTGGGGTCAATGATGACCCGACCATAACGGGACTGCCAAGCGATATCACCGTGACCGAGGACACGGCGTCGAATGTTGATCTTTCTGCGGCAACTCTGTCCGATGTGGATTCCACCGATGCTGATTTCACCCTCACCATCACGGCGGGTGCGGGTACCCTGACGGCAAACACTGGCGGCGGCGTCACGGTCAGCAACTCGGGTTCCTCGGCCATCACCCTCACCGGCACTGCATCCAATATCGATAGCTTCCTCAATACTGCCTCGAACGTGCAGTACACAGGCGCTTCCAATGTCAATGGCAACGATGCCACCACCCTGACGATTACTGCAAACGACCAGGACGGTAGTGGTGATGTAAGCCTTGGTACGGTTAATGTGGATATCACGGCGGTCAACGACGAACCAACGCTGAGCTCCACCGGTTCCAACCCCAGCTTTATTGAGGGCGGCTCGGCGGTAACGCTCTTTTCGGGAACTGCCGTCTCGACCGTGGAAGTGGGCCAGAATATCACTTCCATGAAACTGACGACGACCAACGTGGCAAGCGGCAGCAATGAATTTTTGGTAATTGATGGGACCAGTGTTGCGCTGACCGATAGTAATAGCGGTACCACGGGAGCAAGTAGTTTTAACTACGCAGTTTCAGTTTCTGGTGGCACCGCAACAGTGACCATTACCAAGACAGATACCACCACAAACTACCAGACCTTGGTAAACGGCCTGCAATATTCCAATAATCAGTCAGATGTAAACAGCAATGATCGGGTGGTCACCATTACTGAACTTGTGGATTCCGGGGCTAATGGTGGTGCAGACGATAACACTGCGGCGCTGGCTGTGGCCTCTACGGTCTCTATGACCAACGTCAATGATGAGCCGACCCTCACCGCAACCGGTTCCAACCCGACCTTTACTGAGGGTGGTGCGGCTGCATCCCTGTTTACGGGGACAGCCATTGATACGGTGGAATCCGGTCAGAATATCGGCGAGCTGATCTTTACTGTTACCAATGTCAACGATGGCGCCGATGAGAGTGTTTCCGTCGACGGTACCAATGTGGCCTTGACCGACAGCAACAGTGGCACCACTGCGGCCAGCAGCTTTAACTATTTGGTTGCGGTAGTGGGTACCACAGCCACGGTGACCATCACTAAAAATGATAGCAGCACCAATTACCAGACATTGATTGATGGGCTTGCTTACGCCAATGCCAATGATACCCCCAACACCTCGAACCGAGTGGTCACCATCACCTCGGTCAAAGATGATGGTGGTACAGCCAACTCAGGTGATGATACTAATGCTTCCTTGTCGGTTACTTCAACGGTGGCTATCACTGCGACCAATGACGAACCAACCCTGATCGCCACCGGTTCCAGCCCCAGCTTTATTGAGGGCGGCTCGGCGGTAACGCTCTTTTCAGGAACTGCTGTTTCTACAATTGAATCGGGACAGAATATCACTTCCATGAAACTGACGACGACCAACGTGGAAAGCGGCGCCAATGAATTTCTGGTAATTGATGGCACCAGTGTTGCGCTGACCGACAGTAATAGCGGTACCACGGGAGCAAGTAGTTTTAACTACGCAGTTTCAGTTTCTGGTGGCACCGCAACGGTGACTATTACCAAGACCGATACCACCGCAAACTACCAGACCTTGGTAAACGGCCTGCAATATTCCAATAACCAGTCAGATGTGAACAGCAATGATCGGGTGGTTACCATTACTGAACTTGTGGATTCCGGGGCTAATGGTGGTGCAGACGATAACACTGCGGCGCTGGCTGTAGCCTCTACGGTCTCTATGACCAATGTTAATGACGAGCCGACCCTCACTGCAACCGGTTCTAACCCGACCTTCACCGAGGGTGGTGCAGCGGCATCCCTGTTTACGGGGACAGCCATTGACACGATAGAATCAACGCAAAACATCGCTGAATTGATTTTCACCGTGACCAATGTTAACGACGGTGCAGCTGAGAGTGTCTCCGTCGACGGTACCAGTGTTGCGCTGACCGACAGCAACAATGGTACGACAGGGGCCAGTAGCTTTAACTATTCGGTTGCGGTGGTGGGATCCACTGCCACTGTGACCATCACCAAGAACGACAGCAGTGGTAATTACCAGACATTGGTTAATGGGCTTGCCTATTCTAATTCCAGCGATGATCCGACCACCTCAAACCGGGTGGTAACCCTCACCTCGGTCAAAGACAATGGCGGGACGGCCAACGGCGGCGACGATACCAACGCGTCCCTGTCGGTTGCTTCCACGGTAACGGTTGCTGCCGTCAATGATACTCCTACCATCTCTAACCTTGATGGCGACAGTGTCTCCTTTTCTATTGGTGGTTCTGCAGTGAGCCTCGACTCAGGAACTGCACTTAGCCTGGCAGATCTGGATTCGGCAAACTTTGATGGCGGTAACGTGACCGTCTCTATCACTGCCAATAAGCAGGCGGCAGAAGACCAGCTGCAGGTGGTCAGTAGTGGTAATATCACCGTCAGTGGCACTATTATTACCCATTCCGATAGCGGTGGCGTTGATATTGGTACGGTTTCTGGCAACAATCAGAGCACCAATGAGTTGATTGTTACCTTGAACGCAAATGCAACCGTTGCACGGGTGGAGGATTTGCTGGATGCACTACGTTATTATGACTCAGACAGTGCCACTACAAACACCTCAGCGCGGACACTTACAATAACCGTAGATGATGGAGATGGGGGAAGTAGTACTTCTGCGAGTCAGGATGTAACGGTCAACTTGGTGCGGGCACCAATCATTGATTTGGATGGTGATGACAGCACCGGGGCCACCAATGGGGGCTATGCTGGATCTTTTACCGAAGGCGGAGGTGCTGTGGCTGTGGCTGACAGTGATAGCAGTATCTCAGATGATGGGACTTTCAAGTCTCTGACCGTGACTCTCACCAACCGGCCCGATGGTGCTTCGGAAAGTCTTGCGTCCACCTACGGGTCGGGGGCTCAGACGGTCAACGGTGAGGCGGTTACCATCGCTGCTTATAACAGCGGAACAGGTGTTTTGACCATTACTGTGGATGATATTTCCACCGATGATACTACCATGCAAATGCTTATGGAAAGTATCCGATACGACAATAGCAGTGAGAACCCAGATACAACAGATCGTACCATTAGCTTTTCTGCAACCGACAATGACGATAATGCGGGTTCATCTGTCAATTCGGTGATCTCTGTCAGCGGGGTGAACGATAATCCAACCCTCACCGGCCTACCCAGCGATATCACGGTAACCGAGGATACGGCTTCCAATGTGGATCTATCGGCTGCAACTTTAGCAGACGTCGATTCAACAGGTAGCGACTTTACCTTGACCATCACCGCGGGAGCAGGCACACTGACGGCGGGTTCCGGTGGCGGGGTTACGGTGAGCAATTCCGGTTCTTCAGCCCTCACCCTTACCGGTACAGTGTCCAATATCGACACCTTTCTTGATACTGCTTCCAACATTCAGTACACAGGCACTGCTAACACTAACGGCAATGATGCTGATACGCTCACTCTTACCGCCAATGATCAGGATGGGAGTGGTAATGTCAGTTTGGGAACTGTAAATGTGGATATTACCAATGTGGATGATGAACCGACCTTGACAGCGACGGGAGACAATCCGAATTTTGTGCTTGGTGGTTCAGCGGTGAGCCTGTTTTCATCGGCTACCATTTCCACCATTGAAGCAGGACAGAATATCACCCAGATGGTCTTTACGGTCACCAACGTCTCAGGTGCTGGAGCAGATGAATTTGTCACGCTGGACGGCACCGATGTAGCTCTATCTGATGGAAATAGTGGGGTAACAGGAGTTAATACATTTGGGTATAATGTCAGTTTAGCAGGTGGGACTGCCACGGTGACCATTGCCAAATCTGATACAGCACTCAACTATCAGACGTTGGTGGATGGTATTGCCTACAGCACAACCTTGACAGCTCTTGATGGAAATGACCGGGTTGCGACCATCACTTCACTCACTGACAATGGATCAAATGTTGGGAGTAATGATAATGTAAACGCAACGCTTTCTGTTAGCTCTACGGTTGTATTGTCTGTCCAAGCCACGCCTGCGCCATCTGTTCAACCGCAAGTGTATTTGAACGTTCCCGTAAGTGATGGGACACAACATACCCCTGACGGCTCCGCACCTTTGCCAGAAAGTAGTGGAGAGAACGTATCCGGGCAGGAGCAGTGGTTCTATAATCCACCAGAAAGATCGACTACCGGGGGAGGAGAGGGAAATACCAGTAGTTTTACCCAGAGAGAGACAAGTCTTTTAGATGGTACCACCATTGGCCAACAACTTGGCGCGTTTGGTTCCATAATTGATCCTGATATGATGGATGATCCCTCCATGGGTATTGGTTTGCCCAATTTAGTGCGTAATGCCGTCTTTGGTAACGAAATCTTTTTGGACAGGTTTTATGGTGTTGAGCTTCAGGGAAATGCTTTTGGGGAAAGCGAGCCCGGGACTTTGGGTAGTGGTATTGACGATTGTTTGCATGATGAGAATGGAATATGTACGGAGAGTGATTTTGATTATATCTTAGGTATGGAAGGTTTTGACGGAGATCATCCACAGGAAAATCAGGTGGTTTCCCAGGATGACCGGGCGCCAGCATTATATGACGAACTGCATACCATTTTGGGGAAACCTTCCTTTTCCAGACAACTTGTGGATGCTGCGTTACAGCAAGAGGATGCACGTTGGGGTGCTTTGGCAGGGGTATTGATGCAACCAACTAGCGAAGTTGCATAATGCCGGCTTATTCAGGCAAGAAACCGGATGGTTGAAAACAAAACTCTGTGGGATGGAAATGAATAAATATCTTTCAAGCAGTATTGTTGTTTGTGCATGTGTTTTCCTATTGGCTGGATGTTCGGGAATCCGCCCACAGCCTTTTTCCGATCAAGAAATGGCACAAAAAGTTGCAGCGGATCTTGATGTTCTCTATAAGGACCAAGAACAAGTTACTGGCCCGATAACCCTGTACGAAGCCATGGCCCGGGCAGTGAAATATAACCTTGATCATCGTCTGCAGTTGATGGAGGCCGCCCTTGGCAGATATCGTCTAAGCTCTGAAAAACTGAATTTGCTCCCCAAACTTGCCTATGACGCTGGATGGAGTGGTCGTGATGAGTATTCTGGTACCAGTAGTCGTTCCCTGATAACAGGTGAAGAATCGCTTGCCGTTTCAACTTCCCAAGAAAAAGAAATTGCTACCTTTGATTTGGGTCTTTCCTGGAATATTCTCGATTTTGGCGTTTCCTATGTGCGTACACAACAGGCAGCAGACCAGGCTCTGATATTGGAAGAGCATCGTCGTAAGGTGGTACATAACATTATTCAGGATGTGCGGCAGGCCTTCTGGAGAGCAGTTTCGGCAGAACGTTTACTTGAGCGCATTGAACCTTTAACAGGTCGAATAGAGAATGCATTGGAGAAAGCCCGTGAAGTGGGGAAAAGGAGGTTGACGAATCCGGCACAGAGCCTTGCCTACCGCCGTGATTTGTTGCAGTTGCTGCGTCAGATGGAAAGTCTTCGTCGTGAGCTGATTACGGCGAAGACGAAGTTGGCGGCGTTAATGAATTTGCCTTTGGGTACAGAGTTTAGCCTTGATCCTGGAGATGAATTTGGGCATTTGCCAAAGATTACGTCAGATTTGAAAAGTATGGAGATGTATGCGCTTAATCATCGTCCCGAGATGGCTGAAGAATTTTATCAGGAACGAATAAGCCATAAAGAAGTGGTACGACAGATTTTAAGGACCTTACCAGGAATCGAACTATACGGTGGCTGGAATTATGACAGCAATTCTTTTAATTATGTCTCTAATTGGTGGGACTGGGGAGGAACCATCACGGGAAATCTGCTTGATGTGTTTACCGCACCTATTCGTATTGATACAGCAAAGGCCCAGGTAGAGGTGGTACGTACACGGCGAATGGCGTTGAGTATGGCGGTGATGAGTCAGGTACGAATTTCTTGGCTGCGATATGAACAGGCTCTTCGTGAATATGGTTTAGCTGCTGAGCTCCATGATGTGGTTGGTGGCCTCTTGCAACAGAGCAGAGCCGCTGGTGCTACCCAGGCAACGGGTGAGTTAACCGTCATAAAAAAAGAAGCAGATGCCGTGGTTACTGAATTAATTCGCGACAATGCATTTTCAGATCTATATGCAGCCGTTGGCCGAGTATATGTTTCCTTGGGATCTGATCCATTGCCTGCAACGATCTCAGATCATGACCTGAAAACTCTTACTGATGCGCTTCATCTTCGTTTTAGTAAATGGATGGAAGGGCCGATTCATTTAGACGAATCAACATCTCAAACCACCCAGATCAACCAAGACAAAGAGGTTTCACTCTGCGGTCTTCATTTCGATAGATGGATAAAAGAGCAAGCCAACTTGGAAGAATCAACATCCACTCGCCCAGCTACCCAGGCAAAAGAGGCCACTTTGTAACTTGGCGAACGATATTTTTTTAAGGAAAACATGCAATTTGTGGCGGGTAGTAAAATGGGAGTTTGTTTCTCCCTGTTGTTATGGGTTATTGGGGTGTCCCCGGTTTGGGCTGAAGGTACAACGACTTCCTATGAAGCTCGCGTTTTGCTTATTCCAAAACGTGAGGCAATTCTTTCTTCCGAGCTTTCGGAAAGGGTTCTTACGATTCCTTTTCATGAAGGAGCTCTTTTCAGGAAGGGGGATATCCTGGTTGGTCTTGATTGCCGCTTACATAAAGCTCGATTAAAAGAGGCTGCAGCTCTGTTGGATGGCGCTGAAAAAATGCTCAGCAATAAAAAAGCGCTCGCTGCATTGCAATCCACCGGTGAACTTGAAGTTGCACTTGCCAAGATAGAACACGATAAGGCCAAAGCCAGGGCAGCCATTACTGAAATACAGGTGAAACGTTGCACAATTGTTGCGCCATTTGCAGGCAGAGTAGTAGAGAGTTATGTCAAACAGTACGAAAGTGTGGCAGTCGGTACAAAATTACTTGCTATCCTAGATGATTCACAATTGCGTCTTGAATTGGTAGTACCTTCCCGTTGGTTAATTTGGCTCCATAAAGGGACCACTTTTTCCCTAAGCGTAGATGAGACCGCCACCAAGCACCAGTGTACGGTAACTGCTCTGGGCGCACGTATCGACCCGGTTAGTCAATCGGTGAAGGTATACGCTGAACTTGATGATAACGGTGACGGGTTGATGGCTGGCATGAGTGGAACAGCTTCTTTTGTTTCTGTCGGAGGGCAGCAATGACTGCAGAAGGCCCGGCACCCGACAGGTTGCTTGCGCTGCTGCAAATTGAGAAGGAGGCGCGTGATGCTGAAAGCGAGGCGGCGTTGCGCTATTTGATTGTCAATCGCACCAGAACACTTCTCTCATATCACCAGGCATTGCTATTGGAGCCAACTGGCAATGGCCTGACGGTAACTGCTGCTTCGGGAGTAAGTGCTCCAGACAAAAACGCGCCATATATTCGCTGGATTGGAAAATTGGCAGGGCGACTGTTGCGAGATAACCGTTTTGATACGGATTTTTCACTTGTGCCCAGTGAATTATCGCAAGAGGAATTCGAAAGTTGGTGTGAATGGGGGGGCGGGGAAAATCTTTGGCTTCCCTTAGGTGATAGGCAACAGAAGTTGCGGGCTGTTCTTCTTCTGTTGCGGGGTGAATCGTGGAAAGATGCGGAGACAGTGCTGGCCAAGCGATTGGTTGGGACCTATTCCCATGCCTTGACAGCGTTTTCCCCCCATCCCTTTCATATCTTACCAAAATTCAAACGTACCGCAGCTTGGCTATTTCCCTTGCTGTTGATCCTGGTGCTCTGTTTACCTGTGCACCAGTCTGTGCTTGTTTCAGCAGAAGTAACTTTGCAAAATCCTGTGGTGGTCGCTGCACCTCTTGATGGCGTTATTGGCGGTTTTCATGTTACTCCCAATCAATTTGTAGAGAAAAATCAGGAACTTTTTTTCTTTGAAGATACGGTGCTGCGGAATACACTCGAGATTGCTGCTGAGGAATTGGCTGTTTCAGAAGCTGAATTGCATAATGCCGCGCAAGGAAGTTTTACCGATTTTCGGCAACGTGCGAGGATTGCTTTGTTGCAATCTGAACGTGATATGCGTCAGGTGAAACGAGACTATGCCGCGGAAAAATTAGGGCGCATCCATGTGTATGCAGAACGTGCTGGAATTGTGGTTTTTCGTGATCCCAATGACTGGATCGGAAAACCTGTGAAAACCGGGGAAAGGGTCCTCCAAATTGCAGATCCAGAGCAAGTGGAACTGCGTATGGAACTCCCTGTTTCCGATGCTCTTGTTTTTGAAGAGGATGCAGAGGTGCGTCTGTTTTTGGATGTCGATCCATTACACCCAATTACAGCTCGCTTGCATTCCGTTAGTTACGAGGCTGAATTGTCTGCGATTGGGGTATTAAGCTATCGGGCTATTGCTCATTTTCAAGATAAGAAACTCCCTCGTCTTGGTCTGCGTGGTATGGCTAAGATAAAAGGAAAAAAAGTGGTACTTGCCTACTATCTGTTTCGCCGTCCACTTTCGGCTCTGCGACAGATGCTGGGATTTTAATATGGAGACGATGCTTGTACCGCCGCTACGAGAAGATCTGTCGCTGTACCCAGGTCCTGTGGCACATGACGGTAGCCCGACCTGGACGATCCACGATCCATTGAGTAACCGTTTTATCCGGATTGGCGAAACAGCATTTCAGTTGCTCTCCTTCTGGCACCTCGGCAATGTGGAGGCAATACTATCACGGGTGAAAGAGCGCTGGGGAAACATATCAAGCCCAGAAGAAATTGCCTGGTTATCAGATTTTATTATAAACAGCTCCTTGTCGCGTACCGAAAGTTTTCAAGATGTGCAACGGTTGAGCCATAATGCAAAGAGAGGAAAAAATTCCTGGTACCAATGGCTAATACATAACTACCTGTTTTTTCGTATTCCCCTGGTACGTCCAGACCATTTTCTTGCCACACTTGCCCGACTTGCCGCACCATTATATTGTAAATGGTTTCGTGTGCTTACGGTTCTTGTTGGTGTGACAGGATTGTTGTTGGTTATCCGGCAGTGGGATACCTTTATCCATACCTTTCTTGGTTTTTATTCCTGGCAGGGACTTTTCTGGTATTTTCTGGCAATGAGCTTTGCCAAGCTTGGGCATGAGTTTGGACATGCGGTAACAGCCAAACGTTTTGGGTGCCATATTCCCACCATGGGGATAGCTTTTATAGTTCTTTGGCCAGTTTTTTACACAGATACGGGGGATGCATGGAAGCTTGCAAAACGGCGTCAACGACTAGCCATTGGCCTGGCGGGGATTGGAACCGAACTTATGCTTGCCTGCTTCGCCACCTTTTTATGGTCCTTCCTACCCGATGGACCGGCCCGTAACGCGACTTTTCTCCTTGCCACCGTTACCTGGACATTAACACTGGCCATTAATCTCAATCCCTTAATGCGCTATGATGGCTATTATTTGTTATCTGATGCCTGGGGTGTTGAAAATCTGCAAACCCGTGCTTTTGCCCTTGCCCGCTGGCGTCTGCGTAAACTGTTGTTTGGCTTTAACGATGCACCTCCAGAGTGTTTTTCCTCAGGCTTACAATTACGCTTATTGATTTATGGGTATACGACTTGGGTGTATCGATTTTTTCTCTTCCTCGGTATCGCGGTTCTTGTGTATTTTATGTTTTTTAAAGCTTTGGGGCTGCTATTATTTGCTATTGAAATCAGTTGGTTTATCGGTCGGCCATTGCGTATGGAACTTGGCAAGTGGTGGCAAAAACGAGAGCAGATAACCCTGAATCGAAACACCATTTTTAGTTTGTTTGTACTTTTGGGGGGAGGTTTGGTCCTGTTTTTTCCCTGGCAGAACGCAGTTGTTCTACCAGCTGTACTGCGCGGTTATCCCCATGCTTACCTTTATGCACCGGTTGCGGCACATGTTGAAACGGTATCGCTGCAACGTGGGGACACTGTAACTATTGGAGATCCACTGGTAAGCTTGTCGGCCCCTGATTTGGAACGTGAAATTGTTCTTGCGCGTCTGCGTATTGATATTGCCAAAAAAATGGTCTTACGCGAAGCTGCTGGGAGTGTGGTGCGACAAAATATTGTGGTGTTACGGCAACGATTGCTGGCCGAACGTTCTCGGCTTGCGGGCTTAGAAAAACGTAAGGCATTGCTCCAGGTCAGAGCTCCGGTGTCTGGAAAAGTAGTGGAAGTAGCAAAGGAGATACATGCGGGCCGTTGGATAAATGAAACACAGCCATTGGGTCTTATTGTGGGTGGAGAAAGCACGCAAATTAAGGCCTATGTAACAGAGCAGGATTTAGCGCGGATTACCGTGGGGCAGAAGGGTCTTTTCATCCCCGACGACAGAAGCCGGCCAATGGTTGAAACGAAAATACGCTCTGTTGCTGAAATTAATACGGAAAAATTGGAAGAGCCATATCTCGCCTCCATCTTGGGGGGGAATTTGCCAGCGCATTTTTCAAAGCAGGGGGAGTTGATTCCGGAGAGAAGTATTTATCAAGTGGAGCTGGAAACAGCAAATCATGCGTCAAATCAGGTGGTTCGAGGAGTTGTCAGGCTTGCCGGGGAGCGTCAAGCAGTGGTGGGAAATTTATGGCGGCATGCACTTGCAGTTCTTATAAGAGAGAGTGGTTTTTAAAAGGGTGGCTCTATAGAAAAGTGTTGTTTTTCCGCAGTAATCGGATGAAAAAAAGAAATACTTTCAGCATGAAGCAACATCTGATCCCCCTCTTTTCCTGTGCCGTAAAGTGCATCTCCCACGATGGGGATACCAAGTCCCATTGGGTGTGAGGTGTGGAGGCGAAGTTGGTGGGTTCTGCCGGTGTGGGGAAAGAGGCGGATATGTGAGCGACCGTTGTGGTCTTTTATTTTCCGCCACCTGGTAATGCCACGCTTTCCCTGTACCGGATCGTATATTTGATACGGTCGGTTTTCCGGATCAAGTCTGAATTTGAGATCTATTTCGCCCGCATCTCCCTTAATAATGCCATCGAGGATGGCCAGGTATTCTTTGTTGACACGGTGCTGTGCAAATTGTTTAGAAAGATTTTTATGGCTTTCTCTGGTCCTTGCAAGGAGCATAATACCTGAGGTGTACATATCCAGGCGATGGACCGCCGGTTGCTCAATACAATCCGGGTAAAGTACTTTTATCCGGTTGACAACACAGTCCTGCTTATCAGGCCCCCGTCCCGGGACGGAGAGGAGACCGCCCGGTTTGTTGACAACCAAAAAATCGGGATCTTTATGGATAATTTCTACTTCTTTCATGGGTAATATGTTTCTATTCCACAGAGCAAAAAACCAAGGATTGGACCGCATTTATCACTACAGGGAGGATAAAAGTTGCCTTCCTGGCGGGTGGAGGATCTGTTTGTTTTTCCCCAGTAGAACTCGACAATACCAAGAGGTGTATACTGTTTTCTGGCCGCATGGTTGAGGAGCTTGGGGGCGCAGCAGTCTCCTGTTCCGGTGGGAATCCCGTGATTTTTGGGAAACAGTTCCGTAAGTTTACAGCTCTGTTGCTTGAAATTATGCAAAGTATACAGGGCGTGGAGCCGTCGCATAAGCTCTTGTGAAAGCTGTTTTCGTTGCCTCCTTACGCTTTCTTGCTTGGCAGAACCTGGCGGCAACAGTTGCATTTCCTCTCCCAGCGCTTTAATCTCTTTTTCAACTGGAGTGAGAATTTGCCAGAAATCGTGAACAGAAAAGAGGGGCGGTACCCAGCCTTCGACCTGCCATAGGCCGTTGTATTGACCTGAAAATGCCTTTAGAGTGTGGCGTTTGCCGTGTTGATCTTCGCAGACAAGAACGCCAAACATTTTGCCTAATGCGTTTGAATAGAGAAAGTTTGTGCTGGTTTCTTTGCAGCGTCCTTCCTCCGCAATATTATCCTGCCGGGCTAATAACTGCATCAAGTTGTGTGCCTTTTCCATTGCAGGGCCGGGAGGAAGTATATGAACACTATTGCATTTTTTACAAAATCCCTGGCAGGGTTTAAGAGAGGACATGGTCTCGTTTGCCGGTGAAGAGTTGGGAGATAAGCATGCCAGTAAGCATAAGAGTGCAGCCAAGAAAGGCACGAAGGGTCAGATATTCATGGAGGAACAGGTAACCGCCAACGGCAGCGAAGACCGATTCCAGGCTGAGTATAATGGCCGCATGGGCGGGATGGGTCCCTTGTTGGGTCACCGTCTGCAGGGTGTAAGCAATTCCCACCGAAAGCACACCGGTTACAAAAAGTGATCCGCGGGCGGCCCAGATATTTACAAGGAGTATCTCTTCATAGCCACTGGCAATAAAAAGGCTGAACAGGGCGCAGAAGAGGAATTGAAAGAGGGAGAGCAGCAGTACGTCGCACTGTTTGGAAAAGTAGGATATAAGCTGCACATGGGCGGCCCAGAAAAAGGCACTACCCAAGACCAGAAGATCACCCTTTGAGATAGTGAAGTCTTCCGTAACACTGAGCAAAAACATTCCCACAGTGGCCACCAGTGCGCCAAGCCAGATCCCCCAATAGGTTTGTTGTTTCCATAGGAGCCCGAGCAGGGGCACAAGAATAACGTAGAGCCCGGTGATAAAACCGGCCTTGCCGGCTGTCGTGTAGATAATACCCACCTGTTGAAAGGAGGCGCCTAGAAACAGCGCGCCACCCAAGAAAAAACCGCCTGTAATGGCGATTTTTGAAAAAATTGGCTGGCGCTTCTCGTTGTGTTGCCTGTTTCGTAAAAAGAGAAAAACGGGTAAGAGGGAGGTCGCCCCCACGATAAATCGTGCAAAGTTAAAGGTGAAGGGTTTCAAATACTCCATCCCTTGTCGTTGGGCGACAAAGGCAAAGCCCCAAATCATGGCGGTGAGCAGAAGAAGAAGGTTTGATTTGAGGTGGCTGTTTGCTTGCATCGTGCTTTTGGCTCTAGTATTTTACGGATTAAAAATGTGGCTTCGGGGGCAGCAAAATACCACGTATGGTAGGAAAGACAAGCATTAGATGAGTATAGCAGATAGCCTGGAAAAAATAGAACTTTTGGCGCCGGGTGGCGATCTTGACTCCATTAAGGCGGCCATCGTTGCCGGGGCAGATGCGGTTTACCTGGGTCTTGAAAAGTTTAATGCCAGAAACCGGGCGGAAAATATAGGTGTTGATGACTTACCTGCCATTGTCCACCTTGCCGGAAAACACCACTGTTCAATATTTGTTACCCTCAATATCCTTATTGTTGACAGTGAAATTGGAGCTCTGATCACCCTTCTCAATAAGCTTGTCAATATCAGGATAAGTGGGGTTATTGTGCAGGATATTGGTTTGTTTTATCTGCTCTCAAAATATTATAGCAATGTGCGGATCCATGCTTCCACCCAACTCACCACCCATAACAGCGGGCAAATCCAGTTTCTCCATGCACTTGGCGCAAAGAGGGTGAATCTTGCCAGGGAGCTGAATCTTTCTGAAATACGACACCTCAGCTCATTTGCCCATAAACATAAGATGAAGAGTGAGGTGTTTGTCCATGGATCCTATTGCATCTCGTTTTCGGGTATCTGTTATTTCAGTTCCTATCAATCCGGCAATTCGGGTAATCGTGGCCGGTGCAGTCAACCCTGCAAAAGTGCATATTGTACCACTGCAGCGGGTAGTGATTTTCCCTTCAACCTGAAAGATAATGCAGCGTTTTGCTCCCTTGCCCAACTTGTAAAAGCAGGGGTTGATTCACTGAAAATAGAGGGTCGGATTAAAAAGTTTCATTATGTGTATGCGGTGGTACAGAGTTATCGAAAGCAGTTGACACGGATCTACCAGGATAAGCCGTTATTGAAAATGGATGAAGCATTGTACCGGGTGTTTAACCGGGATTTTACCAGCGGTTTTCTACACGGTGCAATTAATGGGGATATGTATAGTGACAGCCCCAGAGATTTTGCGGCCAATCGTCTTGCCCGGATGCAACCAGGCGTGGTGGAAGAAAATATTGCAAAAGCCAAGCAGGAGCTGCATGACGAGAAAACGGTTCTTATCAACGGGATCTGCAAGAAGATCCAATCTCTGTCTTGCGAGAAGATTCCCATCACAGTTGAGGTGTTTGCCAAACAGGGGGTTCCGTTGCGGTTGCATGTTTTTGGTAAAAACATTGCTTTTACACTCTCTTCGACAATTTCTCTGACCACTGCGGGTAACGCTCTGCAGGAGCGCGGGGAATGTTTTAGCTTGCAAACGTTGCACGCGACGCTACAGCGAATTGATACAACCAAGTATCGTCTTGCGGCGTTACAGGTTGCGAGCTTTGAGGAAAATCTTTTTCTACCCTTTAAGGAACTAACGCAATTACGAAGGGATCTCTTTGCCTATCTGCACGAAGGCAAGTCCTTTGTGGACCCGGTGAGTAAACCTGTGCCATCCACGGATAATCGGGACAATCAGAAAGCGAGCCTATGCTGTCTGCTGGACAGTGAAGAGGATCTTTTTCTCTGTGAGGACTTCGATGCCACGTTCTTTTTCCAGATTCCAGACAGTTTACAAGGGTGCTATGATGCATTTGTTGCTCTTTTTAAGAAGCATAAAACGCTGCTGCCCTGGTTCCCCTCCATTATTATGGAAGAGGATTTTTATGCGGCAACGGCCTTTCTCCAGGAGATTCAACCAAGAAAGATTGTCACCAACAACAGTGGTATCGCGTTTTTTGCCTGCCAACATAATATTCCCTGGATAGCGGGTCCATATCTTAACAACACAAATTCCTTTGCTTTACTTCATTTGCAGAAACGGTTTAATTGTCAGGGAGCATTTGTCTCACGGGAGCTGAAAAGGGTCCAATTAAAAGCATTACGCGCACCGGAGAATTTTGCCCTTTATTGCAGCATCTATTATCCCATCCTGTTGCTTAGCAGTAGGCAATGTCTCTTGCGTCAGGTTACCGGATGTGAAAAACAGGCGGTTGATTTGGCGTGTGTGCAGCAGTGTGAACAACATGCATATATCAAAAACAGACGAGGTGAGGATTTTGTTATTGTCAAATCAAAGGGCAATCATCATTGTTTGTACGCAACAGAAAAGTGTTTGAACCTTGAGATACTCCAAGAGATCCCAGGCAGGTATTCCGGATGTCTTGTTGATTTACGGAAGGTGCCGAGCAATACCAGGCAGCTTATGGATACAAAAGTGTTGCTCAAGCACTTCACCGATGTGCTTGGGGGTAGTATTGATGCACAAAATGCAATAGTGCAAACTGTTACTCCTGTAAATAATGATCAATATGCCACAGGGATATAGAGGAATAGCACCGGTTTTGCGCGGCTTAGAAAGGAAAGTAAGATGATATGAAACAGAAATGGCAACTCCCTGATTTTTTGGATCTTGAGTATTTTTTTGCAGGTGATAAATCTCTTGCTGCAAAGAAAGGGGAAGAGTTTCTTCGCAAGCGAGACAGAAAACTCTATCTCAGCGTAATCGGAGGCGAGGATGGAGATGCTGATGCGGATGTGAGTTGGCTTCTGTATCGGTGGCTTCAGGAGCGGAGAAGAGCGGAACATGCAGAGCAGAACGGGCATCCTCTCTTTCCTGGACGTATGTGGTATGAGTTGTATGGCCTGTTTTGGGCGTTTCTCTCATTTATTGCCCTGTTGGCAGGTGCCGGCCTCTGCTTTTCCTATTTGAGCTATTCCGGTGAGCAGCCTGTAAATGTCTCGCTTTTCTTCTTTGTTTTTGTGCTTGGGCAGCTTGGCCTGCTTATGTTATTGCCGATTACTTGGGGGCTGAGGAAAATTCGGGGGCTTGATCTACGTGATTCCCTTTTTCTTGCATTGATTGCAAACGCTTTGCATCGTCTTTTATATCGGGTGCGAAAAAGTGGGTTTTCCCGGATGGATACTTCACGAAAACAACAGTTCGCAGCCTCCCTTGCCGCTGTCCAAACAAGGGGAAAGGGCTATGGACCACTCTTTTTCTGGCCCCTGTTTCTTCTGTTTCAACTCTCCGGTGTTGCCTTTAATCTGGGAGTGATTGGAGCGCTACTCCTGAAGGTGTCCAGTGCGGATCTGGCCTTTGGCTGGCAATCAACCATACAGCTTTCAACTGATTTTATGGCAACATGTGTACGTGGTATTGCCCTTCCCTGGTCTTGGTTTATAAATGGTGGTTATCCAACTTTTACCCAGGTTGAGGGGAGCCGGATGATACTAAAAGATGGTTTTTATCACCTTGCCAGCGCCGATCTGGTTTCCTGGTGGCCGTTTTTGGCACTTTCTATCTGTTGCTATTGTCTATTACCCCGTCTGCTGCTGTTTGGATTGGCTGTTATTGCCAGAAAGAGAAGTCTTGCAAATGTCTTGTTTGGGCGTGCCGAGCATAAACAGCTTTTACATCGTTTGCTGAGCCCTGAATTGCAGACTGCCACCCGGTTGGTGGAGCCTGCTTCTACGAAAAAAGAGCCTAGGAAAACGATCTTGGCTAGACAACAAAAGGAGGATGCATCACAAGCCGCTGTTAAGACGAGTGCGAAGGAGGCTGTCAACGGCTCTGTGGTCGCTTTTGTGCCGGAAGAATTGGATGATGATTGCTCGCGGGAGCTGCTTGCAAAGCATTGTTTGGCCCGTTTTGGGTATGGGCTACAGGAATGTGTTGTTATTCCCCACTATGGTGAAACGAAAGCCGCTTGTACTGGGCCACTATTCCTGCTGCAGGAAGCGTGGCAACCGCCGATTCTTGAGATAATACGTTTTATCAAGCGTCTTCGGGAGAAATGCGGGGAGGATAGCCATATTATTGTGGCTCTGATCGGTAAACCCACCGCCAGAACGATCTTTACGCCGGTTGTAAAACAGGATTTTATGGTCTGGCAGCAGAAAATTGATTTGTTGTCAGATCCCTATTTACAACTTGCAGCCCTGGTGGAGGAGGTATGAGTATACCTGTATTTGCGGTGATCGGGCATCCCAACGAAGGGAAATCTTCGGTCCTCTCCACCCTGGCAGAAGATGATTCGGTTCGCATTAGCCCCATACCTGGAGAGACCAAAGAATGTCAATCTTTTCCAGTGCGTATTGATGGGGATGAGATTATCCGTTTTGTGGATACACCAGGGTTTCAGAACCCGCAGCAGAGTTTGCGCTGGATGCAGGAGTATCAAGGGGCCGATGAAGATATGTTGCAGGACTTTATCACGGCGCATCAACATAAGCCCAATTTTCATGATGACTGCAGCCTGTTACGACCTTTGCTGAGTGGTGCCGGTATTATCTTTGTGGTGGATGGCTCCAGGCCCTTACGTAATATGGATAGGGCGGAGATGGAGATTTTGCGTCTCACCGGATGTCCACGGATGGCCATTATAAACAGTAAAGAGGATGAAACGGCGTGGCTTGGTAAATGGCAGCAGGAATTTCGTAAACATTTTAACGCCATTCGTCTTTTTAATTCCGTACGCGCAACCTACAGTGAGCGTATTGCGCTCCTTGAAAGCCTGAAATCCATTGATCAGGAATTACAACCGGTATTGGACAAGGTGGTTGCCGCCTTTCGTAAGGATTGGCACAACCGGAATCAGCAGGTGGCGGAACATATCGTTTCTTTTTTGGAAACCGGACTTGGGTTTGTCCAAGTGGGCCGTATCGGTGCTGATGTGGATGAAGAGGCGTTACAAGAGCGTCTTTTTGAAGCTTACGAAAAGCATCTTCGTGGTGAGGAAAAACAGTGTCAACAGCGGATGAGAACGCTTTATAAACACAATATTTTTAGTGTTGCCTTGCCGGACCATTCTATTTTGCAAGAAGATCTTTTTGCCGAGAAAACCTGGCAGTTTTTGGGGCTCAATCAGTCGCAATTGGTCGTGGCCGGTGCCGTTAGCGGCGCTGCTGTCGGGGCCGGAATTGATGTTGCCGCAGCCGGACTCTCTTTTGGGATCTTTTCTGCCATAGGTGGGCTTGTTGGGGCGGCAACCACGGCTCTTAAGGGAAAAACGTTTCTTGGCGACTCAAAGCTGCTTGGTATCCGCCTGCACAATGAAGAGCTGCAGGTGGGGCCAGTAAAAAATATCCAGCTCCTCTTTATCCTCCTTGATAGACAATTTCTTTTTTATCGGTATCTTATTAACTGGGCCCATGGTCGCAGGGACTATGAACAAGGTGTGACAACAGACGTTAAAACCGGCCATAGCGCAGGTTGGAACAAGGCGGAGAGGGATATTTGTGTTCGGTTTTTTAAAGTACTTTCAACAGACGCAAATAAGGAACAGCAAACTGCTCGAGAAGCAATGCTTGCCCTGCTCGTAAGAGGCTTGCAGGAAATATCCTGTGAACAGGGAGAGTAAGTGGTGGAAAGGGTTCCCCTCGTGTAACAGTTGATTGAGTATTTCATAATCTGTAAATCGGATTGACAATTTATGTATGAGCTTTTATCCTTACGTACATGATCAGAAGAAAACTTGAAAACAACCTTCGGCAGCTTGCAAGCTATTATCCCGTTGTGGCTGTAACAGGCCCCAGACAAGCAGGAAAGACCACCCTCTGTCGAGCAACTTTTCCTGAAAAAACATATGTGTCGTTAGAATCTCTTGATTTTCAAGGGTTTGCCCGTAGTGACCCAAGAGGGTTTTTGATGGAATATGGGCAAGGCGCGATTATTGATGAAATCCAGCATGTTCCGGAGTTGGTGAGCTATTTGCAGGCCGAAGTTGATGAACGCCCAGAACCTGGAAGGTTTATTCTCACCGGTTCGCAGCATTTTGGCATATCACAGAGTATATCCCAGTCACTTGCCGGCCGTTGTGGTTTGCTTACCTTATTAGCTCCTGATTTTGAAGAGCTACAGAGATTTCCTGAACCACCTGACGATCTGTATACTCTTCTGTGGAAGGGCGCATATCCAAGAATCTATGATCGCGCTATTCCTGCGGATCAATGGTTGGCAGACTATACCGCAACCTATATTCAACGCGATGTCCGTCAGGTTATGAACGTTGGAGATTTATTATCTTTTTCGAACTTCCTGAAGCTGTGTGCCGGGCGGACGGCGCAAGAGGTGAATCTTTCATCCTTGGGAAGTGATGCTGGGATATCGCATAATACAGCAAAGGCCTGGTTGTCGATATTGGAGGCCAGCTACATAATTCATAGAATACCAGCCTGGCATATGAATATCCGCAAGCAGATAGTGAAAGCTCCCAAGCTTCATTTCTTTGACACCGGGCTTGTTTGCCATCTTTTGGGGATTAAGGAACCAAGTCAACTTCGTTTGCATCCTTTGCGTGGAGCCGTCTTTGAGAGTTGGGTAGTATCAGAGCTGTATAAAGCAATGACCCATAAAGGGGAAATTCCGGCTCTGCATCATTATCGTGAAAACCGTGGGTTGGAGATTGATGTGCTTATACAGAACGGTAATCGCTTCCATGCCGTTGAAATAAAGTCCGGCGCGACGGCCTCCACTGATTTTTTTAAAGGATTGACACTATTTGCAGAAAGGATCAAGGGTGCCGGAGAATTCTTATCCATAGATAATGTGGTGGTCTATGGTGGGGAGACAACACAAAAACGTTCAACGGCGCGGTTGCTCAGCTGGAGAGATGTTGGGACAGTTTTGGATGGTTAAATATCACTGGCTTTTCGACATCACCAACCACCGACGGCAGCAGAAAAAGACCCAGCAGGAAATTACATTTTCGGAAAAGGAGTTGCGTTGTCGGTATAGCTTTCCAGCAAGATATTTTGACATGATTTCTCAAAATTTTCAATTGTCTCGCCAGTCAACAAAAGTTCTTGGCTAAAGAGTTCCTGTTCAGTGTTGGTTCGTTGCGCTAAGGCAAGCAAATATTTTTGTATTGGTCGTTTTTTCAATTGCAGGCATCTCACCAATGCCCAAGATCTTGCGTAGGACGATCCGTTGCTGGGGACCGCATTTCCTTTTTTAATCAATTGCCTGAAATTGAGTGGCTCTTTTTTTTCAAATAGATACCGAATATAGAGCCAACGGTCATTTTTTTTCATGGGGAGGGCAAGACCGCTCATCTCCGCACTTATAGCTATTCCCTCGTTTAGCCAGAAGGGAATCACAGTATCGGGACCTGCTGTTTCATATAATACGGTATGGCCCATTTCGTGGCGAACTATTGTCCAAAATCGTTGGTTGTTTGTATTTCCTACCACCACAAGAATGTTCTTCTCGCTTTTATAAAACCCTGTGGCCTGATGTTTCGCCCGGTTCTCACGGATTAGAGCGTTCCCCGTCGCTTCTTCGGATGAAAATAGTACCATGTACACCGGTTCTTTAACCTTGACCCCATCCAGCAATTGACGTGCCGAAAAAATGGCCTCTTCTGCCGCATCTAGAATCTTTTCGCCATCAAATCCGGCAGGCAGTCGTTGGATGTAGATGTTTCCCCGTTGATAGAGCGGCTTCACAGCAAGATAGTGCTCTAGATCAAGGTATGCTTCAGTGTCCTTTGCCGGAATCAGGGGGAGAGTACAGCCGCTTATCAGCATAAGTAGTGGAAGGAGTATGGTAAAAGTATTTCTCACGAAATTTGTCACCTATGGTTTGAACTAATGCAACCTGTTCCTCTTGGCTGAGGAGTTGTCGTTGCTTCCGCCTGATAAATTTGTTCCGGGTAGTGAGAGCATCGTGGCCAAAGGCATCAACTGTTTTTCCAAAACGGACAACTGTTTCGCTGTTTGGTGGCAGATTAGAATACATAAGCGGGAGGTTGATACTTGCTGATGGTTTTAGTTGCCAACCATTTTCGTACTGCGTTATTACATACAAAGCCAACGCTTTTATAAATTTGTCCCGCTCTGGGTTTGGTTTTTTATTTTCAGCTGTAAAAATACACTGATATTGCTCTAAAACTTCAATTGATTCCATATCCAAAATTCCTTCAATGTTTGCCTGCAGGAATTTTTGTATTTGGGTTGTTATGGAATTAGGCTGCCAGGAAAGATAGAGAAACGGCAGCGGAAGGTCTGCTAATCGACATGCCTCGTTCACTATTCCGGCACAGAAAAATGTGTCGCGCTTCCCTGGTGTGTAGCCAAAGGAATAGTCAAAGGGCGCGTTGCTTACAGCAGGGTTGGAAAGTAATTGCATCAGCACCTTAGCCGCCCTTTCCCTGTCCTGTTTTGCTGATTGGGCGCGATATACCCTGTATTCTCCAAAAAAAGAAAGACGTTCCGCAAGTGGCGCTGAGTCAGTCTGGCCATCGCCGTGAACCCCTCCAAGATATAATATACCATCGTGATTTCGGAAAACCATTTCTGTGTGACTTGGTGGAAGTTCCATGGAAGACAAATTCCATTCCGCCGGCCGAAACATCAAGAATAACAACCAGGATTTTAAATCCGCGCCGGAGGAAACGACAATGTCACCCGCCTCAAATTGAACTTCGCTTGGTAGAACCGCTTTTTGGTGAATAAGTGGTGTCACACAGCCTGAAATGAGGAGTGCGACACCAATCAGAAACGGTATGGCTAACGACCCTTTCTCAGTCATTGTTTACCACTGATAGCCCAATAACAGATTTATACCCTGATGTTCATATCCGTCAAAACTCTTTGTATAGGCAAGGCTTATATTGGCATTTTCTATCCCATAATAGTGTAATGCAAGTTCCATATCTGCACTGTTGTCGTCGTAACCATCTGGAATATCAACCATATACATATAGCTTGTTCCCAATGAGCAAAGCAGGGTTCTGGTAATCGGAACAGTATAATTCAGCGATGCACCATGCAAGTTTATATATTCTTCGCCGGTTACGTCCAGATCATTATCGGTGTTGTGATCATGACTGAAAAGATAGGTGAAGAGCAGGTGTCCAAAAGGGGTCCAGCCTCCGGCAGTAAAACCAATACTTGGGACATATCGAGTTTGATCCCCAATATCACCGTAATCTTCATCAACGTATTCCAACAAACCATACACACTTATATCTATTCCGTTTTCGTTTTGGGTGAAAAGGTCATAGCCAGCCATCAGGCCAATACGGTATTCATCGGTATCCACACCATCAGTTGATCCACTCCCCTGAAAACCAACATATTGAAAAGAGCCTTCAATGGTAAATCCATCTTTTTTCCCGTACAACTGCATGCCAAGGGTTCGTACATCGGATTCACGCTCATCGCCCGTTGCTAATGCCAATTTGCTTTCCCTCACTCCTCCAGACGCTGACACAACAAAATCCCACTCAGGGAGATCAGAAGATACATAGCGAGTGGTCCCTTCCTGTCCCGTATTTTCCAGCATGTAACTTCGCATCCTTTGTGTGTTAATTTCTGTTAGTTTCTCGAGGTTGTCTTTTCCTCTGTTCGCGGAAGCCTCCAGGGCAAGCTGCTTCAAATCGTTGTACGTGTCCCTTTCGAACATTATTTGTACTTCTGTCGGTTGGTCCGTTACAGAATCGGTTTCTGGATAATGCAATTGTATGTAAGGTTCCCCGTTTATGGAGTAGCACTGACTACGATCAAATGTACTACTCGGAATTCGTTTACCGTCACCGTTTGAGCAATAGACAGCGTCACAAGTACAGTCCACTGCTGCGTATGCATTTACCGGCAACAGCCCTCCCACAACTGTAAAAACAAGCGCTTTCAATGTATTAGCGAATAAAATTTTCTTTTCCATCACTTTTACTCCTCCCTTTTTTTGTTTATTTTGAGTTGTTAGCTATCAATCGCAAAAATGAGTGTATCTCTCCCTCTTTTCAATCTGGAAATCAGAAAAGAGAATAGCTGGTATAAAATTCGGAGGGCAGGAGATCATATTTTTGTTATGATTTCAATAGGGCAAGTGCCCTATTTGCGCCTCTTTTTTGGCAAACGGAAAAAATGTCGCCACTTAATAGTATTATCGCTATTCTACCTGTGTCTTCTACGTGCCCCTTTCCCCATGGCTTTCGGCCATATCGGATTACACTGTTTTCATGTTGATTGTATTTAAAAAATGGAGAAACTGTTTTATTTGTATGCCAAAAAAGATGAAATATGCTTTATAGCCTTCCTTAATTCGTTATTTTGATAACAATTACAAAGGAGAGGAGGGGTGAATGCTTTCAAAAGAACTACAAAATTGTATTGCGGATCTGATCCATCAAGGCCATAAAATCAAGGGTGGTGAATTAAAAAAAAGAGTGCTGGAAAGTCTAAAGGAGCTTATTCCCTTTGATATGGCCTTGTGGGCCAGCGGCCTTGCCGATACCTTGGAGGTAAATGACACCTATTTGTATAACTTGCCCTCGGAAATGATGGAATCCTGGGAGAAAGTGAAACATCAGGATCGATTGCTGCAAGGTTTAATCAAGTCGCCGGGCAGAACATTTGATGTGTTTGAATTTTATACCCATCAGGAACGGGCTTCCCTTGAAACCTACATGTGTCATTCAAAGCTCTTTCACATTGAGAATGCCATTTCAACCGCACTTCCTGACCCCACCACCGGGCTGCTTGAGATTCTGAGCCTCTATCGCAGTAACCCGGAAAATAGTTTTTCAGCCAGTGAAATGGAGGTCAAACAGTTTTTATTTCCGCTGCTGAGCCTATCCTGGCATCAGAATCAGATCCATCATATGGTGCTTGCATCAAAAAGCACTCGAACTGAAGCCACGGCCATCTGCGACAGACGAGCGTGGATTAGGCATGCGGAGCCCGAATTTGTTCAGCTGGTCAGAGAGCAGTGGCCAGATTGGGTTGGACCTGCCCTCCCATGCGAACTTTTTAAATGGCTACAAGCTGATGAGCAAGAGCCTCTCAAATTACCGGTTTTTGAGTGCAGCAAAGAAACACTGGGCGATATGTTTCTTGTTCAGGCCTGGACAAGGCGTTTGATCGATATTTTGACCAAAAGAGAAGAGGAAGTGGCCACCCTTTTTGCCAGAGGAATGACCTATAAAAAAATTGCAGCGAAACTTGGTGTTTCGCCCAATACCATTCGCAGACATATTGAGTCCATTTATAAAAAACTCGGGGTCACTTCAAAGCTTGAACTTTTCAAAATAATTGCCTCCTAACTGTTTATTTTTTTTCGATATTTATGGGTGAGTAGGATACCTATTCTAGAATAGGTAAAGATTTTCAATGGAATTGGATTTCGCTTTTGAAAGTAATATACGATTTGGGTATTTTCTTGTGTTTAGCTGGCCGGTGAAGCGTGAATTGTGTTCTGTATTTGTTTGAAATCATAGAGGAATGCTTGTGGATGCGTGGGGGAGTTTTTAAGCCTGATGGCGTGGGAATTGCATCCCTTTAAACAGAATGTTCTGTTATATCAAGGGGAGGTGATGTGAATGACGGATGCAAGGGTGCAATCGAAGATGGAATCTCATGGGCAGCAACAAAGAAGCGAAAGTGAAATGTTTGAGAATAATAGGGGACATCTATGATAAGTAATGTCAAGAGGAAAACGGAGATTTCCTGTAGTTGTATCGGCCCTGCGCCTGACAACTTGATGACGACCAATTTCTAACGGAACATTTTATCGTTTTTTTCTAGCAGCGATCATTGAGTAGTCTCATGACCAGACATCTATTTGCTGCATCAGGCAACTGTCGAGAATTTCGGTGATTCCCTGGCCTTCACAGAAGATTAAGTTGGGTCAAAAACTACCGGTCTTTAAACAGACCAAATGGTGCACGAGGCACAGTCCCCTAATTTGAAAGATCCGGTAGAAAATCAAAAAATGATACGTTAGATATGTTGGCTACCGTTTAATTGTTTAAGCTGCTTCTATTTCCTTTATTGCCATGCAATTATAAGCCTTTTGCTGTTTATCAACGGCAAGCATGTATGCTACCAATTTTCGAGCCACTACCAGTGTTGCTCGATTTTTATTGCCTTTGTTTTTTTCACGCTGAGAAACTTCTGCTAATTGAGGGTTCCAGTTTGGTGCAAGTTTTACTGCCTCTATGAGTACTGTCTGCAGGTGCTTGTTTCTTTTTTTGAAATTGGGGTTCTCATCGTCTTGCCGGCAGATTCTTTCTGAGCACTACAGAGACCACAGTAACTGACTGCTTCGCCTATCTCAAGGCCCCATGTTAAAGCCGTTATTTCGCCAATACCTTGAATTGTTTTAAGCATCTCTGGATGTGCAACTTTTAACTCAAAAGCGTATGGCTTCAAGAAATCGTATACCCAGCCGGTAAAAAGTGTTGCTTCCATCGCACCGATCCAGGCTACTTTTTGTTCTGATGCCCATTTTAGCAAGGCCAACCTGTTGGCAGCAATAACTCCTTGATCAACAATCTTTCCTGCTACTGTCTTTGTACAATAGCTGATAATTTTCTTGTGGATATCAAAGCCAATGTAGTATGGGTAGTACATGAGAAACTTCCCTGTTTGGTTTATGATTCTGTAAGGGTCTCTCCCGATACAGCTGGTTGAAAATGCCATTCTACCATGAGGAGGTTTCTCTCACCTTATTTTCTTCCTTCTTGCCTACTTATGCATTTAAACAGACCACGATTACAGATATCCCCAACAAGATAATGCACCGGCTAAACCGGTGATCATCAGCGTTCGCTTCAAAAATCACCTTACAGTTGCTATTCTGCATGAGCCTCAGTATAATCTTACATGTAAGAAAAATTTAACTGGAGATTTACCATGGCAAATGTATCCACCACAAAAATGTCGTCAAAAGGGCAAGTCGTAATTCCTGAAAATATTCGAAGAAATTTAAACTTAAAAGCAGGTGCTCAATTTGTCGTTGTTGGGGACAAAGACGTTGTAATTTTAAAAGGCATTAAGCCCCCTTCCATAGATGAGTTCGATGAGCTTATAGCCAAAGCTCGTCACGCTGGCAAACAAGTTGGAATGAAAAAGGCTGATATTGCAGAGGCGGTTAAGAAAGTCCGGAGTCAAAAATGAAAATTGTACTGGATACCAATGTTTTCATTTCGGGCATATTTTTTGGTGGCCCTCCATCACAAATACTCCAATCTTGGAGGCAAGCCAAAATCAAAATTATTCTGACAGAAGAAATACTTGGAGAGTATCAGAGAGTTGGCGAGGAGCTTTCTGCAAAATATCCGTCTGTGAATATTGAAGCAATTATTGAGCTGTTCACAATTTTCGGTGAATTTGTGGAGACAAAAGGCATTGCTGAGTCAGTATGCGAAGACCCAGACGACAATAAATTTATCGAGTGCGCTATTGCCAGTCAAAGCAAGCTGATTGTAAGCGGCGACAACCATTTGCTCAAATTGTCTGGCTATAAAGCCATTGAGGTTTTGAAACCACGTCAATTTGTGGACAACTACCTAAAATAAAAGAAAAAAACGAACAAATCAATTAAGCTGACGGCGAGAACGTCCGCGGCGCTAGACGCGGCAAGTTCAGGTGGGCCGCAGCTTATCTCAAGCGTTAGCTTTTTGATTTTATTATTAAATGGTTACAAGCTGACGAACAAAATCCACTCAAATTACCGGTTTTTGAGTGCAGAAAGGAAACACTGGGCGATATGTACCTTGTTCAGGCCTGGACAAGGCGTTTTGTTAATATTTTGACCAAAAGAGAAGAGGAGGTGGCCACCCTTTTTGCCAGGGGAATGACCTATAAGGAAATTGCTGCGAAACTCGCTGTTTCGCCCAATACCATTCGCAGACATACTGAGTCCATTTATAAAAAACTCGGGATCACCTCAAAGCTTGAACTTTTCAAAATTGTCGACTTTTAACGGGCTTGTTTTTTTCTTCTACTGATGGGCGGATAGGGAATTGTCCAGAAGAGGTAATGATCTTTAATGGAATTGGATTT
>JBNKKR010000002.1:0-159617 GCA_050291935.1 Desulfocapsaceae bacterium | reverse complement strand
CATGGCCTTTAGGACTTCGGCAATTTTCGGCACGAGTGCGGCATTCTTTTTGTGTAAAAACATATGCAGCGTCGTTTCCTCCATAATGCCGGACTGATCCACGGCGGACGTGTTAAATTCAGCCGGATTGAATTTCCTGAGTTGGCCAATGACGAGATTTTCTACATCCACATAGAGATCCGTTCGACCCGTGATCAATTTTTTAAGTCCTTGCTCCGTTGTGGTAATGGTGGACAAGTGATCTGGTGTGACCACCGAAGTCACGTTTCTTTCGACTACAGTTGTTCCTCGTCGATATTCAACTTTATAATCCGAATTTTTCAGACTGTCCCACCCCTGTAACTTAATCCCTGGTTTGACGGCATATGCAACAATCCTCGTCGAAAAATGAGATTCATCCACTCGGATCAAATTCGGATGCTTCTCACTATAAGTAAAGACGCGCTCAATTTCCCCATCCGCCTTACCAGCATCAGATATCGCACTTGCTCGCATCAACGGGTAGGCATCATATTGCAATTCATAACTAAGTCGGTGGAAGACTTCGGTGTAGATCAATGTTAACCATTGTCCCTCAAACGAATCTTTCACGTCTGTTGAACCGACTACAATAATCTTTTCTGTAGCATCACTCAGCATTGGGAAGGCGACTGCGACCACGATCGCGATGACGCACATTCCGACCAGACGTTGAATGTTGATCTTGTTCATACAATCTCCTCCAAAATGGAAGGGAAAGGTGGCGAATCAGTACGCTTACTCGTCACATATCCCCTCCCATGTTGTGATACGAAGAACCGACATCTCGCGCTTGCACTTGAAATATTTTATTTTTTCTTGCTCGTTCATTGGGAAGAATGAACTTAAATACCGGATAGTCAATAAATGACTTTCTTAATACTTGTGATGGGACCCTAACACCTAAGTTACATGGCACTCTTTGAGTGTCTAATATCTGCAAGGTTTTTTTAGGTATCCTGAAAAATGGGTCAAGAGTTCAAGAACTCTTTATTCCCAGGAACAGAGAAGCTCTTTGGTGCTGACTAAATGGGCGTCTTCGGTGAGTGGCGACCCAAATAATTGACACCAAATAGCTTTGGGAATACAGATAAAAACAGTTTACAGGCCAAGGACCTTGTGTCCGTTACACCATATTTGTTCTCTCCTACTCTTCCTTTTCAGGTGTGCTGGCCTCTTGGGTACTAAGCCCGAATCCCATCCGAACTTTCTGGTCGATTTCCTGTGTCATCTCTGGATGTTCTTTTAAAAAGCGTTTTGCATTTTCACGTCCCTGGCCGATACGTTCGTCCATATAGGAGTACCAGGAACCGCTTTTGTCGACGATTTCCTGGTCAACGGCAAGATCAAGAAGATCTCCCTCTTTGGAAATACCTTCCCCGTAGACGATATCAAATTCCGCCAGTTGAAACGGAGGGGCGACCTTGTTTTTGACAATTTTTACTTTTGTTCGGTTGCCAACCACATCCTGGCCGTCTTTTAGGGCAGCAATGCGTCTGATATCAAGGCGCAGGGAGGAGTAGAATTTAAGGGCATTACCACCGGTGGTGGTCTCGGGATTACCAAACATCACCCCGATTTTCATCCTGATCTGGTTGATAAAGATAAGGACAGTGTTGCTTCTGTTTAATACTCCGGTGAATTTGCGCATGGCCTGAGACATCAAACGAGCCTGCAGACCCATGTGGGAATCACCCACATTGCCATCAATTTCGGCCTTTGGAGTAAGCGCTGCCACTGAATCAATAACGATTACATCAACACCACCTGAGCGAATAAGAATTTCAGCGATTTCAAGTGCCTGTTCACCATAATCCGGCTGAGAGACGAGGAGGTTGTCAATATCTACCCCAAGTCTTTTTGCATAAACGGTATCAAGGGCATGTTCTGCGTCGATAAAGGCTGCTGTGCCGCCAAGTTTTTGGGCTTCCGCCACCACATGCAGGGCAAGGGTGGTTTTACCGGATGATTCTGGGCCATAAATTTCGGCAACCCGGCCTTTGGGAAAACCACCAACGCCAAGGGCGATATCTAAACTCAGACAACCGGTAGAAATAACAGGTACCCTTTCAGTTGCCTGGTTTCCAAGACGCATGATGGAGCCGTTGCCGAACTGTCGCTGAATTTGGGTAATCGCGTTGTCCACGCTGCCTGCCTTATCTTTTGTTGCTGCCATTGCGATTCTCCTTTTTATATATTGAGTAAATAGTGTCGTACAAGATTGAGCGCTGTCTGCGCAGTAAGGTGTTGTATTTCATATCGGTTTCCAGTAAAAGAAAACCGTTGCACGCTTGTTTCTTCAGGTGTTGCAAAACCTATATACACGGTTCCCACAGGTTTTTCCATACTGCCGCCACCAGGGCCTGCAATTCCGGTGACTGACAGGCTAATATCACTGTGACTTTTTTCACAAATTCCCTTTGCCATCATTTCAGCCACTTCGGCACTGACGGCGCCCACTTGTTCCAGAAGTGACGGTTCTACGCCAAGGAAACTTTCTTTCATGGAGTTGGCATAAGATGTCACGCCTCCCAAGTAAAATGCTGAGCTTCCGGCAACAGACGTTATCATATGGCTGATTAGCCCACCTGTGCAGGATTCTGCCACTGAAAGTGTTAGGTGCTTCTCTGTTAACAGCGTTCCAACGACAGATGCCATGGTCTGACGGTCATGGCCGTAGATCAGGGAGCTTCCCAGTTGCTGGTCAACCATGGTAAATATTTCTGTTGCAAATTTTTCTGTTATTTCAGTGTGTTTTCCGCGAATTGTGATGCTTAAGTGGACATCGGGGAAGACCGGATAATAGCCTGTTGCCACTTCTTCACCAAGGTCCAGTTTTTCGATTTCCAGATTAATTTCCGACTCAGTTTTACCAAAAATTTTAAAGATACGTTGGCAGCTTGCCTGTTGTTCGCCCTGATACCATGTCGATAACCTGGGGAGAACCTTTTCAATAAGCAGACTGCGCATTTGATGGGGAACGCCTGGGAGAAAAAATATTGGTTTACCTGCGTGGATCAACTGAAAGCCTGCCATTTTTGCCTCAGGGTTCAGGGTTTCGGCACCTTCGGGAAGCCACGCGAGTTTATCAAGGGATCCTGCCGGTTGATGGTTATTTTCCGCCAAATGCTTTCGGATAAGGGAAAGGATTTCCAGGTTGGGCATGGTCGGGCGATTAAGTGCTTCTGAAACAGCCTGGGTGGTCATATCATCATCGGTGGGTCCCAGGCCGCCAGTAACGATAACAAAATCCACTCGTTTGAGGGCACGTTTTAATGCTTCACCAATAAGTTTTGGCGTATCGCCAATGGTGTGCATGGCATAAATATCGAACCCTGCCTCAAAGAGGTGCTGGGCTGCAAAACCACTGGTAGTGTTTTTTATCCTACCCGAGGTAAGTTCATTGCCAATAGCTATTATTTCTCCGCGCATAGTTTTTTATACTACGGTACCCAAAACGGTACCATTTTGAATTGATTGGAGTTTGACGGTTACGATCTGTCC
Organism: Desulfocapsaceae bacterium; assembly: GCA_050291935.1. GTDB lineage: Bacteria > Desulfobacterota > Desulfobulbia > Desulfobulbales > Desulfocapsaceae > Desulfocapsa. The sequence goes on along the minus strand of JBNKKR010000002.1, from coordinate 156,095 downwards.
CATCAAGGAATCGTCACCTTCAAAAACAGTATGAATATAGTTATCTGTGTACCCGGTGAGCTGTTTTTCCGGGGTGCGCTTTTGCTCAACTAAGACCAGCCGCTTGGTTTGCAGATGGCGACGGTAAAAAGCCTGTTCTTTTTGTTGGGAGAGTGCGCGTAAGGTCGCCACCCTCTCTGCACTCACTTTTTTTTGGACCTGTCCCGTAAAACTTGCCGCCAGTGTTCCGGGGCGTTTGGAGTATGGAAAGACATGGAAGTAACTGGCATCAATTTCCTTAAGGAGTGCATAGGAGTTGTTAAACTCTTCTTCGCCCTCTCCTGGAAATCCGGTAAGGATATCAATGCCGAGGGCCGCATCTGGAAAGCTGCTGGTGCATTTTTGGACGATGTTACGAAATGTCTCCCTGTCATAGTCCCGTCGCATGCGATTTAAAATGGCATCATCACCGCTTTGCAGCGGGATATGGAAATGGGGCATAAAATTGGGACAAGTGGCCATGGCTGATAGCAGGGAATCAGTGATTTCAAGCGGTTCAATGGAACTTAGCCGGAACCGAATATCGGGATGGGCCTTGCAAAGACTACGCATAAGGCTGCCAATGTCCATGCCCTCGTCCAGGTCTCTCCCGTACATCCCCACATGGATACCGGTGAGCACCATTTCTTTATGGCCATTGTTTGCAAAACTTTCTGCCTGTTCTAAGACTTTATTAAGGGCAAGGCTACGGCTTGGGCCTCTGGTGTAGGGAACAATACAATAGGTGCAGAAGTTATTACAGCCATCCTGCACACGCAAATAGGCCCGGGTTCGGTTTCCAAAACGTTCTACGGGAAGTTCACAGATGGACTCTTTTTTGAGGATTTTTCCCATGAGCATGGTGAGGTCACTGGGCGTTTCATTGAGTGCTGTCTCAACCAAGAGATGCTTGTTGCCATTGCCAATAATACATACCGGAGAGGCGACAATTTCCGCAATCTCACTGGCGGCCATTTGTGCATAACAGCCGGTGATAACGAGTTTTGCTCTCTTGTGGCGGCGCATCAGGTGACGGATTGTTTTCCTGGATTGGGCACCGGCGCTGTTGGTTACCGCACAGGTGTTGATCACGATAATATCGGCATTTTCACCGGGCCCACAGGGGATGCAACCAGCCTTTTCAAAACCATGGAGAAACGATGCCGATTCGTATTGATTTACCTTGCAGCCAAGGGTCTGGATAAGGACTTTTTTCTTCAAAGGATTTCACCACTGCCAATGATGTGATCCTGATCATAGATAACCGCAAACTGGCCTCTGGTCACCGCCCGTTGTTTTTCTGCAAAACAGATGCGGCAGTGGTTACCTGGCAGAGGGTGAAGAGAGGCTTTGCCACCCCGGTGCCCATAACGGATACGGACCCGGTATGTTTTGTCGGTGGCAGGTTCTGTATCACAGCTCCATAAGAGGTCTTGTACTTCCACCTCGCTCTGTAACAGCTCTTCATCCATTCCCACAACTATTTGCTTATCTTCTGCACGAATGCTTTTTACATATAGAGGGGTTGCAGCGGAAATACCAAGTCCTTTGCGTTGCCCGATTGTGTAGTTGCAGATACCGTTGTGTCTTCCCAGAATTTCACCTGCGTCATTGACAATATCTCCGGGGACCGCCTGTTCTCCAGTATGTTGTGCTAAAAACGACCCAACGCTTTCTGTTTGTTGTAAAAAACAGATGTCTTGACTTTCCTGCCCCCTGAAATCTGTAAAGCCATGCTCCTCCACCAAGTCATACACTTCACTTTTGGCCATTTTGCCAAGGGGAAAGAGGACATGGGAAAGTTGGTACTGGGAGAGGCGTGCCAAAAAGTAGGATTGGTCCTTTTGACTATCTTTTCCTTCCTGAAGGTGGAGGCAGTTATCAATTTTTGTTATATTTGCGTAATGGCCGGTGGCCATGGCGTCCATTCCGTGGGCTTTTATGGCATCAAGAAAAAGGCCAAATTTAATGACCGGATTGCAGATCATACATGGGTTTGGAGTGCTTCCACTGTGATAGGAATCCGCAAAGTAGCGTAATACTTTTTCTTGAAAAGGGCCACGGAGATCAATGATCTGCAGCGGAATGTTACACTTTTCCGCAATGGTTTCCGCCCGCTTACGATCTTGCTCAAAATTGGGCTGCGCCAGTCGCATAAAGAAACCGCGGACCTGATAATGTTCTCGCAAAAGTAACGCGCAGCAAGTGGAATCAACGCCTCCACTCATTGCTATCCCTATCTTTTTTTTTGCCATATTTTGTGCTGCTTGTTTCAGACTATGCTTTTACCCAAAATTTCATCAGCCAGTGTCTTTTTCTTGTAAAAGAGGTATGTTTCAGGGAAGAAAATTGTCAAAAAGAGAAAAGCTCTACGGGAGTCTATTTTCAACTCAGATATCGTTTAAGAATAGCCTACAATGAAGAAAAAAGAAAGGAACAAAGCGCAAATCCCGGTCATTCCGGAACTCCTCGCACCCGCTGGAAATTACGAAAAAATGGTCACTGCCATCCATTATGGCGCCGATGCTGTGTATATGGGTGGAAAACAATTTAGCCTGCGGGCAAAGGCGGGAAATTTTAGCAATCAGGCCATGATAGATGCGGTCCAATATGCCCATGCGCATGGGGTAAAGGTGTATGTGACCATCAATATTTTAGCCCATAATCGTGATTTTGCTGGTCTTGATAGCTATTTAGTATCTCTTCGCAAAGCCCAGGTCGATGGGCTTATTATTTCCGATCCTGGGATTCTTATGCGGGCAAAAGAAGTGGTGCCTGCTATTCCCATACATCTGTCCACCCAGGCCAATGTTACCAATGCTGAGTCGGCAGCGTTCTGGTTTTCCCAGGGTGTGGAGCGGCTTAATCTTGCCCGGGAACTTTCCCTGCAAGAGTTTCAGGAAGTACGGGCAAAGGTAAAGGGTGCGCTTGAAGTGTTTGTCCACGGGGCAATTTGTATATCATATTCGGGGCGTTGCATGCTTTCCAACTATATGACAGGCAGGGATGCAAATCAGGGAGCCTGTGCCCATCCCTGTCGTTATAAATATCGGCTCAGCGAAGAGAAAAGGCCGGGGGAGTATTTTCCGGTGGATGAGGATGAGCGTGGGACCTATATCTTTAATTCAAAGGACCTTTGTCTGTTGCAGGGTATTCCGGAACTGGTGGCCAGTGGGGCAGATTCTTTAAAGATAGAAGGGCGGATGAAATCCATTTTTTATGTGGGGGGCGTGACCAGGATTTATCGCGCCGCCCTTGATTATTTACAAGATCTTCCCCACAAGGCCTGGGAGAATCCGGAAAAAATACGCTTACCGGAAATTTTATTTGCAGAAATTGCGAAAACGGGCACCAGAGGAAGTAGTGAGAATTTCTTCAGGCAAGCGCCCACCGCCTCCGAAATGATCTACTCCACAACACGGGTCGCGATGGAAGTGGAACCTGTGGCGGTTATCCGCAAGGAGGGTGAAATTCCATTGGTGGAGGCCAGAAACGTTCTTGAAACCGGTGACGCCATTGAATATATGCTGCCGGGAGCCACCTGCGTGCAACTTGTGGTGGAAAAGATGGAGACGGAAAAAGGTGAGGAAGTGACTCGTGCAAATCCAGGGAACCGCGTTTTACTCCACACAACTCCCCCCCTTGCCATGGGAAAGGTGAACGGGATTTTACGCCGGGAGAAAAAGAAGGAGTAGGGGAGTTACAGCGTATCGTATGGTTCAGGTTCCGTATGGGGAACAGCTTTTAATACTTTCAAATAATCTTCACGTTTTCCCTGTGCCGCTTCTTGTTCCAAATAGTCCTGAGTAAGTAAGGCGGATAATTTTTCAGCCGCAGCGGTCACTACAAACTGATTAATGGAAATTCCATCAGATTTTGCTTGAAGCTTTATCGTACGATGGAGGGATTCTGGTAGTCTTAGTGTTAATGTACTTGCCATTTTTTTATTCCTCGTTGATGATGGGAAAAAATTTGGGGGGAGTAATAGCTGTAATTCCAAATTGTTGAATATTTGAGAAATCTTTGAGGTTGTAGGTGATTATATATTGACTCCTTGAAGCTACAGCAAGCTCTAGAATCATATCATCCTTAGGATCTTTGAGAAATGGTCGCCACAAGAAAAAGATTTTCTGATGTTTTGCAATTTTACATAAGTAACGCAAAAAAGCTAAAATTTCATCTTTGGAGCTTTTTCCCGTTAGGTGTTCTTTGCGGGTCAACACGTCCTGGTATTCAGTGTATAATGGCACTGACACGAAAAAGTTAAATTTTTGAGATGGCAATTTAGAGAGGAGTGCGTATGACGCACCCTTGTCTGATTTTAATGCTGCAACTAAAATGTTTGTATCTATTACGACATTAATCATGGTTTCATATGTACAACCATTTTACAGAAAGAACAATTTGATTTTTACGATAGTGATAAATACTTTTCTCCCTTTTAAAGGTCGATGGTGGTTGTGTACTTTTTGAGACTGATACCCCTAAAAAATTATCATTGAGGATCTGACATTTTAGAGTACAATTGGAGCATGTTTCATGCCTAATTTTTATTTACCATACAGATAAACTACTTCGTAGGAGAACTCCATGAAGCACAAGGCTATTTTTCGATTTTTATCTATGCTGACGATTTTGTTTTATACTTCGGCCCTTGCCCAGGCCGGACAAGTGATCAGTCAGGGGGAAAGATCCTGGGCCAAGGCGGCCATTGATCAGGAAAAGAGCATGGGGGCGATTAGTACTCCCAATTCCGTTGCCGTTCTGTACTTTAACAATAGATCCGGGATGGATACCTTAAATCCACTGCAAAAAGGTATGGCGGTGATGTTGATAACCGATCTTGCCAAGGTTGAGCAGTTGCAAGTGGTGGAACGGGTGAGGATGCAGGCGCTTTTGGATGAGATGGATTTGGGAGCTTCGGGGTTGATGGATAGCCGGACGGTTCCGGCGGTTGGCAAGTTGCTGGGGGCCTATTTTGTGGCCAGTGGTGATATATTGAAGGGAAGCGGGAAGGATCTAAAAATTGCCTCTTCCGTTCTGGATGTTCCCTTTGAGACGCTGACCCAACAACCTGAAGCCATCGGTCCTCTAGAGCAGTTGTTTAAACTGGAGAAAGAGATTCTTTTTAGTATTGTCAGTCAGCTCCAGATTTCACTTTCTCCTGCTAAACGGGCAGAGCTGCAAAAACCAATGTCTGCCAGCACAACGGCTTTGCTGGCCCTTTTCTTGGGTATTGATCATTCCGATAAGGGACAGTATGCCCAGGCTGCGAAAATGTATCAACAAGCCTTGGCGGAGGATCCAAATCTTCAGATGGCCAAGAGCGCCTTGCAGGAGCTTAAAGGGATGGGCTTGATTGAGGTTGAGGAAGTTGGCAGCGTGGATATGCCCCTTGAGTCTTTACCGGAAGAGGAAGCTGGTGGTTCTTCCATTGGAACAATCGCTCTTGTTGGTTTGGGAGTTGTTGCTGTCGGTGGGGTTGCTTTAGCCCTTGCTGGATCATCCAGCTCTTCTGATGATGATAGCTCGGACACTAATGATACTGATTCCACCACAGCCACTGTAACCCCATCGCCCAGTGCAGGTGAAACAGTGGACTGTTTGGCTGGTGCGATTACTTTTGCTTTTACAAAGGAGATGGATACATCGAATGCTGAGATCTCGGTTTCTCCGACGGATTTTGGACATGGAAGTTGGCCCAGTGCCCAGGAGTACGTTCTTTCATGGGAACATTCCAGCACAAGTGCTCATTGTGCCAGTACCAGTACAACAAAGATTGATCAGAAATTAATTGTTAGTTTCGATTCCATTTATGATACGGATGGCAAAGCGCTAAGCGGTACCAGAAGTTTTACTTTTGGCATAGAGTAAGTTGTCAGTAAGAGATAACATGGTTGAGTATGTAGATACTTGACCAAACATTATGGAAAACCAGGGTTTTCAGGAGATTATTCCTAAAAAACCCTGGTTTTTTTTATAGCAGTTGCAAAGCAGCGGCTTCGGCAGCAAGAAGGAGTGCTGAGGCATCACTGGCCGTCGTTGTTTGTTCGGCAACATGAATAACCGCTCCGGATTCCACCGCAACCAGTCGCAGATCCATACGCACCTGTTCTCCAATCTGTTGAAATCCCCCAAATACCATTAATTCAGCACCCAGAAGTTTTCCGATTTGCAATCTGCTGCTGTCACTTACAAGCTCTGAGCTGCCAAGGGAGAGCTCTTCCAGGGCAAGGAGCAACTTTTGTCGCTCAACGACGGTATATCCCCCCTTCTCCGTTAGAGTTTCAGCCACTTTCGCACTCAAAAATTCTTCCAGATCATCCAGGATACGATTTTCTGAACTGCTGAGATTTTCAAGATCCCAAACGGCGACAATGGAGCCGCTGCCATACAGTTTTGGGCTGTAGGTGGCCGTTGATCCCCCACAGCCACCAAGTAACAGCGGAAACAGAAAGAGGAGAAGAAGAGAGTGAAGAGTAGTTTTCATGCCTGCTTTCCCTTATTGAATTGAGGTGAGTTTTTCCTGCACCTTATCATCTTGTTGCAGAGGACGGGTTGCATCTTTTATGCTGACAACACACATTTCAGGCTCAACCTGGATAACTTCCAGGCTGGCGATACTTTTCGGCAGACCTTTAAGTTCTTTTCCCTTGTAAACAATGGGTTGCCCCTCTTCAATGGCTTCAAATTGTGATCCCATAACCACACCCTGTTTTGCGCCAATATTTAAAATGGCCTGCTCGCCACCGGTAATTTGGGCAATAAAACCATGGATAGGGTATTTTTGGATAACGGTCTGTAGAACCTGTTGGTTGATCCATTCCATTTCCTGCTCGATATTTGTTGCACCCGGAGCGAGCTTTTTGGTGATCACTTTTGAAATAGCAGTTGTTTCCGTATCGATCAGACGAAGGGAAAGCAGGGTCTGATCGGGAAGGTGCAGTAATGCGCCGGTGGCTACAATTTTGGCTGCCAGAATACGGCCCAGTTGTAATGCGGTTGCAGGGTCTGCCAGTTCGGAGGAGCCTAGGTTTAACTCTTCCAGAAGGCGATCCATCAGGACACGTTCCACCACCTGCACTCTCCCGGTTTGGCTGAGCTGATCACCAAGCTGGGTGGTCAAGACCATTGACATGCCATCCCGTTCACTCAAGCCTCCCTTCTCCTGAAAATCAACAAATGAGAGGATCATGGGACGAGAGGTCCAGTTGTCTTTTTCGGTAAAAGAAGGGAAGATGCTGTCTTGGGAACGATAACGCTCTGCCAGTTCCTTGACCAGGGTGTCGATCCGCTCTTTTTCGGCAATATTCTTCTGCAGTTCCATCATTTCCTTGGTTTTGCGGGCAAGTACAGCAGAAAATTGGTCGTTTTTATTAATAGTCATGGCCTGTTGGAACATTTCCATGGCCTTATCCAGTTGTCCTTCCTTTTGATAGGTGACCCCTTTGTTGGACATGGCCACCAGGTTGTATGGATCAAGGGCAACGGTGTTGTCATAATTGATCCGAGCCTGATCAAAGTTGCCGACACTTGCGTAGAGCCTGCCCAGTTGATTGTTTGCTTCAGCCTTCTGACTATCTGTACCTTCAGGCTTTTGCACCGCTTCCTGGTATTCGGTCAGGGCCTCCTCTTTTTTGTTTTGGGCGTAGAGAATATCGCCTTTTACCACATTGACCGCTCCACGTTCCGGCGCCTTGGCTTCAACTTCGGTGGCCACCGCCATGGCCTGTTCTGTCTTGCCCTGCTTGGCATAGACCTTAGCCAAACCTTCTTTACCAAGTATTTCAGCTTCTCCGGTTTCTTTGGCAAGATCAGCAAAAAGATCCTCAGCCTCATCCACCTTGTCAGCCTTAAGGGCTGCGTAGCCATATATTGTTTTTGCTTCCAGTGAATCCGGATTTTCGGCCTGTGCTTCAAGGCTGATGGCTTGGGCGAGCATCGGCTCATTTCGTTGCAGTTCCCTTTCAGCAAGACTTACCAGCATTTTTTCTGTGCTTTTCCCGCCGCCCTGGAATGAGTTGATGATTTTTCGTGCAGGACCAAGGATATAGACCGTTGGCAGGATAAATTCCGCATCGTAGACGGAGCTGATTCCCTTTGGATCCTGAATGATTGGAAAGGCCGCCTTGTGGGTGACAGCAAAATCGGACACGGCGCTTTTATTTGCGGTGGTGATCCCCAAGACCAGCAGATCCGTCCCTTCAAAGTTGCGTTTTAGTTTGTTCAGGCTCAATAGTCCCTCTTGGCTTGCAGGTGACTCTGTGTCAAAAAAATAGAGGACAATAAGGGAATGATCCTGCATGGCGGAGAGCTGATAGGGCCTTCCGTAGGTGTCTTCCAGGGTGAAATCCGGGGCAATGTCGCCTGCTTGTAACTGTGCCAGACATATTCCGGGCTGCGCCATAAGCAGCAGGAATGTAAGGATGATGTGGAGCCTTAGAAAATGGTACATGAGTATCCTCCGTGAGTTGTATTCGTCTCTTATTCTGCTGGTAAGGGAATGGAGATTGGAATTTTACCACCTTTACTTAAGTTTAACTGTGCCTGCCAGCCCAGATGCCCTTGCAATTCGAGTTTGACCTCATGTTTTTCTGCGCTGATCTCTATGGCAGCAGGGGTAATACCTTTAAAGTTACCGTCAATATAGACATTGGCGCCTGCAGGGTTGCTGTTTATGGCAAGTGTTGCCATTTTTTCTACGGACTCTTGTTGCGGCGGCAAGGGCTTATTGTCTGGTTGAATCACAGCTTTTTGTTCCTGAGATTGTTTGTCGGGAACTGTTATCGGTGCAATTTCTTGAGGGGGAATCTCTTGCTGTGTATCGTTTTCTACACTATTTCCATCGCTGAAAAGCGCGTCAATGGAATCTTTTGCCTGCTGTGTGGCTTCTTTTTCTTCTTCTCTGCTATCCGGTATGTTTGATGGTTTGTTTATTATTTTGTGCACCTCAGGTGTGATGCTGATGGGCGATATGTTATGCTCTTCTTGCGGGGGAACTTCCACTGGAGTGGTGTTTTCTTGCGTCGGGGAAGAAGCCTGGGGTTTGGGGGACGGCGTTTCTTTTTGTTTTGTCACCCACGGTTTAAAGTAAAAGAGGCCTGCTGCTGCGCATACGCTAATAAGGAGCAGTATGGTAAATATAAAAGGTTTTGCAGAGCGTTGTTTTACGGGTGCTGTTTGAATGACAGTCTCGGTGAAGTTGCTGTTTTCTGTAGTGGCGTTTTGTAGTGTGGCCGCAAATTCTTGACCGGTGGCGAAACGATCTTCCGGATTTTTATTTATAGCTTTGAGGATTATTGCAGACAGTGAATCGGGTATTTCCGGGTTTATCTGCTTAGGAGCAACGGGAGCATCACTGGTGATTGCGCGAAACATGGCTGCCAGGTTTTCTCCCTGAAAGGGTCTGCGGCCCGTTGTCAATTCATATAAAATAACTCCCAAAGAGTAAAGATCTGCCCTGCCATCAACAGGTTGGCCCATGACCTGTTCAGGGGCCATATAGGCGGGAGTACCTAAAATTTCACCGGCTTTTGTCATCTGTTGTCCATCAGTGTCATCGATATGGGCGATACCAAAGTCGGTGATTTTAATTGTTCCTTCCGGGCTGTAGATAATATTTTGTGGTTTGATATCACGATGGACAATGCCCCTTTGGTGGGCATATTGGAGGCCATTTGCCGCTTCAATCCCCAGATCGATAATCTGCTGCAGGTTTAGGCTATTTGCCTGAAGTAACCTGTCAAGGGACTGTCCTTCAAGAAATTCCATGGCAATATAAATGGTTCCCTGATCCTGACCCACATCGAAAACGGTGACGATACCAGGGTGAGAAAGACGGCCAATGGCAGTTGCTTCCTTGAGAAAACGTTGCACATAATCTTCCGTCGTCAACCGATCTTCTCTAAGGACCTTCAGCGCTACCATCCTATCGATTTGGGGATCATGGGCCTGGTAGACCATCCCCATTGAACCTTTACCAAGCTCAGATACGATGTTATATCTTCCGTAATTCATGGTGTGGACTCTTCGCTGAGAAAATCAATAATTTCTTCTAAGGGAATCAAAAAGGCAATTTCTTCCGCCACCCGGTGTCGCCCTTTAACAAGAGCGACCAGGGCTCCATTTGCGTCAAAGACCGGGCTGCCGCTACTGCCTGGTTGTATTTCCATACTGGCCTGCCACAGGGCAAGATTGTTGACCATGCGGGGAGGGCCGTTGATATAGCCCGAACTGATTGTTCCTCGAAGCCCGATGGGGCAACCGATGGAGTAGACCTTTTCCCCCATACCAAGGAGGTTGCGTCCCGCCTGCAAGTCAACGACCTCTTCCTTGCCACTTTGCAGCTTGATAAGCGCAAGATCCCGCTCAAAATCGATTTTGATTATATCACCGGTAAACTCGGTATTGATAGTGGAAATGATCTTCACTTCCTCCTGTTCGATAAGGTCATGGGCGGTGCTTATAATTAGTCCCTGGTCATCAATAAACACCCCTGAAAACTGTAAAACTTGTCCCTGATGTTTTGCCTGCAAACAGGCAACGCTACCGATTTTTTCAAGGACTGCCGCTGGAATTTCCGGCTGTTGCTCACTGGTTTGTGCTGGTGTTTTGGAATCCTTGTTTTGTAAATCATGGAGTAGATCTAAAGAGGGGTCCACGCTTTCTTCCTGGCCACCATAAAAGTGGGTGCTGATTGCGCAGGCAAGGGGAGAGCTCGGACTGATATAAACTTCGAGTTTGTCTTCGTCTTTGCTGGCTTTAATCAGCACCTTTCCCCCAGCTTCTGGGATGATTTGATAGCTGTAACCATGATCAGCAAGCCAATGGATGACGGCCTGCTTGCTTGCTGGCATGGTAAGGGCAAGTTTTCCAAGGTTTTCTGCACCGCTCGCGAGGGGAAGAAAAAAAAGAGAACAGCCAATAAGAATCAATGAAAAAAGAAATTTTTTCATGGGCCAACCTCAATCAATACAGCGGTGATATTGTCACGTCCGCCACCTTCTTTTGCCAAGGTGATAAGGTGTTGCACACGTTGTTGTAGTGGATCCGGCTCTTTGATGGCCGCCTCAAGGAGCCGGTCTCCCACCATATCACTTAGTCCATCGGAGCAAAGAAGAAAAATATCTCCGGCAAAGCAGCGGCCCCGAACCAGATCAATTTCAAGCTGCTCTTCTATTCCCACCGCCTTATGAATCACATTGCGTAGACGGTGGGTCCTGGCGTCTTCTTCATTAATTATACCTTGGTCCAGTTGATCCTGGACCAGGGAATGATCTTTGGTTAAGCGTTTAAGTTGCCCGTTTTTCAGTCGGTAGGTCCTGCTGTCACCGATATGGCCCAGGACAAATCCTTTGTTATGAAACAGAATAAGCTCCGCAGTGCATCCAAGGCCACTATGATCAGGATGTTGTCTGGCATGCTCTATAATGGCACTATTTGCTTCTAAAAAGGTTTGTTTGACTAGACTACTTGCTTCGGCCTCGGATCGTTCTTGCCCGGAAAAGATGCGCCTGGTTGCGCTCTCTTTAAAGTGCTGACTTGCCACTTCACCGGCAGCTGCACCTCCCATCCCATCAGCCACTAAAAAAAAGCCGCAGTCCGGGTCGACAACAAAGGTATCTTCATTATTTGTGCGGCGCAGGCCAGGATCTGTTGCTCCACTGGCCGATAGGGTGTAATTTGTCTGCATTGCGCCGGCTCCTCTTTAAAAAAGAGTGGGATAATGGTGATATGCTGTTCTTGAAAGTGAAGTGGAAACCGTAGCACCTCAACCCCTAATTCTATTAAAAAAAAGCTTTAAAATCAATATGATTTTGCTATGATGGAGAAAGCGGGTAGCCAAAGGGTTTGTTGATTAAGTGAAAAAAGTCCCTTTTAACGGTTTTTGCATCAGTAGTACATTGTGTTAAGCCAAGGCTGTTTGCAAAGGAACAATCTCTTGTTCTATGTTCGCCATGTTTTTTATTCTTTCCTAAATAGATCCTTTTCATTAAGATTGTCGTGCAATGATAAATGATGGAGTGGCTTTTACTGACGATGGGAAGTAATGGAAAACAGAGCGCGTAAGGTACAGCTGGTTCATTTGGATGGGCCGTTTAAAGGGGAAATTCAAGACTATTTGCAACCGGTTGTTGCAATCGGAAGACATCCCGATTGCCAGCTTGTTTTTCCAAAGGAATGTGAAACCATTTCTCGCATGCATGCTGAGATACAGCGTGAGGGACAACGCTTTAAGTTTATTGATCACAGTTCCAACGGTACGTTGGTCAATGGTCGGCCACAGAAGGAGGTCTTTCTTAAAGACGGTGATGTCCTGATTATTGGTGGTGAGGGAGGACCCAAAGTCAGCTTTTTAAGTGCAGAGCTTGAGCCGGGTGATGAGGCTGCCCTTGCCGCAGTACAAAAAAAGGTGCAGGTAGAAGAGGTGATAAAAGTAGCATCTACTCCTGTAAAGCAACAATCCGTACCAAAAATACAGAAAACCCCTCAACCGGTACAGCCTTCTCCCTCAAAACCAGAACCGATCCCCCAGGTCATACCGGAACCTTCTCCGGATATCCCCCCAGCGCCTGTTAATAAAAGCTTTGTAATCCAGTATGGGGCAACCCTTACTTCTTACAAGCAGCTCCCCATAAGTATCGGTTCAGGGAGTGAGAGTGATTGTGTTTTGCAGCACCCTGACCTACTCCCCCAACATGCCCAGATTTTTTTTCGTGATGGTTCCTATTGGGTAAAGGACCTCACCGGGCGAGGATTGTTGCTGGTAAATGAACGTCCCGTAAGCGGGGAAGCAGAGTTGATTGCCGATTGTTCCCTGGCCCTTTCGGTAAAGGGGCCCAAGTTTCGTTTTCTTGGTGAAGGGCGGCTTGCTGAAATTGAACAGAAACAGTCACCTTCTCTTTCAACGAAACAGAGTAAACGGCAGCACGTGGATAGGCCGGAAAGCTCCCGGAAAGGTGCAAGCAAGGGTTTTTTCTGGCTATTGCTCCTTGTTGCCGGGGGCGCTGCCATCGCTGCAGCCTGGTATTTCTTATCCCGCCAGGGCATCAGTTTTGTTTGAGCTGTGCAGGAAATAGTCTCCGCTTACCCTTGTTGTCCCTTTTCCGCCAAATAAGATATTTGTCTTCCCGTTACTGGTACTTTTTTTAAGTTTTATCAGGTTCGGGTTATTTATATCAGGCCCTTGCTCTACTGTTATATCACCATTCCATAGCTTTTGGCTGATCAGGTAATACCCAAAAGCGGCATTGCCTGAGCCCGTGGCCGGATCTTCCAGATAGCCGTATTTCGGGGCGAAAACACGTGTTCGGTAACTGCTTCCTGCCGCACTTGTTTCCCCTGTGGATAGATGGATAATATCTATTTCGTTTGCAAGACAGAATAGCCGTAATTGTTCCTGGTCAGGGAGAATAGCTGTACAGACGGGTAGGGTTTTTATTGGCACCAGAAGCGTTTTGAGGCCGCCGTCAATCAGCTTGACCGGACGTGAGGTATCTAGGTCAGAAACACTCGTTTGCAGCGCATCAGCGATTGTATCAACTGTTAAGCTATGTTCGTGATATACAGGTTCCGGTGCCATTATGTATACTGCGTCCTCTTCCGCTATGTGGTTGAACACAGATAAGCGGCCTGCGGATACGTCTATAAAAACTTCCTTTTGCTCTGTGAGCTCACGGTTATTCTTTAATAGGTCATACATGATGGCGATGGTGGCATGACCACAGAATGCGACTTCACATTCAGAAGAATAAAACCTTAGGCTAAAAGCGTCTTTTGATCTTTTGACATAACCGACCTCGTTAACATAGCCCTTCAGCTCGCGGGCCAGTCTCTGCATTTCTTGTACTGTCATCACTGTGTCATCAAGCAGTACGTATCCGGCAGGGTTGCCGGGTGATGTCCCGTCGGTGAATGCGTCTATTTTTTTAAATGGAACGGTTTTCATGATCTTCTCCGTTATATAAATATTCTGTCCTGTTCAAGGTGAGAGGGTGGGGTGATAAATATCAGTCTTAGGTTTTCTTCTTCGCTGCTTGAAAGACGGTGGACAGTTTTTTGCTCTATTACAAAAACATCACCGGGAAGAATTTCGCATTCAGTTTTCCAAGCTACGTCAGCACCGGACAGAAGGCCAGTCTCCATTTTCCCTTTGCCGGACAGAACATGATATATTTCAGAACCTTCGTTATGGTAATGTGCCCGGAGGATTTTACCTGCCTTTAGTTCCGCAATAAAAAGGGATGTGTCGCCGCTTATCAGCTTTTTCAATTGTATATCTGATTGTTCGTCCTGTTCCAGTAAACCAAAAGATGCATAAATATTTTGTTTTTTCACGTCAGTCGCCATTGTTTAATATAATGGAAAAATTTCCTGTATTCTGGATTTATACGATAATGGATTTTTTGTCAATATATTGTATTGTATGGTTCAGGAGGGACCATGGAAGATATAAATATATGTATTTCGACAAATCTGAAAAAGATACGTAAGGCTGAAGGATTTACTCTTGAAGGGCTTTCAGAACGATCAGGAGTAAGTAAAAGCATGCTTGGTGAGATTGAGAGAGGGAGTGCAAATCCTTCGATACTGATTTTATGGAAGATTGCCGAAGGATTGAGGATCCCCCTCTCAAGGCTTATAGAAGCTGAAAAGGTAAATGATTTTTATCTCGTGCGTGCCGGGGAATCAACGCTGATTAACAAAGATCATCGCTTCAGCATATACAACCTGTTTCCATATTATGATCCCCATAGCATGGAGGTGCACAGGGTGGAGATTGCGCCGCATTCCAGTCTCTCAAACTCCGGGCATAGAAGTGGTGTGGATGAATATATTTTTATAACTGAAGGCAGCTTGGGGGTTACAATAGGAGAATCTGAGCTAGGATTAAACACAGGCGATGGACTGCGTTTTGATGGAAGTGCTGCACATGAATTTAATAACGAATGCAGGGAGAAGGCCTGTTTTATAAACGTACTGATCTATAAAGACAGGAAGTGATGTTTGCCCCATCTACCTACATTCTATTACATGTTGCGACAATAATGGGAAGGGAGAAATGGCTATTGGGCGATGGCTAGCAGTTCTTCCTTAAGGTGATCCGGCATACTTGTTACTCCATCCCTGGCGATAATCTCCTGAAAGGCAGGGATGCCTGAAAGTTGTGTTACTTCGGTGATAAATGTGTCGGGTGGTAAAAAGGTCGCAAGGGGAACGGTGATCATCAGTACCGGGAGTTCGCCAAGATCCGGCAGTTTGTAGATTTCCACCTGATAGCGGAGTTCCTCCAGCAGCTTGCTCAAGGCGGGGAAGTGTTCTAAAAGCAGAACCAGACTGAGATGGCAGATCAGAGCCTGACGCATTTCATCCGCCTGTCTTGCCTTTTTCCCCTGTATCATATCCCGCAAAAGCTCAAGGGAGCATTCGCTTTGGTAGGAGAC
This sequence comes from Desulfocapsaceae bacterium, assembly GCA_050291935.1. Taxonomy (GTDB): domain Bacteria; phylum Desulfobacterota; class Desulfobulbia; order Desulfobulbales; family Desulfocapsaceae; genus Desulfocapsa. The sequence continues at coordinate 140,634 of JBNKKR010000002.1, read as the reverse complement.
GAGAAAGCGGGTGGGTGAGGTAATACTGATTTTTTCCCCGTTATCTTCCAGAGTAAGGTTGTATTGCAAAGGAGTACATTCCAGGACATTGGACATGGCAGGTAGCGGTGCCTGGAGTCTTTTGGGGAGCTGGAAGGGCGTTTCGCAAATGGCGCTGAAACGTTCCTGCAGTTCTGCAAAGGCCTTGTCCGATCCATTTATTTCCTGTTGGGATGCACTTGTGATATAGGTTCCAAGCAACTTGCGGGGGATAAAAAGGGGACGCAGGGTGGTGAGATGATCTTTGAGGCGTTGGCCTAAAAAAGCACTGATTTTTGCAGTTGCCTGACGGAGTTCCAAAAACTCTTGATTATCTAAATCGGTGCGGGGAATATTGAGATCGGTCATTGTTGTTCCTTTTGTTTATGTTATAGCAACGATATAATATACGCCTCTGTCTCTTCTGCTGAAGAATAGGGGCAAAAGAGTATTTTCCCTGGTGTTCCTTCAACTTTTAAATAGTAGGAACTGTCCGAATCGAGCTCATTTTGCACCGCCCAGGCAGTAAATGTATCCGCTCCAACCGTAATTTCAAGCCCCTGCTGTGGATAGTTGAGTATCGATTTTTCAGGAAGCTGTCCAGCGGATCCCACCGCATGAAGTGTAATTTCTCCATCACTCACCCCAAAAATAGCCCCCTGCCAATCATTGTTTGGGGGGCCAATTTCAAACCATTGGCCAACATTTGCAATACCATAGACGTCAAGTCTATACTCCAGGTTCTTTGTTTGTAACGGTGTGTGGGCCATGGCAACGAGTTTTGCGCCGTAAACCCCGGCAAGGGGGAGAATTTTGGCGTTTGCCAGTGGGGTGGGCAGTGTTGCTGAATCTATATTTTCGTCATCCGCTTGCAGGATAACAATGGGGAAATTGGCTCCTCGAACAGCTTGCAGGCTAAGAGCCAACATACTTATCCCGTATCGCAGAGACTCTTTTTTCAGGCTCTTTGCCGAACAGAGCAGCAGCCATATGGCGACATCCTTTTCCAATAGCTGTTTTCTAGGAGCCGTCCAGGCCATTTTCTCAAGGTTGTCGCTGAAAAAATGGCCATCGGCTGCCAGTCCAAAGGTCTGTAGTTTGCCGATTACCCCTTGTACCGTTTCCGGGGCCAGGTCAAAAGCACTTATCCAAATTTTTTTCTGCATGATGTCCCTATTGTACCGCAAGGAGCGGATTTTCAAAAGTAAAACCAAAAAGTTGGGGATTTTCCCCGATTACTGCCGCTGCAAAGATGGAAAAAACGTAATCGTAGGTCTGCTGGGGCATTTTTTCTTTATACTGTTTAAAAAACTTCCAGAAGTTCCTTTCTTGTGGATTATTCGGCATGGCGCGGATCATCCGAATGACCCGGTTCTCTCCCCAATTGTACGATGCCATTACCAGTAGCCCCGAGGCTTGGGCATCGGTGTCGTATATTTTACGCAGATACTTTGCCGCAGCAACCGTTGATTTGGCAAAGTTATGTCGATCATCTTCTGGATCAACTTTTCTTGTGCTCACAAGAGGCCCCGTGTGTAAACCATATCGCTGTCCCGTTTCCGGGATAAATTGCCACATACCCTTGGCGATTCCCCAACGGGTCTTAGGGCCAATGGCATCGGTTTTAAAATTACTTTCCTGCAATGCGAGATAAAAAAATTGCTGTGGAAGCGAGTAGTAGTGAAGGGTTCCTGCAATGGGGACAATGTAGTTGTTTTCTTCGGCGCGCTCGAGTGCGCTGGTTAGGCGAGTGGTGGATTGCCATTTTTTGATATAACGCAAGACTTCGTTGGTAAATTCTGCCGGGACAAGGAGTTCACATTCCCCAAAAATCCTGGCGGTTTTTAAAATTGCCTGTTCCTGGGGACTACTCTTACTGTAACTTCCAAGGCTGTCAACAAAGTCACTGTAGCTGTTTTCCAGTTCCTTTGCCTTTTGTTTGTACTGAGAAACCTTGGCCATGGCGTCCCTGTCCCCGGTTTCCCGCGCCTTTTGCAGGACACTTGCAAATTGTATCTCCATCTCTTTCATGGAGTAAAACATTTTTTCAGCCAGTTCTTTTTGTTTGTTCAACTGTTGTTGTTTGTAGAAGACAACAGAACCAGCCAGCACAACAAGGACAAGGAGTAGGCCAATAACGGTCCCAAAATTTCTTTTTTGTTTTTTTTGGACCTGGGCAAAGGCCTTTCGTACCATGATGGTATGCTCGCCAGCCTCTTCGTCATCCAGCTCACCAAAATAGCGATCCTGGTAATAATCCACTGAGCGGGAATGAGAGGGGGAATCCACACGCAGGTGCAAAAGAGGACCATTATTTCCCAAAAAGACCTGGACCTGTCCAGTTATCTCTTTTCGCTGAATTAGTTTACCGGCAATATAAATATGGTTGGCGCTGTTACAGTCCTGAATCCACCAGCGGCCATTTTCCAGTACCACTTTCCCGTGGTGCCGACTGACCATGGGATCGCTAATGTGGATATCAGAAGATGGATCACGGCCGATGGAAAAGGATGTGGTAAAGGATCGCTCGCTTAGTGTCTCCCTGTCCCATTTCCCCGAGACGTAAATGGTGGGCACTGGGATTTGTTGTTGATTATCTAGGGGATCCAGTGACATAATAAAGAGTTATGGGGCCAGGAGAAGAACCTTGGTCTGGCTGGGGACGATACGCATTCCAGGGGCATTGGTGCCATTTTGCAAGCTTGGACTTGTCAGTCTGGTAGCTGGTTTTCCTTGAAAAAGAACAGTAAAAGAGCCCGCCAGATGTCTTGATGGCCCCATAACTCGACCGGATGCAACTCCCATGGATACACCGGCATTGTCCCCATTGGTCATGGGAGTGGTGGTCCCCATATTGTGGGCGGGCATACCCATAATAAGAATTTTTGTACAGGCGGTACCGGGATTTGCCGTCGGACCCATGGCAATATTTGGATACGGTATGGGCACCGGAGGGGCGGGCGGTGCGGGAGTGAGGCACACATCGGGAAACGCAAAATCCTGGCCCATCATTTGTGAATTAGCAAACATTCTATCTTCTCCTTATCCCATATGGATCATTTTGCCATCGATTTTAACATCCTTTTTGGCTGTAAACAGGGAATATTTTCCATGTACAGACAGGGTGTTCTCTGCACTATAATCGATTTGCCCTGCTTTAAGTTGATCCTGTTCCTCTACATTTCGGTAAGAGCGTGTAAGTCTTTGGGTTAACCTTTTAATTGTTGCATCGACTGCGGTTGCAAGTGTTTTTATTTTGTCAATTTGTGCAAACAGCGTCGTCCCCATGTAGGTCATGCGTGAGATACTTATTGTAGCATTTTGGGTATGGAGTTTCATCCCGGAAGAGACAAGACTAATATCCTTTGCTGTGGTGAGGTCAATGCCTTTTTGGGCTGCTATATGTATTTGTCCGCTTTTGGCCACCAGCTCAGTGTCTCCATCAAATTGGATTGAGCATTTTTGACTACTTCCAGGTTCAAGAACAGCCAGGATGTAGCATTCACCAGTTGGATCGGCGACCATTAAGACTCGAGCACCTGCTTCTGGGGTAATAAGACAACTTGTTGATTTTTTTGCTGAATATCTTCCTGATTGAGTGGAGATAACATATGTATCTCCCTGCAATGCAACTATATCACCAAATTCCTGGAATGCTTGCAGCGTTTCCTCTTTTCTTGCCAGATTATCTGTTCTTCTCATTGCTACTCTCTCTGTTGGAGGGTGATCGTGTTTTTGCTGGTCGACTATTATAAAACAGGTTGCCAGTCTTCTGCCGCAGCCTGTTCCGGGTCGGTATCAATGCTTGCATTTTTATTTGCACCGATCCAGGTTGTGTATTGTTGGGTTGTTCTATGGAATTTTGTCCGTGTCAGAGTCGCCCTCGTCATGTCTGCGCCGGAGACATCTGCATGGGAAAAATCACAATAGGTAAGATCTGAATTCACAAACTTAGTATTGACACATATTGCGCTATTGAAAATTGTACACTCCATTTTTGATCCTGAAAGGTCTGCCTGGGTAAGATCACTGCCATCAAAGTTGCTTTGTTGTAAAAAGGCGTCTCTGATACTCGTTCCTTTCAAAATGCCATTCATGAAGATTGCATATTGTCCTGTGACATTATTAAGCTGTGCCCCTGTCAGGTTTGCACCCATGAAATTGGTTTGTGTTATGATTGCATTGCTCAGGTTGGCATTTGAAAGGTTTGATCCTTGCAAAATAGCCATTGACAGATCCATTCCTGAGAAGTCTTTTTCCGATAGATCACTGTTCATTAAAATAGCATGTTTAAAGTTCGCATGCTGAGTATCGGCATTCGCCAGAGAGATGTCGTTGAAGATAGCATGTTCGCAATCACTGTTAACAAGGGAAATGTTTGTGCCAACGCATTCATTTATCAGAGTTTTGTGAAGGGTAGCTGAGGAGAGATTGGCGTTGGTTAAATCACATTCTGCAATGACGGCATCGGTACAATTGGATGCAATAAGTTGAATATTCTGACTGTTATTTCGATAGAACTTAGCGTTGGTGAGGTTTGCTTTGTTGAAAACCGCCCCGACAGCAGTGCTTTCGTTGAGTATTGCCATCGTTAAATCCGCATCGGTTAGATCTGCACCGGAGAAGTCAACATTATTGAAGACAGATTCCCGAAGTGTTGCTCCGATAAGCTTCGCGTTGCTGAAGGAGACTTCCTCAAAAATTCCTCCCCCAAGTTGTAGGCCACTCAGATCCTGGTTGGAAAAATCTTCCTGTTGAATTACCTCGCCATGCTGAATGTTGGCGACAAGTTCTTCCGGGGTCATGAAGGACTCCACTTATTCAAAATTGTTTTTTGTACATTGGCACCCCGCAATAGCGTGTGTGAAAAATCTGTCTGTAGTAAATCTGCGGCAAATAGATTGGCACCACTAAGATCGGTATTTTCAAGTCTTGCTTTTTGTAGTGAACCTTCAAATAGGTTAACGGAGATCATATTGGCATTATTGAGTATTGTTTTCATAAACATGGTTTGCTTGGCCACTGCCCTGTATAAAATAGCATACTCAAGATCGCATTCGCTGAAATCCGATTGGGAGATGTCCGCTTTCTCAAAATTAGCCCCCCATAAGGCAGCACCACGAAAATTAGCATCGGTGATTGTTGCTCCTCTAAAATCAGCGGCCCGAAAACATATACCCATTGCCGCACGGAGATTGGTCAAATCCGCATTGGTAAAAATGGCTCCATCCCATTGACATTGAACTAAAATGGTAGAAATCAGTTGAGCATTGGTAAAGTTGATTTTGTTGGCCGTGGTGTTCAAAAAGAGTGCCTCATCAAGTCTGCTTCCAGTAAAATCCATATTTTTCAGTGAACTTTCAATAAAGCGGGTTTGACTAAGATTCGCTCGAAGAAGCCTTGTCCCGTGTCCGGAACATTCGGACAGGTCAGTGCCAACCATGGACGCATCATCGAACAGCGTATTGGTTAATTTGGCCTGGTACAGCACTGCGCTGTCCAATCTTGCGCCACTGAAATTAGATTCGGTTAGATCAGCTTGTCCCAGATTAACCCCTTCCATGTGTGACTGTGAGCAGTTACATCCGGAAAGATTTGAACGGGCCAGCATACAGTTACGTAAATCTGCATTGGATAAATTTGCACCGCTAAGATCTGCTCCTTCAAGAAATGTCTCGCCAAGATCAATCCCTTCCAGGTTAAGTCCTGACAGGTCAGCACCCGTGAAATCCATCCCTTTAAATTGCTGTTTTTTGGCATACCCATCGAGGATAATCTCCCGTATTTTCCTTTTTTGTTCTTGTGAAGATTCGGCACCGGGAGCAAAATATTGACCATACTGTCGATAGATAGCATCAACCTGCTTTTCAGCCTCATGCAGCTTTTTTTCTGTTCCTGGATTGTATAGACCTGCCTCGTGCAGCTTGCCGATAATCTCCTCTGCGGAGAATCGTATTCGCCCGCCGGATCGTTTTTGGGCATCTTCCATGGTCTTGTCATAGTCAATTCCCATGGATTCGATCATCTCCCGGCCTTTCTGCTCCATCTGTTTTTGTTTGTCCTGGGCCTGTTGCAGCAGTTTGTCGGTGATGACATCCAGTTCTTCAAGGTTATCAAGGCTGAGATCTGTCTGTTGATCGGCTGGAGTGTCGAAATAGTCTTCCGGATTTAAACCAAGGGCTTCCAGCTTTTCCTTGGCATTGTCAATTTCACGATTCAGTTTGTTCTGCATGTTTTGCTGAAACAGACTGTCGCCAAGTTTTTTCTCTCCTTCTTTCAACAGACTGTGGATAGCGGACTCTTCATTTTCAGGAACAAGATCCTTTTCGTTGAGCAGATAGAGATGGCCTTTTTCCTCGTCATTTCTTTTTTGGAGTGCTGTGTGGTAATGCTCAGTATCTCTTGGGCTATCGGACAGTCGTTCATAGGCAGCTAGAACAGTGGGGATATCAGATGCATCATCGTCTTGTACGTCGGTGAGGGCGCGATAAATAAGGAGGCCTTGTTCTCTATGGGGAAAAAGCCAGACGGTATCGAGATTCACAGCTAATTCCTGGAAGAAATCCTCATCACCCTGTAGACGATCAATAAAACAACGGGGCCGAATGGCAGGGAGTTGTGACTGGATACGTTGTTTTTCCGGGTGCATGTTTTCACAGAGAAATGTTTCATCTCCGGTAAAATATCCTCGCAACTGTTGATCTTGAGGAGCACAGTTAAAAAACGACGGGTCAAAATCCGCCGCAAATCCTGGAAAAAGGTTGTCCAACCAATATTTGTCGTGGGTTCCTACTTTAGAAAAACGTTGGGGCCAGGTCAGATCGTAAGCACCGAATCCTGCAGGATCCACTTTGTTGTCCAGCGGACTGCTGGGAGGAAATCTAGGGTCAGTGATGTTGGCGGCAGGAAAAAGATCAATATTTGCCGCCTGGGGATTGTCGATAAATCCTTTGCCTAATGGGTTTTTGGGGAATTGTTTACCGCCAAAGCTGTTTTCCCATGAAATATCAAGGGAGTCAAAAGGTTGGGGTTTGCTCAGCATCCATTGTCCACTGCTGTTTTTTTCCCAATAACGATCACCAAAAACGTTGAGGGTTTTTTGTATGCTTCCCATTTGAAAACGTACGCTACCAGCAGAAGAATTAGGGGCTTGTGGAGGAGGGAAATATTTTGCGTTTAACAATACTTCTCCGTGGGGTTTGGGCATGGCGAGATCAAAATTTGCATCGTTCCCCAGTTCTTCTGGTATGCATTTCCAGAGTTCCGTTTCGCTCAGTATGTTGGACGGCAAATCAAAACCAAACAGTGCGACAATGCTCACTGCGAGTTTATAGCCGTGATCGCTTTTGTATGCTTTTGGTAGCAATGAGAGCTGTAACGGTTTAATTATCTTCATGTTCAATTATGGGGAAAATTATCCAAGAAACTTGATCATACTTTTATCCAGGGAAATTCCTGTTGCATTAAAGATACGTAGATTTCCATCAAACATGTCCATTCCGGCTCTGCCCGCCCGCAAACCATAATTCATCTCAACTGACATGGAGGCATTTACGGCAAGTTTGATACCAGCGAAAATATCTATAACCGCCGCTAACTGGGCAGTTGCAACCGCATCCGCACTAAGGGTCGTAAGGGTTGCGGCATGAATTGTGTGAGTTCTGCCCATATACATGGCAGTGCATTCACCGCTGGAGTGACCGGTATGGTTGCCGTCGACACTGATTGTCCTGTCGCCATGGACGGTGTAGGTCTCGTTTCCTGTTACTTCATATGTTTTGCCACCGGAAGTGACCGTATATTCGTCCCCCCCTGAAATTTCTGTTTTCCTGGAATTGGATATGTAATTTTCCTGACCATTACTCACATATCGGTTTTCCTGATCTCCCACCCGAACTTCTCTATATTGGGTGACTTCGGTTCTGTCCTCGCCATTGACGTGGAGTTTGCGATTACCCTCCACATGGATAGCCTGCTTATTTCCCCCGGCGCTCATTACAAACATTCCGTCACCCACACCAACTCCTTTTGTCTCAACTCCGGCCACGGAAATACTCTTATCCCCTCCAATACTTTCATCTGCGTTTCTGCCGCAGGTGGTGACCCAGGTTCCGTCCGTTGCAAGATATACGTTGCCAGCATTGACATCGCCCAGTGAAACGATTGAATTCTCAGTTGGTGAAGAGAGATGAATCTGCTGTCCGCCGGCATTGTCTTCAATGCGTATCTGATTGCCACCAGCAGTACGAATCATGGATTGGGTCTGATTGGCGCCGGTCACCGGGCTGCCGGTTTCGGGGTTGGGAACGGTGCCTGAGATAATGGGGCGATCCGGGTCTCCATCGATAAAGGTGAGCAGCACTTCGGTTCCTTTATGTAACGGAAAGTGCATACCATAATCTGCACCGGCATAGGGTTGGGCCATGCGTACCCAACGTGAGGCTTTGCCGTCGGCGGCATCACTTTGATCAAAGGGAAGTTTTACTTTATAACGGCCCTCGTCATCAATTTCAGCGTATTCGCCATCTCCTCCCGCATCAACGGTACCGTTTAGGGTTCCTTTTAATTTGGGTTTTTGAGCCAATCGCTTTGGACGGAATTGGGTATCTGCCGGGATACAGCTAAAACTATTTACATAGGATGGCCCTTGGGTTTCAGGCTCTTTTGTCTCTCCACCAGCACCTGAAAGGTAGGTGGATTGTATGCCTTTGTGGGAGAGTTCGGTGATCAAATATTTTTGATTATAGGAATCGCGGTAGTGGTCATGGAGCTCAAAAACGTAGCCGGTTAAGAATGGAGGAACGGTGCCTTCTCCATAAAAGAGGGCCTCTTGGCAGAGGAGTTCTTCCGCTCTGATGGTGGCAAGGCTGTTTCCCTCTTCGGGGGTTTTAAAATGTTCTCCGTAGATATACACATTTCCCCGGCCGTCGGGATCAACGTCCGCCTCTCCCTGTAGGGAAATCGAAGGTTTTCTGTAGTTATAGTCTTTGAGAACAACTTTTTTGGGTAACAGCTGTTGGTGGCAGGTGAATTCCCGTACCTGTTCCGTGGTTGAAGGGGAAAGTGAGTCCGGTGGTGAATAGCGGATGGACTCTCCGGAGGTGATATCTTCATGTGCCGTTACCGCATCGGCGATAATAAGTTTTTCCGCGTCATCATCCTGCTTAAAATAGTAATAGATCCCCTCTCGTTCCATCCATCTGGAGATAAAATTAAAATCAGATTCATTATATTGACAGATATATTCCCACGGATCGTAGGAACCGGTGAGTTTCAGCTCATAGTCATTGCTGGTAAGCCCGGTTTGTTTTAATACTTCCTCGATAATATCAGGTACATTTTTATCCAGAAAGAGTTGGTTTTCCTGATACTGATCCGCGATCCATAGTCTTGGAACCACTATTGCCCGGAAATAGATATGGCCGGAATATTCATGGAGCTGTTCGAAACGGGCCAGGATGCCGTGGAAGACGCGCAGTACTTCTCCGTCTTTTATTACCGATAAAGTTACCGGGTTTTTCAGCACCTCTTTGAGATCAATATCCGGGTCATCGGCGTAGATGACCACATCAAATTCATAGAGGGTGGAGATAGCTTCCTTGCCACTGAATTCCGCCACCATAAAGGTGTCGTCTGCAAGGGCTGCGGAAGTAAAGCTAAAGCTAATGTTTTCTTCAATGGCCATTAGTCAGTCCCTCCAAATTCCATGGCAAAATTCCCATCCTGATCCAGGTCAAGGTGGACACTTTCGGGCATCTTTTCATCACTCATGCAGGTAAGGATTTCCTTTGACATCTGTGGCAGTACAGTACCATTCATAATATGGTCTATGTTTCTGGCTCCGGTCTCAACTTCGGTACATCTGGCGGCAATCTGCGTGATCACCGCATCGCTGTATGTAAGTTTCATTTTATGGGTTTCAAAAAGACGTTTTACCAACTTGTTCATTTTGAGGACAACAATATCGCTTAAGATATCCTGGGGAAGTGTCATATAGGGGATAACGGTCATCCTGGCCAACAGAGCGGGTTTAAAATGATTATTTAATATCGGTCTGATCGCATTCATAATGGCTTCCTGGGGGAGTGGCTCTTCACCCGTGGTCATTTCCGTTATCACATCGGTCGCCAGGTTGGAGGTGAGGAAAATAATGGTATTTTTAAAATCAATTTCTCTTCCTTCGCCATCGGAGAGGGAGCCTTTATCAAAAACCTGATAAAAAAGGTTCATCACTTCCAGGTTGGCCTTCTCCACTTCATCTAATAAAACAACGGAATAGGGACGCTGGCGAACAGCCTCTGTCAATACGCCACCTTCACCGTATCCCACGTATCCCGGAGGAGAACCCACCAGACGGCTTAGGGTGTGGCGTTCTTGGAATTCGCTCATATTAATTGAGGTGACAAATCGCTCACCGCCCAGGAGTAAATCGGCAAGGGCCAGTGCCGTTTCGGTCTTGCCGACACCACTTGGCCCAACCAGGAGAAAGATACCTAGGGGTTGGGTTGGATCCTTTAAGCCGGATTTTGCAGCTTTTATCACTTCTGCAATGGCTTTTAGGCCTGCGTCCTGCCCTTTTACCCGTGATTGCATCGATTCTTCGAGATTGACAATATTTGCCGCCTGGTCCCGCATTACGCTTCCCAAGGGTACTCCCGTCCAGTCGGAGACCACTTTGGAGACAATGTCCGGGTCAACTTCAATGCGGATCAGGGCTTGGTCTTGCTGCAGCTTTGCAAATGTATCTTTTAGTTCGTCAAGTTTTGCTTCAAGCTCCGGGATGTTTTCTTTTGTTTCCTCATCTTCTTTTGCAGCCTCTTTGGCAGCAAATAAATCTTTTCGTATGGCAATAAGTTCGCTTGCCAGCTCTTGTTCATCTTTCCACTGCTTATGTAAACTTTCCAGTTGCTTGCCAAGCGCTGTAAGTTCTTCTTCTATTTCATCTAATCGTTCCTGATCGCTTGCAAAACCGTGGAGCAGATCCCGTTCCATGGCCCTTTTTTCCCGTTCAAGGGCCTGGGTTCTCCGCTCTTTATCCTCAATGATATCGGGTTTTGCACTCAAGAGTATTTTGACCCTTGCGGTGCTGGTATCAAGAAGATCAACAGCCTTATCGGGCAGTTGTCTCCCTGAGATATAGCGGCTGGAAAGCTCAGCTGCGGCAACAATTGCATCATCACGAACCACAACTCCATGGGCCTCTTCATATTTTTGTTTAAGTCCACGCAGGATCAAAATGGCCGTTTCGGTGGAAGGTTCTTCCAGTTTGACCAGTTGAAATCTTCTGGCCAAAGCCGGATCTTTTTCAAAATATTTTTTATATTCTGACCAGGTGGTTGCTGCCATAGTCCGTAACTCACCCCTGGCAAGGGCAGGTTTGAGCAGGTTAGCGGCATCACTTTGTCCGGCTGTCCCTCCGGCGCCAATCAGGGTGTGCGCTTCATCGATAAAGAGGATAATGGGTTTGGGAGAAGATTTGATTTCATTGATCACCGATTTAAGCCGGTTTTCAAATTCGCCTTTTACTCCAGCACCTGCCTGCAAAAGTCCCATATCTAAACCCAGGACAGTTACGTCCTGAAGCAGTTCGGGAACATCGCCCTCGGCGATGCGCAGGGCAAGGCCTTCCACCACCGCAGTTTTTCCAACACCAGCCTCTCCCACCACAATGGGATTATTTTTTCTTCGTCTTGCCAGGATATCAACCATCTGCCGGATTTCAAGGTCTCTGCCGAAAACGGGATCAATCTCACCTTCCGTTGCTTTTTGAGTGAAATCAACGCAATATTTGCCAAGGGCGCTTGCATCCCTTGGACCATCTGATTCCTTGGCATCTGCAGTTTTTCCGGGGGCCGGTTGTTCAGAAGAGTATTTGACAACGGACCAGAATGCACTTTTTAGCTCATCAACGGATATGTTTTCCAGTTGTTCAAGAAACTGGCCGGCACCAAAGCGGGCTGGATTGCTGATCAGCGTCAAAAAGAGGGCACCGGAGCGAATGCTTGTTTCAGTCAGATCAACAGAAGCAATCAACCACGCCTCTTGAAACCACTCAAGAAGCAGGGGAGAGAACACCGGCTTGGCACCATTACCGGTATCAAATTCTTCAAGGGATGCCTCAATACCCTTGCTCAGTCGTCCTGGATCAAGGTCAAATTGTTTTAAGAGCAAGGGGATATCAGATTGTTCATCTTCAAGGAGTTTAGCAAAAAAATGTTCCAGGGTAACTTCGTAATGGGTCCTTGAAACGCAGAGCCCTGCTGCCGCTTCCAGGCAGCGGGTGCAAAAAGGATTAAGACGTCCTAAAAGTGATTTTATATCTACGGTCAGCATGCTGTTCTCCCATCAGTGGTGGTGTCGGATAACGTTTTTTCGTGCCAAGTTTTCAATGTAGTAATATTCCCTGTTACTGTTCTCTTGTATGGGGTGAAAAGAGGTTACTCTGCTCTCCCACTGCCTCTCCTGAGAACAGCCAGCTATCAAGGCCAAGTCCAGACCACTGTTTTGCCCCAAGGCAGACCGTTTTTGCCTGTCGCTTGGCCATGGTCACTTCAATATCGTATTCCAGTGGGTCAGCCATAAAGAGGTCAGTGAGAGAGACGAGTTTGTTATACAGTGCACTTCCCGGAAAAAATCCCCTATACTCTGGCTCATCCAGTGGCCCGACTTTAATGCGAAATTTTCCCATGCGGTCTTTAATTTCTTCGCCAAGAAAACTGTCTTCTCCCAAACCCACACGGTCTGCACCCAGTTGTATGCGTTGATCTTCTGGTATCTTGGCCTTACGTTCCAGGCAACAATGCACATCAACGGGGAGACGTAGTGCGTCACTCAGTAGCGTTTTAAGTCCCGTGGCCGAGCGGGGGGCCTGACTGAACAGCCCAATATAGCGCAGAAGCTCGTTGGGATGTTGTACTTTTTCACGAAATTCCGGTTCTCCCATACCAAGGAGGCAGAATAAGCGAGTGATATGGGATTTATCTTCTTCTTCGTGTATCTGCTGAAATTGTCTGTATTTGAGCCAGCTTTGAAAAAAGAGCTGGTAGAGCCGTTGATGGAGTATATCCAAAAAATCACGGCTTGCGGAACCGTCGTCTAAAAATTCGCTGATCAACTCCTCTGTGTAAAAACTTGGTAGGGGTGAAGCGCTGCCGTAGAGGCTGAGGAAGGTGGCTTCTATCTGGAAACTGCTTTGTTCCATTTCATCACTATACTCTGTGATCGAATGGATATCGCTTGCAGGAAATCCAAGGGAGAGGTGTGGCCTGACACGGAGCTGTTGATGATTGTAGGGAACAGAGTCCTCTTTTTGCGAGGAGTCTAGAAATAGGCGCAGCAAACGTATTGCCTGGACAAAGGAGTACTGTTCTCCCTCTTTGAGCAGGCTGAGCTTGAGCTCTGATGTTAAATCAGGGGACGTTCCCCTATCCGTGCTGGCCATGAAAGTATCTCTCCCTTTAAGGTCTCTTTAAGGCTAAACCTGGTAAAGGAATTAAACGTTGAGTAAACAGCAAAAAATTCATTCAAAATTGAAGCAAAAAGGTAGAGATCTCCATTGCTTGCAAAGTGATCGTAGCGTGCTTCAAGATGAATTTCTCTCCCCCGCATCATGATTCCGTTCACCAGCCTATCCCCATGTTTTGCCCGGATTGCCAGTAAGCCCTTAAGACGTTTCTCGTTGGCCAGCAGTGCTGTTCTATCTTTGGTATCAGGAAAGAGATAGAGGCCAAGGAGAGTTTGTATATTTTTTATATCAATAAGGGATGTGTAGTTGAGTGACAGGTGTCCCAAGAGCCGCCACAGCAGGTTGTTGGCAAGGGGTGGTTGGGTACCTGCTGTGGGAGTGCTAATGTTGGAAAAGGTGATAAACTCAGGGGTTGAGCTTGTGGGCTTGCAAATATCTCCCACTTGAATGTTTTCCGGGAGAACGCCGTTGGTACAGGTAAGGCCAATGCTTAAGGTTTCCGGAGCAGGAGGGCCGTCTTGTTTTGGGTAGCTTACGGAGATATAGTTGTCCGTTACCCTTCTTGAGGGCGATTTTTTCTGGCTTGTACTGTACACGGGGCCGGTGGCACCACGGGTATTGAAATGGTCAAAATGCTGGTATTCCCTGGCAGTTGCGGTCCCTTGTATATATCCGGTGACATGGTCCACCGAATAGACTTGAAAATGGGTCGGTTTGGTGGTGGCCGGACGTATACGATACTCACTCATTCGGTGATCAAGGCGAATGGGATCCGCCTCATGGGGAAAGAGGTTGATGACCGGAGTGGCAAAAAGGACGATGTCTTTGCGGCGGATTCTGGGTATTTGAAAAGGGATTTCGCCCAGCTCAAAACGAATTTCAAATGTGGTACCATCCCCTCGGCCCAGCCATTTATCAAGACCCACCAGATCAAGAAAGAGAAAATTTTCCGGCAGGCTGAAATATTCCTGTATAATTCGATAGCCGGGAAAAGAGTTGCCGGGGTAGGGGAGGACACCTTCCGATGTGCCAAGTCCCACCGGTTGCAAATGGTCTTTGGATAAAGAAAAAACGGTATCCTGGTTTTCTGCTTTGATAACAATACGGCGCAGATAATGGCGCAGGATAAAGTATCTGTTGCTGGCGGAAGGGTAATCCCCTGCCAGGTGCAGGCGCAGTGTGGTGAGTTGTAAATTGGCAAGGGCTGCACCCTTTGTTTCCAGCTTGATACAGATAGATGAAGGAAGTCCCGGCGATTCCACAAAGGAAGCATCCACAATCGAAAGTGGTTGCACTTCCACCTCAAAACCCGTTTGAAAAAGGCAGGTGGTTCCTTCCACAGGAACCGAAGCCAGTTGCACGCCCTTTTTTACTTTGAGGGGCTGTTTTAAAGAGGATTTGGGCTCAAAGGCAACGATGGCGCTGGACGGTAAAGGACGGAGATAATGGGGCCAGATAAGATGGATAAGGTCGTGGATTATTTCTGGAAAGTCATCGTCTAGTTTTTCACGAAGAAGGCCGGTGAGAAAGGCAACGCCCTCCAGCAAGCGTTCCACGTCGGGATCAGAAGAAGAGCCGCTGAGCATGGACGCAATGGAAGGGTGCGCCTCAGAAAATTCAGCCCCCAGATCACGAAGAGCAGCGAGTTCTTGCAAGTAATAGTGGTTAAGCATTGCCTTTCCGCTTAAAGGTTAGCTTGAATATTCAAGGCAGCCTTAGTTTTTGATGCTAATCTTCCCATCAGAGTCCAATAAGCTTTCAAATACGACAGACTTGTTGCCATCCGAGGCTGCAAGCCGTGCAAAGATTTGAAATTTTACCGCAAGACGATCCTCTTCCTGGGGGGTGAATGTCACCCGTACGGCACGTAAGCGCGGTTCAAATTGCAGAATCGTCTGTCGTATTGCTCGTTCAAAACCACGAAGAGATTGTGGATATTCGGTGAGAAACTCGGTGAAGTCGGGTGTACCGTATTCCTCCTGAATGGGTACATTTCCCTGCCGGGTATTGAGTATCTGTCTGAGATGATCCTGAATGGAATCGATCATCTTAGCAGGGTTGTCATTTTCACGGCGAAGGGGGTCCCGTTCACGAAAACGAATACGTTCCAAAAGTCTGGCTTCCCGCATTGCCCACTACTCCCGCTGGTGAATTACTGGTACACGTGCGAACGGCTAAAGGGGTATTTTCCGGATTTGTTAAGAAAACACCCCATAAGATGCCGGTGTGTCAGTCAGCTAAGGTTCTCAACAGGTGGTTAGGAAATAGGAGATTCCCAATCATCCTCGGTGGTAATTCCACCATCTTCAAAGGTCCAAATAATCTTTTGATAGCAGAAAGAGACATGCTCCCTCTCTTTATGCTGCATATTTTCAGGATATTTGTTGTTGAGCATTTCCGCCTCAATATTGGAAATAGAGGCGTTTACCAGTTCAATGGTGTAGAACTGTTCTTCTTTGCCGCTTTTGGATGGCTGCCAGAAACGCAGTTCAAGCGAACTAATGTTCTCATTGTTAATCATGGCACTGAGGAGAAGCGGCGTTGATTTGTCGATTTCCTTGGTGATGGTTAGAGGGCCATGCTGTCTTTTGCCGGTGGGTAAACCAGATGCTGCATCACGGGGTGATTTTATTTCATGGGAATAGGCTATAACCTGGATAGAATCTTCACGCCCTGCCTGGGTAACAGAACCTTTTATGTCGCCTTGTGTCTCGCCTTTAAGCTTTAAGTACGCATTGAGTGCCATGTGTCTGTCTCCTTACTTTGTTGTGTGTTAACAGCATGTAGCAGTTGCAACCAAATTGTTTTGTCTTTTTTTGTTATTTTTTATCCAGCTTGCCAACCAGAGAAAGGGTGAATGACGCGCCCATATATTTGAAATGTGGTCGTACCTTCAGCCCTACCTTATACCAGCCCGGCTCTCCTTCAACGGAATCCACAGTCACCTCGGCCATACGCAGCGGGCGACGACTTCTGGCGCTTGCTGAAGGGTTATCCATTTCCGTCACATATTGGCTAATCCATTTATTGAGCTCCAGTTCAAGATCACTTCTCTCCTTCCAGGAACCTATATTTTCCCGCTGAAGAACTTTGAGGTAGTGGGCCAGCCTGTTGATGACAAACATATAGGGGAGTTGCAGACCAAGTTTGTAATTCAGTTCTGCCTCTTTACCCTCTTTGGATATGCCAAAATTCTTCGCCTTTTGTACCGAGTTTGCCGAGAAAAATGCAGCATTATCGCTGTTTTTCCGCATGGTAAGCCCGATAAAACCTTCTTCTGCCAACTCAAACTCCCTACGTTCGGACACCAGAACCTCAGTGGGGATTTTGGTCTGGGTGGCACCCATGGCGTCATACTGGTGGAGGTTCATATTCTCCACCGAACCACCACCTTGCGGGCCGATAATATTTGCACACCAGCGATACTTGGCAAAACTTTCCGTCAGTCTGGTGGCAAATGCAAAAGCGGCATTGCCCCAAAGATATTTGTTATGACTGCCCACCACATTCTCTTCGTATTCAAATGTTTTGATGGGGTCACTTTCAGCGCCATAGGGCAGACGTAGAAGGAAACGAGGCATGGTCAGCCCAACATATCGGGAATCTTCCGATTCGCGAAAGGACTGCCATTTGATATACTTTGGTCCCTCAAAGATGGATTTGAGATCTTTCAGATTGGGCAGTTCGTTAAAGTCTTCAATATCAAAAAACTGTGGCCCGGCAGCGGCAATAAACGGCGCATGGGCCATTGCTGCCACGCTGGCAATGGACTGTAACAGTTTGATATCCTGGGGCCCAGGGCCAAAATCATAGTTACCAATCATGGCCGCATAGGGCTGGCCACCAAATTGGCCATATTCTGCCGTGTAGGCCGTTTTATAGAGGCCTGATTTGGGGATTTCGGGGGAATCTTCAAAATCGTCCAGTAAATCTTCTTTTGAGATATTGACCATCTCAAGTTTGATGTTCTCGCGAAAATCGGTATTGTCCACCAGATATTTCATGGAACGCCAGGCAGATTCCAGCTTTTGGAAATCTTCATGATGGAGAATGGCGTCCACCTGCAGGCCGACTTTTCTATCTATTTCAGCGATCATCTCATCGACCACCGCTTTGGTTACCTTGTCAACCCCCTTACCGGGCTCCACCAGCTGGGCAATAAGGGCCTCCACCCCCTTTTTGGCCATATCGTAGGCCTCGTCTGCCGGTTTGAGTTTTGTTGCCTGGGTAATCTCTTCAAGCAGGGAGCCTGATGTTTCTATGACTTGCTCTTCGTCTTGAGCGATCTGTTCCTGTTCTTCAGCCATACCTGCCTCCTATTTATCCTCAATGCCAAGTTCTTTTAACAGTTGATCTTTGGACTCGCTATCTTTGACAAGACTTTGAATTTTTTTCCTGAACTCAGGGACATTTGACAATGGCCCTTTCAGCGCTGTCAGCGCCTGGCGCAGCTCCATAAGCTTTTTGAGTTCCGGGCTGTTCTCTGCTATGGCATCGGGATTGAAATCTTTTAAGGATTCAAATGCCAGTTTCACGTTCATTTCTTCATCGGGATCATCGGATAGCTTGTTGGCCACCGTCATGTTTAAGCTGAGATTTTGCTCTTTCATGACATCGTTGAAGTTATCCTTGTCAATATTAATTGGCTCCCGGTCTTCAACGGCCCTGTCATCCTCTTTCTGGGTGAAATCACCCATGATGAGCATCTTAAGTGGAAGCTCTACTTCTTCCTGGGCATCCCCGGTGGCAGGACGATATACAATATTAACGCGTTCCTTGGGAGCTACAGAACCTTCCTTTGCCATGATTTGCCTCTATGTTGTGGTTGACGGGTAGGTAATGCTTTCTATTTGCTGATTCTCTTTCAATACAAAATAGTTATAGCAAGAATTTTGTCTCAAATCACCCTATTTGTTAACTTGTTATATACCAAACGCCGCTTACGAAGAAATCCTGAGCGCTTCTGCCGGGTCAATGGTGGCGATTTTACTGAGCAGTTGCCCTCCCTGCTCCTTAAAAAGCTTTGTTGAGCCCTTTTTCAAACAGAGGTAGGAGGTTTTATACACCAGTAGTGATTGTACGGGATCCCACTGGTCAAGCCTGTGTTTTTCCACATCCCTTGCCAACTCTTCACAGTGGGCAAGGGCAATATCCGCCTTTTTACCCGCCATAAGTATTTGGATAAGGACCAGTCTCCACTGCATGGATTCCTTGGTGGAGCGTGCGGTCTGCATTTCCTGCTGCAGTAGCGTCACCGCTTCTTTGAGTTTTCGCTCTTTGAGCAAGGTATTTGCCTGCACCATCGTTTCGTTTATATGCTGTGCATCGGCAGAAGAGGGCTGATCAGTGTTTGGAGCAGGAGTTAGCTCCATTGCCTGGCCATCATTGCCAAGACCTTGGCACCACTCTTTGCATTCTTTGCTTGCAAAGGGGGTACCGTCCGCAAATTCCAGATTTGTAATGGTTGGCATTCGTTGGTGGAAAATAGCGGTTTCCTGGCAGACTGCCTCCCAGGCCTTTTGATAGGGAAGACCTAGATGTTCAAGACCCATGGCCGTAAAATAGTGGATATCCAACCAGAAAATATATTGCGGAAAATGATTTGCGGCAGCGTTAACAAGATTTGTCCAGTCGCCGCGGGCAGCAAGGTCTTGCAGGCTGCTTGCAATATAGGGTTCCGGTGCCGGGATAATGGTCTTGCCATCCGTCGCCTGGGGCAGGGTGTCAAGGTCTGACCAGACCGCGGATAACAGGCTGCGATGGCCCAGGGGATTTGCCGGGTCCTGCTCGATAAGGGAAAGGGCAGCCCGGATGATATGTTGGTTGTAGGCCTGGATGGCCTTAATGGCTTCGTCCGCAGATCCTGTTGCATGCTGCACCACTGGTTCCGGCGGTGGCGATGGTGGTGGCGTGTTTTGGGGAGTGCGCTTTTCAGATGGAACTTCTTTTTGGGGTTCCTTGGCGCTTTTTTCTTCCTGCGCCTGTTTTTCAGGCTCCTTCTCCTCTTTTGTGAATGCAACTGGTAACTCGTTTATTATTCGGCTGAGAACCGTGATACTTGGCGGGTCAGGAAAGAGGTCCTGCAGTAATTGCTTGAGCTGTTCACAACCGCTGACGAGTGCTGTTTTATCAGGCTCGGTGATGGATTGCAGATTAAGTAGTTCAAGGGCGGTTGCACTCTTTTCCACCCACCAGTCAACGGCAGCAACCCTTCCTCGCATTCGTTTTTTCTTGGGATACATGGTATCCCAGAAAGTGGTGAGCAGACCGCAGAACAGCTCAACCCCATTTGTAAGACCGCTCTCTTTATTGACATAGAGTTGTGCTACTCCATAGTAACTTGCCACCAGCAGGTCTTTACTTTCTTTTGTTAAAATGGTGGTGGAGAGATCACTTACCCGTTGCCAGTCGATACCACCGGAGGCAGATGGCAGACCAAGTTTGTCTATCTCGGCTTGAAGCTCTTCAAAAGAGGCTTCATAACGGATATCACTGCCCGCTGGAGCCTCTTCGCTAATTGGGGTTGTCCCTATTCTACTTTCATCCATTTTAGTTTTCGTTACAATTATTTATCCCAACAGCTGGTAATATCGTGGGGAACATCGGGTAATTTCTCTTCCCAACTCTCTTTTATCTGCCGTGCCTTTGCCTCTTGCCTTGCCTGCCAGGCCTTTTTTACCGCCTGATTTTCAAGGGCAGTACGCTTTTGTTTGCGATCCCAGTTTGCCAATAGTTCCTTGATGCCCTGGTTGCTGTTTGCCATATTGATTTTGCGTTGTTCTTCAACCTTGGCAAGTGCCTTTGCCCGCTTGTCCTGTTGGTCAAGGATATCTGTGAGGGCTTTTCCTCCTTTGATTTGAAAATGCACTTTGATATTTTTTATCCGTAATCGTCCCAACTGTTTCTTCTGTTCCGGAAAATCACGTGGTGCAAAGAGGTGACTGCCACTTTGAAAATCTTTGGCGAAATAGGCAAAGCCAAGCTTTCCTTTATACTCTTTCTTAAGAAGCAGACTGCCAATTTCGATCTGCAAAGAGACGGTGTCACATTTCTCTGGCTGCCAGGACATCTTTTTCCGGATGGGATAGTTCAGATTTACCAGTTGTGTCGTTTCAGCGCCACATATCGTCTCCAAAGTGGTTACATGGGGGGTTATTGATGCCTCCTTGTTTACACTGGTCGGGTTTGCAGTGATTTGTACCTGATAGTTATCCCTGATGGTTGGCGCCGGTGGTATGGGGGACTCTTTTTTCGGCTGCGGCTTAGCGGCAAATGCTTCGTCGGCTTCAAGTTGCATCTCCAAGGGGATTTCTTCGCTGATGGAAAAGTCTGGTTTGACCTTGGCCAGACGAATGCCGTCGCTTAGAAAATGGAGAAATTTTTTCTCAAAAGGAATCATCCGGCCTAAGGCGGTTTTTGGATAAAATCCTTTTTTCAGGCTTCTGCCAAGAAATGGAGCAGCAGGCCCCTTAATAAACCGGATGGCATAGCCATCACTTAGAAAGAGCTGGTCGTTCAATGCCGTTTTGTCAGTGATATCCTGGATTTCAACGAGAACGTTTTTCTCCCACAAACCATTAAGATGACATGCTGCTTCCAGGCATGTGTAGTCGCGCAGGAATGTGAGAGGGCCTGCAAGTAGTCGCCAGACCACCTTTTGTTCCTGTCCCGGTTGACCAAGTTCAGCACGTATACCAACCAGATGACGTTTGGCCTGATAGAGTGGTGATTTTGAAATGGCCGGATCTTCTTTAAATATTTCTGCTGCCATACTGTAAGAAACACTTCGCGAAGAGGCAGCAAGGCTTATTTCCTGTAAGCTTTTTTGGTAGTTGTTAAAGAGTTTCCCGGAAGCAAGTTGGCCTGCCAGGAGCTCCGCAGTATCAAGGCCACTGCTTCGTTCAAGGGAGCTCATTGCCTTTTTCCCTTTTTTCGTTACCTTTGCGAGAAGAGAGTTGTTTTCCTGGATGGCCGCTTCCCGTTGTCCTTCAATACGGGCAAGTTCTATTTGGTTGACAAGAAAAACCCACTCGTTTCCCTTTTCATCTTCATCTATGGGCTCAAGCTCCCTGGCCATTGTTTGTAATAGACTAAAATATGGGCTTTTTTCGGTGGCCATGGTGATGGCAGCCTGTTGCCAGGAGGAGCTTTCATCCAGATAATATTCCGCCTGGGGGAATTTTTCTGCAAAATCATACCAAACCTGTTTATAGGCCATACCATACCACTGTTGAAAGCGGGTCTTGTTGGCAGCTATCAGCAGGGGATCGGTGAGTGCCCTTTCTATATCAGCCAGTAATGCATCAATCTGTTGTTTTCCTTTGACGCTAAAAGCCGGTGGCACGGTTGCTATGTTTTTATGATTTAAGGGGGCATTCCAAAAATCCTGGATATCCACTGCTTCAAGTCCTGAGCTATGATTTACCCACGAAACCAGCCAATTGAGGCTTGTATCCGGAATGGTGAGAATATGCTGCAGGTTTTGTCTGAGTTTGCGTTGCTCTTGAAGGAGTGCGTCCTTGTTTGTCTGCCAATGCAGGTAATAATGATACTGCTGTAAGACCTGGGTGCTGAGCTTGCTCATGACCCTTGAATCTTCCTCGGCGAGTAGCGGCAAAAAGGATGGTTGCACCATTTTTTGCAGCGTTGTCAAATGATTGTCGTCAAGACGGCTTTGAATCAAATTGATGCGACGGGCCAGATGGGCAACAACGGCTCCGGTGGTATTGTCCGGCGTGGCCGGGGAAAATCGTGCCACCGTGGAGTCCAGTTTACTATTGAGTCTTTTATTAAACTCCTCATTAAAACGCAGGCAATACTTGTTTTTAAGCTGTTCTTCAACCGTTTCACTTTCGTGAAGACCAAAGCGGGGAATCCACCAGGAATTGTTTTTGGTCTCAATGTCGCTTACCGCCTTTTGAAAACGTTCAATTATTGCAGAGTCGGTGACCAGATCCTCGGTGAGCACCATGGACTGTTTAAAGGATTCAGCACTCCCTTGCAGGGTGGAAAGATTTTTTACAAAGGAAAAACTGAGCAGACCGCAAAGGCTGAGGATGATGGTTGCCCAGGCAGTAAGGCCCAAGTTACGGGTAAGCTTGCCCCAGGCAAGAGCTTTTTGGGTTGGCGCGAAAAGGGTCCTGTCGTCTGGCAAGATACGAGAGAAGAGATCGTGGAGGAAAAATCCACGGTTGGTTCCGGCTAACACTTCCTGCTCTTTGACAAAGCCCAGGGCATGAAGAAAATGAGAGTAGGGAGTACCTTCCTGGCGACCGCTGCTGAAATAGAGACCGCGGAGGATGGGTGGCTCCTGATAGGGGTTTTCTTGAAAAGTGGTTTCAATAAACGGAGTGAGCCTACTGTGAAGATGCTTAAACTCGCCAGGAAAAAGGAGTAGATCTCCAGCCAGGGAAGGGCGCTTTCTCTTTGTCGTTTGCGCGTTATGTAATAATTGAATACGTAAGTTGCTGAGTTTGTTGTTGATACTTCTTTCTACTTCCTGGAGGAATGAACGAACCCCACTATTTTTGTTATTCATGAGGCCCATGGCCTGTTGCAGCGTTTTCTCCGGTAATTCTTCACAAAACTGACTCATCCCTCGAACCAAGTCGCATTTGGTAACCAGGACGTAAACGGGGAATACTTTGCCCATAACGCGCATCAGTTCGTCGATGCGTCTTCTAATGTTAAGGCCATCGCTGGTAATGGTTTCCTGGTCGGCCTGTAACAGTTTATCGGCAGCAATGGTTACTACCAGACCATTGAGCGGTTCCCGTTTTCTATATTTGACCAGAAGGGAGAGAAATTTTTGCCATTCTTCCTTATCCCTTCCCTCTTCAAGGGGGATGGTATAGCGTCCTGCGGTGTCAAGGATGATGGCCTGTTCAAAAAACCACCAGTCGCAATTCCTGGTTCCCGCAATACCGCCTATTTTGCTAGATTGGGCAAAGGGGGCTGCCAGATCAGCACTCTGAATGGCCGTTGATTTTCCCGAATGGGATTCACCGATAACCATATACCACGGCAGCACGTAAAGGGGATTGCCCTGTTTTACCAGATGGGATGATTTCAGGGTCTCTATGGCTTCCTGCCAACGGCTTTGGAGCTCTTGTAATCCTTGCGTACCCTTTTCCATTCCCCGCATATAGGCATTATCCTGTTCGATAACCTGGTGGACAAAATGCTGTTCTCTGCGTCTTAGCAGGAGTTTACGAAGAAAAAGGTAGCTGAGATAAATGCCAAGATAGGACAGTAAAAAAAAGAGTCCCACCCACCATGGCCACTGCATAAAGAGTACAAAGGCAAAACTGAGTCCGCAAAGAAGCAGGAGCATTCCCAAGAGTAGCCCAATTTTAAATGCGGTTTTAAAGAAATTTTTCATTACAGCACCGAAGAGAGAAAATTTTCACCCACGTTACCAAGTACAAATCGATAAACAAAAAACAGGAGTATATACAGTAAGATTGGTACTGTGCCGCCCAGGATCAGCCCCAGTGAGAAAGGACTGTTTTTTGAGCTTCTTGCTTTTTTTGTTTTTCCTAAGAGATAGGCTTCGGGGAAGAGTGTCTTCTCTTCCAGGGTTCGGATGTCAGACGTTCCCCCCAGTACTTTCAAATTGGAGTTTTTAAGTTGTTCCAGAAGAAATTCATCTCCTGGATTGCAGTAGCGGCCGGTGAAACCAAGGCTGAGGCAGAGGTAGTATACTTCCCGTACCTGATTCTGCTGGGGGCCTAGCTGGTTGAGCTTATCAAAAAAGAGTTCACCGGCTGCGGTGGTCTGGTAATAAATACGCTGGAGTTGTTCGCTCTGCCATTTATCCTTTTCCTGCCAATTTGAACTGAGAATGGCTTCGTCAATCCAGGCGAATACTGCAAACCGGGCCAGATCAAAGTCTTCCTGTGGTAAGCGACTGTTATGAAAAGTGTTTTCACCACTGGTGATAAGGGCACTGATATCCGTTTTGACCTGTTCGTATGAGGTCCGAGCGCTTGTAACGCTTTGTAACAAATAGGAAGTGTACGCTATGAGTTCCGTGAAACAATCGAGTAGCTGCATTGTTATCTCCTGCCGACAACCATAAGTTCGGCTTTAATGCTTTGGGGGGCTTCGTCCCAGAACACTGCAAGTTGGCGACTTTTTTGCACCTGCTGCCACAAATCGCCGTGGTGATCTACCTGAAAGTAGATGGAGCCTGGACGACGTGGAAGTTCCTGGGGAACCGTTTCAAGATGTTTTATCTTCACGCCGGGCAAGGCTCTTGCGATAAGTAAGGGAAGCGACTCACGGGAGCCAATTTTGGCAAGGCTTGTAAAACTGTTAGCGACCTGTACAGGATCATGTTCCGTTGCCAGCACCATAAAAAAGCGGTTGTGACCATCAAACATGGATGCAGAAAGTTCAGCGCTGTAATAGGCCCCATCGTAGACCAGTTCCAGGATATATTCCGGACCTGCTGTTATTTCATCAAGGAGTCTGAGCAGTATCTTTTGCGCCGTAAAAAAACAGTGATACAGTTTTCGGTGGTTGTACGGAGGGAGTAAGAACGCACCGTCTTCCTGCTCACCCAGTACATTGACCGTTTCTGAAAAACTGGAAAGTTCTCCTATGACCTGGCGCAGGATTCCATACACTGTCCAAGGATGAACGTTGCTTGCTTCGGTTATATGGACCAGTTGGGGAACATAGCGATTGAGTGAGCGAAGGGCCAGAAGAAAGATGGTGTCCTGGGCGCCAAATTCCGCGGTGTGTACACCTCGCTCACGTTTGTACGCTTCTAATAGATGGGACCGGGATGCCAGCTGGTCACGGATTTCGGCAATAAGGGTGAACAGTGGTTTTGAGGCATTGATGGTGAGGCAGGGTGGAAAAAACTGCTTTGTACGGACAATCTCGTCTCCCTGTCGGACAAGGCTTGCAAGGGGAATAAGCTCATAGTCACCCAGCTCCTCTTCCTCAGAGTGCCAGAAAATTTTCATCACATAGTGGAGGCGTTTTACCTGGGCACTGGTGCCGGGTTGGTATAAATCATGCGCTTCTTCGGGTTCTGTGGTGGTGACGAAGCGTGTCGCCACATTGCTCAAATCGTCAAGGCTTGAAAGGAGCGTAACATTTTCACCTGCCGGATTCCATTTGCGAAGGCCTAAGATTGCCCTGAGGGGTTTGCCGCCATCGACCCAGTCTTCACTAAAGGAACGGGGATCCACAAGGCCATTTTCGGGTAAAGAAACAAAGGTACCGTCGGGAAACTGGAACTGTCCGCTGAGGATCTGAAGGGATAAATTACCAAGGGCAGCATCTTGGATCTGTAAATTGGCAATCCCCCAGAAATGGGGCTGGAGAAAGGTCTGCAACGGCATGGTCTGAGACTGGATATAGCGGTCTTGCAGCTGGAAGTGCTGGGGCTGTAAAAAGAGGCCCTGATGCCAAAAAAAAGGTCTTTCCATGGAGAAGCTCCTCTATCGCTTAAGAACGGCCGCTATTTGTTCCGAACCCAGGTTCACAACCAGTTGTAGTTTGTCCGCTTTGGCTGTTTTTTTATCCGCGCTGTAGAGCACGGGAACATCGATAATACGAACCATCCTTGTCTGTTGCAGAACCATATATCCGGCCACAATAGCAATATGTTTTGTCCCGGCTAGCCGGTCCATAACAATGGTGATATCTTGGTCAGGTTGGACAAAAAGACGTTTGACGGAGGTGACACTTGTATCAAACGGTTTGCAGTCGAGGAGTTGGTAGAGCCCATCCTGGTTGGCCGCTAATTGTTCAAACATATGTTTGTTGCGTAACTGATACAGGCCAATCATCAAGGTGTGGGGCACCCCTTCATTCTGATTGAGCAGTTGGTTGGATTTGAGGCGAATGGTGATGGCATCACGTTCATAGTTCCACTGTGGAACAGGAAGCGGGGCCGGTTTCTTCGACCCGCACGCGGAGATAAAAAACAGACAGCAAAGTAAGATGGCCAGATGTGTGTAGTGTTTCAAGGTACTACCTCTTTTTGGGTGTTGGTTATGGCAGTGCATTCTCTTTCAAATGTACGCAGGAATTCTTCGACGCAGCGTCCGGAGTCATACCACTCCCGGCAATCTGCGTAAGTTTTGCGATATTGCTTAAAATCATCCATCTTTTTCAAGGGATTAAACGATGCATGACTGGTTCTTTTGGCACTGAGTTTCTCCGGGCTCAGTTCTTCCAGGATTTTTTCCACCGTTTTTTGCATGGTTCGTCTAAAGGCCTTGTGTGATGTGGCAAAGGCGGTGTGGATCTGTAAAAGGTGGGTTTCAAGGGAGGATGTGTCACCTGATCCATCAAGTTGTTCGCCAATGAGATAACGTATGGTTTCCTGGGAGGAAGAATTGTTGTATAGGGTGAGATTGATGGTTCGTATCAGGTGATTGAGTGTTTCAAATATTGCCGTTAAGGCCCTGTTCAGTTGCTGTTGTAATTGCTCCTCGTGTATCCTTTCCTTTTCTATTTGCTTTCCTAGTAAGAGCGAACAAAAGTGGAGGAACTGATCGTTTGCAACCTGTTTTGCCTGTAAGTGCTGAGTGTTGTCAGCTGTAAAGGCGCTCTGTATATTTGCAAGTATTTGTTGTTGCTCCTGTTTGCTGTTGGATGACAGTTCCTGTTGCAGATACTTTGTAATGGTGGTGACTGCCTCTGCCGGGTTTTGCCGGTACAAGGTGCGGATGGTGCTTACAAGGCCTGGGTGATCGTGGTGAAAAGTCATAACTTTTCTCCAGGTCTCAGAATTACCGTTTCGGCAAGATCTATATCTTCGTTGGCTGCTTCTTTTTTTGGTTCCAGGGTTTGGCGTGGTGTTGTCGCGGCTTGCTGTTGTTTGGCGACTGAGGAGACTTCTGACGCACAGATAATGGTTGCATCCTGATCCGGTTTTACTTTGGAGGCAGTGGAAACAGAAGAGGCTGAAAGAATAACAGTTTCCTGGCTGAGATCGTCATCGTACTCCTCTTGCTGGGTCTGTGACGGTCCTGAACATAGCGTTTCTTCCATGGAATGTCCTGTTTTGACAGGAATGGCCTGCTTTGACTCCATTGGCGGATATTGCCAGTTCTCAACCACCGTCTGCAAGATGGAGTGGATTGCCCCATCCTGGTCGCTGTTGGTGTTCTGTTGTTGGGAGGAGTTTACGTGTTGTCCGTGAAAAAGGGGGAGGAAATGGAACCCTTCGCAGGAGTCACATTCATTTATCAGCATAAAAAAGGGATAAAAAGAGAGCACTGCTATGGTGTCAAGCACCGTACTGGTATCACCAAAACAGGACTCGCGCTGTGGACATGTTGGGCAGGGGTGGGTTGCTTGTTGTCCGGAAGTCGATTTGCCAAGAGCAAGGAGCAGTTGGCGGCAGTCAAAGAGTGTAGCCGGGTCGTCCGCTCGTTTTTCCAGGGTGTAAAAAAAAGCATTGCCATTTTGATGGCAGGAGGAGCAATACAGGTAACGACGAAGTGAGGTGGAATAGGGTGCAAGGCCTGCTAGGTCGAGCAGGGAGTCGTCCTTACAAAGGGAGAGGGCTTGACCACAGTGAGGACAGGATAGTTCCATAAATTCTTGCCGTTGCCGGCAGTACACAAGTGGTGCAAAGGCAAGGAGTGTTTCATCTTCTCCCAATTGTGCCCCCAAAAACATGCTGTGTTCAGGGTTTCTGGTACGCCTGATACGTGCCATTTGCTGCCAATAATCATCAATCAAAGCGTTGCTAATATTCGTTTCATTTCCCTGGGGCAAGAGGGGCGTATCGCGTTGGATAAGCAGTTGTACTTCCTTAATAATTGCTCCACAGTCCGTTATAAATGCTGCCT
Organism: Desulfocapsaceae bacterium; assembly: GCA_050291935.1. Classification (GTDB taxonomy): domain Bacteria; phylum Desulfobacterota; class Desulfobulbia; order Desulfobulbales; family Desulfocapsaceae; genus Desulfocapsa. The sequence continues at coordinate 112,329 of JBNKKR010000002.1, read as the reverse complement.
TGTACACTTGGGCGAGGGGGTCGTTGTCAGGTACTGTGCAAAACAGTGTCTGCTGAGTGGGATGGGGCAAGAGGTGCAGACGCAGAAGGGGGGGAGCATGTTTGCGATCAAGGTAGGACAAAAGAGATGGATGGGGAGAAATCTTGCTCATGTATTCTATCTTTTTCGGCTGAACGAACAAAGCTGCTGGGTTTTGAGCCAATAAAAGCCATCGATAATCTGTCTGGAAACCACTACATAATACAGCATGTTAGTAAGGAGTTTGTCAAGTTAAATCGTTATATGTGCCCTTATTTATTGGGTTCTTTGCGTATGTGTATGCATACGTGCAACACTTTTACAGCGAAAAAGGAAAATAACCTTCCATGCGCAACCTAAGTTTGCATGGATTAGGCTGCTAATCCACGCAATAACAGAAAACCTCCCGTCACCATTGTTGACACTTTTGACAGAACTTTTTTTTAAGGAAGTGTCAACAATGAATAAAGAGAGTGTCAACTGTCAACTTCGATCGCGAAGGTCACGTATATAGCCACTCCATTTTGCTGGACCCGTTTTGTGCACCGCCTCTCCCTGGGTGTCAACTGCGACTGTCACCGGCATATCTTCCACCTCAAATTCGTATATCGCCTCCATTCCAAGGTCGGCAAAAGCGACAACCCGGGCCTGTTTAATCGCTTTTGAAACAAGATATGCCGCACCACCCACGGCCATTAAATAAACGGCGCCATGTTTTTTGATTGATTCAATGGTGTTATCTCCCCGCTCTGATTTGCCGATCATGCCGATAAGACCGGTTTTTTCCAGCATCATATCACTGTATTTATCCATTCTGGTGGCAGTGGTGGGGCCCGCCGGTCCAACTGCTTCGCCTTCAATGGGGTCCACAGGACCCACGTAATAAATAAACTTCCCGCTAAAGTCTACTCCATCGGGTAAGGGGTCTCCCTTGTCAAGAAGCGTCTGGATTCTGCGGTGGGCGGCGTCACGACCGGTAAGAATTGTTCCGTTTAGAAGCAGGGTCTCACCGGGTTTCCAGGAGGCCATTTCTGTTTTCGTAATGGTATCAAGGTGCACACGTTTGACTCCGCTACCCACTTCCCATTCAATTTGCGGCCAGTCTTCAAGGCGTGGTGGAGTAAAATGGGCCGGGCCACTACCGTCAAGGCTGAAATGGATATGACGAGTTGCCGCGCAGTTAGGGATCATGGCAACGGGTAATGAGGCGGCATGGGTGGGACAATCAAGGATTTTTACATCAAGGGCGGTGGTTAAGCCACCTAATCCCTGGGCACCGATTCCTAAAGCATTGACACCTTCGTAGATGTCCAGACGTAATTGTTCAATACTGTTTTGGGGCCCCCTTTGCTGAAGCTCATGGATGTTGATGGGTTCCATAAGGGATTCTTTTGCAAGGACCATGGCCTTGTCAACGGTTCCACCAATACCGATCCCCAAGATCCCTGGAGGACACCAACCGGCACCCATGGTGGGAACTGTTTTAACCACCCAGTCAACGATGGAATCATTGGGATTAAGGGTTACAAAGCGACTTTTATTTTCAGAGCCGCCACCTTTTGCAGCTATTTGAACATGTATTGTTGATCCTTCTGTCAGTTCGGTGTACACGACGGCTGGCGTGTTGTCCCTGGTGTTTTGCCGTTTTCCTGCGGGATCTGCAACAACAGAGGCCCGTAATGGATTTTCTTTGTTCGTGTACGCAAGATGGACACCTTCATCGACAAGTTCTTGGATGGAACTACTGGTGTCCAGGCGACAATCCATGCCAATTTTCAAAAAGACAGTGACAATGCCAGTATCCTGACAGATTGGACGTTGCCCCATGGCAGCCATCCTTGAATTGATCAAAATCTGGGCCATGGCATCTTTTGCGGCCGGACTTTTTTCATTTTCGTAAGCCTTGGTCATGGCCTGGATAAAGTCCTGAGGGTGGGTGTAAGAGATATATTGCAGGCTATCCGCAATGGATTGAATAAAGTCTTTGGCGTCGATTATGTTCATCGGGTTTCCTCATATATGCTTTGTAGTTTTTTCGCTCTTGACTATCTGGAGGATGAGCGGATGATTTTACCAGGTTTGTGGTATCCGGAAGGCGCGGTGTTGTTTGGCATCAAAATTCCACCTTTTCCTATAACGGTACCGGGATTTGTTACAGAATTACATCCCGTCTGCGCCTTATCACCTAAAATTGCGCCAAATTTTCGTCTCCCGGTATCGATCATGCCATCGCCCGTGCGAATGGAGACACTGTCACCTAGGAATTTCAAATTGGCAAATTTGGTTCCAGCACCGAGGTTGGCGTCTTGCCCTAAAATGGAATCCCCAAGATAGGCGAAATGTCCAGCCTTGGCATCGTTTAGAAAAATAGAATGTTTTACCTCGGTGCTGTGGCCGATAACACAGCTTTTACCAGTGAGACAGTAGCCACGAACATAGGCTCCCTGGCGGATTTCAGTAAATGCACCAATAATTGCGGGGGATTTGATGGTGGCGCCGCCTTCCACCAGGACACCGGGGCCGATATCGATTTGCTCCCCGATAAGAATGGCACCTGCCATTAGCACTGCGGCCCCAACCATTTCTTTTCCATCTTCCATGCGATGCACCTTGAGTTGTCCTTTGGTGGTATCGCCGTATGTAATTGTGTAACCCGTATTGGAAATGATTTTTCCTTCATGTACAATAAGGGTGTGGGGGAGTGGTGTACCATTTTGAAAAGACGTAGCAAAATGAATAGGGTAATGATGACTATCCATATAGGGTTTGAGCATGTTTAGTGCTTCCCAAACAGGTTTTTCCTCTGCAAAGAGCAGGGGATGTGAAAAATCGGTCAGCTCAAAAAAAGATTTACTCGTTAACATGTCTACTCCTGCCTGAAAAGATTGGTGATAACGTGGTACTTACTAACTTCGAGTTAGTGAATGGTGTTGGTTAATGGGAGAAATAGGTAATGAAATGTGTACAATATCAATTTTTATTTATTTTTTTCGCTTTGATGACGTAAGCTACTATTACCGGCGCAGTATTGATGAAAATGGTAAAATTTTCAAGAAAAAACCATGGAAGCGAAAGTGAGGACAATTGCTTGCTTGACTTCAATATGGGCAATGTTTAGATTTTGGCTCACTTTACTAAAACTACTCAGATTTACACATTTGTTTTTATGATTTCCGGAGGTTGTTGTGGAATTTAATGACTCGTTAGCAATGGGGATGGATGATTTTACTGGGCATGAAGATATGGTCATCCCTGAGCTGTTGCCGATGATGGCGGTTCGGGATGTGGTTATCTTCAACTATATGATCATCCCGCTTTTTGTGGGGCGTCCCAGTTCCGTGGAGGCTGTAAATGCGGCCCTTGAAGGGGATAAGCTCTTGATGCTCCTTACCCAAAAAGATGCCACAGCAGATGATCCCGAGCCAAAAGAGCTTTACGAAGTGGGTATGGTATGCATGGTCATGCGTACCCTAAAACTCCCCGATGGCAGACTCAAGGTACTGGTCCAGGCGGTGTCCAAGGCGCAGGTGAAGAAGTTTGTTCAGACGGAACCCTATTATCAGGTGAAAGTGAAACCACTTCCGGAAATAGAGACGGAAAAAGTCGATGTGGCCACTGAAGCGCTGATGCGTACTGTGCGTGAACAGACCGAGAAAATTATGTCGCTTCGCGGTATCCTTTCTGCTGATCTTATGATGATCATTAATAATATTGAGGATCCTGGTCGTTTGGCAGATCTTGTCGGGTCCAACCTTCGCCTGAAAATTCCTGAATCACAGGCAATCTTAGAAGAGTTTGATCCCGTAAAGCGTTTACAACTGGTAAATGATTTGCTTACCAAGGAACTTGAAGTTTCCACTGTTCAGGCAAAGATCCAGTCCGATGCCAAGGAGGAGATGTCAAAGTCGCAACGTGAATATTATCTCCGTGAGCAGTTGCATGCGCTGCAAAAGGAATTGGGCGATGGCGATGAGCGTGGACAGGAGATTGAAGATCTTTTTAAAAAGCTTAAAAAGACCAAAATGCCTAAAAGTGTGCGTAAGGAGGCGAAGAAACAGATTGAGCGTATGGAGATGATGCACCCGGATTCTTCCGAAGCGACAATCATCCGTACCTATATCGATTGGATTTTAGATATGCCCTGGAAAAAGGGGACGAAAGATAGACTTGAGTTGAAAGAGGCGAAAGAGGTCCTTGATGAGGACCATTTCGGGCTTGATAAAATCAAGGAACGAATTCTTGAGTATTTGGCCGTGCGTAAACTTAACGACAATACTAAGGGGCCCATCCTCTGTTTTGTCGGTCCTCCGGGTGTTGGTAAAACTTCCCTTGGAAAATCCATAGCAAGGGCCATGGGACGAAAGTTTTATCGGCTTTCACTGGGTGGTATGCGGGATGAGGCTGAAATCCGCGGACATCGACGTACCTATATCGGAGCCATGCCTGGACGAATTTTGCAGGGTTTGAAAACAGTGAAGTCCAATAATCCCGTCTTTATGATGGATGAGGTGGATAAGATTGGATCCGATTATCGGGGTGATCCTTCTTCGGCGCTGCTTGAGGTCCTTGATCCGGAACAGAACTTTGAGTTTTCTGATCACTATATGAATATGCCCTTTGACCTTTCCAAGGTCATGTTTATTACCACCGCCAATCGGAGTGATACCATTCCGGGGCCACTCCTTGATCGGATGGAAATCATTGAGCTTTCCGGGTATACCCTGGAAGAGAAAGTGGTCATTGCCAAAAAATATCTATTGCCACGTCAAATAAAGGAAAATGGAATAAAGTCAAGGCACCTGCGACTGGCCAATGATGCGTTACAATACGTAATCAGTTATTACACCCATGAGGCTGGGCTGCGAAGTCTTGAGCGGGAGATTGGTAAAATTTGTCGAAAGCTGGCCAGAAAGATTGCCGAAGGGGGCAAAGGGCCATATACAATTTCCCGTAATACCATTAACCGCTATTTGGGCCCTCCAAAAACCATTCCCGAAGGAGAACTCGAACGTCTGCATCAACCAGGACTTGTGACCGGGCTTGCCTGGACGGAAGTGGGTGGAGAGATATTGCAGATAGAGGTTAATTTTATGCCCGGTAAGGGCAAATTGATTCTCACCGGTCAACTTGGCGACGTGATGAAAGAATCGGTTCAGGCTGCACTTACCTATTGCCGGAGCCGTTGTGGAGAGCTTGGGATCAAAGATGATTATTTTGATCTCCACGATATCCACGTGCATGTACCAGCCGGTGCTATTCCAAAGGATGGACCTTCGGCTGGGATCACCATGGCAACAGCGATCTACTCCGCCATCAGTGGGAAGAAAGTACAAAAAAGGCTGGCTATGACCGGAGAAGTAACGTTGCGTGGTCGGGTGCTGCCCATTGGTGGTTTGAAAGAAAAGGCCTTGGCAGCGGTTCGCGCTAAAATTAATCAGGTTATTATTCCGGACCAAAACGAAAAGGATCTGAGTGAAATCCCCGCTGAAATTCGTAAAAAAATGACTTTTTATCCGGTGAAAGATATGGATGAAGTTGTTGCCATTGCCTTTAATAACAGGAAAAACAAGAAATAATAAACTTGTAAAAAGAATCTGTTACAGTGAGTACTTCTTTACAGATGACCTTTAAAAGGGTCGGCCTTTGGCTGATCCTTTTGTTTTTTGTGGCCACGGTTAGCGGGTCGTTATGGTTTATTCGCTTTGCGTTTACCCCGGCAGAGGGTGACAAGGGTGAAAGTGTTGCTGTGGTTATTCCCAAGGGAAGCACCGTGCAGGAAATCAACCGGATTCTTGCATCAGAGCATCTGGTTGCAAAAGATATTCGTTTTTTGTTGCTTACCAAATATTTAGGTGTCACCTCCAAGATAAAAGCCGGTGAATTTGCACTGCACCGTGGCCAGAACCCCAAAGAACTCCTTTTTGAGCTTGTGGCAGCCAAGCCCATTCAGCACCCAGTAACCATTCCTGAGGGTTTGGTCATAGATGAAATCGCAGCAATTTTTGCCGAGGGTGGTTGGTGTGATCAAGAGACATATATCCGTTTAGCCCATGATACTGATTTTATAAAAAGCCTTGGTTTTGAATCCATTGATAGTCTGGAAGGCTACCTGTTTCCCGATACCTATTATCTGACCCATAAAGGGCAAGAAACAGCGGACATTATCCGGATGCAGGTTCGTCGCCACCGGAGTGTATGGAAAGCACTCGTTAAAGACCAGGCGATACAACTTACTCCCTTTGAGGTTCTCATTCTTGCTTCCATGGTGGAGAGTGAGGCGGGAAGGGCAGATGAACGTCCCATTATTGCGGGTGTTTTTTTGAACAGATTGCAAAAAGGTATGCGGCTGCAGTCTGATCCAACGGTGATGTATGGTATAGAAAATTTTTCCGGTCCCTTGAGCAAAACTGATTTGCATACTGCTACGCCCTACAATACCTACACCCTGAAACGTTTACCCATTGGGCCGATTTGTAATCCAGGAAAGGACGCGTTACAGGCAGTTCTCACTCCCCAAAAGACGGACTATCTCTACTTTGTTTCAAAAGGTGGTGGAAGACATTATTTTTCTAAAACCCTTAGGGAGCATAACCGTGCGGTCTATAAATATCTTCGAAAACCCAGGAAAAATCGCAAAAAAAAGTAATGGGGGCCTGTTGGTCTAGGTTTATTTGGATGACTTAGGGTATTATGATATACTAACACCGGTGAAGAACGGTACGTCACTTATTCGACACCCTTGAGCTGTTTTCTTCTTAAAGGAAATCAGGACACAGAACAAATTGTAACCAGGGAGCTTAGGATGGCAGTGGAAAAAGCGAGTTGTCAAATTTGTCAAAAAGAAGTTGAACGATCCACCCTTTGTATCTGCCAGGCGTGCGGCAAAGAGTATTGTCAGGAATGCAAAAGTGCTTCCACCGATCAAAAATATTGTAAAGAGTGTGTTGGAATGAGTGGTGTGGTTTCCCGAAAGTAAGCTCTTAGAACCTGTCTTATCTTCTCAGGAAAACAGGGGTCTATATTAAAAAAGCACAAGCCTGTTGCGTCCCTGGCACTTTGCTTTATAGAGGGCTTTGTCGGCGCAGTCTAAGAGTGTTTCGCCGTTTTGGGCATCTTCAGGGAAGGATGCCAGCCCTGCGCTGCACTGGGTAGTGATATGCTTTTCTCTGTAGTGAAAAGAGAGATTGTTGAGCTGTTTATGGAGTTTCTTGGCAACTAATGCCCCCATGGCTTTGTCCGTCTCGGGGAGCAGGACAATAAATTCATCGCCACCGTAACGACAGCCAAGATCTTCTTTACGCTTTGAATCCAGAAGAATCCTCCCGGCTTGCCGTAAGGTCTCATCACCGGTTAGATGGCCATACTCATCATTAATGCTTTTAAAGTTGTCGAGATCAAAGAAGATTAATGTCACATTATGCTTATGGCGTTGGGCACGTGAAATTTCCTGTTCGAAAAGTTCCTGAAAGGCCCTTCTGCCCAGAAGCTTTGTGAGGTAATCCAGATGGGCGGATTGTAAAGTCTCTTCCAAACGGGCATGTTCGATAAGTTTTGGATTGGTAAGCCGCGGATTAATGGACGAAAAATAATCACAGGCAACGGTGGCCAGTCCCACGGTACGATCAAGACTTCCTTGCAAAATGTCTGCATGTTGAACAATGGCATCCCAATGTTGACAGGCTTTGTCCTGGGAAAAATGCAATTGAACCAGATTTTCTAAAATGATCTGGCAGGCTTCCATTTTGGTTTGATCTAAAAAAGGTTGCAAATGGGCACATTGGGTGGTTGAATCACCGGGGTTGCTCCCAAGAGATGCCAGGATGTTGTCTTGCAAACTGTTTTTGATATTTTTTGCCACTGGGGATAACCCTTGATTTGTTGCGCTCATGGTATGTTGAACCTGATAGGATATACAAGAAAAATTATCAACTGCGCGCCAATATACCAGTATATGGGTAAAAATGAAACAGGAAAGAGCGCTTAGGATATCTGAAGTTGAGAAATTGCCAAAGCTTTGTGTAATTTCAATTCCTTTAGAAATGTCTTTGTCTTTTATTCTTCTTTTTGCTGCGTCAATTTCTTGGCCAACAAGGGGGAATGTGGTAGAAGCATAGCTGTATTTTATTTTTTTGCAGTAAAAATAACCGCAATTATTCACGTTTACTTATCCCCATTGTATTGTATGAAAATAGCTCTAATACAGCATAATCCTGTGATCGGGGATTTTGCAACGAACAGCAAGAAAATTCTTTCGGCCTGTAAAAGGGCGGAAAGTGCTGGCGCAACCCTTGCTATTTTACCAGAACTCGCCATTTGTGGGTATCCTCCGCAAGACCTATTGGATCATAAATCCTTTCTTACAGCACATGATGATGCCCTTGATCGTTTACTTACGCAGTTGCCTGAAATGACGGTTATTCTGGGTTGTCTTGAGTTGCGAACGTCGGATAACGACGGGAAAAAATTGTACAATTCCGCTTTTGTTCTGCAAAATGGAAAGGTGGTCCAAAAAGTTCAAAAACAGCTGTTACCCACCTATGACGTGTTTGATGAAAAACGCTGGTTTGAGCCGGGAGAGCAAACATCGGGTTTTTGGGTGCAGGGTATTCATTTTGGGATCACCGTTTGCGAAGATATCTGGCATTCGGAGATACGGGAATATCAAAGAGATCCGGTGGCAGAACTCTTTCATGGCGAAGAACAGATCGATTGTTTGATTAATATTTCGGCTTCTCCTTTCCAACGGGACAAGGAAAATGTTAGGCTCCGATTGTTTAGCTCAATATGTAGAACATATAACGTTCCTCTTTTGTATGTTAATCAGGTGGGCGGCCAGGACTCCCTGCTCTTTGATGGTGGTAGTCTGGCAATGGATGCCAGTGGTGAGGTGCGGGCAAAGGCGGAAAGCTTTGTTGAAGATATCTTGCTGGTGGAGAGTGAGAGTTGGCAGGGACGGGTGGCTGAGCCAAGTGCAGATACTAGTGTTGCTGCAGTACATGACGCGCTGGTTATGGGCATTTATGACTACGTGCATAAATGCGGTTTTCGCTCTGTTGTACTTGGACTGTCGGGGGGGATTGATTCAGCTTTGACGGCGTCCCTTGCTGCAAAAGCCCTTGGGGCAGAAAATGTTTTGGGGGTAGCTCTTCCTTCCCCCTACAGTTCTGATGATTCCATGGAGGATGCACTTGCTCTTGCAACAAATATTGGGATGCCTTTTGAGGTATTGCCCATAAGTGAGCTTTTTCAGACCTTTCAAAAGACGCTTCATCCCTTGTTTGCAGGGCTTGCTGAAGATCTTACCGAACAAAATCTCCAGGCCCGTATTCGTGGGAATTTGTTAATGGCGCTGTCCAATAAATTTGGGCATCTTTTATTGTCGACGGGAAATAAAAGTGAGATGGCCGTTGGATATTGTACCCTGTATGGCGATATGAATGGTGGACTGGCTGTCCTTGCAGATGTGCCCAAACAACTGGTATATGAGCTTTCACGTTATGTGAACCGTAACAAAGAGATCATTCCTGTAAGAACTCTTACAAAGCCACCCACAGCAGAATTAAAACCTGATCAATGCGACCAGGATGATTTACCGGATTATCCAATTCTTGATCAAATTTTAGAACTCCATTTAGAAGAACATATGGGAGTGGAAGAGATCGTGGAACACGGTTTTGCAAGGGAACTTGTAAATGACATTCTTCGTCGCGTGCGTTTAAACGAATACAAGCGCAAACAGGCCCCCATGGGCCTAAAGGTGACAAGTAAGGCATTTGGATATGGACGTAGGTATCCAAATGTGCAGAATTTTGCAGGATAGCAGGGATGAGTAAGAAAGCCCAAAGGTCCATATTCCTGTTGCTCCTTATTTTGGTGGCTCTTCTGTTGATATACCGGGAGTTACATACTAAACGCCCAGAGCAGCTCTACGTGACCACCAGTGGTCGTCTTGATATGTGTCTTTCCTGTCATAAAGAGGAGAAATTGGATCCGGCCCATGACCCTAAGGTGATAGGTTGTGCGTCCTGTCACTTGGGCGATGCCTTGGCCCTTGACGCCAAAACCGCCCATAAGGGTATGGTTCTCAATCCTGGCGATCTGCGGGTGGTGGAAAAAACCTGTGGCGTTGAAGGTTGTCATCCAACGGACGTGCAAAAGGTAAAAAAATCCTTAATGGCGACAAATCGTGGGATAATCGGTACGCTACTTTTCTACTGGGGGGAGTCTGATTCACAGGATACGGATATTACCATTGAAACACTTATGGAGAGTGGAGAAACTTCCCTGGCCCTTGATTATTTTCGAAAACTCTGTGCCACTTGCCATCTTTGGAAACAAAAGAATGATCTTCCAGGGGCACCAGCGTTTTTTAACGAAAAAGGTGGAGGATGTTCGGCGTGCCATTACGCCCTTCCAGGAGGTGAAAAACGACAAGGGGTTGCAGGTTATGACGATGCAAAAAAGGGGAGCAGGAAAAAGGTACATCCTTTGATTATTAAAAAGGTGGAAGAGGAGAATTGTATTCGCTGTCACAACCGTTCGGGGCGAATTGGGATCTCCTACACAGGGATTTTTGAATCAGAAGGATATGGCACCCCGTATGAAAATGGGACATTGACTTCCAAACAGCTGCCGGGGAAACGATTTTATCTTGAAATCGCTGAAGATGTGCACCATCAAAAAGGGATGGCCTGTATCGACTGTCATACTCGCAATGAGATAATGGGTGATGGTAAGAGTTATGCTCATTATGAGCAGCAGTTGGAAATTAGCTGTGAAATGTGCCACTCGGAGCAACCGGGAATAACACGAAAAGGAGATAGTGTTTCCAATATATTGTCAAAAGATGGACATGCTGTACTGCAGGGAAAGATAAATGAAAAAATATACCCTTTGTCCCCCCCCAAAGAAGGGGCATGCACGGCAACCTTTCATAAACGAGTGAGCTGTGAGGCATGTCATTCCACCTGGGTGCCTCAATGTTATGGCTGTCACGCAAAACGTGATGCATCACAAACGCATCTGGATAAGTTGAGTTTGAAAGAAAGCATGGGGATGTGGGAGGAAGGACGTTCTTATATTCGTTATGAAAGACCCATGCTCGCGGTCTGGGAAGATGAGGTCGTTATCGTGACGCCAGGGTGCCAGGATATTGTAAGCTTACTTGATGAAGATGGAAATGTCGAAGGTGGTTTTAATCGTTTTACCATGGCGGCAATAAACCCACATACAACCCAGGCAAAAGGGAGAAGTTGCGAGGATTGTCATCAATCAACCAAAACGGTGGGTTTAGGAGAAGGGACAGTATCCATCGATGCAAACGGGAACTGGTCATTTCAAGCCATTGATCAAGGTGTGGATACGTTGGCAGGAGCGACTGTACCCTTTGATGCCTTTGTGGATATTGATGGTAACGCGTTGCAACATGGCTCCCGGGAAAATCTGCGCCCCTTCAATAAAAAAGAGTTGCGTGCTATTCTAGGAGTTGGGGAATGTGTCGGATGCCACAAGAGCTACAGTGATCCAGTATGGCTTCACTATGATCCCGAAGCTAGCTGTACCAGAAAAGAAGGTGATTGATATCTCAAGGAGTTATTTGAGGAGGGAGAGTAATGGAAAAGAAGAAATTTCGTGATGCTATCTTTACTGTCACCGAAGAACGTGCCTGCCCCATTTACAATAGCGGGGATGAGATAAAAGTCGAAGAGCTCTGCGCTGTTGTGCCAGAGGCAAAGCAGGTGTGCATGGTATTGGTGGAGAAACTTATAGCGATTACCGCCAAAAAAGAAAGCTTTGAGCGTTTTACCCAGATGGGTGTTCAGGGACAGCGATTTGAGTGCGGGGGCTGCAAGGGAAAAATAATCTTTCAATATAAAAAGCAAAAGGGTTTTTCAACTGTTCAGATGAAACTGCTGAACAAGGCTGAGGAGCGCAGACGTAAACAGCATTTAGCAATTTTTTACGATAAATTACGGGAATTTCCTCTTTTTGAGTCTTTGGATGATGATGCACTCTTAGATCTTGCAGGACTCCTTGAGAATAAGACTTTCAAAAAGGATAAGGTGGTGCTTAAAGAAGGGGGGCCGGGAACGCATCTTCATATTTTACTTTCTGGTCGGGTGGGAGTTATTTCCCATGAAGGAGAACGACTCGCCACCATGGGACAAGGTGAGATCTTTGGGGAAATGAGCCTTCTTTCCGGAGATGCGGTTTCCTGTACGATCCACTCCCTTTCCGAAACAGAAGTGGCGCTTTTAAGTGTGAAGAATTTTCGGTATGTACTCAAGAAAAATCCGGTTCTGCAGTTGTTTCTTCTGAGAATCTTAGTGGATCGTGCCCAAGCCATGGCCCTTCGATCAGGGAATATTACCTCTGGTATGTCGGGGGAATTAAGGGAGATCACCATTGTTGAACTCTTACAACTGATAAATTCCAGCCAGAAGACCGGGCATGTGGAATTGATTTTACCCGATGGTAAAGGCAACGTTTATTTTAGAGAGGGAGAGATTGTTTTTGTTCGTTATAAGGAGTTGCGAAAAAAAGATGCCCTTTTTGCCTTATTGGCCCAGGAAGATGGTCATTTTACCTATTCCAAAGGCCTCCCCCTTGAGCTAGATAAGGCAAAACCCATAGGTGGATTTATGGGGCTTATTATGGAAGGCGTACAGTATCTTGATGAGCAGACCTATGGTGGTGAATAATGCTATAAAATTCGCATAGTAAGCTTGCCAATGCCTTGTTCCACAAGAGAAAGCTTTTGGGCAAGGCCGTAAGAAAGATCGACATCCCGACCCTCGACATAGGGACCTCTATCGGTGACGACGGCCTTCACCATTTCACCCGTTGTTTCGTTTTTCAGCTCCACCTGTGTGCCCAAAGGTATTTCTTTATGGGCAATGGTTGCTGCATTCATATCATATATTCTGCCATTGGCCATTGGCCTTCCGTGGAAATCCTCCCCATACCAACTGGCGACCACCGATTTTTCACCTTCGTTTTGTGGTAGGTTGATGGTGAGTTGTTGGCCGATTTGCAATTTTGTAGGATCGCTGATCCTGTTATCTTGCATGATATCTTTGATATGGACATGGTATTTATTAACCGCTAAATCCCAGAGCGTTTCCCCTTTCTGGATAGTATGGACAATGCTTTTGGAACTGTTTTCATTGCTATGTTCAACAGGTTGCGAGGAAGATGCATCTATGCTGTACATGATTTTTTGTTGCTGCTTGGAAAGATGGACGGGAGGGGTGGGATTCTTCTCGCTTTGTGCCTCTGTCACTTGTTGCAGAGTTTTGTCAAACGCGTTCTCTGTATTGATGGTCGCTCCTTCCTTGAGAAACCAGTTACCGTTTTTAGCCTTTCCAATGGATTGAGGATTGTTTTGGCGAAGTGCTTTCCAACTTGTGTGCAGTTTGCTGGTTACATCTGCTATGGTATCGCCTTTTTGTACCTGATATTGTGTCATCGCTTGCTCACCCCCCCCCTGGTATTTATATGCGTATCGTCATATTTTTGACTTTTGTTGAGTAGTTTTTTTAATAGTAAATCAATACCGACATGCCACAGGGGAGATCGTGACATACTCATCGCCCCTTGATATTTTCAGGCAACTTCTCTTTGTCGTTTGAAGTGTCGCCTCTTGCGTATCAGCTATTTTTTTCTCCTCCTCTTCTGGTAGAGGAATGGTGAGTTTTTGACCAATTTGTAAGCGTCTTGGATCTTTAATATTGTTTTCTTTCATAAGATCTTCCACCGTTACATGGTATTTTTTGACCGCCAGCTCCCACAAGGTTTCTCCAGCCTTTATGGTGTGAATAATTTCACGGCTGGCGGAAGAGTTGCTGGGAGATGGGGCCTCTTTTGATATGGATTGAGCTACATTGGAATGGGGCTCATCTTTGGTTGCTTGCACCTGTTGTAAGGTGTTTACAAAGGATCCTTCAGTGGTGAGGGTGCTGCCTTCCTTTAAAAACCAGTTACCGTTTTTGGCTCTGCCAATACTCTGTGGATTGTTGACCCGCAGCGTTTTCCAGTTTGTTTGTAATTTGCGGGTGACGTCCATAATGGTGTCGCCCTTTTGCACATGATATTCCATATTGCATACCTCCTTATAGATGGTAGCAAGGATAGAGCAAATGGCGTGCCGGATTGTTGAGCTGAACTCAAAAGGTTGATATGACAGGGACAGTTGAAGAGGTGAAAATTCTATTTGTAAACAGTTGTCATATTTTTGACGAAAAAGGGAGTGACTCCTACTCCTCTTTAATGCTAAAATACTCTTTTACAATGTTGGTAATTTGCTGCTCATGCTCTTGAATCAGCATTCTGGCCTTGCCCATCCACTCGCCTCTCTTAATCATAAGAAAGAGAAAGAGTGGTTGGCCCGGAAGGGTGCGAATGAGGTAGTAGGAGTAGTCTGTGGTAACTAAGATGTCTTCGGTTTGCTGTTTATCGGCTAACAGTTTAATGGCCTTTGCATTAGATTTAACAATGGATGCAAGATACGCTGCTGCCGCTGCCGTTTCCATTGTGTTGTCACTTGAGAGTTCGGCAACGGAGAGCCCATCATCAATGGTGACCACGGCTGCTGTTTGGTAGCCAGGGAGATCCTTTGCTATTTTCGCTAGTATATCAACAAGTTCTTTTCTCATAATTCTATATGGTTGAGTGGAGTACGGTCATGCAGGTTGGCAAGAGAACATACCACTTTGTTCAGCCAAAGGGAAGGCGCACAGTGGAGTTTTCCCTGATTCTTGTATTTTTTTTGCTTCAAAGACATATCCATAACGTGAGGGGAGTGCCTCTGTTATTACTGCTCTACCGAAGGCTTTTCGCAAGAAAACGTAGCGGGAAGAGAAGAATAAGGCTTCGTATTGCGGTGAATAGTGTACAGACATGGGGTTATTGTATTTGAGAAGATAGACGCGAGACGGTTCATTGGGGTGGATGTATATACTGGTATAGGAACCTTGCAGAAGCCTGGACATCTCTGAAAGCTTTAAGCACTGTTTGTTTAATCCATTATTCCGTGGAACTTCGTCAATAAGGGCAAATATGGCCTCACTATCCACCGCTCCAATCCGTGATTTTTCCCCAGCTTTTACGTGGGTGAGGAAGATTTCATCATCATTTGAGAGTGTACCGTTGTGTACCCCTATGGTTTCACCAAAAACGATGGGGTGGTTGTTGTTGTTATCTTCTGGGCTGCCTTTGGTGGGTCTGCGGGTATGTCCTAGAATACAGGTTGTGTTGTTGTCTATCTTCTTGATAAGATTTAGATATTTTGATGTCTTTGTGAAGGTGGAGGCGTCAAGTGGCGCCTTTTCCAGAAACCAACTGCCATCACTTTGGACGACAAGTGCTCCGGTGGCCTCTTTTCCACGTTCTTCGTTGGCAATAAGGTTGGCAGTGAACAGGGCGCGAAGTTGCTCCAGATCATTTTGTTTGGCCTTGCCGATAAGGATTCCTGCGATACCACACATATTATTTTAAAAAGACCATGGAGCCGATTTCCTGATTCCAGGTGGGGTTTCTACCGGCAAAAAACTGCAGCCGTTTTGCAAGGGCGGGTGGGTCAATACCCAGTTGTTCTGCCACACGACCTAGCCAGGCAGATTCATTTTCCATTTCACAAACAAGAATGAGTTCAACGATTTTGAGTAATTCATGGTCAAGTGCATCAGGGACAGGACGCGGAGCAATCAAAAGCCCCAGTTTTGCGTTAATGGCTTGCCAGCTTAGCCCACTTATCCTGTGAAAGGAGATGGGGACTTCCACCAGGCTTTTCAGTATTGTCTCTGCCGGATTGTCAAAAACCAAAAAAACGGATTTCAGAAACCACAGAAGTTCTCGACCGTTTGCTCGGTATTTCTCCAGCATATCGTCACAAATGTTTGCAGTATCGCTGGCGGCAAGCTTCCCATCGTTGTTTGATATGTGGTCAAGAAGAATGGGGACATCTTGCCAAAATGGTGCTTTTTCCACATCTAAAAGTCCAAACTTAGAGATTTCCACCGCTTTTAAGAGCATTGTCAGAAAAAGAAAGGTCTTGGCCGCCACGGATATGGGGGCAAGATCTCCGTCAGGAAATCGTAGTTCAAGGTGCATGGTGGAAATTTGTCCATCATCTTCAAACTGTAGGTGCTCTAAATTGAAAAAGTTTTGGTGTGCCGGTACTTCAAAGCTCTCACGCAGCGCCTGTTGGATATCTCGCATATGAAGACGGGTTGGGCAATATTTAACAAACTCCTGATGGGCGTTGTGCTGTCGTCTACGACAAAGACTGTCTCGTTTTTCTCCCCCGCTGGTGAGAAATTTTAATCCAGGTGCAAAGAGTCGGCACATATTCCAGAAGTTGGCTAGAATAATTTCCGGTATGGGTTCGGATGCACCCACCTGAATTAAATGAAAATGGAACCCACAGGTGGCACGCATCCTGATCTCTTGCTCAAGCAAGGGGTAGATTATTTGTAAATATTGTTCGACCAAAGAGTTCCAATGGGGATGCCGCCCAATAATAAGGACTTCAATGCCGCAATGTTCCTTTAAGACCTTGTAGACTCCGAGCCGGCCCAATTTGTTCAGGTCCCCGGAAGGTTCCATAAACGCTTCTATTTTGGGTTGAAAGTCTTCGCGTAATATGCCTTTTGGGAGGGCAAATTCAAGTTCCGTACCAATTTTCATGGTACGATAGAGAAGGTCTTGGTAGTAGCGTGCTTCGGTGACGCTAAGGCAATCTTCACGCGGCTGGAAAAAAGGTGTGTAGCTCATCGATGTTACTATTCCGTCCTTATTTCCAGCCTTCGTAAAAATGTTCCCTATCAGTCAATCAGGGTAAATTGAATTGCTGATCCCCTTGTTTCAGGAATGGGAGAGATTGCTTTTCGTGCGTGGTGTCCCATGCGGGTGAGTGCTGCTTGACAAACATTCATTATTGGACAGGTAAAAGGAATTTCAACACCGGTTTTGAGAATTGATTGGGTGAGATTCCAGCCCTGGCAGCGATTGACGCTTAGGGTTAAGACGTTACCCTCTGTACTGGTTGAGAAGGATTCGATAAAGCCCATTTCATCGCAAAAAATTCTACCAATTTCTGTGAGTACGTCCTGTGGCGATTCACCGTCCACCTCTAGGCCCATTTCATTTTCCATAATCTCCAGGGTGGTCTTTCCAACTTCCGTCATGGTCGCAAAAGCTGTCTCACCAAAAAGATCGTAGAGCGCTTTTGCCATGCCACCGATCATCAAGGTCATTAAGCGCATTATATTTTGTTTCTTTTGTTCTTCAGTTGCCATTTCTCTCTCCTGCAATAGATTTTCCTACAGAGCCTTACGAAGTCTCTCTTGGTATTTTCCTGCCACCAGACGCACGTTCCCCAAAGTGCCATCCCGGCTTACCATGATACCCATATAGTACTGTTCTCCAACAAACCTGGTTAAAATCCAGGCATTTTGTGACTGAACAAGGTTTTCCTCAAAGTCACCAAGTCCATTGAGGGCTTCAACGGATTTGTCAACAAGCTTCATAACCATGGCAAATTTTGCGGAAAACGCGTCAACATCTGCTCCTGTTGGGTTATGAACGGCAACGGTGATACCATCCATTCCCGTCACCTGGATAGAAAGTACTCCATCCATTTCATCTGCCATCTCTTTTAAAATTTCTTTTAAGCCAGCCATATAGCCTCCTGTAGTTGGGTCACTGGAGCCTGGTTTGCTTTCAGGCTCCACATTTTCAAATCCTATTTCAATTTCGTCAAATGAAGTAATCGTATCTTCAGCCGCTTCCTTTTGTTTAGCACCCTGTAAGAGCAGCACCATCAATTCAGATTCAATGCTACAATCGTTGGGGTTAATGGCCAGATCGTGGAGGGTGATTTTAACGTTGTCCCAGGTAACCATCTCAATGACCGCCTCATCTCCGTTGAGACTGCCTGTGTTCGCATTCAAGAGCTTTCCGGCAGAAAGATGCAGGGTGCCTTTTTGTGATGCCCAATTAAAAACAGTCATGGAACAGGTTTTTTGCTCGGCCTCTAAGAGTTGTAGAAAATGCGCCAAGGTGAGCCCGGAGATGCTTCCTTGTTGTTCTTCAATGGCTTGAAGAGCAGAAAGTATGCATTCTTCAAGGGTGTCTACATCAATTGGTTTGTTGAGGAACCTATACGTGCCAAGGGAAGTAAGCTGTTGCTCAATTTTTGGAGTACCGAATGCGGTCATAACCGCATTGAGGGTATCAGGGTAATCAACACTCATTTTGGCCAGGAGTTGGAAGCCGTCCATTTGTGGCATCTGAAGATCGGTGACAACTAGAGCAACATCCTGTTTTCGTAGAATTTCTAGCGCTTCTTCTCCGTTTCCGGCAGTGAGTATTGTAAATTTATTCCGTTGATTTTCAAAACCTGTTTTAATACTGAGGAGGAGTCCAGGTTCATCATCTACAATTAATACATTTTTCATGGGATGATTTTGGCAGGCAGTTAGAGGATGTTGCGCCTCAAAGGTATATATGACTCGTTTATGCAGAATAAAGTGTTTAACGTTAGCTTTAAATGTTGTAATTGGTTTTCATTTGCTGCAATCTTGCGTGTACAAAAAAAAGGCCCTTAACAGGGCAAAAGCGTGTCTTTTACGTCATGCAGCACGCAGTAATACGCCATGACGTTGTTAAATGCAATGTTTTTATGTGTTATTTTGTATGACTACTTCAATGTAACAGTTTAATAAGACACAAGTAAATAGAAAACAAGAATAAATCCCATAACTTTTGCAGAAAGTGCAATGGCTTAAGGGAGTAATAGTTGATAGGTTGAAAATCAAGAATCCAATGGAGCATTGTAAGATAAAAGATATGGATAACGGCAGTAAGACGATTCTGGTTGTTGACGATGATGTTGTGACATGTACTTTTCTGCAGGCAGCCCTGAAGGAAGCCGGTTATCAAGTTATGGTAGCCAATGACGGGAAAAATGGTATACGTCGTGCGAAGGAGATTGAGCCGGATTTGTTGTTGCTTGACGTTATGTTACCGGATATTTCAGGGGTTGAGGTGTGTCAAATGGTACATGATGCTATTGGGCACACTGTTCCGCCGATAATTTTTATTTCATCGTTGGAAGAGGAAGAGATCCTCAAACATTGCACAAACCTGGGGTATCGTTTTGACTATATAGCAAAACCCATTCACCTTGATAGCCTTCTTGCTCGTATTGCCAACACCTTTGAGCTCCTTGAAAGCAGAAAGAAACTAAAAAGAAAGAATGCGCAACTTGCTGGTGAAGTAATAAAGCGCAATCGATTGGCTGCAATAATTGAGCAGTTTAGCGATGCGGTTTTTATCGTCAATAGATTTGGGGTTGTCGAGTACGTTAATAGGGCATGCGAGCTAAGTGGCTGTTGTTCGGAAGATCTGGTTGGCAGGTCCATCTGGAAGATGGACCGGTTAAAAAATGACAAAAAAAATAGAGAAAAATTGATAAGTTGTATTCGAAGAGGGGAGGGGTGGAAGGGAGTTGTCAATAATGAGAAGATGGATGGTTCACTCTGCCGCGAAGAAATCTCTGTCTCTCCTATTTTTGCTGAGAGTGGAGAGATTAACGGCTATGCAGTGATAAAAAGAGATGTTACTGAACAGTATCGTCTGGAGTCATTGGCAAGTTCTGTAAATCTGATGGAAAATGTGGGTTTTATTTTTTCAGGAATACGCCATGAACTTGGTAATCCCTTAAATTCTCTAAAAATGACTTTAAGTGTTCTTAGTAAGAGGATTGATCAGTTCTCAAAGGAACAGGTGGCTGAATTTTTAGATCGATCGCAGAACGAAATCAGTCGAATTGAATACCTGTTGACTTCCCTTAGAAGTTTTTCCATGTTCGAAAACCCTGTGTGCGAGACAGTGTTTTTATCAACTTTTTTAAATAACGTTATAGGAATGCACCGCAAGGAATTTGAGGCTGCCCAGATAAAACTTTGGGTGAGTGTGGCAACTGATGCGGAAGTTGTATATGCCGATCCCCGGGCCCTGATTCAGGTGTGTTTGAACTTGTTTAGTAATGCGGTGGTTGCCTTAAAAGGTCGCCCGGATCCTTTTTTGTCCATTATGGTAACCAGGGCATCTGGTAAGTTGGTTCGTCTGGTGATTGAAGATAATGGCTGTGGAATTTCAGAAGAAAATCAGAAGATGTTGTTTAAACCTTTTTATACGACGCGGCCGGAAGGGACGGGGCTGGGTCTGGTTATTGTCAGAAAAATGCTGACAGAAATGGATTGTTCCATCCGGGTGACAAGTGCCGAGCAGGAAGGAACAATATTTTCAATCTTATTGCCGGTTGGGGAAGAGTAAGGAAGTACATCCCTGATGTATTGTAAGGCCGCTTTGCATCAACTTTGTCCGGTTGTGAAAAAAAATGCTTTCTTTAAATCTGTAAATGAGGTAGTATTCGTAGTTTTTCTGTCTTTTTGGTGAATTTGTTTTGTGGCGAGGAAAAGTATAATGTTTTGAATTTTTAAGCTAATTTTTTTCGTCTCGTTTGGTTTGTGGAATAAGGAGTTGCAGTACACTGTGGCTCCTTATTTTTTATTTTATATGAGGCTCTTTTTGAGCAGCGTCGGAAAAGCCGACGGAAAGCAATTTGTAGAGGGTAGCAGTCATGAGTGTAGATTTAAGCAATGTGCGAAATATAGGGATTAGTGCCCATATTGATTCGGGGAAGACCACCCTGACCGAGCGCATCCTATTTTATACCGACAGGATTCATGCCATCCATGACGTTCGCGGAAAAGATGGCGTTGGCGCCAAGATGGACTCCATGGAGCTTGAAAGGGAGCGTGGCATCACCATTCAGTCAGCCGCCACTTACTGTAACTGGAAGAAACACGATATTAACATCATCGATACACCCGGGCATGTGGATTTCACCGTGGAAGTGGAACGTGCCTTGCGTGTACTGGATGGTGCTGTGCTTATTCTCTGCTCCGTTGGTGGTGTGCAATCGCAGTCCATCACCGTTAATAGGCAGATGGATCGCTACAATGTGCCCCGAATTTCCTTTATTAACAAGTGCGATCGTACCGGTGCCAACCCCGAGCGGGTTACAGGACAGTTACAGGATAAGTTGGGACTGAACGCACATATGATGCAACTGCCAATAGGGCTTGAAAATGATCTTGAGGGTGTGGTTGATCTGGTTACCATGAAAGCGCTCTACTTTGATGGTGACAACGGTGAGACTATCCGTGAAGAGGAAATTCCTGCAGCCCTTTTGGATAAGGCCGAAGAAAAACGTGAAGAATTGTTAGATGCAGTCTCCATGTTCTCTGAAGAATTGATGGAGGTTATGCTTGAAGAAGGAGAAATTGATCCACAGCTCATAAGAGATGCCGTACGGGCGGGAACACTTTCCCTTGACTTTTCACCTGTATTTATCGGTTCTGCCTATAAAAACAAAGCTGTTCAGCCCTTGCTGGATGCGGTGACCTATTATTTGCCTTGTCCGACTGATGTTGAAAACCTTGGTCTTGATCTTGAAAAGGATGAGGAGGAATTTCCAGTATCAAATAATTCCGATGATCCGCTTATTATGCTTGCCTTTAAACTTGAGGATGGCCGTTATGGTCAGTTGACCTATGTCAGGACCTATCAGGGTACTCTCAATAAGGGCGATTCGGTGTTTAACGTTCGTACCGGGAAAAAGGTGAAGATTGGGCGTTTGGTGCGTATGCATTCTGATGAAATGGAAGAGATTGATTCATGCGGTGCTGGTGATATCGTGGCTCTTTTTGGGGTGGACTGTGCATCAGGTGATACCTTTACCGATGGGAAAATTACCTGTTCCATGAGTTCCATGTTTATTCCTGAGCCTGTAATTTCCCTGGCGGTTATCCCGGTTGATAACAAGGCGCAGGTGAATATGTCCAAGGCGCTGAATCGTTTCACCAAAGAAGATCCAACGTTTAAAACGTTTGTTGATCATGAGACCGGTGAAACCATTATTTCCGGTATGGGCGAGTTGCACCTTGAGGTGTACATTGAGCGAATGAAACGGGAATATAAAGCGGAAGTGGAAGTCGGTGCACCGCAGGTATCTTACCGTGAAACCATTTCTCAACGGGCAGAGTTTAACTATACCCACAAAAAACAGACAGGTGGTTCCGGTCAATTTGGACGTGTTGCCGGGTACCTTGAGCCATGCGAAGAAAGTGATTACGAATTTGTTGACAATATCGTCGGTGGCGCAATTCCCCGTGAATTTATCTCTTCCTGTGATAAAGGTTTTACTAAAAGCCTTGAGAAAGGAACGCTTTGCGGTTCCCCTGTTACCGGTGTACGATGTGTTATTAATGACGGTGCGTTCCATGCAGTGGATTCTTCTGATGTTGCATTTCAGCTTGCAGCCATCGGAGCCTTCAGGGAAGGTTATGCCAAGGCGAAGCCGATTATTATGGAACCCATCATGAAAGTCGCCGTTGAGGGACCGTCTGAGTTCCAAGGGGCTGTGATGGGAAGTATTAACCAGCGTCGCGGTATGATCATAGGTACGACAGAGGAGGGGAATTACACCGTGGTTGAAGCGGAGGTACCTCTTTCTGAAATGTTTGGATACTCCACCACCCTTCGTTCGCTAACGCAGGGAAAAGCGGAATTCACCATGGAATTTGCAAGCTTTAAACCGGTTCCAAAAGGTGTGAGTGAAGAGCTTGTGAAAAAGTACCAGGAAGAAAAAGACAAGTAAATAGAATTTGAGAATTTCTTTGAAGGTAGCTTTGTATTAAAGGTATCGCAAATGAAAACATATAGATGAGGTGACTGCCATGGGAAAAGAAGACCTGGTATCAAATAATCCGTTACGGGCCCTTGGTCTTGAGAAGGAAGATGGGGCAGATGGCCGCCGTGTGGGGCTTGTTATGGCCCGAGCGGGACTTGGAAAAACAGCAATTCTTGTACAAATTGCCATGGATTCCATGCTTCGTGACAATAAGGTATTGCATGTATCCATCGGTGAGGATCTGGAAAAGACCTCCACCTGGTATACTGATATTCTTGATCTGATGAATCAAGAAAAGAAGCTTGAAGATTTTAGCGATCTGGTGCGTGAAATCATGCAGCATCGTATGATAATGACCTTTAAGGAGAGCAGTTTTAATGTTGCAAAACTTGAAGAGCGCATGGGAGACCTGGCCCAGCAGGGTATTTTTAAGGCAGACTGCATGGTTATCGATGGCTATGACTTTACTGATCCAGCAAGTGCAGCGGCTCTTGGTGGGTTAAAAGATTTTATGGATAAAAATGAGCTGAAAATGATCTGGTTTTCGGCGGTTAAGCATAGAGGTGATGAACGGGTGAGTGGTAACGGGGTTCCTGCTCCCTGTCATGAGGTTGATGACGCCTTTGATACGGTATTGCTCATTTCTCCAGAAGATAACGATATCAAGCTACGGACGTTGAAATGTTCAGAGGCCTGTGGTATTGGCGCGGATCAGTCACTGATCCTTGACCCTGCAACCATGCTTATTAAGAAAGCATGATATGACCAATGCAGTCTTTATGGCTGTGTGTTGAATTAAAAGAAGGGGCTGGCGTTTCCGTGGGGAGATGTCAGCCTTTTTTTATGTGGATTGAATTTGACTGGATCCTTAACGTAGTAAAACTCCTAACGAAATAACCGAACATGCAATTTAGACCTTGTATAGACCTGCACGATGGTAAAGTGAAGCAGATAATTGGTTCGACCTTAGATGATAATGATCCCGGTAGCCTACAGACCAATTTTACGGCCGAAAAGCCCTCTTCCTGGTTTGCAAATCTCTATAAAGCTGATGCGTTACGAGGCGGCCATATAATAAAACTTGGTCCTGGAAACGATCATGCTGCCAAAGAAGCTCTGGCCACCTGGCCAGGTGGGATGCAGATTGGTGGAGGAATAAGCGCCGAAAACGGAAAAGACTGGCTTGATAAGGGCGCTTCACATGTGATTGTCACCTCATACGTTTTTAAAAATGGGCAAATTAACCATGACCATTTGCAAAAGTTAGTACGGGCAGTGGGGAAAGCCCATCTGGTGCTTGATCTGAGTTGTCGTAAAAGAGGAGATTCCTACTATATTGTGACCGATAGATGGCAAAAATTCACCGATGTCACCGTTTCCAGGAAAGTAATGGAAGAATTTTCCGCCTTTTGTGACGAGTTTCTTATCCATGCTGCAGATGTGGAAGGGCAATGTTTGGGGATTGAAACGGAGTTGGTTGAAAAATTAGCTCGTTGGAGTCCAATCCCCACAACATATGCCGGTGGTGTGAAAAATATTGCGGATCTTGAAACAATTGCCAAAATTGGGCAAAACAGGCTGCATGCGACGGTGGGAAGTGCTTTGGATATTTTTGGTGGTACGACTATGACCTACAGAGAAGCGGTCGAATTCCACAGGAAAACGGCGTAGGATGGATGATGGAAATCTTGTTGCAGAACAGGGTGGGGAAAAACTGATGGAGTTGAAGGTGAAAATTCCTGAAAGTTTATATCGCGCCTATCAGCGATGCTCATGGATTATCGTCCATGAAACGGGTCGGGACCAGTTGAGTGTGATGGAAGAGATGGTGCACGACTTTCTTGTGAAAAACCAGTGCTGAGAAAGAGTGTAAAGTGTTCCTGTCCGGTTTGCTTATGTTTTTGTGAGTTCTAAGATAACCTGATTGGCAAGTATTAGGCCAAAGATCCCGGTGATGGTGGGGAGGGAGCCAAGGACATTGCGTTTTCTACCCCTATTCTCATAACAAGACGCGGGCGTGGAAGATTCTTCCGGCCCATGGTATTTAAAGTTGACCTCTTCAGTGGAATAGACACACTGGATGCCCTCGTTTATTCCGTGGCGGCGCAAACGGTTGCGGACATGTTTAGCTAAGGGGCAGTGAGTGGAATGCATGATATCGCCAATCTTAATTTTTCCAGGATCGGTTCGTAGTGCGGCACCCATGGAGGAATAGGTTGTAATCGCGCGGTTGTGTGCCCCAACCAACAGCTGTATTTTTGGGTTCAATGAATCTATGGCGTCAATGAGAATATCCGGCTTTGGAGAGAGTATCTTCTCCAAGCTCTCCTCGGCTGCAAAAATGGAGTGGGCAGAAACCGCACACGCCGGATTTATGGAAGCGATACGCTCTTTGGCTACATCGACCTTTGGCCTTCCGATATTGCTTTCAAGGGCTAAAATTTGCCGGTTGATATTGCTTTTTTGGATGGTGTCAAAGTCAACGAGCTGGAGTTTGCCTACCCCTGCCCTTGCGAGTCCTTCGGCTGCGTATCCACCAACAGCACCAAGCCCAACAATGGTGACCATGGAATGTTGCAGGGTTGCAAATTGTTTTTTCCCTAACAGTTGTTCTGTTCTGCTAAACCGTTTCATGTCACTGGATACCATATCTTGCCTGTTGTCGGCAATATGATAATAGTGGTGGGGATACCTTTCTAATTTTCTCTTTTCTTGACCTGTCAATTTGCTTGCTATACAATAAATCATAGTAAGTAAATAATAGTGTTAGGATAGTGAAAATGTCTTTTAAAACTAGTTAGATGTGATGAGCCTCGATAAAGAAAAAACCAGAAAATCAATCCTCAGGTTCATAAAAAAAATGCCCAGTCTCTCCACCACCGTTGGTAAGGTGATGGAAATTTGTAGTCGTATGGATGCATCGCCAAATGAGTTGAATAGAGTGATTTCCCTTGACCCTGTTCTCACAGGACAGGTGTTGAAACTGATTAATTCGGCGTACTATTCTTTGATGAACAGGGTGACTTCCCTTACCAGGGCAATCACCATGTTGGGGATGAACACAGTAAAAAATATGGCACTTAGTACCGCCATTATCCGAACGGTGAGCGGAGCAAAAAAATCACAGGCCTTACCCACTAAAAAGTTTTGGGCCCATTCCATTGCCACCGGAGTGTGCGCTAAATTACTTGCCAAAGCCAACGGTGTACCAATCATGGAATGCGAAGAATATTTTGTTGCCGGTTTGCTCCATGATCTTGGGAAGATTCCCTTTGGTGATGAGTATATAGAAGCGCTCCACCTTGCAAGGGATGAACAACGCCTGTTACTTGACGTGGAAAAGGGGCTTATCGGGATTGATCACCAGGAAGTTGGGCGTCTAATAGCCCAAAAATGGACGCTAAATGATGTGATGATTAACGCGATTTGTTATCACCATGATGTGGAAATGGCGCAAGATGATCAAAAAGAGCGTGTTGCCTATGTCGCCCTTGCCAACATATACGCCAATATTCATGATTTTGGCTATGCCGGAGATCCTTTCCCACCGGAAGAAGAAATTGAAAAGCTGCTTGAGATCGCAGGGCTTAAATGGGAAATGCTCAATGAAATTGCGGGGAGTATAGAGGCGGAGATCGAAAAGGCACAAGTATTTTTGCAAATCTAAAAGGAACGCTTTTATGATGAAAATAAAATTTTGGGGTGTTCGGGGTTCCATTCCCTGCCCCGGGCCAAAGACCATGAAGTATGGCGGAAATGGTGCCTGTATACAGTTAATGGTTGAAGGAAGAAAGGAAATTATCATTATAGATGCGGGTTCGGGAATCAGAGAGCTTGGCAATAGTTTATTACAAACAGAACTTCCCAAAGGCCCTATGGAAATGCGCCTTTATCTTTCCCATACCCATTGGGACCATATAATGGGCTTTCCCTATTTTGTTCCCATTTATATTCCCGGAAGTAAATTGCAGGTATTTGGGCCGGTGAGCTTTGAGGATGATCCCCTAAAAGATGTCGTTGGTGGGCAAATGAAGTACCGATATTTTCCAATTAACGTTGGAGAGCTAGCCGCTGATATTGAGTATTCGCGTTTGCGTGAAGAACCTGGAAAAGATCTGGGGGACGGATTGATTTTGACCACCAAGTTTATTAATCATCCCATCACTGCCCTTGGTTATAAGTTTGAGTATAAAGGGAAGGTGTTTTGCACTTGTTACGACCATGAACCCTATCGCAATCTTTTTATAACCGATCCTGATCACCCTGAATATGATGAAGCCATGGCCTACGAAGGAGAGGAAGTGGCGCAGGAACAGAATATGGCCATTGAGGAGTTTTATAAAGGGGCCGATCTGCTTATCCATGATGCACAATACAGTGCTGAAGAGTATAAAACGAAAGTTAATTGGGGACACTCCAGTTTTGAACATGCGGTGGCTTCAGCCAATAGAGCAGGAGTCAAGAAACTGGTTTTATTTCACCACGATCCTGATCGAACAGATCAGCAAATTGATGAGTTGGCCAAAACCTATTGTGAACCGGGGCGTTTTGGCGAGACAGAAGTTCTTTTTGCGGTGGAAGGGAGCGAAATAGTTTTGGAATAAAAAAAAGCCCGCTCTCCCGAGGGAAAGCAGGCAGGTACAAAAAAAGTATATATAAAACAGGAATAAACAAGGTAAAAAAAACTCGTTTCTTCCTGTAGTGTATCGCTGTTAAGGTAAACCCTTAATCGTTGCGCGGTTTTGTACCAGAGCCCCGATAATATTGCAAGCTCTTTGTGGGTTGTATTGCTTTTTTTTATAAGTTCTGACGTTATTTATAAAGACATAAATAGCTTGCGTCGTTTTTAAGCCGAACTCCAAAACGAACGTCCTTTTCCACTTCAAATTGCTCACCGGCACTAAAGCGCTGCCAAGTATCACTGCCTGGAAGTTTTATTTCCATTTCGCCTGAAACAACGATCATTATTTCAATCGTTTCGGTACCAAATTCATATTCACCAGCGGTCATAACGCCAACAGTTGCGGGGCCATCTGCACTGTTAAAGGCCAGTGATTGTACGTTTCCATTAAAGTATTCGTTGTGAGTAATCATTTCTTTCTCCTTGTTGTTTGCTTTAGTTTGGCACCTATCATAACCACTTAATAGTGTACCTTTGAACGATTTTTTTTCAGTAAGGCGCGTTGTTTCTTTCCTTCCAATCGTTTTTTTCTGGCAGCTCTTCCGGGTTTGGTAGCCTTTCTTTGTTTTGGTTGCTGCATTGCCAGCCATAAAATGTGTTGTAAGCGTTGGAAGGCATCTTTTTTATTCTTTTCCTGGCTTCTGTGATTTTGGGCTTTGATAATTATCACACCACTTTTATGGATATGGGGATCGGCCAGTTGGCGCATTCTTTTTTGTACCGGCTCAGGGAGAGAAGATGCACCTATATCAAAGCGTAACTGTACGGCGGTGGCAACTTTATTGACGTTTTGTCCGCCGGCACCCTGTGCACGGATAAATTTTAACTCGATTTCCTGCTCGGGAATACTTACAGTGGGTGAGAAGGGTAACATGGATACTTTTATTTGTTTAATGTGATCTCTATGCAAAAAAAGAAAAGCAATATTGTCTTGATTGGCATGGCAGGTGCCGGAAAAAGTACAGTCGGTGCCGCCCTTGCCGAAGTTCTTCATCTGGACTTTGTCGATATTGACAAGTTGATTGAAAAAGATCAACAAGCATCATTGCAAGAGCTGCTTGACCAAAAGGGGACTGCAGGGTTTCGTGCGTTGGAAGAACAGGTGATCCTTGCCATGCAACAGCAACATCATGTTATTGCAACCGGAGGCAGTGCCATTTACAGCAGTGCAGCCATGGAACATCTTAAACGCTCATCGCTATTTGTGCTACTTGATGTTTCCTTTTCTGTTTTGGAGCAGCGCGTTGGTAACTTTAGCACTCGTGGGCTTGTTAAAACAAAAGCGCAGAGCTTTTCGCAACTTTATGATGAACGTTTGCCACTGTACCATAAGTACGCCGATATTGTCACACCCTGTGATGGCAAAACAGTTACCGATATTTGTCATGCAATTAAGACGCAAATAGTGGATAGCTTCTATCTTTAATGTGATGGATATGCTAGTCTGCTTGGCTTGCGATATGCAGTGACGTGAATTTATGGTTTATAGCAGCTGTTGTCTGGGATCTATAACACTTTGCTATGTTATAATTTAATAAAGAGTACTAACGAGGTTATTTGTATGGAAGTGAGTAAAAAAGGAGATAAGGTACAGGTGCATTATACAGGGACCCTTGAGGATGGTACCGTTTTTGATTCCTCAGAGGGCAGAGCGCCCCTGGATGTGGTGCTTGGCTCAGGTGGTGTTATTCAAGGTTTTGATGAGGCCCTTACCGGTATGGCGGTAAATGAGAAAAAAACGGTTACCATTCCTTATGAAAAGGCGTATGGCGCGCACAATGCGGAAATGGTCATGCAGATCCCCATTAATCAGGTGCCACCCGATTTAAATCCACAAATTGGGGATAAAATGCAGGTCGGTGGCCCAGGTGGAGAAGTGATGAATGTTGAAGTGTTAGATATTACAGACGATTTTATTGTTCTTGATGCCAACCCACCACTAGCCGGGAAAAATCTTACCTTTGCCATTGAGATGGTGGCCATTGGCTAAGTGCTACCCGGTCAGCTTACGTGCTTTGCGCGATTTTTCTGCAAGCTGCATTTCTCCCGGCCAGCCAGCCGGTGGAAAATGCTGCTTGCAGGTTGTATCCTCCCGTATCACCATCAAGATCTAAAACTTCCCCAGCAAGATAGAGTCCGGAAACAAATTTTGATTCCATTGTCTTTGGGTGTATCTCGCTCAATTTTACCCCTCCTGCTGTGACAATGGCTTTGGCAAAGGAGTGGAATCCACTTATTTCAAACCTGTTGTGTTTGAGCCAATACAGGATTTTTTTTCGTTCTTTTTTGGTGACTTTTCCTGCAAGAAGTTCAGGGGGAAGTGCTGTTTGCTGGAGACAAAAAGTGACAAGGGGTGTTGGCAACAGGCCTCGAAGCATTGTTTCTAATGGTTCTTTGTTGCGTTTGTTAAGGTCTCGGATAAGGCGGTTGTCCAGTTTTGATTCATCCAGTGCAGGTTTTATGTCAAGAATCAGTGATACTTTTTTATGTGCCTGCAGGCCATCTACTGCTGCACCGCTTAAACTTAAGACAATGGGACCACCAATGCTATTATGGAGGAAGTGTAGCTCACCAAAGAGTTTTTGTTTTATTTTATTTTCAATGAGTAGTTTTGCCGTACAATTTCTGATTTCAAGCCCGGCAAGGTTTGGGTGGAGGCCACCCGAAACTTTGAGAGGAACCAGTGCGGGGCGCGGGGTGATAAGAGAATGACCAGCAGCCTTAGCAAGCGCATATCCATCTCCTGTCGACCCAGTTGCGGGATATGAGCAACCACCCGTGGCTATAATAACCGCGTCTGCCGCAATTGAATGTTTTCCTACTTTCACGCCCTCTATCTTATTGCTATTGAAAATGATTCTATCAACCGGGCTCTGCGTTTTTATCTGCACGCCAATTTCTTGAAGCCAATCCAGGAAGAGCTTTACAATATCCATTGCCTTGCCGCTGGCCGGGAAATAGCGTCCTCCACGTTCAAGACAGAGTGCAAGCCCCTTTTGTCGAAAAAATTCCACCAAGTCGGGTGCAAAAAAACGGGAAAATGCTTGGCGTAAAAATCGACCATTTTTTCCAAAGTGGTTAATAAAGTCTGCTATATCGGCATTGTTGGTGACATTGCAGCGGCCTTTACCGGTGATTCCAAGTTTGCGACCTGGTCGCTTCATTTTTTCAAGCAGAATAACATCTGCCCCATTTTCTTTTGCCTGGCCTGCTGCCATTAGACCGGCAGGGCCACCGCCGATAACGATAACGCGTTTTTTAGTCATGCTGGTGATTCTCTTGATGGGCGAGCCCCATTATAAATGGGGCGTGGTTGGAGGTGAAAAATGGCGGATCCCGATGGAGGATGGGCCGAATTGCCGGATGTGTTTTAAATTCCTGGGCAAGAAATAACTGTACCTCTTTTCGGTTCCAGCCCTGCGGGTGGATAAAATCAGAGTAGAGTCCCAGATCACCGGAAGAAAAATTACGGATCTGTAACCTGCTTTTTTCATGACTATTATGGGGGAGGTTAAAGACGGCCAGATTTAAAAAACCAATTGTCCCGGCATTACGAACGGTAAAATGAAGCGTATCTTTTGCGCGAATATAATTTTCGGCTGGGGTGCCAAAGAGGAGGTATATGTAGGTTGCAATTCCAGCCTTATGCAAATTCCTGAAACATTGTTCGACCAGGTGCAGGTTGATTCCCTTATCCATCTCATCAAGGACATCCTGGGAGCCGGACTCAATACCAAGTTTTAACATCACACAACCGGACTCTCGTAGCTGCCTGCAAAAATGGGGATCGGCAAGCTCCTTACTGATCCTTGCAAACCCATACCAGTCAAGGCCAATTGGCTCTTTGATCAGTTGTTTCATAAGCGATGGTGCGATTGCGTTGTCCAAAAAGTGGACGAGTCGTGGCCGATATTCTTGTTTTAGCTTTGTTAGATCCTGTACAACTTGTGAGGATGGAGTTTTTACGTATTTGCTTCCCTCTGCCCTTTCCGGGCAAAAAGAGCAGCGATTCCAGTAACAGCCGGTGGAAGCACTGTAAGGGATTATGGTTCCCGGAGCAAGATAATCAGTAAGGGGCAGACCGTCAAAACGAGGAACTTGATGGACAATTTCCTCTGTATGGCCAAGAAGACGTAAAATGGCCGGTTCACCTGGGCCTGCAATCATCTGACTAAATAAATCGCCAAATGGATTTTTCCATCCAGGGCTACGTAACCATGAGGTGATAAGTCCACCACCAACTATCAGTCTACATTCCGGATACTCTTCTCTGATCAACCCGGCCAGGGAAAAGGCGGGGAAGGCTTGGCTCAAATAGTTAAGGGAAATGCCGATTATTGTTTGTCGGGGATGGGAAATATAGTCTGCCAGTCGTGTTTCGAAGAATGGATAAAAACAAGAATCCTGGTATGTTTGGGCAGCATGAATCAGATCACTGCTCTTGTGGGTTGATAAGTTGTTTTCTTGATAATTTGCAAGGCTTATGGTGATATTGTCCTTAGTGCAGCTTTTGCTGAGAACCCGGTTAGTGTCTCGCACAGCTTGCTGGTATCGGTCAAGATTTTTATAGAGCTCTTCGGAGCGTAACTTTTTGAGATTTTGGAGACGATTTTTCCAGGCCCTTTTGCTCCATGTATCATTTGCCTGTTGCTTTTGGGAGAGGAGGAAGAGTTGTGCTTCAAGGTTTGCATCCCATAGGGTGCATTTTTGTTTGTTGCCACGCAAAAAACCGGCAATTCTGGTGATCCCCGCCGGTGGCTCGCACGCCTTTGCCAGTGGGGGATAGATAAGAACTATTCTGTCTTGCATTAGCCCAAAGTAGCATACTTTGGATTTGGGGTACAATTACAAAAAATGAAGAGAATGAAAAAGAGTAAAAAGCAATCAAGGTATCTGTTTTTCAGGAAATTGCATCTGTATTGTTTTGGATATTTCCAATGGCTGACCCTGTTGGCATCACTGCTTGTAAGCGTAATCGTTGTCACCGGAATATTGTATAACCATCAACACGATTTGGTGTTTCTTGAAAAGGGGCGCATTTCCACGCAGTTTCTTCCGGATATGTATCAGGAACGGTTGGAGAGGGTCCAAAAAGCACAGGGGCTGGAAGGACTCTTCTTAGAAGAAAAGAGCAGCATACCGGTAATTTGGCTGATAAAAGACCTGCATACCGGTGATTTTTGGGGAATATGGGGAAGAGTAGTGTATGATATACTCTGTAGTAGTCTGTTGGTCATGGTGATCACAGGATGTTATCTTTTTTTGAAAGTAAAACAGCGAACAAAGAAAACTATTGAGGAGAGAGATATATGAGGCGATTTTTGTTTTGCGCTACTGTTTTATTGTTATGGAGTTGTCTGGGACAGCACTCTTTTGCAGGAGTAGAGGAGAAGGTAACCATACTCACGGTTCCTGAATTAACAGAAGGGATTGCTCAGTACGAGAAGAAAGAGGTGAGTCTGGAGGCGACTGTTGTCGGTGCTTGCGGTAGCGGGTGTAAGATTTGGGTTGCTGAGCAAGAGTATAAAGACGGGGTTGCTGTTGCGCTCGTTTGGGCAAAGGATAAGGCCTTTAGCTTTAAGTCAGATGCGGTTGGCAAGCGGGTGAGGCTTCAAGGCTACGCAGTAAATAGGTATGTAAATCTCTGCTCCGCTGAGAAAAGTGAAAAGCATACAAAAGAAAAGGAAAAATGCGCCTCATCGGTGGGGGAAAAAACAACAACCGATGAGTTTAGGCCAATAACATTTTTTGCCACATCCATCGACTATCTGGATTAGGGTTGTTTGTGGACAGGTGCTTGTCAATTCGGGGATGAGTCATCGTCTGCTGGCCAGTGCTGTTTTTTTTGCTCAACGTGATAGCAAAAAATATCCCAGGAGAATTTCCGCATGCTTACCGGGCATTGTAGCGTTACTTTGTTTGCGTCACAGGCCAACACCAGCCAGTCGCCACGCCTTGGTCCTTGGTTAATGTGGATTTTTTCTCCCGGTTGAAAGGGGTAGGGTGTAAAGATAGCTACTTTGTGTTGCACCATGTTATTGTTTTACCCCGCAAATGCCATAATGGTGAGTGAAACCAGCAATGGTGGAAAGCTCAGAAAACCCAGCCTGTTGCAGGGCGTGGATCACCTCTGTTTCTTGAACCCGGTGTTCGATGGGTGGGCCCTGCTCACAGGCCTCCTCCCTCTTCTCCCAGTCGATGATAAGCAGTCGTCCACCGGGGCGTAAAACCCTGTTGAGTTCGCTCAGCAAGGGGATGGGGTTGCCCAGCTCATGGAAAACCGTGATGGACCATGCGCCGTCTACACTGTTTTTGGCAAGGGGAAGGATGTCTTTTTCAATAAGGAGCGGGAAGAAACGATTTTGATCCAAATGGTTTTGCATTTCTTCCACCATAAGCGGTTCAATGTCTAGACATTGGACAGTGGCTGACGGCACATCTTCCACAATTTTTTCGCTCAAAAATCCAGTTCCTGCCCCCACATCAAGGTAATTCCTCTTTTTTTGTATCCCCACCGCCTCAGCGATTATTTGGGGAGGAATCCACTGGAGCCGGGTCGGGTTGTTTAATTTCTTCCGTTTTTTAGGGTCAAACTTTTTTCCTTGAGTCATTGTTTTCCTGGGAAGTTATTCTTCTGTCTGCAAGTATGCATAAATATCCGCCACGTTCTGGTCTGAAATCTGGGTGTCCGAATAGGATGGCATGATGGTTGATTTTGATTTTCTGATTTTACCCAGTAGTCGACCGAACTTCAGCTCTTTTTTTCTAATGTCGGGGGCCTTGCCTCCAGAACCGTTTTGGCCGTGGCAAGCATCACATCTGTGTAAGCCAAACCAGCGTTTTCCGTCTTCACTGTTTCCAGAAGGCTGGGCATTACAAACATTGAAAATAAAACAACTCCCCAAAAACAGAGTGACGAAAACCCATTTTGACAATCCGTTGCCATCGGTGGAACTGTTTAAAGAAACCATTTTGCTACACCTCCATTGTTTTCTGTGATAGTGTAAATGCTCTTTTTACCAATAAGAGAGTTTACATCATATCATGCATATTTGTTATGGATAACAACTTCCTCCAGGGCCAACTGCCCGGGTCGTGGCCAGGCCTCTTCCGTCTTTTTGCCAATGGCGATAAACATTGTGATAACATGGTCCTTGGGAAGATTGATTAGCTTTGCGACCGCCTCAAAATCAAAGCCATCCATTGGACAAGAATCATATCCCATGGATTTTGCCGTTAGCATCAGCGTTTGGGCCGCAATACCACATGATCGCATTACCTCGTCTCGCTGAACTTGTTCCTTATCACGGTAGTATGCGTCGATGGCCGGCAGGATAAAATCCTGAATCTCTTTTGGTGCATCTTCCCAGTAACGACCAGGTTCTTCCCAGGCCTTTACATCGGCGCAAAGGACGATAAAGAGTGAGCTGTCCGTTACTTGGGATTGATCCCAGGCGACCTTGCGTATCTCTTGTTTTAATGCGGGGTCTGAGACAACCACAAAACGCCAATGCTGAATATTATACGCCGTGGGAGAAAGGGTTGCCAGCGAAAGAATCTTTGTGATTTCCTCCTCACTCATTTGGTGATTTGGGTCAAAGTGCTTTATGGATCTTCGGCTGCTAATGGCTTCTTCTGTTCTCATATCCAATCCTCCGGTGAAACAATGGTCATTTTTGCCTGCGTTGAGTAGCCGTTTTACATATCAAAAGATTTTATAAAAAGCTGACTCCGCAAGGGAATACGCTACGTTTGGCGTTTTGTTGCCGCCATTGTCAACACAGTATGGCACGATGTGGCATGAGTCAAGGTGAGAATTGCAGATCGATTATTGTACCGTTGTCGTTTGGAGGTTTGGTCTTATTGTTCTCTGGCTTTGCCGGATAATTCTTCAATTGCTATTTTAAATACCTTTGTTTTATCGATAAGTTGCTTGATGTACTGAAGCCCATTGTCCATATGTGCAGGAGAGTATTTTTGAAGAAGTCCTTCCAGGCCCTTTTGCTTGTCTTTTCCAAAAACCTCCAAAGCTTTTCCAGAGAGGATGACACTCTCATATTGGGTACCGAATTTTTCCGGAAGTATTTTGGTGTTACCGACAACACAAAAGGAGACGTTTTGATTTTCGTCAATATTGCTTAGCTTTCTCCCTTCCATGGCACAGTGGAAATATATGGCCTGATCTATTACACAAAAGTTGATGGGAACACCGTAAGGAATACCATCGTTTGAAGTTGTGGAAAGGATTCCGTATTCTCCCTTGTGGAGAATGGAATGGGTCGCATCTGTTGATAGTTTCCGCTCTGCTCTTCGCATCGTAGCTCCTGTTGTTCGGTCATTTGTTAGAACCATTGATCTGTTTAATTGTCTGTTCTGGAGCAAACTGTCTTTCATAGCCCTGGCCCCACTGACAAAGCGCTTCCATAATGGGCATAAAGGTTGTACCCAGTGGAGTCAGTGAGTATTCTACTTTTGGGGGAACCTGGGCATACACTTTACGGTTTATCATGCCATCCTGTTCAAGCTCCCGGAGTTGTTGGGTAAGCATCTTTTGGGTAATATTTGGAATGCTTCTTCTAAGCTCTCCAAAACGTTTCTTCTCTGTTTGACTGAGGTGATGCAGAATAAGGGGCTTCCACTTCCCGCCAATGATATGAAGGCTTAATTCCATGGTACAATAATAGTTGTATCCACGGCACTGTTTTAGGGAATGTGCAGACATAGTCTAACTCCAATAGTATATTTTTGGTTACTACGGTACAAAAAGGTGCCTTCTTTCTTTTTTGTTTATATTCCTATACAAGAAACTTATAAAAGTGTCCATTTGAAAAACGATGGGTTGAGAAACGTTATTTTAACAATTATGGAGATGGCTATGGCTACATTGTTTGAACAGACAACAATTAATGGGATGGTCTTGAAAAACAGGATGGTACGTTCTGCAACTTGGGAGGGGATGTGTGATCAAGACGGGAGGCCGACCGATAAACTGATTGAGTATTATTCAACCCTTGTTGACGGTGGTGTCGGTCTTATTGTTACCGGTTATACGTTTGTGCAAAGGGAAGGGAAGCAATTACCCGGGAAGATGGGACTGCATCGTGATGATTTTGCAGAAAGCATGACCAAAATGACCCGGGCAGTACATGAAGGTGGTGGTAAAATCTGTGTGCAGTTGGTGCATGCCGGTGGACAGACAGATTCTGCCAATGCAGGGCAAACGCCGGTGGCTCCTTCTTCCATCGAAACTGAGCAGTTTCCCGAAAAACCAAAGGCCTTGACCAGACAAGAGATAAAAAGCATTGTTACCGCATTTGGCAAAAGTGCGGGTTTGGCAAAAGAGTACGGCTTTGACGCGGTCCAGCTCCACGGCGCCCATGGATATTTGATCAACCAGTTTCTCTCCCCCTTGACCAACAGGCGAGATGATGAATATGGAGGGAGCGTTGAAAATCGAGGCCGATTTTTATTGGAGGTGTATGACACAGTGCGCAAATCCGTTGGACCGGACTATCCCGTACTGATAAAATTGAATGGTACGGATTTTCTTGAAGGCGGCCTGCAACTTGAGGATTGTTTGCATGTTGCCAAACTATTGGATGACAGGGGAATTGATGCCATCGAAGTAAGTGGCGGAACGCCGGCGTCAGGTGATGAAAGCCCCGCCCGCGCCAAAATCATAAAACCTGCCCAGGAAGGCTATCATCTTTCTTTGGCAAAAGCGCTAAAAGAGGTTGTTTCATGTCCGATTATGGTGGTTGGCGGCCTGCGAAGTCCTGCTGTCATTGAAAAGGCCTTATCAGATGAGGGCCTGGATTATGTGTCTTTGGCAAGACCTCTTATTTGTGAGCCGGACTTACCAAATCGTTGGCAACAGGGTGACACAAGCGCTGCAAAGTGTATCTCCTGCAATGGCTGTTTTATGCCGGGCATAAAAGAGGGTGGAATCTATTGTGTGATGCAAAAGAAGAAGAGTGCTGCCAGCGTGTAGAAGATTGTTGTATTAATCCGGGAAAGTTGCAGCTATGGGAATTCTGAACTTTTGAGTAATCTCTAATCGAAGCTATATATACGACACATCAAAAGCATATTAGTTTTTTTAAGACAGTTCCGCTGTAATAGCTCATAGAGATACGACAATGACTAATTTGTTTGAGTAAGTATCTTAAGTTGCAATGTTTTTCCTTGTGGGCTATTGTTAGGAAATGGTGTGGAGAGGAGACCTGTTATAATTGGCACAGGTACTATGATCCATCTGTTGGTAGGTATATCTCTGCTGATCCTATTGGGCTTAATGGGGGGATTAATCTTTATGGTTATGTCCAAAATGATCCGGTGAATTGGGTGGATCCTTGGGGGTTAAAATCTACTGGTAGTATACTTGGTGACATTGCTGCTGGATTTAACGGAGCAGCTAGTGACCTTAAGCCTGCCCTAAAAGGTGCAGCAAATTCATTAGCTGATATCGCCGTTAATGGACCTATTGAAGCACAAGCCTTGTTAGCTCATGCTGCTGTTGGCCAAGCGGGATTAGCAGCAGAAGCATTTACGATGGCTGCCTTAACTAACCCTGCCACATATGGAAAATTTATGGATTTTGCGTCATCACTTTCACCTGGAACTGCTCCTGTTTGGTCCTATCCAGGAGCTTTAGGATCTGTCGCGGGCGACATGCTGATTGATTTGTGGGGTGATTTCCTTGATTGGTGGAATGAGGACCCTTGTTTGTGATCAGAACGCCATTTACCTTGGTTTAAATATCGTGAAAAAATACAACCTGATCGGCAAGTGACCATAAAGGTTTTCTATCATGCAGACATTACAAAAAATAATTGAGACAAAGAATGAAAATACGTTTTGAGAGGTTATTTGTTGGCTTGGCTCTAATAATAGCTGGCATTTATTATGCGAACAAAGGTTATTTTAGGTATCAACCTCTCACGCCTGTATCAGGCTATGTCTTTATTTTTTGTGGGGTTTGCATTGTCATTCTGTCAATTAAAAGAAAGTAACTTTTAGAAATCAATTGGGAAAATAAAAGGGGTCGGAGAATAAAAGAGGAGAATAAAGGTCGGAATAAAATTAAAACGCTGATTTCAAGCGCCAATGAAGAGTTCACCGGAAAAAGGGGACGCATTTATATTTTTGTTCGCTGGTTCTTGTCGCCAATGAAAAATTCACCGGCTTGTCCGGTGCAGTGGCTGATTGGCGTTTTCTCTTCAATAACTGACTTAATGCTGTACAAACAAACTTGAGTCAAACTCTTTAAAATCATCTGGTGGATCAACCACCAGGTTCAGGCCACGGAGTAAAGCGCAATGTCGCATAATGGTTTTCAGTTATGTTTGGAGGCCCACAACCGCAGTAAAGCAGTGAGCAATACTACCGGACTCTTCCAGCAGCAAAAACCTGTATCCTACCCTAGCCACTAAACATAAATGACATTATGAGCGCGGACTGACTGGCACCGGCCATGCTTTGTGGAGGATCCTTCAACAGATCTCCGGAGAACGCATGGGCTGTGCCAGACAGGGAGCGTTACATTGCGCCCAGGGTTACTACGGAACTTCGACTGCGCCAAATATCCAAACCAACCCGGATACACCCGGAAACCCGGCAAGGCAGCGGTCCGACAAACCGCCCGAGAACGCAGAATCACAACCCAAGCCCAGGTGGACCGTTGCTGTAAGGAAAGATTTTGATCCAGCTGTTTCTTCTTATTTTGATCCGAGTATATCTTGAATGATTTTATTAAGGATAAGCCGATCTTTCTCCTGAAGTTGCCCGAGTTTCCTGAGAATAATAGTGTCCTCAACTGTGGTAAGAATAGGTTTGAAAACAGAAGGCTTTAACAGTCCTGCACCTTGCCAATCGACCAGGACATCCTCACCGAGCTTGTCTGTCTGATATAAACGGCTGGTGATGGCCATGATGATTCGATCTGACCGACCATCGTTGTATTCACTGGAACTGACGATCACCGCAGGACGTTTCTTGGTTGTTGATTGATCAGTGAAGGGAAACGGTACCAGAACAATATCGGCGAATTTATAAGTTGTCATATTCTGCATCTTCCGCATTATCCCAAACTTTTTGAAAAGATTTTTCAGAAAGTTTGCCTGCCGCTTTCACAAGGGA
The DNA here is from genome assembly GCA_050291935.1 of Desulfocapsaceae bacterium. Classification (GTDB taxonomy): domain Bacteria; phylum Desulfobacterota; class Desulfobulbia; order Desulfobulbales; family Desulfocapsaceae; genus Desulfocapsa. Next base: position 72,730 of record JBNKKR010000002.1, on the reverse strand, counting down.
GGTTACTTCATTACGGGATCCTAGAAACTCTACAAAATCTTCCACAACAGCCATTTTCTCAGGTGGTAAGCTGCAAATTTTTTTAAACAGTGTCTCTGTGTGTTGATGCTGTGTTTGCATACGTCACCTCTTTTTGTCGTCAATTTAGGCTTTTGTAGCGAGTTGGTTGATATGTTGTTGGGTCAAGATGGCCTCTAAGATGAATCTGGCTTTGCCGTGAATTTCTCCCAAGGCAGTCTTCTCAACATCGTCAAACAACAAATAATCCGTGGGAACGCCAAATATTTTAGCCAATTTTTTTTAAAGCGTCCACAGAAGGAGTAGATTGTTCCCTTTCGTAGCTACTAATGTGCGTGTAATGCACATTCATCATCTTCCCGAGTTGTTCCTGAGATAATCCCTGTTCGTTTCGTAATTTTTTTATCTTCTGAGATAGTGTCATAAACAGCCCCATAGTCATTAAAATAAGCATCGATGATACAATAATAACGCTTTTTGGGGATTTAACAATGGGAATAAAGGGGAATAAAGGGGTCGCGTCTTTGCTTGACTCTTGCCAATGAGGAGCTCACCGGCTTCGTCCGGTGTAATGGCTTATTGGCAAATTTTTACTCAACTTATTCAAGCGACAGCAGCTTTTCGTTGTCCCGGAGCTGGTGCACCTCGCAATAATCCTTTCGTGCTGAGATCTTCATCGATATCGGGCCAGTGAATTCCATAGCCACCTCCACTCACCTGCCAGTTGGCAAGTTGGTCTGAAGTGGCATGAAAGAGCCTTGGGTACCATATCAATGGGGCGCTAATCGTCCTGCCATCCATAAGGTCGACACAGATACTATCTTCATTAAAAGAAACGTTTTTTACTCGCTCATCAGCGATTAATGTCAAAATACCCATCCCAACTCTCCTGCAATTCTTGTTGATGTTCGACAATCATCCTTTCAATAACTCTCAGATCCTTTGCTGAAAATCCCAGGTTTCTCGCCAATTGGACGGGATTGAACCAAAATTTAGCCGACAGGTTGTCACGATCAATGTGAATATGTGGCGGTTCATTAGGCTCATGACTATAAAAATAGGTTCTTCAAACGAATCTGTGGGTAAAATGAGTCAAATAGCATGGATGAAATTGAATTAAAGGTCAACCCCTCCAAAAAAAAAGAAAACAAAAACAACAAAAAGGGGATAGATTTGTTTTCAGCCGTCAAGCCATTAAAAGTTAATGTGAAATTCACCAGCTTGTCCGGTGTCGCGACTTCTCGGCATTTTTCTTATCCCGACACTCTGGCTTTCGATTTTTATAGCCCATGCTTTTTCCCGTGCGTTTGGTAAAGGGGAGAGGGAGAAAACACTGGTATATTCGTCGTTGCCGGTTTTTATCGGTATCTTAATCACTCGACCTTAAGTGATGCTAGCTTGTCCCATGGTATTGTTGTTATTTCTTCCTGAATTCTATTTTGATTTCCACCATATACCAGAAAGCAGTTTCTGGTTTGCGTGTAGAGTTTACGAAAATGACGTAAACCACCAAAAAGACTTTTCCCCAGAGTCTGGCCTGATTTTACTTCTAGCATATCCAGATGTATACCATAATCCATCACGATATCCACTTCATGGCCTCTGCTGTCTCTGAGGTAATATAGATTGTCGGTTTTCCCTTGGTTAAATCTTTTTTTTAGTAGTTCGGAAACGACCAAATTTTCAAATAAGGATCCCCGTAAAGGATGGGTTGAAATATGTTCTTCTCGTTGAATACCAAGAAGAAAAGCAGCAAGGCCTGTGTCGTAAAAATAGAGTTTGGGGGACTTGATCAGCCGTTTGCCTAAATTGTTGTAGTAGGGTTGCAAGAGTTTAATGATATAACTCGCCTCTAGAATCGACAACCAGCTCCTGATGGTATTGTGGCTTGTTCCGCAATCATTTCCCAAAGATGATAGATTTAGTACCTGGCCAGTCCGAGTGGCGCAGAGCTTAATAAACATTTCAAATCTGGCTATATCCTTAACATTGATCATTTGACGTAAGTCTCTTTCCACATAGGTGCTGAAATAAAAAGATAAGGCTTCGGTTGGATTGAGCTTGTGGTCATAAATTCTGGGATATGCTCCTGTGTAAAGGAGCGTATCAATTGCGCTTGGTTGATTGGAGATACTGCGGATCTCTTGCAGACTGAAAGGAAGGAGTTTTACAAGGGCGGTTCTGCCGGCCAGCGACTGACTCACCGTATTGAGAAGTTCAAAGTTTTGGCTTCCTGTTAAAATAAATTGTCCGGATTGGTGAGACTCATCAACCAAAATCTGTATATATGATAACAAGTCTGGTACCCGTTGGATCTCATCAAGGATAGCCCCTTGTGGAAATCGGTTTAGAAAGCCTTTTGCATCGTTTTGTGCAAAAGTCCTTTCTTCAATGGATTCCAAAGAGACATACGGTTTGTCTGCAAAGACCATTTTGCTTAGGGTGGTTTTGCCAGACTGTCGAGGGCCAGTAATGGTGATAACCGGATACTGTTTGGCATAAGCTATAACTTTATTTTCAATCTCACGGGAAATCATATCTTCACCCTATTGCAATATGTACCAATTGTCAACTGGACTTACAAATTGCGCAACTTTGTAGACGCGAAAAAAGGTGGAGATTTTAGTTTGGAAAAATATCGACAAATTACTACCTTTTTTTTAAGCTAGGTGATTTGGGTTTATGGGGCGTTAATTTACAGGAATTGTAAAGGGACAAGTACGTGCAACAGTTGATTGATGAGCTGAAAGCTATTCCCGGAGTTATTGGAGTCGGTCTCTACAGTGTACGTGATGGGTTGAGGGTGACTAACCTGCCTGGGGTGTTTAAGCCGGAGCGGCTGGAAACATTGGGGCAACAGCTTGCTAAACTCTATGGTGCCGGGCTGATGAAGTTTCCTGACCTGACGGATGTGACGCTGAACTATGATGAATCGGTTGTTGCTGTCCGTGCCCTTGATGCGAATCTATTTCTGTTTGTGCTGTACGAACCATCCTGTGGCGCCACTCTGCTGAATATGTCGATGGCGCTGATAACCCTTTTACAGAAAGATTATCTCGCAGGGAAGTTTCAACTAGAGGTAATAGCAGAGCCTGAGGTGATGGAGGAGGCCACAGAGGAGGCAGTAGAGACAGGCCCCGATGCTACTTTTCTTCATTTGATTGTAAGCATGCGAGAGCAGTTGGCCGCAGTCCTGGGACCAATGGCGGATCTGATTTTTGATGATGCCTATGAGAGTTGGAAAAAACAGGGGGAGGAGTCTCCACTTCGGATGGAATCCTTGCTGGAACAGATCAAAGACGAGATTGGAGATGAACAGAAAAATGACCAGTTCGTACTGGCGATTGAACCAGTCCTGAAGTCGTTGGGCAGAGGTTGATAATGGCGACGGCAAAAGAGTTTATCTCCCGTGTTGATGGAATCAATGGCGTCGCAAGCTGTTTGTTGGTTCGAAAGACCGGCGAACTGCTTGGGCACACGTTTGATCAGCCTGGGCAGTATCAGGAGCTAATAGCATATGCGATGCGTTGTTCGGCAGGAATCCAGGATGCGGTGGGTGTCTCTTGCTGCAAGCACATCAGCTTTTGCCGAAGTGGTAAAGAAAACTTTTATCTCTTTTGTATCGGTGGGTTTCTACTTGGAGTGTTACAACGTGCGGACAGTTCTGCACCTGATATGCTCGATGCGGTGTACCGGCTGATCAAGCAGGTCAGCAGCGGTGAAAGGGCTACTCCCTAAATGGGAAAGAAATCCCTGTTTTGTAAGTAGTATTGGTTTGAAATTTGTTTAACTGGAGAAAAAATGGCTCAGAAAGTTACATTTGGTATTGCTCAGAAGCTACTATTGATTTTGCTGCTTGTTGCGGTGGTTCCTTTGCTGATTATATGGTTTGTCAGTTATCAGAACATCAGTTCGCTGACCGGTGAGAAGGTTAATCTGGAACTGACTGCAATCAACGAGACACTGACCGCGCAGGTGAATGATTGGGTTGATATGAACCTACGGATGCTGACGCAGAACGCTTTGCTTGAGGCAATGACGTCAATGGACGCAGGTCGACAGAATGTGGTGCTCAAAAGTATTGTTGCCAATTATGACTGGTCATATTTGGCATTTACCACCGATGTGGACGGAAATAATATTGGGCGAAGCGATGGTAAACCGAACAAATATTACGGGGATCGGGAGTATTTCAAGCAGGTTGTTGAAGGAGACGGATTCGGTAGGCAGATTTTGATCGGCAAAACCTCTGGAAAACCCGCGATGGTGCTTTCCACCGGCATCCTTGACAACACCGGTAAACTGCAGGGTGTCCTTGCCCAGGCAATGACCTTGGAAAAATTGTCAAGCGAGATCGTTGCTGCCAAAATCGGAGAAAGTGGATTTAGTTTTTTAGTTGACGAAAAAGATGATGTGATTGCCCACCTCGATGCACAAATGACCAAATCGCGGAAGAATCTTGGTGAGAATATGGCGGTTAAAGCGATTCGTGCCGGGAAGAAGAGCATTGTTTATACCGATACGTCAGGCAAAAAAGTGATTGCTGTTGGCCAAAAAACTTCCCAGGGATGGACGATGATCAGCCAACAGGATTATGACGAGGCCTTTCGTGGGGTAAAAGCACAAAATCAAAAGGCGCTTTTTCTCTTGATCGGAACGTTAGTAGTGGTCTGTATTATAGCGTTTCTGGTGTCCAGGTCGTTAACCGCCCCGATTCGAGGATTGACCGTTATTGCCGAGAAGTACAGTAAAGGACAGTTGGATCTTGCCATCAGCGGATTAGATCGCTCGGACGAGATAGGCCAGCTCAGTCAGGCCATTGAGCGTTTGGGAACAAGTATTCGTATTGCAATGAACCGGTTGCGAAAGAAAAAATAAACACAGGCGGATTTTGTTGAATTGAAGACTGTGGGCGCTCTTTGCTTGCCTGCAGTTTTTGTTTATGAGGATTTACACGAGCAGGCAATGGCGGCATGTTGGTGCCATGCTATTTGCTTGATCACCTCTCTTATTTCCATCGTCGGCATGTTTTTTTGTGCGCTTGCCAAGGTGACAAAGGAGAGGGGAAAAGCAAAACGTTCCTGCTCCCAGACCACCAGGCTACCATTTGCGGCCAGTTCCCTTGCCTCATCTTCCATCATAAAATTCATTCCGATACCGGCTTTGATCATACTAAGAATGGCGTGCTCGTCGCTGGCGGTCATGGCCTGTTTGGGGTGAAAATTGTTGTCATAAAAAATATTTTCCATAAGCTGGCTGTAGGGGCATTCCTCAGGGTTCCCAATCCAGGGGAGTTCTGCTAGTTCCTGATAGGTGGCATGGACGATTTTATCTGCCATCTGTAAAGGGCCAACTATACGCAAATAGTAAGTGGTCAGGTGTTGGGCAACGAAACGGTCATCATCCACCCGGCCAAAGACAAAGCCGCCATGGAGTTCACCACTGGCGATAAGCTTAAGAATATTTCCGGAAATTGATTGATGAAATCGCAGTGAGAAACTGGAGTCTGTCTTTGCAAAGACTCGTACAATATCCTCAATTCTATTAATTTCAGGAGCGCTATTGAGTCCCACCACGATTTCATTTTTGCTTGATTGTGAATGTTGCTTTTCCGCTTTAACCGTCAGTTTCTGTACTAATTTCCCAAGGGTAGCCATCCCCTGTTCCAAACGACTATCCCAGGGATGACCGAAACAGAGCCGTATGCAATGATCATATTGGCCGGTGCCGGAGCAAAGGGTACCCGGAAGTATGGAGATGTTTTCTTTTTCTGCCAGGCGAAAAAGTTGCAGGCTATCGACGTTTTCTGGTAGTTCCACCCAAAGGATCAAGCCTCCTTTGGGTGAGGATATTCTACATTCGGGGGGGAAATGGCGACCAATGGATTGGCTCATGTCGGCTGCCTGTTTGCGTAGACTGTTTCGTAGTTTTCTAAGATGCCTGTCATAGCTACCGCTTGCGAGAAAGTGGGTCAATGCGTTTTGGGTGAGTTGGGAATTTGCCATCATATTGTTAAATTTGAGTCGTTTCACCTTTTCCCGGTATTTCCCCGCAAGTAACCATCCCATACGCAAATCCGGCAACAGATCCTTTGAAAAGGAGGTGCAGTAGAGCACCATCCCTTGGGTGTCAAAATGCTTTAATGCTAGTGGCTTGTGCTCTCCAAAGTAGAGATTTTCATAGATCCCGTCTTCAATAATTGGAATACCACGATTGCTAAAGAGTTCCACCATATTCTTTTTCTTTTTCTTCTCCATTTCAAAACCCAATGGATTTTGAAAATTTGGATTAAAGAGGGCCGCACGAATATCGTGTTCATCAAGGGTTTTTTCTAGTTTTTTGATATCCAGGCCGGTAACGGGATCTGCTGCCAGTTCTACGGCCCGCATATTCAAGTCTTCCAGGAGCTGGAGATAGCAGAGGAAGGTGGGGGATTCTAACAAAATAGTATCACCTGGTCTGGCAACACTTCGCAGACAGAGCTCAATTGCGTTCATGCAGCCCTGGGTTATTATTATTTCAGATCCACATCCCCTGTGTTGTAAATCAAGATGTCGTTTGGCGATCTCTCTTTGTAAATGTTGGAGGCCTATGGGCGCTCCATATCCAGTACAACTTCCATCCTGATATCCAGCTGCCGCCGTTCGAATTGCCGCCGCCATCTGTTTCCCAGGTAAGAGGGATTGATCCGCAACGGCCTGTCCAAAGGGGATAAGGGTGGGATCGGTAAAGGATCGTTGCATGATTGAGGCAAGAACATTGATGGCTACCTTATGTGATTTTACTGTGGAGGCACCTTGTTTGGGGAGTGGCAGGATGTCGTTGAGCAAGGGTCTTGCAAAAAAACCTGATTTTTCCCTGACTTCAACCAGTCCACGGTTTTCCAATTCTTCATAGGCCTGATACACGGTGGAGATCGATTTCCCGGTAGTGGCCTGTAATTTGCGAAGGGAAGGGAGTTTTTCTCCTGCCAGATATTCCCCGGCCAGAATCTGTTTCTCAAGACTGTTTGCCAATTTTACATAGTGGTATGCCATGTCATCGTGCCTCAAAAGGCCAATCTGTTATGGTGTTTTTTTTTATATTCTGCATCTGTTCTTGTTTACCACCGTCGTTATACTAGTGCAAAGAAAAAAATGAATGGGATTGGATGCAAAAGCAAACACCAGGGAGGTAGACAAAATGAAAGCGGAAGTACATGAACCGATGCTGTCCCAGTTGTTTCAGGTTGGAGAGATTGATGGCAGTGGCTTGGAGGGAGCAGAAATGAAGGGTTTTCTATGGTTGCGTAGTGTGGGAGTGAAATATTGGGATATTGCAAAAGTAATTCTCTGCTACTTGGGAGCGATCTTATTCACTGTTCTTCTCTCACAACTCCACTGAAGGAAAATCTGTACTCCTTTATTGCTACGGTACACAACAGACACAAAAGAGAAATTATTTTTTTAAGGGACGGGCCAATGGAAGAAAAAACGAAGGTTCTTACGGTGCATGGCAAGTTGGAACCACAGAAAAAAATTGTGGGATGGGGACAAAAAGAATATGAAAGTGTTGAGGTTTTAGGATATCTACGTGACTTTAGAAGCAAGCCATGTTTTGACATCATCTATTATACACCTCAGAATAGTGGCCAGGAAGCGCTGGGAAGCCTGTTAGAAGACCTCTGTTATTGTAGAATGCTTTTGCAACCGGGTGGAGTATTGTATATCCAAATGGATGATGGTGGTGAACGAGAGTGGCTCAGGCAGGCAGGATTTACCGCTATTTTTGTAAAAAAAATAGAAGGTGACAGGAGAATGGTAGGGGGAAAACGGCCCGTTTGGCAGTTTTAGGCCACCTTTTGTTTTGCTTGGTCTGTGGGGGCTGTTTTAGGCAGGATGGTTATATGGAAAACGGAGTTAGTATGTTTGTTAAGGTATGTGGGCTACGGACAACGGAACAGATCGATAAGGCAATTGAATATGGCTATGATGCCATAGGTGTGGTGACCTATCATAAAAGCATACGCTATTGCCCGACAGAACAAGCCATTGCCCTTGCAGAACATGCCAGGGGAAAGATAAAAAGTTTTGTGGTTGGTCTGCACCACAGTGATGTTAAAGATGCCGCTCCTGCCTTTGATTATACCCAGATTTATGAAAAGAAACAGGTCCCGAACCTGGCCCTGGCCTCCAAAGAAAGACCACCGGTAAGCCTTGATTATGATTATTTTTTCTTTGATGCAAGTATTGGCAGTGGTGTGTTTGAAGAGTTTCCGCCCTGGGTGCAGGAGGAGGCGAAAGATATTATTTTAGCAGGCGGGTTGACCCCTGGAAACGTGGCAGGAATCATCCAAAGGATCAGGCCATTTGGGGTGGATGTTTCCAGTGGGGTGGAAATTGATGGAGTGAAAGATTTTCATCTTATGAAGCAGTTTATCGATGCGGTTCGGGGCTCGTAAAATAGAAGTGCGACTCATTGTGAGCGTGTGGTGAAGTATTGTCTTTATGGGTACGAGTTGAGGTGTGTGAGTAGGTATGATAGAGCCGTCCATGGAAGTTCTCTCTTTTCTGTTTGTTGCTGCCTGTATTGCGGGTTTTTTGGATACCTTGGCGGGTGGTGGAGGCCTTATCTCCCTTCCTGCGTTGATATTAAGTGGTATTCCACCAATTGCCGCACTGGCAACAAATAAGTTGCAAGGGGCAACTGGGACTGCCACGGCAACCTTTGTCATGTTGCGAAAAAGAAAGGTTTCCTGGGGGAATGTAAAATTCTTAATGCTTTTTGCCTTTATCGGATCTCTTGTGGGCACCATTATAATACAGTGTATTGATGCTGGAATTTTACGTGGTCTTATCCCCTTAGTGTTACTCTTTATTGTCGTCTATTTTCTCTTTTCACCGGGAAGCCTTTCCACAAGGAGTACTCCGAAAATTTCACGCAGTAACTATCAAAAGTTTGTGGTACCGGTTATTGGTTGCTATGATGGTATGTTTGGTCCAGGGACAGGTTCATTTTTTGCGCTTAGTGGTGTGTCCTTACGGGGCTATGGCTTAATTGAAGCAACGGCAATTGCGAAGACACTCAACTTTTCTACTAATTTTGCGGCATTATCGATTTTTTTATTGGCAGGAAAAGTTGTCTGGTCCGCTGGTATTGTGATGATGCTTGGCCAATTTATTGGTGCTTGGGGCGGTTCACACTGTCTTTTTACAATCGATCCGAAATATTTGCGGATTGTCGTGGTCGTGATGTGTCTTGTTATGTTGATAAAGTATTTGTTTTCCATGGGTTGGCTGTAAGATTTGCAGAGTTTACGACTTGCCTGCCCGCACAAAACATATGGTTAAAAAACAATTTTCCAAGCATAACGAGCTTCCCTTTGCGGAATGTCGTTACACCGTTAACAGTGGCAGACATTATACTTCCCATATGCATCAAAGCTTTAGTGTTGGTGCTATTTCTAAGGGAGAAGTTGTCTACACTGTTGCTGATGAGCAAGCGCACCTGCGACCGGGAAGCCTGGCTATTATTAATCCGGAAACATTGCATTCCTGTAATCCCACGGCGCTTGGTGAGCGCAGCTATTATATGCTTTATCTTGATGTTGATTGGTGTTTGCAGGTGCAAAAATCCCTCTGGGGAGTTAGCGCCTTTCGAAAATCCAAAGATATTATATTGGAACACCCTGAACTCTACGAGCAATACATTTCCACCATGGCTCTTTTAATGGATAATGGCGAAGAGCTGGATGAAAAAGAGCAGCGGCTGGTGGATCTTGTCAGCAGTGTATTTATCCAGTGTTGTGAGAGAGAGGCGTTAGCTAGCCTTTCATCCGGAAAAATAGATAACTTGCGACAACGCTTGCAGAGTGATTTAGGTGAGGATCTTCCCTTGGATCTGTTGGCAACGGAACTGCAAGCAAATCCGTATACCCTGTTACGACAGTTTAAAGCAGCAACGACCTTAACACCTCATGCCTACAGACTAAACTGTAGGATTGAGTATGCCAGGAAGCTGCTGCGAGAGGGCAGAGAACTGGCTGATGTGGCTCTGGAGTGCGGATTTTTTGATCAGAGTCATTTTCATCGTCATTTTAAGGGCATTACCACCCTTACCCCAAAAGAGTACCAAGTCAATTTTATACAATAAATACGATTCAAGCTTCTCTATAGTAGTTTTTCAAAAAAGGAGAAGTATGGAATTTGTATTGATCGCCTCAGCCCATTTTATGGCTCTTTTGAGTCCCGGCCCTGACTTTTTTCTTATCTTACAAACCTCATTGCGTATGCCCCTGCGCTATGCCTTTGCGCTTTGTGCAGGGATAGCCAGTGCCAACGGGCTCTATCTGATTGTCGCCGTAACCGGCCTTGAAGTGATAAAAGAATTGACCACCTTGATGCTTGTTTTAAAATATCTTGGTGGTGCGTATCTTTTTTATATCGGGATACTACTGTTACGCGCACCCAAACGTTCTTTGGATACAGCTACCAGCGAAAGCAGCGTCCAGGTGGAAAGCCTAAGAGTACAGTTTATGCTGGGTTTTATGTCAGCAATCCTTAACCCCAAAAATGCGGTCTTTTATCTTTCACTTTTTACGGTGATGGTTTCACCAGATACCCCATTTACGGTGCGAGCGCTTTATGGCTTGTGGATGACTGGGGTAGTGCTCTGTTGGGATGTGGCGGTGGCTGGGCTGCTGGGAAACAAGCAAGTGAAGTCGCTTCTCAATCGTTGGGTCTTTGGCATTGAAAAATTTTCGGGGGTTATGCTTGCCTTTTTTGGGGTTTTGCTGGCCCTGCAGTGATTTCTATCTTTACAAAAACGCAGCATTTTCAACAAGAGAAAGATCCATTTGTTGCGCCTTATTTTTGGTGATTTGCATCCGTTTAATAATCCGTACAAACTCCTGTTGAAAGATGGGGACGTTTGCACTTTTCAGCGATACCGCGCTCCAGGTTATCGGCAGACCCGATTTGGAAATGGGGCGCGCGACCAGAGGTTTGTTTGTTGTATCTGTTTGTATTGCCCAACGGGGAAAAATAGACACACCAAGGCCCGCCGATACCAGTTCCAGAATAGCGTGTGGTTGCCCTACACACATAAATCGTTTTGGCTCGATACCGTTGGGCTTAAGGACCAATTCTCTGATTCTGCTGCCTTTGTCCGTATGGGAGATTAAATTACTTTCTTTGAAATCTTGTGGAGCAATGTACTCTTGGCAGTGCAATGGGTTGTCTTGACTCATGACACAGACGAGCTGATCCTGAAAAAGTGTTTGGCTTGTATACTCCTTCTCAGAAAGGACTCTTCCGGTGATAACAATGTCGAAGGTTTTTTTGTTAAGATCTGCGGTCGGTTCCTCGGATGTTCCAATTTCAACATCAATATTTGGAAATTTTTGCTGAAACTGCCGCATTACTTCAGGGAGCCACTTAAAACAAAAAATGCAGTGCGTTCCGATTTTGAGTTGTCCATGTTCTCCGGCCACGAGTTTTGCAAGTTCAAGTTCTGCTGACTCAACTGCCTGCAGCACACTCTTTGCGGTTGTGAGTAGTTTTTTCCCGGCAGGAGTGAGGAGCATCTTTTTTTTGGTCCTAAAAAAGAGCGATATCTGCAATTTTTCCTCTATATCTTTTAACTGCTGGCTAAGGGCTGATTGGGAAATATAGAGTTTTTTACTCGCTTGGGTCATACTGCCACTTTCGGCAATGGCATGAATCATACGAAAATGCTTGATTTCAAGGTGACCACCCATATGTATTAGCTCCTCTAATCGGTTTTATTAAAACAATCGATTTTACTTATAGCATTTGTATTGCTATTGGTAAAGGATATTGAGAGGTGATCATTTCGCCTTGTTTATGTATTCATAATAATGAGAAGGAGTAAATATGGCACTTATCGAAGTAGTTTCTCGGGAAAAAGCAGAAGGAATAGTGAAAGAGGGATATGACATGTTTATGCAACGGGTGGGGGTTATCCCAGCACCGCTCCGCATGTTGAGCGGGAGCCCGGCCCTTTTTGAACTTCAGCTAAAACGTATTAAATATCTTTCCAGCCATCCAAACTTAAGTTTTTCCCTGTTGGCTCACATTAGATATTTGGTAGCTCACCAACTGGGCTATCCGTTCTGTACCGATTTTAACAAACATATTCTTGTAAAACAGGGTGTTGAGGAGGAGGATTTTCGACGTATGGAAGAAGATCCCACCAAGTCTCTTTTGGAGGAAAAAGAGAGTGCAATGCTGGTGTTTGTTGTCAGATCAGTCAAAGATCCTGCGTCCATAACCGAAGATGATATCCAAAAAATAAAGGATTGGGGATGGGATGATAGGGATATGCTCGATGCGCTGGCCCAGGGGGTGAGTATGATAGATCACTCCATTATGATGCAGGTTTTTAAAATGGACCAAAATTGTATGGTTGCTGATGGTCAGTAAGATTAATAATAGAATAATGCGAAATTTCCCTTATGTCAGATCAGGAGTTTAGACTGACAGCAGAATGTTTGTTTGGAATGACAAAATTCTTGCATTGTGGATGGAATTGCTGAGTTTTTTTGTTGCTGTTTTCGAGTGGGCATTATAATGTGCACCCCATGGGGAATTGATGACATTTGATTGGTGTCATTTATTCCCCATGACCCCTTTACGCTAACACCGGTGGAGAATCGTGACTTTTCCCCGTAACGTGTCCACTATCAGATGCCATGAAAGCTTCCCTTGAAAAACAGTTGGCCATCTACCAGCATGTGCTGGATGCTGCTCCCGACATCATACATATAATCTCTCCAGACATGCGGATTCTTCTGCGCAACCGGAGAAGCAGAGAATGGTTCCCTTCAGTTAAGACTGGTGGGCGTTGCTATCGTTGGTTGCATGATACGGATAAACCTTGCGCTAACTGTTCGGTGCAGAAGGTTTTTAAGGATGGTAAACGGCATGAACATGAATCGGTAATTCCTCGGAAAAATCAGAGGAGGGGGGTTATCCTTCATTCAACGGCGTCGCCTGTATATGATGAAGATGGGCAGCTTATCGGCGCTTTGGAGATCCTGCACGATATCACCGAGCGTAAGCATATGGAGCGGGCGCTTAAAAAATCGGCGGAACATCTCAGGACGGCAAATCGGCTTAAGGTATTGTTGATGCGTATGCTTCGGCATGATCTTGGCTCGCCCGTGGGAGCAATCTTAAATACGGCGGAGTTCTTATTGGAAGAACCCGAGAAATTGGGTGAGTTTTTGGATGATATCCAGGATATTCATCAATGCTCCAGTCATATTCTGCAACTTATTCGAGATGTGGATGTGCTTTCTGAGGTTCTGATGACCTCGACTCTGGTTCTTGGTGAAGTTAATTTGACCAAGATCTTAAGAGAGCTGGTGGCGCAGATGGAACCGGTTGTGAAACAGGCCGGGATTACTTTGTCTGCTGAGATAGCTGAGGGAATGGTCATCAAAGGCTTGCCAATCTTAAAAACTGTTTTTGAAAATATTTTAGTGAACGGCAGCAAATATGCTGCCGATGGCGGGTTGCTTCAATTGCGTACCACTTCTTCTGAAGATGGGGTAACGGTGGAGATTATTGATTTTGGCCCCGGCATCCCAGATGAGAATAAAGAGATAATTTTTCAAAAATTTGAACGGGTGGCAACCGATGTTCCCGGAACCGGACTTGGTTTGGCCATTGCCGAGCAGACGGTTGCTCTTCATCGCGGCAATATTTCTGTAAAAGATAATCCCGAAGGGGGGGCAATTTTTGTGATCTGGCTACCTAAAGAATCTCCTCAAAGAGAGGAGGATGATCCCGTAGATTGTCCTGTCATCGAAAAACTTCTCCAATAGATGTTTCGTGCAAGTCGCTGAGGTGGCTTCTATTGTTTTTTCGTTCACCACTAAAAGAGCCATTTTGCCTTAGCAAAGAAATTGTATATCCATACCCGATCTCAATTACTACTTGTACTATTTTCCCTAAAACTAGAAAGATGTATGAGGCTGATTCTTCTGCTTTCCGATATACCTTCGGTGCCAATTTTGATGGTATGGTAAAGAGGAGTGGAATGGGGAGAGGGGTTTGGTGACTGATATGACTTATTCAGCAGGAAGTAAAACAATAAGCATTCTTGATAAGGAAAATAGCATCACTTTTGAGAACTGGCTCTTATACCCCAGCCCAGGCGAGTCCCAAACCATGCAAATTGGCCCTTACACCCTTGATGCCTGCCCTGATGGGAGGGTTGCTGATGGCCAGTTTCCTCTAGTCGTTCTCTCTCATGGTGGTGGCGGATCGCATCTGTTATACAGGGTTGTTGCTCAATACCTTGCCCAAAATGGTTTTATCGTTGCGATGTTGGAACATTATGGCAACAACAGAAATGATAATTCCCTTGAAGGACAGGATAGAAATATAAGCCTGCGTACACAACATGTTCGGCTTGTTATTGACACGCTGCTCACCGATCCCGGGTATATGGATCATATAGATTCCCAGCATATTTTTATGATAGGGCATTCCATGGGAGGCTGTACTGCACTGGCAATCGCGGGGGCTGTCCCCTGGTCTGCCAAAGAAGAGCAAATCGAAGTTGCTTACGATGGGCGTGTAAAGGCACTTGTCCTTTTTGCACCGGCGGCTGCATGGTATCAACACCCTGATTCGTTCAACAATATTGACATCCCAATGGTGGTTTTTACAGCAGAACGCGATACACTGACCCCGTACTGGCAAGCCGATCTAATAAAGAAGAGGGTAAAGGACCCGGCTCTTGTGGAAATACGAATAGTAAAAAATGGTGGCCACTTGTCCTTTCTTGCACCATTCCCCGAGAATATGCGAAAGAGAAATTTTCCACCATCACAAGACCCTGATGGTTTTGACCGGGAAGCGTTCCATGAAGCATTGAAGGTTGAAGTCCTTGAAATTTTCAATAATCAACTGAAGAAGGGGCTACTGTAAAGGGTACCGGCTTACCGTTCTTCACCACTGTTAGCATAATGGAAAATAAAGACCTGTAAAGGAAGAGTGATAATGAACGTTGCTCAGATGGTTACATCGTTTCAGGAAATTACCGCATTTTTTTCGGATAACCCTTGGGTTCAGGCGGGGATTGTTATTTGCCTAACTGTTGTTGTCGGATCGCTTGCGGCATATGTTGTCTTTACCTTTTTACGGGCTGCAGCCAGTCGAACCGGTTGGGAGATAGATGATCAATTGGTGCATATTTTGCGTTTTCCTGTCTGGTCCTCGGTGCTTTTAACCGGGCTGCTGGTGGCAATCTTCTTAATGCCACTGTCAGAACTTACCAGGACCTTTTGGGCCAATATTCTTTGGACTACTAGCGTTTTGATTTGGACCATCGCTGCCATCAAGGTCTTGCGGGCAATTTTGCAACGATTGTCCAGTGCTGAGAGTGGTTTTGGCATAGTACAACCCAGCACCTTACCTCTTTTTTATAACTCGGTTTTTGTTGTTGTGGTTGTAACTGCCATTTACGCTCTTTCGTGTATTTGGGCAATCGATGTGACCACCTGGCTTGCTTCAGCAGGTGTTATTGGAATCGCGGTCGGTTTTGCTGCAAAGGATACACTGGCTAATCTCTTTGCCGGTATTTTTATTCTTGCCGATGCACCGTACAAGATTGGTGATTATATCGTGCTGGATAATGGGGACCGGGGGTTGGTCCGGCATATCGGCCTACGAAGTACTAAATTACTGACCCGTGATGATGTGGAAATCACCATCCCCAATTCCATTATCAGCAACTCCAGAATCATTAACCAATCCGGTGGCCCGGTAAAGCGCTTTCGCCTTCGTATTCAGTTTAGTGTTGCGTATGGGACGGATATTGAGCAGGTTCGAAGCCTTAGTATGGCCATTGCTGCAGCTGATAAACTGGTTTTACAGATGCCGGCACCTCGTCTTCGTTTCAGGCGTTTTGAAGACTCCGGGATTGCTTTTGAACTCCTTTGCTGGGTGAAGTTGCCAGCCCTTCGAGGCAGAGCCACCGACCGATTGAATAGTGAAATTTATAATGTGTTTTTGGAAAAAGGTATTGAAATCCCCTACGTCAAACGAGATCTTTATATCAAAGAGTTTCCCCATCCATCCGCCAATTTATCGCAGGAATAATTGGTGAAGGTATTTCTTTTTTACTTTTCATTTCAGGTAGATTTAATATGATAGGTCGCTTGCAATAAGAGGCTCTCAATTTTTTTCGGATTATGTAAAGGTGATCAATATGAAGCAAAAGATTGTGAAGTATGGAGTGGTTGAATTGGCTCTTTTTAGTGTGTTGCTGGTAGTTCCCTGTTATGCGGGTTTTTTGGATAGTGTGACAGATTCCCTTTCCAAGGCGGGAGACGTCATAAGTGAGACCACCGGTGAGGTGGTGGATAGTGCCACTGAAGCAGCAAAATCGGTGGGCGAGAAAGTGGGGTTGGTTGATAAAAAGGAAGAAACCGATTCTGCCTCACATAAAAAAACAGCCACCGAAACTGCAAAGAGTGATTCCGCTCAAGCTAAGTTGCCTGAAGGGGGTAATAAAACACAAGCGGAGCAAGTGGCTCACAAGCAGGCAGAAGAGCAGCAAAAACAGCCGAGCGAACAGCAAATAGCAGCAGGTGATTGTGATGAATGGAGCAAACGGCTTGAAGTGTTTATGGGTGGCGAAAAGGGCTTAATGGCATATCCAACCGATGATATGGCCCTTATTGCCAAGTGGCGGAAGTTGTATGGGGAGGCTAAAGAGACGCTTGCAACCTACCCTTCTGGGCTATGTAGTCGAGCAGACGGCGTGGCTCAGTATGTGCAAACTAAATTAGCCGACTTTGCAGTTATTGACAAGGCTGCCAAAAGTCAGGAGGCGCAGGCCAAAAAGAGAGAAGGCGGATTCTATTTCAGCGCAAAACCTTTTAGTGCCACAGGGGAGGGAGAAGAACAAGATTCATTTGCCGCCGGTGATAACATCTATGGTCTTATTAAAATGACCAAAAAGTGGTCGGAGGTCTATAATCAGAAACAAAATTTTACCCTGCGAGTAGATGTGTCGATAGATGGTAAAAAAATCCATGCACAATTTGTGACCATTAAAAGTCCTGAGTATGCCCAAAGGGACTATCTGATCTTTAATATTGCCCCCGCCGTTGAAGAATTAAAGGCATATGGTGATCCAAATATCGGGTACGGAAAGACCACGGCCAGTATTATCCAGGGGCCAAATGAACTGACCCATCATCTGGGATCCCTTGCTCCGGGAAGCCATAACGTATCTTTTGGTCTCTACTACTATGGAAAATCCTGGGCCCAGGGGGCGTTCACCGTGTCGGGGACAGATTTTTCACCATATGCGAATTTACATGAGCAGATTGCCACCGGTGTTGTTTCGGCCAGGACATTGCCTGCTGCTAAGATGCAAAATACGAAATTGGAAGCGCAGATGACAGCACTGCTTAAAAATGCGGGATGGGATAATGTGTATCGGATCAATATTGTTGATAAAGATTGGTGGATTGAAAGAACGAATGGAGGCAATACTCCTGTGAAAGCACGTTATCTGGCGGCAGTGGCCCTTACTCAAAAATCTGATGGCAGTTATGAATACAAAAAATGTACATTCCATCAGGATATGATGATTACGGGTAATTTTGGAGAGATGTACCTCAGCCATCAGGGTGATGCAGTGGGAATCAAAAAAGAGAATATTGATAAGTAAACAATAGGATAGTGGCAACCGCTTTCGTGGCGGTTGCTTTATTGCCTGGGATTGCAATTTACCCTTTCCGTATTTTTCATGACATTGTGTTTCTTTTGAAGAACACCGTTAAGAACAAATGAAAAGGCTTCTTGCAATGAAAAACGCTACAAAATCAGCATAATGTTTGCTAATGGCGAGGCGCTTATGACCACATTTGCTTCGTATCTACTTTCGTAGATATAAGACAAACTATTATCTACGAAGTTGGCCCTTGTATATGTGCCCATCTCACCTTATAAGAAATCTAAGTGCTTATCGTAGCGTGCACCCATAATACAAAAATAAATTCATTCAACTATACATTAATACATTAGCTTTCATCTTGTAGGTGGATTCAATCGTTGTACTTCTCTCCACTTTATCATGAGCTTTCTCTAAGGAAGTTATTTTTACCACTGCTCAGTACTTGCATTTTATGATTTCCATTGTTACAATGGTGTCTTTTTGGGTAAAGTACCTGAAATTACTTGCAGTAATTTTTGTTGATCCCGAAAATGATACTGTTAAGTAGAGTAAAATTGGATCAATTATCGGTACCATTGGTTGCCGTGCTATTGAAGGCGCATTAGTATAACCATTGAAAAGAAGGCGTTAGAGTCAGCTTTCAATGACAACGACCTATCCCAAAAAAGCAGCGTTGCGATGCCGCATTTGAGCTGCACGAGAATTGCTCATAAAGTTTGGAGAGCCACCTTGTATCAGAAAGTATTTTTTGAAATATCTGGTAAATGTCAGGCGAAGTGCCCGCATTGTTGTACGGGAAATAGGTCGCTAAAGGAGCATCCGTCGCGTTTTATTGATGTGAGTAGTTTTGTTCGTGCTGTTGACCGTTTACTCTCTTTTGGGCTTGTAAATAGTAATACTCAATTTGAGTTGTATAACTGGGGGGAACCGTTTCTTAATCCAGAGTTGCCTGAACTGTTGGATGTGTTGGTCAAACGAGGGCTTTCGTATAGATTGTCCACTAATTGTGGTCATTACGTAAAGTTGCCAGACAGTTTGAAAGATAATCTTAACGAATTGACAATAACTATTCCAGGATTTAGCCAAGCATCATATGATAAAGTTCATGGTTTTGACTTCCAAAAGATACTTTCGCATATCAACCAGTATATTCAAGATTTTGGATCGGAGAAAATCCGGATAACATATTTGATTCACCAATTCAATATCGATGAAATCCCTGATGTGTATAAGTATTTCAAGAAAAGAAATGTGAAATTACTGTACACTGTTGCCTATCTCAATGATTATAATATGGCTCGGGATTATTTATCAGGTCAGTTGAAGGGTGAAAAGTGCGTCAGGATATCAAAGGATTTGCTACTCTATTATCTTGATGATTTGCTGGAGAGTGTACCCTCGCAATATAAGTGTCCGCAACTGTCAATTTTATCTCTGGATGAATATTGTAATGTACTCACTTGTTGCGCTGTGCCCAAGGGACATCCGGACTATTCCCTTGGATCTGTTTTTGACCTTTCCAGAGAAGAAATCGTTGAGGGAAAAAGAAAACGAAATGTGTGTAAAGAGTGTTCAAAACTCGGTATCCATTATTGGATACATACCGCTCCCAAACCAGATTTTTGGCCAAAAATGACAGGCGAAGGGATACGCAGTGTTGATTTGTTGATCTTTTTAAAAAGGAATTTGTTAAGGGAATTAAGGGCTTTTTGGGCTAGATTCTCTATGTGATATTTAATTGTGTAAGTTCTTTATCATGTTGGGAAGCTGACTTTCGCGCACCCTCTCGCTTTCTCCATTTGCCTACGATTGGGATTGTAATACCAAGGTCTTTGGCAGCCTGCTTGTTTTGTTTGCCAGCGGCGCAAGCCAAGATGACCTTGGTTCTCGCAACCTGGTGAAGTTCTGCTGCCCTACTGTTAGGTGTTGTTTTATTACATAAATAAATTAATTAGTGCAGCTGAGCACAACAAAAGGAATTGATCTTTATCAACCAGAAAGTTTATTGCAAAGGAGAGTAGGTTTTGTTACTTTTAGAAAATTGTAAAAGTTTTGAATTTTTTATAGAGTTAAATGGATTTGACGGATAAAGTAAGAGCTCAGCTTATTGAAACGGGTGGCCGTACTTCTCAGGATCTTGGCGCTGGTCGGATTGTGGGACAGGTGTTGGTGTATCTTTATCTGCAAGATGGGGACCGGTCACTTGATGAGATTGGGATGGATCTCGGCTTGAGTAAGGCCTCTGTGAGCATTGCGGCCAGGCAATTGGAGCAGCTCGGTTTTGCACGAAAAATGTGGAAATCCGGTGACCGGAAGAATTATTATCGCAGTGCGGATAATATTGGGACCGTGATACAGCAGGGATTGCTTTCTTTTCTCAGGCAAAAGGTGCGTTTCTGTGGTGACGAGCTGGAAAACAGTTTGGAGTTACTGGATGCAGAATTTGCATCATATGGCGAGCGGGAATACGATTTTTTGCATAAGCGTTTACTTCGGGCGAGGAAGTTACAAAAACGTTTTGATAGAGTGCTTGATAATCCGATAATCAAATTGTTTGCAAAAGAAAAAACGAAAATTGATTGACGCTTTCTTTTTAAATTAGGCTAGTGTAGTAGAAAGTTTTTAGAAGAGTTTCTTTCCAGCTGGAAGCCAGGTGCCTTGGGGAAAGCGCTACGTCGAGCAGGTGAATAGTTTGTCCGAGTAGCTGTTTGGTGAAATAACAAAAGATACAATTAAAAACATTTGAAAATTACTAGTCAATAGGATTGGTAGTTGGTTCTGGCCTCTAAGAATATTTCCATTTTTCGGGATATTGAACTGTGGTTTAACATGAATAAAGCGGATTCAAAATGTACACACTTGCGATAGCCTTGATGGGAAAGGGGGCGACGAATCATCTCCACAAGGCTGAATTTGTTGAGGCGTTTCATCAAAAGCAGGTGAATATACTGTTTCTAGTGAGAAGTGATTATTATGATTTGATAAAAAAACTTCCAGGATGTGCGTATAAATGTTGTGATGTGAGTTACCCTGATCAAGGTTTTGCCGCTGTAGTTTGTAATTGGTTTCGGCGTACCAGAATTCTCTATCCTGCAAGAGATGAAGGGAAAAAACATCGTTTCCTGCAACTTCTTCATGGAAGCGGACTGAATAGTAGGGGAAAACTTGGATTGATTTTGCAACATACCCTGGCAAAGTCGAAAACAATTATGCGGCTGTTTGTTTTTTTGGAAGGGTGCTATTATTCTCGGTGCCAGAAGCTAGTTGATGGAGTTACTACATCGGAGATAGATCAATTATTGCTCATGGGGTTTGGTGCTTATGCCTCTGAACCGGAAGGTGTTTTGACTTGGTGGGCTAAGGCTAACAACATCTCTGTAGTACACATGATGGGGAATTATGATTTTCTCACAAGCAAAGGTTTTAGAGGGGTCCCAATGACTACTTTTCTTGTGTGGGGAGAAAGCATGAGGGAGGATGCCATCTCGTTGCAGGATATTCAGCCAGATTGCATTCAGGTGATCGGATCCAGCAGACATAATAACTTGATGGAAATTTCTCTGGAACCAAAGGCTGACTTTCTTACATCCCTCGGCCTTGATCCCAGAAAACGTACTATCGTCTTTGCCGGTTCCACGTATAGTTATCACTATTTTGAAATGTTAGAGATCTTTCGATATCACCTTATCAAGGATTTGAATTGTCAATTGATTTTGAGGGTTTATCCATCAAAGGCCTTGATGGGCTCAGCTGATATGCATCTCCTTTTTGAAAGCCTGGAGGGTAAAAAAGATGTTTATGTTAGTTTTGGTGATCCGAATTTCACAAAAGGGGATAGGGGGAAGGAGGTTTTACAGATAGAAGAGTATGAGTTATGGAATGTTTTGGCATCGTCAGATCTTGTTGTTAACCTCTTTTCCAGCATCAACATAGAATCGTGTCTCTTTGATGTTCCAACAATTAATATGTGGTATTTCCCCTCCAAAAATAAACTGGATGCTTTTGATGCTGGTCACTTGGACGTTACTAAGGTTATCCATCTTAAACGGTTAGCTTCTTATGGAGCTTTCTCCACCGTCTTTACTCGTGAGGCTTTGGTGGAAGCAATGGTGGAGGCTTTGGCAGCCCCCACAGCTTTGAGGAAACAAAGGGATGAACTTGTTCGTGCTGAGTGTGGTCCCATAGATGGAAAGACAGTGGGACGTCTTGTCGATGCTTGTGTTAAAGCACAACAAAACTTTTACCAACAATAGAGAGATGATCAAAAATAAACGAGTTTTTGTTACAGGTGGTTGTGGAACAGTTGGTACCGAGCTGGTGCGTCAGCTTCTTTCAGATTCTTACAATATTGCTGAACTGATCGTTCTTGATAATAATGAGAGTGAGTTATTTTTTTTGGAACAACGTTGGAGAAAAGATGGGCGGGCTAGCTTTTTTCTAGGTGATATAAGAGATAGGGATAAACTGTGTCGGAAGATGCAGGGTGTAGATATTGTTTTTCATGCGGCCGCATTCAAACATGTGATTCTTTGTGAACGTTCTCCTTTTGAAGCGGTTCAGACAAATATCCAAGGTGTGCAAAATATTATTTATGCCGCCTGTGAATGTGGAGTAGAAAAAGTAATATTTACCAGTTCAGATAAAGCGGTAAATCCTTCCAGTGTCATGGGAACGTCCAAGTTAATGGGTGAACGCTTGATGACGGCAGCCAACAGTTCGGGTTTTTCTTCGAAAAAGCCTATTTTTGCCTCAACTCGTTTTGGTAATGTGCTCGGTTCCAGTGGATCCGTGATACCCATTTTCGCTCAGCAGATAAAAAACGGTGGGCCTGTGACTTTAACCGATCCAGGAATGAGTCGATTTGTTATGAGTATTCAGGAGGCAGTGAGTTTGGTTATTCATTCTGTTACCATGGCAAAAGGTGGAGAAGTTTTTATCACTAAGATGCCAGTTATCAATATCAAAGATCTTGCAGAAGTCATGATAGAAGAATTAGCCCCTAAGCATGGTTTTGATCCGAGTGAAATAGATTTAGAAGTTATAGGTGAAAAGCCAGGGGAGAAGATGTATGAGGAATTAATGAGTCCAGAAGAAATACGGCGGGCATTGGAACTCTCACGATACTTTGTCGTTTTACCCGCATTTCGTGACATTTATAAAACTATTCATTATCAATATGGAGACCAGTTGGTTAGCGGGGAGGTGGTTAAACCATATATATCTTCAGATGAGCCAGCTCTTTCAAAAAAAGAATTGCTAAGTTTTCTTCAGTTGAATGGATTGATTGCTCTTTAGAGACAAAGAATTTCGATTAAGGTAAGGGGATGCGGATTTTAGTTTTGGGAGCAGATGGTTATTTAGGGTGGCCAACTGTCATGTCTCTATCTATAAAGGGTCATGAAGTATTCGCTGTTGACAATTATCTACGAAGAAATATTTGTCGGCAGTACGATGTGGAGCCTTTGGTTATTCCACCAAATCTGATGGAACGGGCCAAATTGTGGGCCGATATAAGTAAGAGAGAGGTTTTCGTTGCAATAGGTGATTGTACAGAGGAAGCTTTTCTTTTTAAAATTTTTCAGGAATTTTCGCCGGATGCTGTAGTTCATTACGCAGAACAGCCTTCTGCACCATATTCAATGATGGATCATAGGAGTGCAAAACTTACCCTAAATAATAATTTGAATTCTACGCTTAATATAATATGGGCTATAAAAAAGTATGCTCCATCCTGCCACTTAATAAAACTAGGCACAATGGGTGTTTATGGTACTCCCAACATCGATATTGAAGAGGGCTGGCTGGAGATAACGCATAAAGGGAAAAAAGATCGTTTCCTCTACCCTAGGCAGGCGAGTTCACTATATCATACTACTAAAATTCAAGATACGGATTTACTCTGGTTTTACATTAGGACCTGGGGGTTGAAGGCTACTGATCTACAACAAGGGCCCGTATACGGCATCTCTACTCAAGAAAGCAAAATGGATGCACGATTGGGCACCATACTCAATTATGATGAGTTATTCGGTACGGTATTAAATCGTTTTGTGGTGCAGTCAGTTGCCGGTTTTCCTCTTACTATTTACGGAAAGGGAGGGCAGACCAGAGGGTATATAAACATTGAAGACTCAATCAGTTGTGTCGAGTTGGCCATTCTCAATCCACCACAAGCCGGAGAGTTGAGGATATTCAATCAAATAACTGAAACTTTTAAGGTAACTGAAATCGCCGAACGAGTTGCCCGTGTTGGAAGAAAAAGAGGGCATCAGGTTGAGTTGCAGCAGATCGAAAACCCACGGGTTGAGCAAGAAGAGCACTACTACAACCCGCACTATACAGGGTTGAAGAAATTGGGACTAAGTCCTCACTATCTAACGGATGCGTTGTTGGATGATTTTTTTGGTGTTGTTGAAAAGCATAAGAAAAATATCTGTGTGCAAAAGATATATAATGGAGTTAAGTGGTAAAAGATATGGGGCATTTTTCTCATCAGATTTTTCTGAAAGGTGGACGAAAAATTGGCAGTGATGCTCCGGTATTCATCATTGCCGAAGCAGGAGTTGCCCATTTCGGGAATTTCGATAAGGCATTGCGTTTAGTAGATCTAGCTGTAAAAGCTAAAGCAGACGCTGTTAAATTCCAAATTTTTGATACTAAGCAGTTGGTATCGGCAGAATGCCAAGACTGGCGGGATAGACTTTCCAGCAAAGAGCTTCCCCTCGAGTCTTTTCTAGAGATAAAGAAGTATTGCGATGAGAGGGGAATTTTATTCTTGGCGACAGCTCATGATGGGCCAAGTTTTGAATTCCTCGTTGAATTGGATGTGCCTCTATACAAGATTGGTTCAGGAGAGGTCGCGAATTGGCCTTTTTTTTCTCAGATAATACAACAGAATAAACCTGTTTTTTTCTCAACAGGTATGTATACTCTGGCGGATGTGCAGGCGGCTCTGGATTGTTTTAAGAAATTCAACAATCCCAATGTGGCCGTACTCCACTGTGTAACCAGCTATCCTGCAGAGCCTGAGGAAGTTAATCTGCGCGCAATGACGACAATGGTCCATGAATTCGACGTCATTGTCGGCTATTCTGATCATACCGTTGGGACCCATATACCCCTGGGTGCCGTAGCTTTGGGAGCCAAGGTGATCGAGAAGCACATAACCCTGGACTTTAATGTTCCCAATGCCCAGGACTGGAAGGTTTCTTGTGGGCCACATGACTTTCCACAGTTTGTTCAGCATATTAGAGAGGTTGAGGCAGGTTTGGGTGATGGAGAAAAACGGCCAACACTGTCAGAAGGTAAAAGCCTTCTCTGGGCCAGAAAGAGCTTGGTTGCCAGGCGAAAT
The DNA here is from genome assembly GCA_050291935.1 of Desulfocapsaceae bacterium. GTDB lineage: Bacteria > Desulfobacterota > Desulfobulbia > Desulfobulbales > Desulfocapsaceae > Desulfocapsa. Next base: position 47,661 of record JBNKKR010000002.1, on the reverse strand, counting down.
ATTCGGAAGGGAGAGATTATTTGTGAAGAGATGCTATGTGCCAAGCGTCCTGGAACCGGAATCGAACCAGCAAACAGCAAAATGCTACTGGGAAAAAGGGCCAGACAGGATGTTGCAGCTGAGAGTGTTATTCAGCTGGAAATGGTAGAAAAAAGCCCTTGACTGTGTGGCATAAATTCCTCTCTTTGCAATAAAAGAGTACAACGAAAGGTAGAAAAGATATGGCATATAAACAGAGTGTTTTTGACAAGGTGGTTGAATATTCTTCATTTAGAGTTGCCATGCGTTATCTCAGAAGAGAAGGTTTGCTGCCGTATATTACAGATTTAAGGGAAAAACACAATTCAACAGGGGTTTCGTTGATCGATTTTGCCGTTTTACACAATTATATTAAAAATATAAACCGCAGTACTTTCTTGAGTGCGGAACAGGGCTTTCCACCCATATTGTGGCCAAGGCAATGCATGATTACTGTAAACCTATTTATAAAGAAATAAAACTCATTTCCATGGAAAGTGTTAAAGAATGGTATGATCATGCCATGGAAAGATTTCCTCTTAAGTATAAAGATTTTCTAGAAATACACTATTCAGAAGTGGATATTTTTGAGTATTCTTTCTTGCGTGGAACTGTATATAAAGATGTTCCTGAGCATCCTTTTGATGTTGTTTTTGTCGATGGGCCAGCATGTGGAGATATGTGTAATATGGATTTTATTCGTCATATATTGACATCCGGCAAAAAATGTACAGCAATTATTGCTACTCGAAAGACCACGACTTTAGCCTACATGAGCATGATAGGAAAGGACATGGTCAATACCTTTCATTTTGGTCTTTCTTTTGTGCAGCCGGTATCCCGAGAAGATTTGTTGATTTTTAGTTCGAATCAACTCAAACGAAATTATTATGCAACAGTTAAAGAAGATAAGGGATCCTATATCTTTCCTCTTTTTCGATCCCTTTTGCTGTGCCTTTATCCTATTAAATTTGATAGATGATGAAGAATAGCTTTTCTAAAAAAATGTGATTCAAATAATTCAAAGGCGTTGAATGAAGAGAAAGGTTTGCATTGTTCTTACGTATCGTGGCAACTACGGGAAGATGAAATCGACCATGCAGGAAGTTGAGAAGAGCGAAGAGCTTGAGCTGCAGATTGTTGTCGGTGGAGCCATGATGTTGCAAAAATTTGGACAGCCAGTCAAGTTATTGCATCAAGACGGGTTTCGAGAGGATGAGGCCGTATATTTCCTTTTGGAGGGTGATTCTCCCGTGACAATGGCAAAATCTACTGGGAATGCTGTGTCTGAATTTGCCAATACTTTTGAACGGTTGCAACCAGATATGGTTGTTGTGGTTGCTGACCGATTTGAAGCAATGGCGATAGCCATAGCTGCCAGCTATATGAATATTCCCCTGGTCCATCTTGAAGGAGGCGAATTATCCGGCTCCATCGACGAATCCATCCGGCATGCCATCACCAAGTTTGCCCACTATCATCTCGTTGCAACCAAAAAGAGCAGCGAACGAGTAGTTAGGATGGGTGAAGATGCTACTCATGTGCATGTGGTTGGTTCCCCTAACCTGGATTTGATCGCTGGGCTCAATTTAGATCTGAATTTTAATCCTTTTGCAAAGTATCTGGGGGTAGGTCCAGAAATCAACTGTAATGTCGGTGAATATATAATTGTAAATCAACATCCAGTCACCACCGAGTATGAACGCGCTGCAGAACAGATTTTTGAGACGTTGCATTCTGTCTATGAATTGGACATCCCTACCCTTTGGTTGTGGCCTAATATGGATGCTGGTTCTGATGGCCTATCTAAGGGAATTCGCATCTTTCGGGAAAGATATTTGCCAGAAAAGATACATTTTTTTAAGTTTTTTTCTTTTGAAGATTATGCCACTCTCATAAACAATTGTGCGGTCCTGATAGGTAACACCAGTAGTGGTATACGAGAGTCTTGTTTTTTGGGTGTTCCAGTGGTCAATATTGGCACACGTCAGAATTATCGGGAACGAGGGGACAATGTGGTCGACTGTGGGTATGATCGTGAGGAAATTAAGCAGGCAATCCTCAAACAGAAAGTACATGGTAGATATGAAAAAGGCTTACTTTATGGTGACGGTACTGCCGGCAAAAAAATTGTCAAAATACTTGCAAGGTGTGAGTTGACAGCGCAAAAAACCAACATGTATTGATGAAAAAAATAAAAGCAATATACTTTCAAATTCTTAACTATACTCAGGAAAACCTGGATCGATTGCAAACTTCCTGCGATTTACTTATTTTTGATTCCCCTACCAGGCTCCTTGAGGTTCCGGAACAACAACTTACTGAAGTTGAACTCCTTTTCGCTCCCCTTGGCTGGAGATATGATGCATCTTTTTTTTCGAAGCTTCCATCGCTTAGAGCCGTGGCGACCAACACCACAGGTGTTCCCCATATAGATCTAGATGATGCGGCATCATTCAATATAAAGGTTTTTTCTCTCAAGGATGAGATTTCTTTCCTTGAAACGATTACTCCTACAGCCGAGATGACGCTCGGTCTTATAATACTTCTTGCAAGAAATATTTTCCCTGCTTCCAAAGCGGTTCTCCGTGGGCAGTGGCGACGCTGGGATTATGGTGGCGAAAAGATGCTTTCGCGCATGAGCATTGGCATCGTGGGGCTTGGAAGATTAGGGAAGATTGTAGCCCGGTATGCAAAGGCCCTAGGTATGGGCATCAGTTATTTTGATCCCTATGTCTCTCTGCAGGGGGAGGGGTACTGCAAACGAGATTCTTTAAAGGGTTTGGTACAGGATGTGGACGTGGTTTCAGTTCATGTGCATGCCAACAAAGAAACCTTTCATATGTTTGATGAGGAGATCTTTTCCCATTTCAAAAAAGGAGCTCTGTTTATTAACACGGCTCGAGGTGAACTTGTGGATTCAAAGGCCCTCTTGTCAGTCCTAGAAAACAGAACTCTAGCGGGAGCTGCTATTGATGTGGTGGATGGTGAATTCAATGAGTCTTTTTCTGATATTATGTTGGAGGATCCCCTTATACGGTACAGCCAAAAAAATCATAACTTGATTATTACTCCGCATATCGGCGGCTCAACTAAAGATGCCTGGCATTTGACACAGGCCCATGTCATCAATCAGGCTCTTGCCTTTTTTGAGTAACTCGTTGTTGTATTATGTTGCAATTCAATAATAATTGCTTTGGCAACCAATTGTTGTCGGCAGAGTGTCTGTTGAGGGGGACAACGTGTATACCATAAGCGATGAAATATGGGGGATTATTCCTGCCCGGGGTGGGTCAAAATCTATACCCTATAAAAACCTTATCACCCTGCAGAATCATTCATTGATCGAATATGTTTTTCGAGCTGGTGCAAGATCAGCGCTGGATCGTATTCTCTGTTCGACAGAAGATGAAAAAATTTGCGAGCATTGCCGTCAATTGGGACTTGAGGTACATCAGAGGCCGGAATCACTCGCCCAGGATGAGACCGCAATCATTGATGTCCTGATCCAATTCCTTCAAGATATCGGAGAGAGGGAGGGGCGCATACCTTTAGCTATTGCCCTGCTGCAACCAACTTCACCTTTTGTCCTGCCGACCCATATCAATGAATCGATTTCCGCCTTGCTGGCAGATAAAGAGGCAAACTCCGTCCAAACTATAACCGAGTTTCCGCATAATTTTCACGCTTATAATCAACGTGTTGTTAATGGGAGGTACGTAAGCTTTAATTTTTTAAAGGAGCGGATGCTCTGCTTTAATAAGCAACTAAAGCCAAAATTCTATCTATTCGGCAACCTAGTGATAACTCGTAGTGAGGCAATATTGAAGGAAAAAAATGTTTTTGCTGGTCCCTCTATAGCTATCCCTGTTCCTTTACATTATGCAGTCGATGTTGATACAAAGGATGATATTGATTATGCCGAGTTTCTTCTTGAAAAAGAAAAAGTAGATTTGATATCAACGGATATTTTTTCAAGTACAGGTGAGCCCAAAAAACGTTCTCGATTACTGGGTAAGACTCTTTTTTTTAGTGTTTTCTGCCCTTTTGGGACAATCTTTAATGATACGTAAATTTTCTAAAACAGTACGATTCTTAGGTGCATTTCTTCGCCCTTATTCTTGGATTTTGATTGCCATGATTTTCTTGAATATGACACCTGGCTTTCTTCTTGGGCTTCGCCCACTTGTATTAGCACCGGCACTTGGCAATGTCTTGCCGAGTGATTCTACTCCAGCGCAGTCCTTTCGTGAATTATCTCTTGATAATCTGGGATGCACCTTACAGCAGGTGGTTGCTGGACAAAAAGATGATATGGCATCCGCTTTTTTCCTCTCGGGAATGCTCTATTTCATTTTAACGGCATTGATTGTTCTGGTCGGCGGATTAGTGACCACCTGGTCCATGTCTATTCGCTTGCGAATTCAGCAAGATATGATTGTTTTTTTTCACAAACACCTTCTTGGTCTTCATTTAGGTTTTTTTTTACGACAGAAAACCGGTGAACTGATCAGTAGGTTTACCACAGATTTACCCAAAACAGCCTTGGCCATAGAAACGGTTTTTAGTGGAGTTGTGAACTCTTTTATTCAACTGTTGGTCTATGGACTGATAATGTTGCGCACCGATGTCACGTTAACGGTCCAACTTTTGCTAGTAGGCTCTCTGCATGTAGCAGTAACGCATCTTTTAGGGAATAAGTTGAACCGATATACCAAGAATGCCTACGACGTCTTGGCTTCACTGACATCCAGTTTACAGGAGACTTTTCAAAACATCCGGGTAATAAAATCCTTTTCTGCTGAGGAGTTTGATGCTGCAAAAATAAGGAAGAATGCGGCTGATGTCAGGCATAAACATTTCCGATATGCTTTGACGCGGTATATAGAAAATCCCATCCGCTTTTTAACTGATGGGTTCATAACCGTTGCCATTCTCTACATCTCCTATCAGGCTATTGTTCAAGGGCTGATGACTACGGCCGGTATGGCCATGTTTTTCTACATGGCAACCCAACTCGTTGTTCCTTTTTCCGCTCTCGCTAGGCATTTTTTGAGTATGTATTCAATATATGGGGGCTTTTCGCGCCTTTCTGCTATTGTTAACACAAAAAATGAGCTAGCCGATGGCCACCTGTTGCCCAAGCATTTTCAGGATTCTTTATCACTTCAACAGGTATCCTTTGGTTATGAAGAAACAAATATTTTAAAAACTATCCAACTCGAAATCAAACGAGGTGAAATCGTTGGAGTCGTAGGAGTTAGCGGGGGAGGGAAATCGACGCTTATTGACTTGATTTTGAGACTTTATGATCCTCTGGAAGGGCAGTTGATTTTCGATGGGCATGATATCAGGGAATATAATCAGACCGCTTATCGAAATCTCTTCGGAGTGGTCTCTCAGGAGTGTCTGTTGTTCAACAGCTCCATCAGGAGCAATATTGTTTTGGGCAGAGACGCGAATGATGATGATTTAGATCGTGCATGTCGAATCGCTCATTTACAAGATTTTATTGATAGTCTCCCAAATGGTTTTGATACTGAAGTGGGGGATCGAGGGGTGCGGATATCTGGTGGGCAGCGACAACGGATTGCCATTGCTCGGGCCATTTATGCTCATCCGGAGATATTGATTCTTGATGAAGCAACCAGCGCTCTGGATACGGAGTCGGAGCAAGAAGTGCAAGCGGCCATCAACGATGCCATTAAAGGTGTAACAGCTATTATTATCGCCCATCGTCTATCAACTATTCGTCACGCTGATAAAATAGTTGTTCTTGATCAAGGAAGAATCGAGTCTATCGGCTCCCATACGGATCTGTTGCAAAAGAGCTCAGTGTATAGCAGACTCTTCAGCTGTCAACTTTAAGACTGTATTATCTCTTAGGAATCTAAAAGTTGCTTTTTAATTACCAATTTGTTTTCAAACCCAATTGGTTTTTTCGTCAAGTGTCATACCTATAATGATGCTTGCAATATAACGATCAAATTTGTGTTGAAACTATGTAGAGCATAGGTATTTCGGGGAAATGCAATTTTTTTCAATATAGAAAAATTATGATGGCAAAAGGAGAACTAGTCTTTCTGTTTCCACCAAGTGCACCACGAATTTCCGCACGTGACGAGATCATGAGTGGTAGGGATGAGTGTCCGGAACGTTACCTTTTCTATGGTCTGGATTTTTTTCAGAAGAACGGAATTCCTTTCGTCCATAACCTCCGGTGTCTTCCATATAATAAATTTGAACGTTTAATTCAATGGATGCACCGTACTGTCTTCGGAAAACTCTTCCGTTTTTATGGAGAGATTGAGTGGGTTTTTCCGGTATGGCGGGATCTCTATAAGAGCCCCCTCTGGTTTGTTTTTTCAGAGAGGATAATGTTGGCTCTAATTTATTGGCAAATTTGCTTCCTGCTGCCCAGGCGTCCAACTGTTTTTATTCCCATGGGGCTTCCCGAAAAACTCAAGATAATGCAACAGTATCGACCATGGTTACATCGACTAGTCATACGCTCTCTAAAAGGGATAGAGTGTATTGTTTGCGTCAGCAAGGTTGAGGAACAACTCTTGAATAATGAATTTGGTATTCAGGGAAATACAGTGTTCATGGCGGCGGGAGTAGATAGCAAATACTTTAGGCCTCTTGTAGTGGACGAAGATGTTGATGTGTTAAGTATTGGTGCGGATGTACATAGAGATTTTGAGCTTCTCTTAAACTCTGCAAGAATGCATAAAAATGTGTCTTTTAGAATTATTACCACCAAGAATACTGCCGATTCATTTCGGAATGTTCCTCAAAATGTTGAAATTCTAACAGATGTTAACATGAGGCAGATACGCCGACATATTGCCAGGGGAAGAGTGCTGGCCTTGCCGGTTGTTCCGAATTCCTATTCCGGTGCAACCACAGTTCTTTTACAGGCAATGGCCATGGGTAAAGCTGTTATTGCCAATAGAGAGGGGGCCAATGCTGAAGGATATCCTTTTCAACATAAGAAGAATCTTCTTTTTGTGACCAGTCTTAAACAGGAGGAATTGAACCGGGCAATTCTTACACTTTTAAAAGACAAGGCATTGCGGAAGGAAATAGGTGCAAATGCTCGAGAGACTGCAGTGAAAGAGTTGGATTTGGTTAAGTTTCATGAAAAGTTATTCACTGTAATTAACGATACATATCATCAACGATGGCAGAGACAGCTATAATATGAGTCAGAAAGAAAATATTCAAAAGACATGTGTATTGGGACAGAGATATACGAGAAGGGGAAAGGCCCATCAGTATATTACTGGGGAACGACTTAAGGCGCGTGAAGCGATTCTTGAGGCTTCAAAGGGAGCAGATTTTGTTCAAAACTCCTGTTTATGTGGTTCAAGTGGTGATGATTTACTCCTGGCAACCATAGATCGTTGGGGGCTGCCGGTATCTGCTGTGCTCTGTCAAAATTGTGGTCTTATACGTCTCAATCCCCGGTGGGAGAACACCACATATATAGATATTTACCAGAAATACTTCTGGCCATTACAGACGGGAAGCTTTGAGGTAACAAAAGAAAGATTTCAATTAAGTGTCACAAGGGCTGAGAAATTTGTCGATGTCATCACTTCTCGTTTGAATCTTACAGGTTTAAATGTTGTTGAGATCGGTTGCAGTTATGGCGCGGGCCTGCATGCATTGAAGGGGACAGGTGCTACTCTTGTCGGCTATGATTACGATGAGAGAATTTTGCAACTCGGCAAGGAATTTACAGGGCTTGATCTCCGAGCAGGTGGGCTCAAGGCGGCACTTGATCACAAGGAAAAGTTTGATGTTGTTATCTTACGGCATGTTTTTGAACATTTTCTGGACCCGCTCAATGATGCTCAATCGCTGAAGCAGCTTCTCAGTGAAAAGGGAAAGATATTTATTGAGGTTCCCGGTGTTTTTAATGCTAAGGAGTGGAGTCCGGAACCGCTCATGGTCTTTAATGCTTTTCACACCTACTATTATTCCTTAAAGACACTTACCAATGTCCTGCAGTCCTGTGGCTTTGTCGGGGATGGTCGTAATGATGAGGAAATATTTTCGATATGGTCTCTTGGAACATCAGTAAATGAAGTATCCTGGCCCGATAGGGTAGGGGTACAGAAAACCCTGGATTTTTTACTTGAGCGAGAACAGCTTAGGGCAAGCTCTGTAAATAATTCATTTTTTGGAAATTTTATCAGGAAGATAAAAGATATTTGGTCTAAAGATTCCCTTTAAGGCCGATTTGCTCTGCCGCTTCCTGCATTCCCGAAATTGTATCGATAATTAAATCGGCCACCTGGACATTGAGCATTGTTGCCCCTCTTTCAATGATGGATCGATCGACTCCTGCGGCGAAACGTTTATCCTTCCATTTTTTCTTTACCGATTTTGGCTTGAGATCCAGCACGCTTTTGGATGGCCTTACCAATGCCGTGCTGGTCACTAGGCCAGTGAGTTCATCAATGGCGTAGAGGGTCTTTTCCATCGCAGTCTTTGGCTCGATGTCAGTACAAATCTGGTAGCCGTGACTCATTACTGCACGGATATACTCTTCCGGCCAGTCCTGCTCTTGCAAAATTTCTTTTGCCTTAATGCAGTGCTGATCGGGGAACTGTTCGTAGTCAATATCGTGGACAAGCCCCACAATGGACCACATTTCTTCATCCGCGTTTTGCTTTTTAGCATAAAATCGCATTACCGCTTCCACGGAAAGGGCGTGTTTGATAAGACTTTCTGACGTGTTGTATTGGAGAAGTAACTGGTAGGCTTCTTCCCGGTTTGGAATTTTTGACATTTTTGGATGTGTAGTAGATAGAGTTATGAGGTTTGGTGAAGGCCTGCAGTAACAATACCTGCACCAATTAAAGCTCCTCCGCCGCATCGGTTAAACCACTTTCGGACCTTCTCTTGTTGAATAAATTTGCTGAGCTGGCCTGCAAAAAGGGCATATACTGTGGCATTGAGAAGAGCAAGGAGTAAAAATGTTCCACCAAGCAGACCGAGTTGGGGGAGTACCGCTTCCGCTGGATTGATAAATTGGGGGAGAAAGGCCACAAAAAATGCGATGCCTTTGGGATTTAAAGCTGTAACAATATAAGAGCGTCTTAATAGCTGGAGTGGTGCTGGATTTTGTATGTTGTTACGTACAGCCTTTGCCTGGGGAGGGGATATCCATAATTTGATACCGATATAAAAGAGATACAGCGCTCCAATCCATTTAAAAATGCTAAATAAAAATGCAGAGGTGGATAAGATTGCCCCTAAGCCCAGAAGTGATAGCGTCATGGCAGTGAAATCCCCCAGCACAACTCCCACCACAAGGGGGAGAACAGATTTGGGGCCGTTCGCCATTGCCTGACTGATTACGAGAATAATTGTTGGCCCTGGAATGATAAGAATCAACAGAGTGGCCAAAACAAAAGGGATATAACTTTCTAAACTCATATTGTACTTCCTTTATTCCCACCCAACACGCTTGAATAAATGGAATTGTCGATTAAGGTAAGTCGGGTAGTTTGTCTCTAAGTAAATGGAATTTTTCTTTCCATCGTCTTGCTAACTACCATACCATTTACGCTTATGCAAATGATTGTAGGGGAGAATCGCTGACTGTAGAAAATATGATTCACTATGAATAACACCATTATATTCCATGGATGGACTGTTGAGGCTTTTCCACCGCTTAGCCTCTTTGTTGTTCCAGACTTGGTCCTATTACGATTTAGCGCACTTACTTTTTTTGGGATTTCTGTTTTCTTTTTGCTTCTTTCTGCCCTGTTGTCCAGAGGATTCAATAGAGTAGAGGTGGACAATCCGCAGGCGCCGGAAGAGCGTGTGTCCTGGTGGTCAAAAAAGGTTGTTGGTATTCAACAGGTGGCGGGTGTTGCTTATCTTATTGCCTCTGTTTATATCCTTTCCCCCCTTGCCAAAGTTACTGTAAAAGAACATTTTGTGATCCTTGCTCCAATACTGGAGTTTTTTCTTCTGCAGGTTATTTTGCTGCTGTTAGTGTTGGGGAGTTGGTTTAGGCACAGAAAGAAATCCACTTCTCCTTTAGGAGTGAAAGCCTACCTGCGAGCCAACCATTGGCAAATCAATGCAATGTATTCTCCTTTTTTTGTCCCTTTTATTCTCTTTTCCATGCCACTTCTGGATGCAAGGACTCATATCATATATGTGGGGGCGATTGTATGTGTCCTTCTCCTGTATTTTGTATCCACAAAGTTTATTTTTGGCCCTGGGATTCGTTTGTTCCGCTTGGCAATTGCAAAAGAGAGCTTAAGCCCTCCTTGGCAGCAAAAGTTTAATGCAATGGTTGCTGATGTACCGTCTCTTGCTGAGATCCCAATTCAATGTGTTGCCAAAGGGGTGCGAAACGCTTTTGCAGTATATCCTGATAATAAAATTATTGTGGGGGTTGAGTTGCTGGAGCATCTTTCTGTGGCAGAGTTGCAAGGCGTGATCCTCCATGAACTTGGCCATTTAAAAGATAGTGTTTATCTACCAGCGATTAGTAGATCAGCACATGCTTTTGTGGTGTTATACCTCGTATATCAAATTGTTGATCAGGCGCAACTTTTTCCCTCCTCGTTAATCAGTTCTCTGGTGATGCTTGCGGGAATTTTTGTGGCGGCAAGTGTGTTTAAGCGACTTCGTTTGCGAGCAGAGTTTGTGGCAGACAGTTTTGTGAAAGCCCATTCAGCAGAGTCCCATAAGCACCTGTTAGCAGGGATTGAGAAACTATCAACACTTAATGGGGTAGATAGGGACTTTTGCAAAAAACAAAATTATGGGCACCTTGATCTTGACGAACGCGAAGAGATGGTCGCCAAAGGGAAATTCGGGGTCAAAAGAAAATCCTTAAGGGCCTTTTGGAAGACGTTTGTGCCCACTTTTTGTATTGGTGTTGGGCTGGTAATGATTTTGAACGCTTTTATGCCATCCGATGAGAAAACATGGAAAAAGATGCATTCTCGTTATTATCAGCAACAAAAAGCGCAAAAGTATATGGACGCACAAGGAAGCATTTTGGAGGCTCTGGAGTTTACAAAGGGTACATTTGGGAAGATAGATCCAAGAAGCTATCGTTGTTTCAATGATCTTGTTTCTGTTTCCATATATCTTAAAAATTATGCGGATGCGGAACACTATGCACGGGAAGCTGTTGCGGTGGGAGAGGCCCTGTATCAAGGCCGAGGGTTGCGGCAACTTTGGGCCCTTGATAATTTGGCGTGGGTTTTGACTGCACAGGAAAATTGGTCGGAAGTGGAAGGTGTCTATTTACGGATTCTTGCTTTGCAGTTGGATAATCAAGATAGTGCTGATGAAATAACACATACTTTTTCACGGCTTCTTGACTTGTCTGCAAGAGATCAAAACACTAATAAAATAGAGGAAGTACTGAGTAGGTACTTTGATTTTTTCAAGGGTGTGGAAGAAAAAGACGATGGTGTATATCTGATTGCAAATATGTTGTATGGTGAGCAGATTGATCTGTTTACAACTTTGCCGGAAGTGGGACGTTCATATTTTTCCAGAGCAATTGAGATCGTGAGTGCAAAGTATGGCCCTGGGAGCTCAGCCCATGCCTATTTACTTGCCGATTACGGGAGCTACTTAGTAACAATTAATGCGAATGGGGCTGAGGCGGAGAAACTATTTGAACACTGTTTTGCCATATACGAAAAAAATCCTTTGGGAGAAGAAAATGCGGTGCACAACTGGTCTGCTCAAATAAAAAGTATGTCCATTTGGGATATGGAGGGGTTGCTCTCCTGTTTAACGGGGATGGCCAAGCTCGCCCAACAGCAGAAGAACTATTTACGGGCAAAGGACTATTTGCTCCAGGCATTGCTTGTTGAAGAAGAACTTTCCGGTGAGGATTCTATTTATCTTGTACACCATTTAAAACAACTCTATACAGTGTATAAGGCGCAAGGTGATATGGAAAATTGCCGCCAAACAATGGAAAGGGTGATTCGTCTTGAAGAAGCCTTGTATGTGGATAAAGGTGGGTTACTGGCGGATTACAAAACATTATTGGACCTTTTACACAGGCAGGATGATGGCGCTGTCATTGAGGAGCTGCAATACAAGATTAAAGAGATTGAAAAAGAAGACAGAAAGGTGGACGAATAAGGTCTGCAAAAGCTATAGGGTATGGATATGAAAGAGATTAATGTAAGTAAAAAACAGCCCAACTCGAAGATGTGTTTTGTGTGTGGGCTGGAGAACAAAAGTGGTCTGAAAAGTAAATTTTTTGAACTGGAAACAGGGGAGTTATTGTCTGTTTTTGACCCGATGGAAGAACATCAGGGCTATCCAGGACGTCTGCATGGAGGAATAGCTGCAACAATCCTTGATGAGACCATCGGACGAGCCATTATGATTACAACCAGTGATACCATATGGGGAGTTACCATCGATTTTTCCATGCGGCTTAGAAAACCAATTCCTCTTGATAGTCCTGTGAAGGTGCTTGCTCGTATAACGAAGGAGGATAAACGTTTTTTTGAGGGGAGTGGAGAGGTTTTGCTTGCCGATGGCACGGTGGCCGTTGAAGGGAAAGGGCGCTATCTGAAAATGGATATTGAAAAAATAGCTGATTTTGACCATGAAGAACAGCAGTGGAAGGTGACGAAAATGGTTGATGATCTAACGAAGATTTCTGTATAGGGGCGCGTGGTGTTGTTATGGCAAATAAATTTATTGGAATTGTCCTGTTAGTGGTTGGGGTCGCATTGATTGTGTGGGGATACAACATCTATGACTCCGCAAGTTCTCAGATTAGTAGAGCGATCAGTGGGGAAGTGCCACTAAAAGCTTGGGGAGGCTTGGTCGGTGGTGGCATTTGTGCGCTGCTTGGTTTTCTTAAGATAAAGTGATGGGCCCACCATGTTCGATGGGTAAGTATTGGGTGAATATATGGATATAACGGGTATAGTCATTTTTTTGGCCATTGGTGCCATAGCAGGCTGGCTGGCAGGAAATTTGATGAAACGAAGGGGCTTTGGTCTGCTTGGAAATATTGTTGTTGGCATTCTCGGTGCTGTTATTGGAGGGTTCGTCTTTTCCTATCTTGGTATCTCTGCCAGTGGTATTATTGGTGCAATCATTACATCAACCGTTGGTGCCGTTTTGTTGCTATTTGCGGTTGGGCTTATTAAAAAGGCGTAAGTGGAGCAAGGAGAAACCTAGGCTTTACAGTTTCTTTGTGATCTACCCGGTCGCCTGTGTTGACCTCCTGTAACGTGCGAATAAATAGTGGGTAGCACAACGTGAAAATCAGCAGTAACTCTTTTCTCTCTCTGTGGCTTGTGAATGTGACGACGACACTGGCCATTGAACTTTTTGCCATCACCGTTCTTGTTTCAGTCTATATGGAGACAAGTTCCACCTTCCAGGCGGCTGGGGTGATGGTGGCGAGGATGCTGCCCCTCTTTTTCCTGGGACCTGTGGCCGGAGTGGTGGTTGATCGCTTTTCCCGCAAAAGTATACTTATCAGTATGGGTGTTTTTCAGTCACTGCTGGCAATTGTTACTCTTTTGTATCTTTTCCGGGCGGGGACACTTTCTGTGGTAACAATATTTTTCCTGTTGGCAGGACTTGCTGCGGCAGATGCCTTTCATCGTCCTGCTCGTACTGCCCTGATTCCTGTCCTGGTTGATCAGGGCTATCTGGTCAAAGCCAATAGCTTTATCCTTGCTTCCAATCAGATAATGATGGGAATTTCCTATACGGCGGGAGGCTGGCTTATTCTCTCGTTTTCTTTGCTTCAAATTACTTTTGGTGTGTTAGCTCTCTTTGTGCTGGCAATAGGAATGGCAATATGTATTGTGCTTCCCGCGCAGCCGGTAGCGCATGTGGATAAGAGGAGCCAGGAATCAGCGGTACGAAGTTGGGTGATTGGCTGGCGCTACCTCCGGGAGCATGCTCTTGCAAGACCACTGACCATAATGGAGACCGTTGAGCATCTTCCCCACGGTATCTGGACCGGGGCATTGATGCTGGCATTTACTGTAGAGGCGCTCAAGGGAAATGCTGTGGAGTGGGGATATCAGGCGACCGCTTATTTTTCCGGAATGATTGTGGGCTCCATTGGTGCAATGTTTATCAGTAAACCTTTGGCCAGTTATCCGGGAAAGGTCATTGTGGTAAATGCCTGGATTGCAGGAGTTCTAACACTTTTGTATGCAGAAAGTGCAACGGTATGGATGGCGGTGATGTGGGCTTTTGTTTTTGGTCCTTTTTTTGCTATTCGTGATGTGGCACAGGATTCTCTGCTCCAGAGTAGCGTTGCTATAGAGCAACTGGGAAGGGTGTATGCGACCCGGGAAATGTTGCGTAGTGCCATGTTTATGTTTGCAGGACTCTTTTTTGCGTGGCTTTCTTCCTTTGTAGACATTCGTACAATTTACATTATTGGAGGAGTTCTCTATTTGTTGACCGGTGTATATGCCTTTGGGAATAAAGCGCTGCGGGAGAGCAGGCTTGAGAGTGGTGTGACGGATGGTAACAGCGAATAAAAAAAGGGCGCTCCTTGACGCATCATCTGCCATTATCCTTTTTCATGTTGGTTTGCATCGTTTAGTAACAGCAATGTATGATGTTGTGTTGTCACAATCTGTCTATGACGAAATTACGAGCAATGCAAAACCCGGGAGTAACACCTATCGGAAGATGCTGGACAAGGAGGAAATTGCAGTAGTACCATCTGTTGAACCAGAATCCCTTCAGATCCCTGAAAAGTTACGTAAATTGGGGGATGGCGAACGGGATAGTTGTCTGTTGTATCACGCAAAAATGGGCGACTTTCTGATTACTGACGATGGGGAAGCGGCTAAGTATTGTCAAGATGTGCGGATTCCTTTTATCAATGGCTTGCTGATCCCCCGAATAGTGTACTATTCGGGGATAGAGGATGCTGCATTTTGTCGGGAAAAGTTTCAGGGGATAGTTGCGTATGGTAGATACTCTTCCTGGGTTATTGCGTATGCAAAAAACTGCGAAAAAGACGATTTGGCCTTTTTTCTTTCCCCTGTTGGGTAGCCTGTTTATCTAACTCGGCTTTCCATAATGTGACACAATAATAAAGAAGACCACTCACAAAACCTGCACCGTGGGCGCCGGGGACGCTTTGCCAGCTTAAATGGGTAAAGATCGCCTGGCCGCTAAACGATTCAAATGCAATTTTTGCCATGGCCCCAACGGCAGTGAGTGCTATAAGGGGATGTTGTTGCTCCCGCCACATGGTGCAGAGTAGTACCGCCAACATTCCATTGAGCATTCCCGAAAGGCCGCAATAGAGCAGCAGGTCGCTTTTTGCAAACCAGAGCCATGCGCTTACTCCAAGACAACTGGTGAGGATAACCCGGATTATGTTTTTTCCCATCTGTTGTTCGAGTAAAGTCCCAAGCAGAGCAAAAGCAGCAATATTCCACCCCAAATGGGGAAGGTCGCAATGGACAAAATGACCGCATAGTAGCCTCCACACTTGGCCGCTACTGATTGCGTACCTGTCATACAGTAAAGAAGTTGGTCCATTGGGTAGTATGAAAAAGAGGGCAACGGTAACAAAAAAGAAAGTAATGGTACGCCAGGGAATTGTCAAAGGCCGCTGGTGATGGTTTTTGTTGTGCATGTCCTTTTAGTAGTAGAAGTTGATCCCCTCCCCATCTTAGAGGAGAGGATAGGGATTTATTTTTTACCTGATTTTGGTTTACTTATCCGCCATACAACAAGTAGAGGGAGCAGGAGTAAGAGCCCAAAAGCATCAAAAGCACCCGCTCCGCCGCCAGAACTTTTGGTGGTGGGTCGATTGGCAGAAAACATAGGCTGCTTACTGTCCACCCGGTTGCTTGTTACATTTTGCTTTGCCCGTTGCTCTTGTGCTCCATACTCCCGATGTAGGCGTGCATTGTTGCGACGTTCGATTCCAAGTTGCTGAAAAATTTCATCTTTAACAACAACCATGGAGGTGTAATCGGTTACCAGTCCGTATTCGATGCCAAGATCCGTGATACCATTTTTCATATCCGCATCTTCGCCGAAATCTTCCATCTTTTGACTCAGTTCTTCAATGGTGGCGTAAGCCCAAAGTCGCTCAAGTTCCGGATGGCTGTCTGTTTGTTTGGGGAATGGAAAACGGGTCTGGTATCGTTTCTCTGTCCCGGAAATTTTACCTTTAAGCGTCACCTCTGCCTCTCCATCTCCGAAATAGTGTCCAAAAAGGATCAACTGCTCACCACGATAGAGACTGCCAATTTTTTCAGGTGTGAGATCAAGGGTTTTTATTCCTTTGATCGAAAGGCTCGCCCCATGGAGGGCTTGATGGGTGACCTTTGATTTGGCCTGGAGGATGGCGCCCACGATGTCATCACTATTGGAAATGGACATGGAGAAACCTCCAGATGCCTCGGTGATGGCGTTTAACAGGGGAAGATTTGCACTGTTGCCCATTATAAAGGTAAACAGACGAACATCGTACTTTCTAATAAGTTCGAGAAATTTTTTCTGCTTGGTAACCCCAACATTGGCCACTCCGTCGGTTACCAGCAAAATTGCGCTGGTACGATCACTGTCCAGTTTTCGCAGTCCCATCTGCAGACCATCATACACATTGGTGCCCCCGCCGACCTGTATGGTTTCAACTTTTGTCGTATACTCTGTTATGTTTTGAGTGGTGGCAAGTGTGTATCCGTTGGTAAGTTCCCGGGCTCCGTTATTAAACAGGATGATGCGAAAACGATCTTCCGGGCGCATTTTTCCAAGCGCCTGGCGAACACCTTCTGCAAGGGTGTTGAATTTCCCCTGCATGGAGCCTGAAATATCCAGGACAAAGGTCCAGTCCTGACCATTGGTGATGGGTTGTAAATCCATTGCAGGAGTTACGGTGAGCATAAATGTACCCCGTCCGGCAGCGTCTGGCTTGTGGGTAACAAGATCCACAGCTCCCGGAAGATTTGTAGCATGCCGGTAATAGAGAACAATATCTTTGTCCAGGGAAAAAACAGTGCCACCGCTTTGATAGGTGATGGATTGCGTTTCTGTATTTTCTACGTTTGTTGGATTACTTTGCTTTTGAGGACTCTCTTGTGTAACTGTCTGAGTATTTCCCAGATGGATATGGTATGTATCACCCTGTTGACTGAAAACTGCTGCGGGATGATTGGGAAGGCGTATCCCGTCAATGGGATACCCGGAGCGCAAGGATACATCAAAACTGAAATCTGAAGTTACCTTGGTTGAAGCGGTCCAAAAGGAAAGTTTTGCCTCGTCGACTCCGCCTTCTTCAAGGGGATACACGTAGTGTCCAATGGAACTGTCCACTTTTGTGGGTTGAATATAGCTTAATCGGATTCTGGTATCCTGACCTGCTCGTACAGGAAAAACTGTTATATCAAAGGTTTTATAGCTATCTTTTTCGGTGATACCCGCATCATTGCCTGCTGCTTTTTGTGTTTCATAGACTTCCCTGGCTTTTTTCTTTTCCAGTACTTCACCATGGACCGGTTTCCCATCAATCCACATGGTAAATTCACTTACTGCTGCCTTTTCCGGAACCGGAAATGAATAAATGGCCTCTAAATCGGAAGAGTGCGGGTTGTGGAAGAGTTGTTCAACACTGGTTATGGCGTAGCCATCTTCAATGACCACGTTGACCTTATGCGCTTTGATTTCAAGTGGTGGTGCGCTGCCATTTGTAGGGGTGAGGAGACCTGCTGCAACGCTTGTTTCCGCACCAACCAGAAACAGGAGACAGCCAAAAAGAAATTGTGTGCCTATCTGGTGTAAGGTTTTCATCATATTCTCCTTTTACGGGTAAACAGCCCGGCCCATACATGAACATCGTTCAACAAAGTAGCGAAAAATACTGCCCATGGACAGGATTGGCCGAGATGAATGTTTAATTATGAACGATGTTCAAAAATAATATACAGTTTTCGTGAACGTTGTTCAATAAAAAAATAGCATCTTTCTCATTTTTTTTGTAGGATAAGGAAGATAAAGGGAATTTTTATTGTTAAAGTTCTATTATTATAGATAGATATGTGTAGTAGATGTCTTGAGGGGAGATGAAATGGGGCGAAAACAGAAGGTCGATTACGAAGAACTTAAGATACAAATTCTCCATATCGCCACCAAGACCATTGCGGCTGAAGGGGCAGTGGCCCTTAGCACCAGGAGGATTGCGAAACAAATAGGCTGTGCCCATGGTACCATTTACAACGTTTTCGATAATCTGGATGCGATTATTCTTCGTATTAATGGGGCCAGTTTGGACCAATTAAAGAAAAAACTGCAAAAAGATGTGAAGGATATTGAAAATCCCGTGTTGGCGGTGAGTCAATTGGCCAAAACCTATACAACGTTTTGTCACCGGCATTATCATCTTTGGCTTATGTTGGTTGACCATAAGCTTGCTCCGGGAAATAGTATACCGGATTGGTATCAAAAAAAAGTTGATGGACTTTTTGTATTGGTGAGTGAAATGCTTATGCCATTGGTGGCGGGAAACAGAGAGCGAGCTGACCGTGCCGCCCGTGTTCTCTGGGCAAGTTTGCATGGGGTCTGTTCGCTTGCCATGGGTGGAAAACTTGATGTGGTAAAATCGGAAACGGTGGAGGTACTGGTGGGCTCATTGGTACGAAACTATTTGCGAGGTCTTGCGTATGACGGTCAACAGGACGAAACGCTTCACTCTTCTTGAGCCCAGATTGTACTCACCGTTTGTTTTACAGCCTCAACTTGTGGGCTGTTCATGTCTTTACTCTTGTGTATGAAAAATAGGCCGATTGCAAAGCGTTCTTTTTTGGAAAGAACAATTTGACCACGACGTTTAGCCAAAAGGGCCTCTTCTTCCAACATAAAACTGAGTCCTGCACCAGATTCAATCATACTGGTAATGGTTGATTGCTTATCTGCGATCACCTTTATGGGTGGGTAGAATCCCCTTTCATGGAAATGACGTATCATTATACGATGATATGGGCTACCCTCCGGCACTCCAATCCATGGTAATGTTGCCAGTGTTTCCCGGTCAGCTTGCTCAATCTTTTCCTGCATGCTAACAGGGCCAACCACTCGCAGTGGAAAACGGGCAAGCTCAGTAAAGGTAATTTTCTGCTCATCGCTTTTTCCCAGTACAAATCCGCAGTCCAGTTCTCCCTCCACTATTGCTTTTATGATGTTAGCGGAAACCGATTGCTGGAGAATAAGTTCCAAATCGGGATAATTGTCTCGTATTTGTTGGTAGAGGGGCTTTATTTTTAAAAAATCAGCATTTCGGTTCAGGCCAATGCGGACCTTTCCGGTGGGTTTGCTTGTTAATCTTTCGCCCAGTTGCAAGAAGACTTTTGTCTGTTGGAGAATTGTTTCAGCCTGTTTATAGAGTGCTTTACCGTGGGTGGTGAGCTGCATCCCCTTGGACGTTCGAATAAAAAGCTGCAAAGAAAGTTCGTTTTCCAGGGCTTTAATATGTGCACTCACAGCAGGTTGGCTGGCATGTAGCTTTTCTGCGGCTCGGGTAAGATGTTGCTCTCGGGCAATGGTCACAAACGAATGAAGTTGATAGAGTTCCATATGGTTTCCTTCAGTGTCATCAGAAAAGCTGATGAAGATCTTTTGATAGTACTATGAGATTTTGGGAAGGTAAATTGGTATTGATAAAAAAATGGAACCAATGGAATTCTTGTTAATGGCCATGCAGGAGATTAGTGATGGGTGATACAAAAAACTATAGATGGGACGCAGAGGAGTATGCCAAGCATTCAACGGCCCAGCATAAGTGGGCGAGGGAACTTCTTGGGAAGCTAGATCTACAAGGCAATGAAACAGTTTTGGATATTGGTTGTGGTGATGGCAAAATAACCGCTGAGATAGCTGCCTTACTTCCACAAGGACATGTGGTTGGGGTGGATAGCTCAAAGGCAATGCTGTCGCTGGCCAGTGCACGTCACGCAGGACGTTTTGATAATGTGTCATTTGACCATGGTGATGCGAGATGTCTTTCCTATAAAGAACGGTTTGATATTGTTTTTTCCAATGCCGCTTTGCATTGGGTTAAGGATCATAGACCGGTGCTTGCCGGGATACATCAGGGGTTAAAAGACGGGGGAAGAGTTCTGATCCAGATGGGGGGAGAGGGCAATGCAGAGACTGTTTTGTCACTTTTCAAGACACTTATTCAGGAGAAGAAGTGGACACCCTATTTTCAAAATTTTACTTTTCCGTATGGGTTTTATGGTGCTGATTGCTATAAAAATTTATTGCAAGAGGCAGATCTTAGCCCAATTCGGGTAGAGCTTATCCCAAAAGATATGCTGTATCCCGATATGGCAGGGTTTGCTGGTTGGTTACGAACAACCTGGTTGCCCTATATGGAACGTATCCCGTCATCACTGCAAGAAACATTTATTACTACACTTGTTCGTCGATATATGGAGCAGCATTCAGGAAACAATAAAGGGATAATTTGTGTCCCCATGGTTCGTCTTGAGGTCGAAGCGACAAAATGACAATGTATTAAGAAAGGGAGAAACGGTGGTTATGAAAGGTTGGTTGTATAATGAAATGGAACAGGTCGGGAAAGATTATGCAAAGCTGGAAGAGGTCGAACGCTACGATGCCAGACATTCCGAATTTAGAAATATTGATCAAGAAAATAATGCAATCCTAGACACCCTGGGAGTGAAAAAGGGAGATGTGTTGGTTGATTTTGGTGCTGGAACGGGAAGCCTTGCCATTTGTGCGGCAAAACGTGAGCTTACTGTTTTGGCAGTTGATGTATCCCTTGCCATGCTGCAATATGCCAAGCGTAAAGCAGCCAAAGTTGGTGTTACCGGTATTTCATTTCATCACCATGGTTTCTTGAGTTTTGCACAACCGGAAAAAAGTGTGGATCAAATCGTTAGCACCTTTGCGTTTCACCACTTGCCCGATTTCTGGAAGGGGATAGCCCTGAACCGGATGCGGAAAATGCTTAAGGTTGGTGGCAAGCTGTATCTCCATGATATTATAGTTGAAGAGCAGAACGTAACCCGAAATATTACCCAGTTAATTGAGAAGCTTTCGAAGAAGGGAGGAAGTGCGCTTAGGCAGGATTTGGAAGATCATTTTGCAATGGAATTTTCCACTTACGACTGGATCCTGGATGGTCTTTTAAAGCGGGCTGGTTTTGAGATAATGGAGAAACGAATAGAAGATGGGGTGCTTGGAACCTATCTTTGCAGAACATAAAACAAATTCCTGTCATCCTTGCGCAACATTCATGCCCTTGCATTACGCGTATTGGCGCAAAGAGTAAAAGTCATCTTCGATGAAGGAAATTTTTTGAAAAGATGATTTAAACATTTTTGTGCGGAAGTTTAACGGAAATGTAAAATTGCTTTGGTAGAAGAATCCTAGTCGTTTTTATTGTTTTACCCATAATCGTTATGAACTATGTAATTATTTAGCGGTTTTTGGCACCACACTATGTGGTTTTGTTTTTGGCATGCTCTTTGCTGTTCCTGGAGGTGGAGTGGAGCTATATGAAAAAGTCACCGCTTTATATTGTGGTGCTTGGATTGGGAACAAGAGACAGGAGCATAACATGGCCACCGTAGAACCAACAAAAACGCTAAGTAGCGTAGTGAGTATCATCAAAAAATTCCAAGGGATTCGAGAAGCGGTCGTGTTATCTCGGGGAGGAGATATTCTTTATTCCAAGAAACAGAGACCGTTTTTGGTCAATTCCGTACCCTTTATTGTAAGCAGAATGGAGCAAGCCGGGAAGTTATTCAGTATGGCTCATACGCGGTATGTGGCCATGCAACGGGGGAGGGGACGAAAACTCCTTATTATTGCGAGCCCTACTCTATTGCTTGGACTTGAGGCGGATGAAACATGTCTGCAGAAAATGCTGCTTGATAAGTTTTTACCAGTCCTGCAGGCCAAAATTTGAGATACGTACCATGAAAACATTATTAGCGGAAATAAAGGAAGATGAGTTGGTTTTTGGTTCTTTTATCCATCATCGGGATATAGGGGTTGTATTTTCTGATCTGCCAACTGTATTTCGAATTGAAAAATTAGCCACCTATGCGGGGCATATTCGAAGATTTTTTCTTCTTGGAGAGGGTGATGGCGGTTTTCAGGGGATGGAACTCAGTTATGAGGAAATGCTGGTTGTCAGCAGACCGATAAATAAAGCGTATCTATTGGTGACCTTCTGTTCGCCGGATGCCAACTCCCAATCCATCCATTTGCAGCATAAGGTCCTTTTACCGGAACTATGGACGGCCATTCAAAAGCAGGCACCCCAGCAGCAGGTGCAACAGAAGGAAGAAGTCGTTGAAGTGGAGGAAACTCCCGAGCCTAAGAAGAAGCAGACCTTTCTTTTTCGAGGGGTTTCGTACGAGAAGTAGAGGTGGCTTAATCGAAACAAACCTTAGAATTTGCAAAAAACGAACCCGGTATTCTCGTTTGAATACCAGGTCCATTACTGCATTTTATCTATTTCAAATCCTTGTTTCGTTGCTACTTACTAAGCGCTTGCAAATAGAGATCAGTTGCAAATTTAAAACCCAGCTCATTACTATATTGTGTATGCTGCTGAGCGTTTTTTACAAATTCAATTGCTTCTGGTGTGCCAATATCGCCAATGGATTTAAGTGCCATAACCTGTTCAATATCTGTGTACTGAGAAAATTTCTTTTTGAGAAAGGGAAGAGCATTTTTGTCGCCAATCATGCCGATGGCGGAAAGGGCTGACGCCCGGATAAGGCTATCGTCATTATCGGCAAGTTGCATAAGATATTCAAGGGCCTTTGGATTGTTCGATCCACCAAGGTCAATGATGGACAAGTACGCATCTGGTGCTGCATTTTTGATTTTTTCGTCTATAAGAGCTGCTAATGCCGCAATTTTTTGTTCATTCATGCTTTGGTGGAATGCGAGCCTGTTTATTTTGGCAGCAATTTCTTTAATCAGAATGGATGTCGGCATATCGAAACAGGGGGCTTGAACTTCATCCATAGACATCACAGGAACCTTTCCGTAAAAGAAGTAGGCCATTATTTTCCCTTGATCAGATGCTGCCTGGATTTTCCCGGCAAAGGAGTGGTAAGCCACAAATGGGTGGAAACCGGAAGTGCGGGAGCTTAAAATTTGGTACTTGTCGACGGTCAAGGTATAATCGGGAGATTTTTTTGTCGTATCCCCTGAATATACTTCTGCTGCAATCCCTCTTGCCTTAAATTCGTTCTGTAGTGATTGGGCAAGCCAGGCGATAGGATCGCTAACATTCCCGATGTTCAATGTTACAGCTTCTAAATTTGTGATCCCTTTGATAAAGGTTTGGTCTTGTCTGGCGTCGACAATTTGAAGGCTTAACTTTTTGTCGGCACCCTTGTCATAGTGGACTTCGGAAGAAACCGGTGGATTGAGATTGTACGTTAAGGAGCACCCTGTAAAAAACAGACCAAACAGAATAAAAAAGGGAAGTTGCAACAGTGAAAATTTCATACGATACCTCCATGGTTTTGGTTGTAGAGCCATTTACTGAAAAATAAAACTTCTATCAACTGTGTAATGTACGCTATGGTCAGGGAGTAGATAGCGTTTTTTTGTGCTTGTAAACATGCAATGAATGCCAAAGAAAGCGCGTATATTGTACTCTATCTGCAGGTTATGTCAATAGTGTTGTGGTACCGTACAAATTTAGAAAAGGCTTAGGAACATCTATTGTTTCTATTCAACTTCAAATAATCGTTGGCACCGTTGACCAGCGCCTCAGTTAATAACACAAGAAAAAGATTAATTTTACTTTTTCAGCTTGGTGGCATAGTTTGCTGAAAAATTTGCTCCACCATTTCAGGAAAACATCAATCTGGAGGAATAGATGATCGCTTTTTTTCACGGATTTGCATTGAGTGCCGGGCTGATCATAGCCATTGGGGCCCAGAATGCTTTTGTTCTTTCTCAGGGAATCAGGAAAAACTATCCGTTTCAGACTGCAGTCGTCTGCAGCGTATGCGATGGAGTATTGATGGTCGTTGGAATCAGTGGTGTTGGCGTGATCGTTGCCAGTCATCCGCAATTCTCTCAACTTGCAACGCTTAGTGGAGCTGGGTTTTTGTTCTGGTATGGATATCGGGCGCTACGTTCGGCCTTTCACAAGAACAGTCTGCAAACTGAAAAGTCGCAGATTCTGACCCGGCGGAAGTTGCTGCTTACCACCTTGGCAATAACGCTACTCAATCCCCATGTCTATCTCGACACGGTTCTGCTGGTGGGAAG
This sequence comes from Desulfocapsaceae bacterium, assembly GCA_050291935.1. GTDB lineage: Bacteria > Desulfobacterota > Desulfobulbia > Desulfobulbales > Desulfocapsaceae > Desulfocapsa. Next base: position 23,358 of record JBNKKR010000002.1, on the reverse strand, counting down.
TGTCAGCAGCCATCTGGCGGTTTCAGATCGCTACCTGTTTGCTGTTGGAGCGATCAGTGCCTCAGTACTCTGGTTTTTTTCGTTAAGTATGGGTGCGGGGCTACTGGCACCCCTGTTTCGTAAACCTTTTGCATGGCGTTTTCTGGACGGTTTTGTCTGCGTCACCATGTGGATAATAGCCGGTTCTCTCCTCCTGGCGATGAGGTGAGAAAATAATAAAAGAACAATTTCATTTTGAGAGCGACGAAGTAACCGAGGCAAATGGAGTTTTTTCAAATTGGCCTTTATAGAGTTTGTTATTATAGAGGTAATCAAGGCAAACGACAAAGGCAAGCGCATCCTTTTCCAGTTCGATATCTTCCTCAGCCGGTTGCAGATGCCCATATGCATACTGAAATGTTTGTGTTTCTTCATCTGGCTTGATAACAGCCACCTTATCACCAATCCGCAACGCATAGGAATCATGAAATTGCAGTAATGCCAAATCCTGCTTTTGGTCACTAAAAATTGAATGTCCCATAATTGGGTATTCTAGATTAAGGCCGACCAGATCAAGGGCGGTTGCCAGTACATCTGGTTGTGTAGCAATTTCTGAATAGCGCTTTGGTGTGACGCCACCTCCTAAAATAAGCCCTGGGATATGGAACATATTTACCGGTACCATGTCATCACCATAGACCCTGATATTATGATCAGCGAGGATAACAAAGACAGTATCCTCAAAATATGCTTCTTTTTTTGCAAGTTCTATAAATTTGCCAATGGCGTAGTCGGCATATTTGATACCATTTTGAACACTTCTCTTTTCTATTCCCTGAATAAAATCAATCTTTCCCTCGGGGAGTTCAAAGGGCTTGTGATTGGACTGTGAAAACATAACAGCCGCGAACTTTTGATTTTTTCCATGCATCTTCTTGAATTCTTCATTGGCGCGGACAACCAGATCTTCATCGCAAACACCCCAGGTACCAACAAATGATGGATTTTCAAACTGCTCCTGATCAATTACCCGATCAAAACCATTACCGTAAAACCAGCCCTTCATATTATCAAAACGGCTTTCCCCGCCATAGAGGAACATTGTCTGGAAACCGTATGGTTTAAAAAGAGCTGAGAGCGTAAAATAATCTTTTTGGGATTTATTTCGTTTTACAATGCCCTGCCCGGGGACTGAGAAGTTACCGGAAACGACCCCGGCAATACCGCGAACGCTTCGTGTCCCATTGGAATATAAATCGGTAAAAAGGATTCCTTCCTTGCTGAGACGATTGAAATTTGGGGTAAGTCCGTCGGCGCCGCCGGTAACCTTAACGAACTGCGCACCAAAGCTTTCCTGCAGGAATATAACCAGATTGTGAGGTTTTTTTCTTGGAAAATGGCTCTGTTCAAATCGCAAGAGTGGTGAATATTGTCTTCCACCGGTTATATGAAGACGGTTTTTTACACGGGTTAGTGCTTCCTCAGGCTCCATTGTTCCGTAGGAACGAATATTTTTTGCCTCATATTTGCTTGCGTAGAGGGCGCGAATAAGCGTGTAGGTGGAGTTTTTGGTGATCTCGTTGAGCAGTCTATTGGAAGAGAACATGGCATCGGAGAGGTTTGCCGGTCGTTGCCCAAAGGAAGAGCGGATTCCAATAAAGAGCAACAGGAGCAACGGTACCAAAAGTAGCAACCTGCTGCGGTAATTATGGCGGCTAGCATCATCAAGATTTTTAAATCCGGAGAATTTGTGGAACAGAAAAGAAAAACAGCAGATAAATATGATCGTGCCAATAAGAATTACTTTATAGTCGGCCAAAATCATACCAAGCACTTCTTTGGGGTAAATCAAATATTCAACAAAAAGATAATTGGGGCGAACATCATATTCTGCCACAAAGGGGAATGTTGCACTCTCCAGATAAATGAGAAAACAGAGCACCAATAGAGCGTACCAACTGAAAATCTGCGTACTTTTTTTAATGAGGGATGGCGGGCTGAGGGTAAGCAATATTACGGGAAAAATAAGAAATATGGACGATACGATGGTGTCGATTCGCAGTCCATATAGAAAAGTTAACCAATAATGTGATTCTGTTCCAATGATTCGCTCGGAATAAAGAAGCAAAAGGCCAACTCTTCCGATAAAGAAGAGAAGTATTGTGCACGCGTAGAAAAGAAAGAGTTTTTTGAGTGTATCCATGGGATCAAGTTAACCGTATATGAAGAAAAAGTGTAAAAGCACGACTGTTTTACAAGGTGAAATGTGGTTTGTCCAGTGCATATGATGCTGTTTGTTTGTTGTTTTTCTCAGGTTGCTCAAGGGTTGCTTTGCTTTCTTTACTATTGTGGTAATTGGCGAAGTGGCCCTCAAAAGAAGGGGAGAAAAAAATATCCAAATCTTTGTTGTATACTTCTGTTTGCACTTTAAAAATTCCTAAAAGGGAGTCGAATAGGTTGTCATGGCTCAGACGTTGATTTTGGCCCATTTTAAGGGCCGTAACATCTACTTCATCAACCATGGAATCGCCAAGCCACAAAAGGGATGCAATATGTGTCTGGGATTTGGGAGCTACGGCATAGGGCATTCCATGGAGGTATAATCCATTCTCCCCAAGGCTCTCACCATGATCACTGATATAGATCATGGCAGTGTTGTGGCTGGTTTCATATTCCTTTAAAAAATTGATGGTTCTGGACAGAAAATAGTCGGTATAGAGCAGGGCATTATCATAGGCGTTAATGATTTCCTCCCTGCTACATTCTTCTAACTGCTTGCTTTTACAGACCGGCAGAAATTTTTCGAATGCTGTTGGATAGCGTTTAAAGTAGGCTGGGCCATGATTTCCCATCTGATGGAGTACAATAAGAATATCTTTTCCTTTATGATTCTCGATATAGTGATCAAGGCCGGCCAGCATTCCCTCGTCACGGCATTCCGTTTCTGAGCAAACCGGGTTTTTTGATGGAAGGGAGAAATCTTCGTAGGGTACCCGCAATGCGACACCTTTTGAGTTTGAATTATTGTCCCTCCAGAGAATATCGATGGATCCCGTGTGAGCGAGTACGTCTAGTATGTTTTCATGCATTCGGCCCTTTTTTGAAGAAAACTCTTTTTTACTCAGCCTGGAAAACATGCAGGGAAGCGAGTATGCGGTAGAAGTTCCGCAGGAATGCATGTCGCTGAACGTAATAATGTCTTCTTGTTGTAAGTAAGGGTTTGTTTCTCTTGTATAGCCATTTATTGCAAGATGATCGGCTCGGACAGATTCGCCAATAACCAAGATAACAAGTTCGGTTTTACGATTAGCATCATTTTTTTCAACGACTTTAGCGTCAAGACCCATGGGTGATGGCGGCGTCTGGTCGTAACTACTCTTCTCCGCGATATAATTTCCAAAAGAATAGAGATAATAGGAGGGGTTGGTATAATAGCGCAGAGATTTGTGTTCCTTAAAAAAAGAAGTGTAATATTTGTTAAACGAAAAGAGTACGATACAGATAAGCAACAAAGAAATGCTGCAATCGCGTACTTTATACAGCATCGCATTTTTCAGTGGTATTTGACCAAGAGGAACCCGGTAGACAATAAGAGCAGGGAGTACTCCGAGAAATAACAGATAGGCCAGTAAGTTCCAACTGAGTAAGTCAGAGGCCTCCTGCACATTTGTTTCCACTATGTTTTGGATCATTTGACTATCAATAACGGTGCCATAGCTATCCATAAAATAGGCAGTTATTGAGGATAGTATCAAAAGAACCATTAGGATGGCTTTAATGGTGTAGCGTGAGCTCAGCAGGCTAATAACGAAAAATAGTACGGACGCAAGACCCACACCCAGGGAGAATATAAAGCCAATGTTTGCACGAGATAGCGGATAGGTGTCCAGAACCCGGTGGAAAAAAGTGATATTGCCACACAACACCAAAAAAAGTGACGTGAAAAGAATGAGTTTGCTTGTTGTTGTCCGTTTACCCAAAATGATATTGAAAATCATCTGCTGCATGCTTTGTCTTGCTTTTTGAATTGATGTTATCCACTGTGAATTATTATGGGCGATAGTGTAACAGTGCAAAATGAAGAATAGATGAAGATGGTATGGAAAAGCTTTGTATTGGGTCTTACGATCTGTAATTGAGAATAAAAACGATGGCGCTGATACAGTGGTAGTGACTATACTCTTTTCTCCGGGACCATAAGAATATTTGATGTATCCCCTTAACCTACACACTGTTTATGGGTGAATAATTTTATAAAGAGAAATTTCCATGAAACGCTTTGCTTTTTTATACACTTCTCGCATGTTGCGTATTTTTTATACTGTTTTTTTTATGCTGACCATCCTGTTTATGGCATTGAATAACTATGTGGATCAGCAGCTTGCCAAAAGAGATTATGCAGGGGTATTTGCTAATTGCCATAAAGTCTGGAGTGCCAGGGGAATATATTCTGCCACGGAGGAGCAAAATTCAATGAGCAGTTTTGCTCAAGCGTTTCAGCAGGGAGCAGTAGGTGTTGAGGTAGATGTCTTTTATGATACCGGAATGGATGATTTTATCGTCTCCCACGACTATCCATATAATAAAAAAGATGGAAAGCTTCTTCTTTTGCGTGAGGTGTTTGCTGAGTTGGGGAAGGGACATTATTTCTGGATTGATTTTAAAAAGTTACGAAAACTTAGCCGTGATCAGGCAAAAGCTGCCGCCATGCGATTACATACTATCGCCACTGCAACCGGAGTAAAGAAGCGGATCTATGTGGAAGGGGAGCATCCGACGAGATTATCCCTTTTTAGGGATAGTGGCTTTAATACCCTTTTTGATACTCACCCAGAACCATTTGGCAGGTTTTTAGCTCCTGTGGTGATAAATCTTTTCAAAATGGTCTATTATTTTGAGAATTACACGGTTATGGCCATGGAATATGGGCCGGTGGCCCATCCTGTTTTTAGTAAGGCAAGCAGCAGGCGTCTAAAATATGTTCCACTCTTTTTATACCATGTTCCGGTGGAGGAAGGTGTTGTGGACGTACTTTTATTAGAAAATAGTGTTCGGGCCTTTATCGTTGGTGATGGCCAGAGTGTTAATTTCCATAATAAAAATAGTTGTACGGACTGATTTTGCATGGGGAAAGAGACGTTGTTTGAGATTGCTTTTGCATGGGATCTGTGGTAGTTCCGGGAATCATGCAGATACAACGTAAACGCTTTAGAAAGATGTTCCTGGGTGGTTTAGGCCTGAACCTGCTTGCAGTGGGGTTGATGGTTCTCACTCCAGGACTGAAGGCCATCCATCTTGCCACCTGTTCCCATCATAACCATGGCAGTGTTCAATGCCATGATACGCGTTGTACCTGCCATCGTTTCCACCAATTTAATAACAAAAAGGGACTGCTTTACACCGTTAGTGAGCAGAATCATGCCGGTGGCGTTTGTCCTCTTTGCCAGGCTTTAGGGGCAGTTGGGCAATATATTCTCTCTTCTGACAGTACGAGCCTGGTAGCCAGTGGCGCAATTGAAGGAGGGAGGGCCACTTTTGAGTTTGTCGAACATTTTCCCCGGTTTTGTTTCAATCATTCTATCTCACCTCGCGCTCCGCCTGAAAAAGTCTAAGATTTTGTCAATATTCTTATTTAGGTCCGACTTTGTTTGCGCGGCTCGTCTGCTCGTGTAAAACGTGTGCCTGAATGGTCAGCCACCGTTTTGTCACCGTTACCAGGTAACGGCTGACGGTGTCGTTTACACTCTATTGCTATATTATATTATAAAGGAAAATCCAATGTTTACTAAAATATTTCGTATTTGTACGCTGTTAACTGTTTTGCAATTAAGTGTGGTCCTTTTGGCCCATGGTGAAAATGTTGTGCACTGGGATGCACTTAAAGAACTTGATGAACTGGCCGAACAGGCGGAAGTGTTATGTGAAGAAAATGATGTTGATAAACTGCTTTTATTAGTAGCTCCGATAAAAGAGGCAGCGACCCAGGTTGCGACGGATGCGGTTCCTGCTGGAGCAAAAGATGCTGCTCAGGTAAAACTTTTGCAGAGTGATTTGAAAAGCTTAAGTGATGCCTTGCCAAGCTCCAAACAGCAGAATGGTGCAGAGCTGGTAGGGATTTTATCCGCTTTTCATCCCATTGTGGAAAAATTAATGGAGGCCACGGGGATGCCGCATGTCCACGAGCATGAAGGGCACCATGACGATCATCATGATGGACATCATGACGAGCATGAAGGCGAACATCAGCACCAGGAATAGGCAAATGAATAAAACTGATTCCATCGCTGTTTCAGTGCAAAATTGTCACCTACGTTTGGGAAGCGTAGGTGACGGTCATGTTGCTTTTCGGCTTGACAGCTTTTGTGTCAGAAACAGTGAGCTGGTTGCGTTAACGGGGCCCAGCGGTTGCGGAAAATCAACGCTGTTGAACCTTGTGGCGGGGCTTCGCCGTCCCGATGGGGGTGATATTCTGGTACAAGGTGTGAACTTGCAGTCAATGTCCTCGTCGAAACTGGATATATTTCGAGGCCGGAATATGGGGTTTGTCTTCCAGAGCTTCAATCTTCTGGAGAGCTTCTCAGCCCTTGAAAATGTAATGATAGGAATGCGTTTTGGACGCACCTATTCCTCAAAAGAGCAGCGTAAGCGTGCGGTAGCCCTGTTAGAACGAGTGGGCCTGGGACAAAGGATGCATACTCGGCCGGGAAATATGTCTGTTGGTGAGCGTCAACGGATTGCCATAGCGCGTGCCATTGCTAACCGGCCAGGTCTCTTGCTGGCAGATGAACCAACGGGCGCACTTGATCCGCATACCGCCTCTTCTATCTTTACGCTTATCTGTGAGGTCTGCCGAGAAGAGGAATGTGCATTGCTCCTTGTTACCCATGATCTTGAATTGGCAGCGCAATTGCCACGGCAGGTGGATTGCCGTGGCTTTGTAAACCATATTTCCAGATTGGAGGATGTGGTATGAATCTGTTTCAGATGGCGTGGCGCTATATTTGGGGCAGGACATTGGTGACTCTTATTACCTTGACTGGTATTGCATTGGGGGCTGCATTGATTGTTACCGTTCTTACCCTACAGCGGGAAAGTAAATCCGGATTTTTACAGGAGAGTGGCCAGTATGATTTGGTGGTTGGGGCCAAGGGGAGCCCTCTGCAACTGGTCTTGAGCACTATTTATCACCTTGATGTTCCCACGGGAAATATTCCCTATTCCCGTTTTGCGGCCTTACGAAAAGATCCCCGTATCGCAAAAGCCATTCCCCTTGGCCTTGGTGATAATTATCATGGTTATCGAATTGTTGGCACAGATTCTTCCCTTTTTACACTTTATGATAGGGGTGATGCAAAAAAAGCGCTCTATCCTCTAAGAGAAGGGACCTTTTTTCAAGGTGATTTTGAGGCTGTTCTTGGTGCGCAGGTGGCTCGTCAAACCGGGTTACGGATAGGGGATAGCTTTGTGGGGACCCATGGCCTGGTAGTGACACCGGGTTCTTCGGAGCATCGTGACTTTCCTTATAAGGTGGTGGGGATTTTAGCAGAAAGTGGGGCTTCCGTTGATAGAGCCATTTATGTTAGCCTGGCTTCGGTCTGGCATATTCATGAGAAAGAGGTAGCAACCCATCGTTTGCTTGCCGGTGCGCAAACGGAGCATTCGCCTTCCATGGCGGATCGTGAAGTTACTTCGGTGTTACTTCGTCTGAAAACAGTGGGTTTACGGCTGTGGATGACCCAGGAGATTCAGAAACAAACCGAATCCATGGCTGCCATTCCCGTAAATGAGATGCACAGTCTTTACAAACAAGTACTTAAACCCATGCAGCGTGTTTTGCTGGCGGTGGCTGCCCTTGTTGTTGTGGTTTCTGCGCTTAGTATTACCGCTACACTCTACCAGGCGGCTGAACGGAGGCGGCGTGATCTTGCCGTGTTGCGTGCCCTTGGTGCCCATCCAAGTGAGCTTTTTTCTCTGGTAATTATAGAGGCTTTATTGCTATCAGTACTAGGGCTTGCACTGGGTTGGTTGCTTGGTCATGGCGGATTGTCTTTGGCCAATCCATATCTACGTGCTAACTTAGGACTTGTTATTTTACCGTGGCGTTGCGATACCATCGAGTTTGTTGCTTTGGCAATGGTCGCTGCGGGTGGTTTGCTCTCAGGGATAATACCGGCGATGTTGGCCTATTACCGTGAACCGGTAAATGACCTTTAGTATCGGGGGATGATTTTCACTATTCACTTGTGATTATGTTAAAGAAGAAGTGTGGAGTTACAAAATGAAATATAAAACCTTTATACTGGTTGTCATAGTGTTGTTTTGCTTTGGTGGAACAGTGACGGCGAAAGAACTGGGAGGAACTGAGATCAGTTTTGGGCTACTGGCAAAAACTGTTGTCAATCTTCTTCCTCCACCGAAGTTTCCGCCGGAACTTGGGCAACTGGAAGGAAAAAGGATACATATTTCAGGTTTTCCGATTCCTTATGATGATCCGGAACATATGAAGAAACTGATGTTGGTCAGTTCGCCAGGCGGTTGTTTTTTTTGCTCGCCTCCTGCTGCCAATGGCATTGTGTTTGTTCGCCGGGCTCCCGGTGATCCTAAGTTAAGCGACGATGTTATTATGGTAAATGTTGAAGGGACATTGCGTTTGTGGCGGGCTGAAATGAAAGATGATGATGAAGCCAAAGGGTTTTTGTTTACCATTGATGATGCGGTGGTCAGCCCCGGGGATGATAAAGGATAGTTTATATTTTCCATGGTAACATTAGGACTTGCCATTCTCCTGGCCACAGGTCTTCTGGTTGCAAAAATTTGCAAGCGTTGTCATTTCCCTTCTGTAACAGGTTATATTCTGGCAGGTGTGTTGCTTGGACCCAGTGGGTTGGGGTTTGTTACCAGCCAGTCCATAGGTTCTGAACTTGACCATTTTACCAATATTGCTCTGGTCCTGATTTCTTTTGGTATTGGGGAACATGTCGAGCTGAAAAAATTGGGGAACCATCTTAAAAGTGTACTGATTATAACAATATGTGAGTCAATTGGTGCCTTTATTTTTGTCTTTGCTGCTGTGTTTTGTTGCACCTATTTTGTAGGTTTGGTGGTACAAGGGTGGCAGTTGCACAATTACATAGCACTTTCCCTGCTTCTTGCTGCGGTGGGTCTTGCCACGGCTCCGGCTGCAACCTTACTTGTTACTCGTGAATTAAAGGCTTCCGGTCCCTTTACTACTTCATTGCTGGCCATTGTTGCCTTTGATAATGGGCTTGCAATCATGATATTTGGTTTTGTGATCGCCTTTGTGCAGCAGCTCACCGGCAGCACCCAGGATCCCTTTGTTTGGGTAGCTATTAACGGGTGTATTTCAATAGGACAATCCCTGCTTCTGGGAATTGTAACCGGATTTATCCTTGATCTGGTTTTAAAAAATTTGGTCAGTAAAGAGGAGAGAATGACAGGTGGTCTTGCGTTACTGCTTCTTTGCAGTGAGCTTGCCACATTTTTAGGCCTTTCTTCCCTGCTTGCCGGGATGGCCGTTGGCTTTGTCCTGGTTAACCGGGCGGAACGCGATGTGCGACTGTTTCGGGCGCTGAATAATTTTGAACCGCCAATTTATGTGCTTTTTTTCACCCTTGCCGGAACGCACCTGGATATAAAGGCGTTGGGTGCGGCAGGGCTTCTGGGAGTGGTCTATTTCCTTTCCAGAATCAGTGGAAAAGTGAGTGGTGTTGCATGTGGAGCAAGGCTTGCCGGAGCACCAAAAAACGTTGGCCGTTATCTTGGTTTTGGTTTGGTACCGCAGGCAGGAATTGCCATTGGGCTTATTTTCTTAATTGCAGCAGATAGTGGACTTGAGGCATATTCGACAGTAATTACACCAATTGTATTGGCAGGTGTTTTGCTCTCTGAAATTGTAGGACCTGTGGCGGCTCGTTTTGCCGTGACCCGGGTTGGAGAAGCACACGGTCTTGCTGCAGAAAAAGATAATTTTTCATCGGCGGGTGTTGTTATTACTCCATGGACATGGAAAAAGCTTCGTCCCCAAATCCCCTCAAATGGTGTGGTTGCCTTTGGTGGCGCACACTCTTCGACCATTGCCGGGCTTGCCCGTTTTGCCACAATTTTTGCTGATCATCTAAGGTGTCTTCCCATGGCGGTTCGGGTGGTGGAGCCGGGTGTTGAACAGCAGGAAGAATTTTTCACACATGCGCTTGCAGAAGTTACAAGTATGGGATATCCGATGGTAACGGAGGTGATCCCCGATACTATTGTGGCCAGTGGAATCGTTGCCGCCGTAGAATATAACGATGCGAAGATGGTGGTGCTGGGCGCACCCCTTTTAGGAGAAGCAGATAGCTATAAAAAAGTTCTGCAGGACGTTGCCAGACATGTGCTTTGTCCGGTGGTCCTTGTCCGTTTTTTTGGGCATTTACATACTGAACGGATTCTGGTTCCCCTGGTGAGTTTGGATGATTTAAAAGAGGTCTATTCGGTGATCCTTGCCTTAAATGGCGTCGGGGAACACCATATCCAACTGTTTTATCTTTTCTATTCGGAAGAAGCCGAAAGCGTATTGGCTGCAAAGGAAGCCGAGCTACTTGGGTGGCTGGGGCAACAGCAACAAAAAGTGAGCGTGGAACTCAAGGTGATTGCCACTGATGCCAGGATCGAAGCAATTCAGGAGGAAGCTGATGCTTTTGATCTTGTGGTGATGGGAGCCTCGAGGAAAAATACCTTACAAAAATTCTTTTTCGGCTCGCTTGCTGATAGTGTGGTTAAAAATGTACAGAAGAATATGTTAATTGTCTATACACCGGATGTCCTGAAATAAAACCTTGTTGTTAGCATGTGTTAGAGGGTACACTGACTTAGTCGGATATGATTTTTAGTTAACTGATAATTGGAGAAATTATATACATTTTCTTGTGATCGGTGGTTCCCTCCATTTCAATGTGCACACACTATTTTGGCCTTCGGCAAAAAGCTTTCACGTTAGTTCGAAATTGTGACGCCCTCTTTTTAAGCGCACAGTACAGGGAGGCTTTGGCGCATCTCCAGCAGGGCGTTGAAAGCGAAGACTGCTTCCTGTTGCTTACTGGCGATGTGGGTATGGGAAAAAGCACCTTGTGCCAATGTTTGTTGACTGTTTTACCAGAAAATTGTGATGTGGCAGTTGTTACCACTCCCTGTATCAGTGTTCTGGATCTACTTACCACCATTTGTCATGCCCTACACATCCGAGTACGGGGTGATATGCAGCAGCAGGATTTTTTGCAAGCCCTTGAAGACTATTTGGTGGAGGCAAAACAACAGGGTCGCCTTGTCGTTTTGCTGGTGGATGAAGCGCAAAATAGTAGTTTGCATCAACTGGAAATGCTTTGCTCGTTAACGCAATTTCGCGTGGATCAGGAACAGTTGCTGAAAGTAATCCTTATTGGTCAAAGTGTGCTAAGCGAAATTTTGAACCAACAGGATGGCTCAAAAATCAGTCATTATATAACATCCAGATATCATCTATTGCCCCTTGATAAGCGGATGACCCAGGTGTATGTAGAACATCGGCTTATGGTGGCAGGAGCCAAAGATAGAATTTTTTCTAAAAATGCGTTAGGTAGCGTGTTTGCATATAGCCATGGAATTCCGCGTCTCATTGATGCACTTTGCAGTGAGGCGATGGAAATAGCTTCCAGGCAAAACAACTTTCTTGTCACCGCAGACCATATCGAAAAGGCATCGGAAAAGGTATTAGGTGCATCTGTTGCCGGAACTCCTTCTCCTGCTTCAAAACCGTTGTGGAAATGGATAGTCAGTGGCCTTATGGTGCTTTTGTTGGTTGGTGGAACACTTTGTTGGTATTATTGGTCACAGAGAAAGCCATTGCTTGTATTACCAAAAACGGAAGAGATGGCAGAAAAGGAAGTGGGTAAAATTCATATTGTCCCCTTAAGGATAGACAAGAGAAACAGGTAGTATATTGAAATCGATGGTAGATTCTTTTTTGTTATGGTTTGCCAAGCAGGAGCAGTTTACGCAATTTCTAGGTATTTGGTTCTGGGCCTTTTTTTGTGGTGTCCTTTTTACATTTTTTCTGTGTTGGTTCTTGCTGCGTTTTCTGCAAAAGAACAATCATTTACAACTCCTTGACCTTAAAGCCAGAAACGACTCTCTGGAGGGGGAGATTAAAAGCCTGATCGAAAACGAGTCTGAACAGCGAAGTGTTATCAGTCGGTTACGTACACTGCTGGAGCAGGAACAGCAGAACAGCAAAGAAAAGATAGATCTTCTGGATCAGGCTAAGGAGCAGTTACGCCTTCAATTTTCTGAACTTGCTTCCGAGATTTTAGACGAGAAGGCCAGTCATTTTGGTCGCGAAAGTGAGCATTCGGTCGGAAGTCTTCTTGCTCCCTTCCAAGAACAGTTGACCTCATTTCGTAAACGTGTGGAAAGCATCCATTATCTGGAAACAAAGGATCGATCGGCTTTGCAACGAGAAATTGCCACCCTTAAAGAGACCAACCAACAGATTAGTCGTGAAGCACTGGATTTAACCCGTGCCTTGAAAGGGGATAAAAGAATCCAGGGAAGTTGGGGAGAGCTGGTTCTCGTTAGGGCCCTTGAACAATCTGCCTTACGCAAGGGGATTGAATATGAGACCCAGGTTTCACTTAGAGACCCAAAGAATAGGATTAGACGTCCTGACGTACTTGTCCATCTTCCCGAAGGCCGGGATGTGATCGTTGATGCAAAGGTTTCTCTGGTTGCCTGGGAAAAGTATGTGAACTGTGACAGTGACGAAAAACGGGAACACTATCTACGTTTGCATATCAAGGCCATTCGTGACCATATAAAAGTCCTTGGAGAGAAAGATTATGCTGCCATTCCAGAGATCAGGTCCCTTGACTTTGTGTTGTTATTTATGCCCATTGAAGCGGCCTTTGCCGCTGCCTTTCAGGCCGATGAGAATTTATTTTCCGATGCGGTAACCAGTAATATCGTGTTGGTCAGTCCCACAACACTACTCACCAGTCTGCGCACCATAGAAACAATTTGGGCCTACGAAAAGCAGAATCAGAATGCAAAAGAAATAGCCGAGCATGCTGCTGCGCTTTACGATAAGTTTTGTTCGTTTACCGAGGATATGGAACGTATGGGAAAACAACTGGCAAGCTTACAAGGCAGTTATGATACTGCCCTGTTACGGCTATGCAGGGGGCGTGGTAACTTGATTTCCAAGGTGGAAAAGTTTCCGCAACTGGGGGTGAAGGTGAAAAAGGCTATCCCCCCAGCCATTAAGGCGAAAGAAAATTCGGAATAATTCTCATTATTATTTTTCTTTACAAATATTTTTTTACCGGGCATAGTAGGAAAAGAGCGTGTTTAGGAAAACAGTCCTGCATAGAGTACAGGGCGACCATATTATTTGAGCTGGTAAGCACTATAATAAAGCTTTCCCATATCAGTCTGGAGAGAAATATGTGTCAGGAAGTAAAAAAGACTTGCAACTGTGGGCAAAATTTCGCCCAGTTTCATTTGCGTGACAATGTGATGGGCCAGGAAGTTATAGATCACCTCTATTGTCCATCCTGTTCTGATTTGATTGCCTTTGATCCGGCAACGATGATAGAGGATAATGGTTGGGTTATCGAATATGATATGGATCTTGCCAGGATGTTTGCCATAGCAAAACTGTCCATGGAGCCTTCCCAGGTAAGTCCAGGCCTTGTTTTTGATGAGGGTTATGTTACCTGGAGGGAGATGTACCCAGGCGAAACAAAGGATATTGCCGAAGAACGAAATAACATTATCGCTCTAAAGGATAGTGACCCGAATAGGTATTTAGCCACTATCAACTCCTGGGCAGTTGAAAGAATTCAGCGGCTAAAGGACGCCGGCTGGCGAAAGGCGGTACGGGCCTGTTAGAAAAGCATCTTTAGAACTTCACGCATTCTTGTTGCCTTTTTTGCATAGTTGGCTTTATGCCGAAAAACTCTGCTGTTGGGCAACCTGGATTGCAAGTTCCGTCCGGGCTTCAGAGTTCATCTCTTTGCCCTGTTCCTTGCACCAGGCGGGGAAGGTTTCAGGATCAATAAAGACTTTGATCACCACATCTCCGCCGGCTTCAACCTTGTTTTTCATCTCTTCCGCCATGGTGAGCCATTTTTCATAGGTCGCCGGCAGGAGGTGACGATCCGGGAAAAGCTCCATTAGAGAATCCCAATGTTCTTTCCTGTACCAGACCATGGCTTGAATATCCGGTGCTTTTGCCTGTTTACTGTTTGTCTTTTCTGTCATTGTGATGTCGTATTGTAAGGTTGTTATTGCGGTGCGGCTAAGTGTGAGATGCTCAATACCACACTCTTTCTTCTCTGCCAAGTGGCTTCCTTTTTTAATGCATCATAGGCTCTTATCACTCATGGCTCATATTTTAACTGATAATTGTTGATAATGGAATGTAACCGTTCAACCAGGTAGAGAGGAAGAGAGATCAATGGGTATTTTACCTGTTGACGCCGTTTGTTTGTATTGATAACGGTATCTATATGATGAATGGTGGGGAGTTGGGTGTCAAAACGAATTGCAAGAGATGCTTGTTTGCTCCCCATAAACTGATGCAATGATTTTAAGCTGCCTGTTGCGCCTGATTTAACTTCTATGGGGACTGCAATTCCCCCTGCTCCAATGACAAAATCCAACTCAGCATTAGATGATCGCCCTTCTCGCAACCAGTAATTTAATTCACGGTTTGGTTTGTCAGCCAGCATCGCCTGTAAATGTTGTCCAATAAATTGTTCGGCAATGGCCCCCTGGTTAATAAGTTTTATTTCATCTATCTGCGAAATAGTGCGCCAGTCGAGCCCGCAGATTGCATTCATTAGCCCAATATCAAGAAAGAGTAATTTGTAGACTTTTTCTTCAATATCAGCCTGCAGTGGCAAACCGGAACAATGGCTATGGATCACTTTTGTTATCACACGAGCCATTGCCAGCAGTTCAATATCCTTCTTTATTGTAACAGATTGATCCTGGCTTGAAATATTGCTGTATTTAATTTTCACACCTACATTTCTAGCTGCAAAATTAAATACATTAAGCATACGATGTAAATTTCTGGAGCCCCCATATTTGGGAAAATCATCACGATAGGTTTCGATAATAGAATTATGTACCTCACTCACTTTTTTATAGCTTCGACTCTCTGCAAAAACGGCAACTGCTTCAGGCATACCACCAATAAAATAATAAGAGCGTAGTAATTGTAGTAAGCGTTGATGGGCAACCTCTGAAATTTCATGACCGAGTTCATACTGATTGATAAAATCATGCAGTTGCTTCTCATCCAGCGCCAGGAGGAACTCACTAAAAGTCATGGGGCCCATGTGTAAATATTGAATTCTTCCAACAGGCATTGAAAAACTATGGTCTGCCAGAGAGAATTCCAACAATGATCCTGCACTGACCACCGGGAATTCGGGCTTGTCTTCATAAAAATACCGCAACGCAGGGATGGCCTGCGGAACTGCCTGTATTTCATCAAAAAACAAAAGAGTCTTATCAGTTATGGTCTCCATTTTTGGAAGAAACTCGATCTGCTGAATGATCTGTTCAGGATCTTTGCTTTCAAATATGGTGAATAGGTCGGGATGGCGCTCCAGATTAACATTACACAAGGGGTGATGATTCTGCCGGGCAAACAATTCTACAAGTGTTGATTTGCCGACCTGCCTGGCTCCTCGGATAATTAGTGGCTTACGATTCTTACTGCGCAACCAGTCAGAGAGGAATTGTAGTTGTTGTCGTTGCATCTTGGAGGACTCCTTTTTTGTACGGACAAACACGAAACACCCCCAATATATCATACTGCAAGTATTGTTTCAACGGTGTGTTTAGGTAAACAAGGGTGAAGAAAATTCACTTTTTACTTATAGTGGAGGAAAGAGAAGGGTAACTTTGACTCCTGGCTCAGCGTTGACAACGTGTACCTCACCACTGTGCAACTGCATGACCTCTTGTACAAACGGTAAACCAAGACCTGTGCTCTTTTTACCGGTATCGGGTCTTTCAAGTGAATAGAACCTTTGAAAAATCTTCTCCCTTGCATATTCGGGGATACCGGGGCCGAAATCGCGGATGGTGATGGAAATATTTTTATCATCATCCATGGCGCTGGTCAGTTCTATGCAAGACGATGGGGAGCTAAAGGAAATACTGTTTTGTAAAACATTGGCCATGGCCTGCCTGATCAAAAACGGGTCACCATTTCTTTTGGGCAGTGGTTTTCCCTGGAGCGTAAGGCGGATCTGTTTTTCATGGAGTTGGGTTGCAAAAGACTTTTGTAGATCCTGTATAAGTTCTGCAAAATCAAATGGTTTTAAGGATTCTATATGTGATTTTCTTTCCAGGGCGGAAAGCTGAAGAAGCCGTTCCACAAGGCTTTGTAGTCGCTCAGCCTCAATACCAATATTTTTTAAGAACAGTTGCTTTTTCTCCTCCGGTAAACGCCCTGTTAAGAGTTCCGATGCCCCTTTTATGGCGGTGATGGGGCTCTTAATTTCATGGGTGAGGGTTTGTACATACTTTTCAATATATTGTTTTCCTTCCAGTTCTTCCCGCATCTCCTCCAATGCCGAACCCAGTACAGCGATTTCACTTGAACCAAGATGTGATAATCGGCTTTTTTCTCCTGACTTGATTTTTTGAATATGCTGAGAGAGTTTTTTTACAGGATTACTGATCCAGGAGGACAAGAGGATACCAAGACAGATGGCGCTTATCCCGGTAAGCACTGCAACAAGGATAAATTTTCGTTTTGCGATATCGATAAAGAAGGAAACATTATCTTTTGGTTTTCCCACGGAGACAACACCGATAATGTGTTCGTTGTGCAGAATGGGAGCGGCAACATAAATGGTTGACGTTGTCGGATCAGCAGGATTGGTTCTTGTTGATCTTGCTCCATAACTCCCATTAAGGGTCAGCAGGACGTCATTCCATTTTGAGTAGTCGCTGCCAACTAAGTCCAGTCCCGCTGAATCAAAAAGAAGGATTCCTTTGGCATCTGTTACATACACTCGAATATCGGTTCGGTCTTTGGCGAGATAGAATATTTGTGCTTTAAATCTGTGCTGCGTTATCCTGCTTAACGTGTTTTGCAGAAGTTCCAGTTCAATGTTCCCCTGTGCAGCTGCCTGTTCACTGAGTAAATTTCCAAGAATTTGGGCAATGTCAACCGTTGATTCTTCCACAGCCTCAAGGTAACGCGGACGGACATCCTTTACGACAAGGTACATCATCAAGGAGAGAGAAGAGATAACCAGTACTATATATCCCAGTAATATCCTGCTCCTGATACTCATAAGCCTTCCTGTAATGAATAACCGATGGCCCGATGGGTAATAATCGGGTCGTTTGCTTCATGTATCGTTCGCATTTTAGCACGAAGGGATTTTATATGGGCATCAACACTACGATCCAGGCTTGCCCCGGCATCATCCCATACCTTTTCCATAAGCTGGTCACGGGTGTAGACCCTACCGGGACTTTCGGCAAGCACTTGCAGCAGACCATATTCGTAACGAGTTAGAGGAAGCTCTTGGCCGTGGTAAAAGATTTTTTTGCGGATATCATCAATGGTTAGCGTGGTTATGGTATCTTTTGCTACTGCTTGTTCTGTGGTAATCGGTGAGCGGCGTAAAATTGCCTTTACCCTTGCCGATAACTCACGGGGGGAAAATGGTTTGGTTATGTAATCGTCACCGCCAATCTCAAGTCCGACAATCTTATCCACTTCGTGATCTCTTGCGGTGAGAAAAATAATGGGTATTGAAGAAGTCGTCCGTATCTCTTTGCAGAGCTCAAAACCATTGCAGTCGGGCAAACCCACATCCAGGATCATGAGGTCAAAATGTTTCTGTTTAAGGTGGACTAAGGCTTCCATGCCCCTTGCCACCCAACACACCTTAAATCCTTCTTCCTCAAGGGCATACACTATGGTATCGGCAATGGAGGATTCATCCTCCACCACCAGAATATGTTGTTTTGCAATCAATGGTTCTTCTCCCCTTGGGTGGTGAGTCTGCTCAATCAAAACTTAGGTATACAATATATTTTCCTTCTATATAAGTGATTGCTCAAAAAACCAAGTACAACGATAAGCAACAGCCATTCTTCCGGTTCAGGAACCGCTGAAACCTCCAGTGGCGCGTGGGGGGTGGTCAGCATTTCTTTGCCTGTCTCCGTTTCTCGTTCAAATCGGTCCTCTTTTCCCTCTGCCTGTGCCAGCAATTCTTTTTGTGCGTTATTTACCAGGACAATCATGGAGGAAAGAGGCGTGACGATCCTGTGTTGTACTGCAATGTTGTGAATAGAATCCAGATTGTCCAATGGCTCGTTTTGGTTGTTGGTGAGAAAATGGTGAATAAGCTTAGAGGCGGAAAATATGGCAAAATCCTGGTCATCACCATTGCTCTGTTTGTTTTCGGTTATTTTCCACAGATAGTGCTGATCTATCCCAATCAGTGTTGTGTCGCTTTGTATCTGCTGGTACGCTTTGATATCTCCAAACAAAGACGGCAGATCGTTTGCGATTCCTCCTCCTGTGGCATATAGCTTTTGCATTACATCGTCTTCGGTAACGCGGGGAGAGTGACCGTCAACCAATAAAAACCAGGTTGGAGAGTTGAGTAGGGTATTGTCATCTTCCCGCTCTTTTTCGGTAAAAAGGGTTTTATCTGTTACTACAATAAGGTGGTCATAGTTTTGGCCGTGGGAAGAACTAAAAAAGCTGTTTAGCACCTTTTTTGTGTCCAAAGTTCCAAAGAAGAGGATTGAATCAAGGGTCGCTGGGGTAAAAGAAGCGAGTTCGTGAATGGCAGAATCAACAAAATAGTAGTCAAAGCGCATGTTCTGTGGCGGATTCTTGAGTTGTTGCGCAAGGTTATTAAGAGCGTCACGACAGGATCCCATACTGTATGAGGTGTCAAGCAGCACCGCTATGGTAACGAGCGATACACTTTTGGTCGTTTCTTTGTTTCTAGGTGTTGCAGTTATGAGGTGATTCCCAACCGTTGAAAAATGTTTCCTCGCGTGGAAAGCGGTTTTTGCCGGTAGAGATTTGGGTAACCAGGAAGAAGCTTTTTTCTCTTTTTGTCCATTATAGCGATACACTGTCTTGTTGTCCCAATAGATATTTCTCTTCTCACTCAGTTTGGGGAGCTCCCACTTGGTGTCGGACTGGCGAAGCATTCTGATGCTAAGCCACATATGCATTTTGGAATCTTGTTTTGTATTGCGCCGGTTTGCCGGTGGAATGGGGAAGATGCGTAGTCGGTACATCCTGGGTCCTACCTGCTCAAGAAGTGCGGGATCACTTCCTCTTCCTACTATTTCTTTGTACACTTTTTGGGCAGCTCCCCGTGGGGCAATCCTGCATGCATACTTTTTCTCATCTGTGTCGCTAAGCCATAATCCCGTGACAACAGCGCCCTCAGGGAGGCTGAAGTGATAAAACACTTCTTCCGGTTGCAATGAACTGTTTGTGTAGGATTCTTTGATTTCAAGATCGGCCCATTCCCCCTGTTCAACTATATTTACCTGTTGCTCGGTAAGATGGACGACCTGTTGATCGATGTTGATCAGACCCGCATCCCGTTGTTCCCTTGAATAGGTGGCCTGGATGGCGTGTCTGATTGCATCACGTTCCGCTTCCTGGATGGGTGCATCGAAAAATTCTCTGTACAAGCGTTCGGCCTCTTTCTGGTCTGCCGACATTCCAGAACCTGTTCCTCTGTAGAGCAGTGGCCGGGCCGCTTGGTTGAAAAGTTCCTGAATCCAGCGAACTGATTGTTTTCTTACCTTAAAGGTTTGGGCATATAACGATTGCAAAGAATCAGCTTTTTGCCACTCTCCCATATAACGGTATGGCGCAAGGTATATATGTATCAGCCCGGTTCGAATTTCTTTTCTACTGCGAAGTAATTCCTTTTTTTCGCTAATACTTCCATCTATCTTTGTAAGTTTCTCAAAGGTTTCGACATGGTGTTGGCTGTTGACCAAAAGAAAAAATCCACTGTTTGTGAACAGAATAAGTCCGCTTAACAACGCCGCCGCCAATTGTTGTTTCCCTGCCGGAAAGACGCGCCAGTTTGCATGCCAGGTGCTCCATGAGAAATAGACGTAGGCACAGGGGAGAAACAGAAAGAGGGTTGCCGTGAAAAAGAAGAGTAAAATCCCTAATCCGCCGAAGAAGAACGCAGAAGGATTGAACAGTTTTGAAAACTCTATGTTCCATATATTTTGGAAAAAATGAATAATAAGTTCTATGGCAGCCGAAAGGATGGACCATCCACTGGGAGGAATAAAAAATATAAGAAAGAGGAAGATCCAGAGTCCGCACCAGAGAAGAATTGAGGTACCACTGAGCATTATCCATCTGTTTATGCTCTTTCTCCCCTGAAAGAGGGCTAACAGGAGAAAGATGGAACCTACAAAAAAGATAAGCAGGATGTGTATGACACCTGCGGTACATTCGCGAAGGAAAAAAATTCTAAAGAGGCTTAATAGTAAAAGGGGCAGCTCAATCCCGTAGAGTATTTTGACAAGGGCCTGGGGATGTTTACGAAAGTGCAGCCATGCCGCAAGAATTGCCAGGGGCGGCATACATAACACCACTGCAAAAAAGAGTATGAAATCAAAGTGTATTGTATGGTCAAGCAGCCCCCCAAAGAGATCTGGCCCGGTGGTGGGAAGGACGCCGAAATAGATAAAGGCGACAAAAATACAATTCCATGACCAGAATAAAAAATATCCGCTGCGCTGTGCCCATTTTTTCATTCTTTTTCTCCTGTAAATGCGATTTCTTGTAGTTGGGAGTTAAGTGAGACTACTATTTGCTCAAGATCCTGCAGATACCTGGGATCTGTGATGGTGAAATATGTGCTTACCATTACCCACTCCTGAGAGGGATGGGTGATGCCTGCCCAGACCCTGAACGCGTAATCATCGGTTACTACATCACTTGCGACAAACCAGTACGCCGCCATAAGATCCTTTTGGGAAAGGGAGAGCAGATGAATGGGTGTGGCACCATTGACAAGGTGTGTTTTTTTGCTGGTAATGGTGAGGCCGTTGCCGATGATGCACTGCTCCGGATGGTGATGTCCTCGCCATGACCTTGTTTTAACAAGAAACAAAGTCCCGGATATTTTCCCATGACTGTATTGCAACTTCTGATAATGGGTCACGCCATGATGGATAAAAAGTGCTTGTTCCATGGTTGTGATGGGGAGCGAACTGTGCTGAAACGGTGGAGTGAGCAAATGGGAATTTGGTATAGCGTTGTGTTCTGGTATTGGCGAGGATTGTAAAAAATTTGCTGCCAGCAATATGGTTGACAAGAGTATTGGAGCAAACAAAGAAAATGTGTTGTTTTGCTCTCTAGTGGAAGATGGCGCGCGTTTCGGCAATTTCCGGGAAAGAAGATAGATACAAAGACATGAAGCGGTGAAGCTTATCATCCCCAGCGGGATGTGAATTGAATCGGTAATAATCTTTGGGGCACCGGCTGCAAAAACAAAGACCAGACAAAGGATGCGAATAGTATTGGCAAGCACAATACAAACAATGCTGACTGCCATACAGCAAAACCATTTCATTGAGAGTTTATAGTTTTCCACAATGCTTAGGAAAATAAAAAACAAGCCGCCGGCCCACATGCTTTTTAGACCACTGCAAGGCAGAGCCACCTGTGCCGCCTTGTTCTCCAGTAAGACAATGGAGTCAACACTAATTGAGCTGCACCCAAGGGTGAGCAGCGCATAATGGGAAATTTTTGCCGCCAAAAGCCGCAATGGAAATCCGACAAATGTTTCCAGATGATAGTTGAAAGGAAGAAGCAAAATAAACAGGAGAACAAACGGCGCTGCAGCGTGCCAACGTTTCGTGGACAGCAGCAGCCCACAAAGGCCATAACAACTTATCCCCATACAAATACAGAGGAGAATATTGACGTACGCATATCGTTGGACGAGAAGGTAGCCCACTATTCCCGCACCAAATACAAACAGGGGTAAGGGCTTTAATTGAAAAAAGAGCGATTTTTGCAGTTTGCAAATGACAAGAATTTTTCGCGTGAGAACAGCGCAAAAAGCCAGCAAAAGAATACCATTTAACAGATAGTCCTCACGACTTATAAATTGTGCAACCCACAGCAAACATGGGTGAAACAACCATATCCATATGGCCAGTACCGGGAGTACCCAAATGGATGAGATCGTATTGGTGGCTCGTATATTCATGACAACAGCTTACAGGGGCTTATTGTCTTTTGTATGAACCTATGATGAAAATTTGATGAATTTTTTGCGAACGCGTTCGCCTGGTTCAGGCGAGGTGTTAGATGGCCCCTTTTAATTCAAGCTATGCCGCTGTACAGTTAAAGGGAAAAGTTTGTCAGCCATGAACTTCCATTACGGAGTTCTATTCCTGCAGGGAAACTTTTTTCCCTACCAGGTACACCCGTAATCTGAACCTGCTGTACCGTATCAAAATACCTGCTGAAATGTTGAAAATTTGGGCTGATAGATCTGTCCTTCCATTTTACTTCAATCATCATAAGCGGTGCTCCATCACTTGTTATAAAGAAATCCAGCTCCCGGCCGTCTTTCGTTTGTAGATAGGAGAGTGTCCGCTGCTCGCCCTCACAGTCTTCCAGAAAATGACATTCTTTTAACAGGGCACAGGCTGTCAGGTTCTCAAATCGTATGCCATCGTTTCCAAGAACCTGGCCAGTATCATAGAAATAGTATTTTGGAGATTTTAGCAATGAACGTGCAATATTTTTGTGGTATGGAGAAACTTTAAAGATAACATACAAATTTTCAAGGATTTGTAGCCACCGTTTTATACTGTGATCTGAACACTGCAAGTCACGGGTGAGTACGATCACAATAAATGATGGAATAAAAAGCAAAAATGTGCAAGATAAGTGATGGAAAGGTAAGGAGCCCCCTCACGTACCTTGCAAATACCAAAAGGGGACCCCTGCCTAATAAAACCCATAGGCAGGAAAATGTTACCAGAAATACTTCAAACAACCAATCTATTTCATCTTCTTCACCGCATTGACATTGACTTGGCTAATCGACAAAGAGAAGCCGGTTGTCCTTTTTGTGGAAGTACACTGCACCAATCCAATTACCAACGTAAGCCACGCGGCGGTCCTACACTTCCCGATCATTTTTGCACACGGCTAAGTTTCTGCTGTAGCAAAGAAAATTGTCGACGTAGAACCTTACCGAAATCAACGCTATTTATGGATCGGCGTGTATATTTCAGGGTGGTCATCCTGATTGTAACCACACTGAGCCAGAGTAAACCACAACA
>JBNKKR010000001.1:37607-182286 GCA_050291935.1 Desulfocapsaceae bacterium | reverse complement strand
AAATATTTCCGCACAATTGTGTATTTAGATTTAAATAATGTCTATTTGCAACAAGCTCGAATGTGAAGTTCACCAACCCAATTTCCGTATTGTCCACATTACGAAGGGAAATTCCAATAATATCCGCCCCAAAATCAGTCAGGCGCTTAGCCAGCGTTTCTCTGTCAATTATATTAAGATCAACAACCGCTACCTGATGTTTTTCCTTTAACGCCCCAGCCACATAGTCAAGCCCTATGGGATATACCGGATAGGGAACAGTATGGGTATTTGCGGAAATAAGAAAGACTTTCATTGGATGCCAAGCTGCATAGCCGTAAGTGTTGGCCCAAAACCCAGGACCAATACTTTTTTACCCGCCACAACTTCACCAGACTGCAGCAGTTGCGCGGCCATCACAGCAGCAACAGCAGAAGCGGATGCAAATTCACCGGTAAATTTCCGGTAATGAATTACCGGAACATCAAGGCCTGTGTACTCCATAAACGCGTCAAGTTGTTCCTCACCTATCTTTTCCACCGATGCCGGAATGCCTGCAAGGATCATGGCACATTTTTGGTGAAGTGTATCTTTGCCACCTAAGGTCTCAACCATCTTCTCCATTTGTGTCGCCCCATATTTTCCATAAAAAGCAAGTGTAATAGAAACCTTTCCAGGAATACTCTTTCGGCAGAGATACAAACCAGCACCACCATCGGCAGGTGTTGATGACGCCCGTACTGATGCATCTAACAGGTTTGAAAATTGTTCATGATATTCATCCGCTGCCATTAACAATGCTGTATTCTTCCCCGTATCACTTTCAAGAAAAGACTCTGCGGTAAGAAGTGCCTGTTCAAAACAATAGTCGCCACCACTTGTGGTCACGTTGGGCCCTGTGGCACCATGACTGATCGCAATCTGTCCAGCAGCACTGTTGTGGACCGAACCAACAAAATCAATGGGACTTGGAAACTGCTCCTCGCTTTCCCGAAGTCTATCCAGAAAATCCCAGGTTTCAGAAAGCGCCCCCCAGCCGCTCCCCATAAAAACCCCATGTGGTGATTGCTCAAGACCTGCATCCCTTTTCGCCGAGTGCGCAAGGGCCAGTGCCATTTGGGAAAAACGTTTCATCCTGCGCACTGCCCGTGGAGCCAAATCCTTGGCCACAGTGGCAAGATCCAGCACCCCGGCCATGGACTGCAGAGTAAAGAAACGGTCTATACTCTCCCTGGTGTGTCCTGCCCCGGTTATACAGGCCGTTCCCACAATTGAAAGGGCTACGGGCGGAGGTTTTTTATCTGCAAGGTTTTTTTGGGGGGTATCCCCTGCCAAAAGTAAGCAGCCGTTATTGCCACCAAAACCAAAGGAATTGGAGAGTACCGTCTGTATTTCCTGCCGAACAGGAGTTTGAATGGGTTGCAATCCACATTGGGGGTCCACCGCCTGACAACCGCTGTTTGCCGGTAAAAGGGATTGTTCAAGACAAATGGTCGCCACCACCGCCTCAATGGCACCCGATGCCGCAAGGCTATGGCCGCTCAAACCTTTGATGGAAGATACAGGTGGAACCGTTTTGAAAAGATTGCGCACCGCCTTTGATTCGGCAAGGTCGTTTTCCGGTGTCCCCGTACCATGCAGATTAATATAATCAATGCCATCCGACCCGGTAGCCCCATCTTCCATGGCTGCCCCCATGGCGGCTTGGGCCCCATATCCTTCAGGATGAGGCGCAGCACCATGATAGGCATCACAACTAAGCCCACTGCCAAGAACCACACCATGGACATGCGCCGGTTTTTCAGTGGTAAGTAAAAGAAACGCGGCCCCTTCTGCCACCGACATCCCCTCCCGGTTGACATCAAATGGCCTGCTTCCCTTTTTATCCACCAGTTGCAGAGAATGGAATCCATAATAGGTAAGAAGAGAAAGCGAATCAGCTCCCCCCGCAAGCACCCAGCGAGCCTTACCCGACGCAAGCATTTTGCTCGCCATGGCAATGGCTACAGTTCCGGAAGAGCAGGCTGTGGAGACCGTAAGCAACTCCCCCATGCAGCCTAAGTCTTCTCCCACCGCCTCTGCGACACTATTTAAGCCATGATGACTGTAGGATAAAAAATCTTCACACTTCTTTGCCAGTAACTCTTCAGTGCGGGCAATCCCACCCGTTGTAGAACCGACAATTACCGCGTCAAGTACACATTGCACCCCCGCTACCGCTTGTTTTGCCGCCTCTATAGCCATCAGATGGGTCCGTGGCAGTGTATACTCACCACTTATCCAGCCCACTTCACCAACGGGAAGCGGAGGTTGTTGCAAAACAGAAAAGCCTTGCAGGGGAGCAATGGCAGAGGCATTCCCTAGTAAAGCCGCCCGGGTCTCTTCCACGTCCTTGCCCAGAGGGCTTACAATACCAACGCCTGCAATATATACCGGCAACCTGGCCACCTGCTATGAAGCGGCCTGAAGATTTGGGGAGTTTTTGCGGATATGCTCAACAAGGTTTTTGAGGGTGGAAAAGACTTTCTCACCAATCTCCTTGTTGTTAATAACAACCCCATACTCTTTTTCAACCATAACCACCATTTCCAACACATCTATGGAATCAATTCCAAGCTCGCCACCCACCAGTTGCGCATTTTCATCGATATCATCCGGTGTAACATCGCTTAGATTTAAAATCTCGATCAATTTATCTTTTATATCTGCGGTTAAGGTATCCATAGCTCTCTTGTGAATAAGATTATCAATAAAATTGTGGTACAAGCCATATTCTTACGAGGTACCGTTTATAAAAACGCAAACGATACAAAATACAAAGTTTTTTTTCCATCATAAAGCGTAATTGTTACAGCAGCAGGGGAATAAACATCTTACTGCGCTTCATATAGTCTCGGTAACGCTCTCCAAAGAAGCGAATATTTTCGCCTTCTTCAACCTGGGCGGCGATAAAGACAAAAAAGGACACCGCGATCATCACCATTGAGCTTACATATGAAATATTTTTGCAGTAGGCGCCAAGAGCCAGAAAGAGCAAAGAAGAGTACATGGGATGCCTGATATAGCGGTACAAACCCACATCCACCACATACGCGGTATTCTCAAAGGTAAAATTTGCCGGCATATCGTCCCTTTCACCATTTCCCCCCTTTTTTATCAACATCCACAAGGATTGGACAATAAAGAGAATGGAAACAGCAAGGCAAAACCAGGAAATAGAGTGCAGCAGTGAAAATGGATCCTCAAACCAGTAAGGTTGATTAATAAGAACAAGAGCAGCAACTCCCTCAAAGACAAAAAACCTGTAAAAACCATGGGTCCCGGGATTCTTAAACGATTGCCAGGAAACTCTGATAAAAAAAACTGTGGCTAGTAAAAAAATAGCTATTTGCATACATTCTCCCATTACAGTCGCACTCGTTCTCTAAATTCCTGCTGTCCCAGAAGCAATTTTACGGTGGAAAAAGAGCCCATAATAACGCCAATAACTCCAGGTGCCAGCACATTTTGGCCGGATAAATATAAATTTTTCACCGCAGTTCTATTGAGCATACCAGTTGCCAGGAGTTGACTTGCACAGCGGAGCACACCATACGCGCTTCCTTCAGGACTCCCCACCCAGTCGCGCATGGTAAGCGGAGTTGCCACATCGAGTAATTGCAAGCCTTTTGTCTTTCCTATAACCGTTTGGGCCTCTTCAATAAGCTTTTTGGCAAGTTCTGTTTTTAGCTGGATATACTGTTCCGGACGTTCACCGCTCTTCGTCTTTTTCCATGGCTGCCAGAGCGTATCATGTCCGGAAGTCAAAATGGAAAGGACATTCCTGCCCTCTCGTCTGCTTTTTCGAATCTGGTAATACCTAAGATCTGTTATATCACCCTTCTTATCCGTATCCACATCAAAGAGATTATAGGGAATTTCAGGAAGAACAGCACTGTCCACCAGGGCATGAACCGAAAGGGCGGAATGACTATTTTGCAAGCGACGAATACGATTGGCGTAAGATGGTTTCGTGGCCCCCGCAGGCAACATCGATAGCATTTTTTGCGGATGAATAGCTGCAATCACAATATCAGCCTCCTCTTCTTCTCCGCCGGCAAATTTTACTCCTTGTACCACACGATCCTTAACCAAGAGTTCGCTGACCTCGCTCTCCGTGCGCACCACACCTCCAAGGGACTCAAATTGCTTTACAAAAACATCCGCCATATGTGCTCCGCTCTTTTCAAGACGCCAGGAAGAAGAGAGATAGGAGGCAAGGGCCATATTGTGGTAATAGGCAGGACAATCGGCAAGTGGTACCCCAAGCCACGATGAGGCCATCCCAAGCACGCTGCGCAATCCGGAAGAACACCCCAAGCCATCTAAAATTGTGCCATATGGATCTGTCTGTTCAAAAAGAGTAAACGCATCATCACTTGCTAACAAAAGATCAAGATTATGTAAGCTGTCCGCTGCCATCCGGATATGGTGAATAACTTTTTCTATACATCTTGTATCATTTGGGAAAAATGTATGGAGTCTTGCGGAAAATCTATCAATTCCTTCCGGCAAATCAAAGGTGAGCGCATCTCTTTTGGACGCATTAAAAATGTATCGATCAATTACCCCGTTTTCCCCCATCCTGGAAACCGGAATGGACTCTTTGACCCCAAGATAGTCAAAAAAACGATCAAGCACCTGGCCTTTGGCAAGGGAACCTAAATAATGGACACCAACCTCAAGGTCAACTCCTGAGCGCCTATAACTCCTCAACAGCCCTCCAGCGTCCTTGTTTTTTTCCACGATTATGACCTGATAACCCAGTTTGGAAAGAATAATACCGGTACTTAAGCCCCCAAGGCCTGAACCGATAATCACAAGCTTTTTCATTGTGGCTCCAAATCAATAAACAATTCGTAAACTGAAATAAACTGATGAAAATTTAACAACTAGTCAGTAGAGTGCTGGCGGATTGCACCTACCATAACCACAGAACAAAAATAAATGCCGTGAAAAAAGTCTTAATCCTCTATTATTCCCAAAGTGGACAGTTGGAAAATGTCCTAAGCAATTTTATTGCCCCCCTGCAACAGAGTAGCAATATTACCTGCGATTTCAAGATAATAAAACCAAAAACACCATACCCCTACCCATGGAGCTATTACGATTTTTTCGATACCTTCCCGGAATCTGTTTACCTTGAAGGCTGCGAAGTTGAGCAGGTGGAATGTTATGACAGGTATGATCTGATTATCCTTGGATATACGGTATGGTTTCTTTCTCCTTCCCTTCCGGTTACCGGCTTTCTTAAGAGCCAACAGGCAAAGACACTGTTAAAAAACACACCGGTTATCACCGTTATTGCCTGCCGCGATATGTGGATAACGGCCCAGGAGAAGATGAAGACACTGCTTGCGGATCTTGACGCCCATCTTATTGACAATGTGGTGCTTACCGACCAGGGAAAATCCATCCATTCCTTTGTCACCACTCCCCGCTGGATGCTCAGCGGAAAAAAGGATGCCTTCTGGTTTTTCCCAAAGGCGGGTGTTGCAGAAGAGGAAATTCGGGGCTGTTCTCGTTTTGGTGAACGTCTTATTCTTGCCCTTAATGATGATCTTGAAAAAGAAAAAACACCACTGCTGACAAATCTTGGGGCAGTAAATGTGGTTGGTAAGCTTATCGCCACGGAAAAAATTGCCCATAGAAGTTTTTTGATTTGGAGTAAACTCATTAAAAAAGCAGGAAAACCTGGCGCCACAGGCCGTAAGGTGGTTATCACCATCTATTCTGCTTTTTTATTGGCCATGGTCCTTTCCATTGTTCCGTTAAACATCATTATTCGCAAGCTCCTCTACCCTTTTCAGAAAAAACATATTACAAAGGCAATCAACTATTATGAGCGACCTTCTGGAAAGTAAAGAAAAATGTCACAACAAGTTTATATTACACATATTGCATCATTTCTCCCCAATGATCCGATAGCCAACGACGAAATGGAATCTGTCCTTGGTATGGTCAATGGCCGTCCTTCAAGGGCCAGAAAACTCATTTTACGTTCCAACAAGATAGAAAACAGATACTACGCCATAAACCCGGAGACCGGAGCCCCATCCCACACAAACAGTGAACTCACCGCAGAGGCAATTGGAAATCTAAAAAAAATGGGATGCAACCTGGACGAGCTCTCCCTTCTCTCTTGTGGGACCACCTTACCTGATCAGCTTATGCCAAACCACGCGCTGATGGTGCAGGGCGAATTGCAACTTCACCCCTGTGAAGCGGTGGCCACCGCCGGCATCTGTCTCTCTGGGGTGATGTCCTTTAAATATGCGTACCTCTCCATAAAATCAGGTGAGCACCGAAACGCTGTTGCCACAGGATCTGAAAACGTTTCTTCTTTAATGCGGGGGCATCTTTTCGACGAAGAATCAAAAACAGCCACTAAACTTTTACAGCAAAACAGAAAAGAAATTGCATTTGAAAAGGATTTTCTGCGCTGGATGTTAAGTGATGGAGCCGGTGCTGTCTGGATGAGTGACCAACCACGACAAGAAGGGATTTCACTTAAAGTCGACTGGGTCAAACAGATCTCCTACGCAGGAGAGCTTCCCACCTGCATGTACGCAGGGATGGACAAAGATGCAAACGGTAACCTTGCTGGATGGCGCAGTTTTTTGCCACAGACCTGGGTGGAGCATTCTCTTTTTGCCATCAAACAGGACGTAAAACTCCTCAACGAAAAAATCATAGAATATACTGTCACCAAACCATTACAAAAACTTATCGCTGAAGGCCTGGTGGACGCTAAAGAGATTGATTGGTTCCTCCCCCATTATTCCTCAGGCTACTTTAGAGACAAGGTTTATGATGGGATGCAGAAAGCTGGTTGCGATATCCCGCAAACACGGTGGTTTAGCAACCTAAGCAGCAAAGGAAACACCGGTTCTGCTTCCATCTATATCATCCTTGAAGAACTCTTTTCTTCGGGCAGACTCAAAAAGGGAGAAAAACTCCTCTGCTACATCCCGGAAAGCGGGCGATTCTCCACCGCCTTTATCCATCTAACGGTGGTCTAGCAATGGATTGTTCACACGTCCCCCAGCAAAATATTTCAACCTACTCCGGCAACAAAAAAGCGATGTACGCCGTGACCGAAAGCGGCGACTATACCGTAATTGCCTCAAGTGGGTGGAAGGTCGAGGAGGAAGTAACCAAACAGGCCTTAGAAGAGCTGGAACGCCTGGCAAAAAAGGCTTATAAGCTGGTCCTTGATGGCCACTATTCACCCCTCTACTTTCATATGTATAATAAGAGAATGGACATAACGACCCTTGCCCAAAGCTGCGGTCTGTTCAAATGGCGAGTCAAACGACATCTAAGGCCCCATATTTTCAAAAAACTGTCCCCCAAAATTCTCGCCCGCTATGAAGAAGCATTGGGAGTAAGCAAAAGTGAGCTCCTGTGCTTACCCAAACAAGGGGACATATAAAGTTGGAGACTACCTTCACTCACCAGCATTACGCCCACTGTGAATCCGGCGTGATGTCCCTTCTTCTGCGTCATCACGGCCTTTTACTTTCCGAACCCATGGTCTTTGGACTCTCGTCCGGTCTTATGTTTGCCCATATTCCCTTTGTGAAAATGGGCGGTATGCCCCTGATTGCATACCGCACCATGCCCCGTGGTATCATCAAAGGTCTGCAGAAAAACATAGGGATTCGGATGAAGATGCATACCTTTGCAAGCCCTGCCAAAGGAACGGAAACATTGGACGTACTGCTTGCGCAGGGAAAATTTGTGGGTGCCCAAACATCCGTTTTCTGGCTGCCCTACTTTCCCCCCGAAATGCAGTTTCATTTCAATGGCCATAATCTGATCGTTTATGATAAAGACAATGGCGACTATCTTATAAGCGACCCTGTTTTTGAAAACCCTGTCCGTTGCACAAAAGAGGCACTGCAAAAGGCCCGTTTTGTAAAAGGAGTGATGGCCCCCAAGGGACTGCTCTATTACCCGGAATATGTTCCGGAATCGGTTGATCTCAAAAAGATTCTCCCTAAAGTTATTCGTAAAAACGCAAAAATAATGTTAAAAACACCGCTTCCCATAGCCGGGATCAGCGGTATTCATGGACTTGCCAGAAAGATCAGCAAACTTTCGCGGAGCAAAACCCGCTACGCATCATTGTTTCTTGGTCATATTGTCCGCATGCAGGAAGAGATCGGTACTGGCGGAGCCGGATTTCGCTTTATCTACGCCTCCTTTTTACAGGAATCTGCCTCCATTCTTGAAAGTGCTTTACTCAACGAATGCTCCACAATGATGACGCATGTGGGAGACAGTTGGCGTGAGTTTGCCCTTTTGATTGCCAAAAATATCCGCAACAGAAAGAAAAACACTATTGATTTTGCGGCAATAAGTGACAAATTGCATGCAGTGGCAAAAGAAGAGGCCAAGGTTTACAAAAAACTGCTGCAGCTATGATTTCCGTCACCAACCTTTCAAAGAGCTACGAAAAGCAAATTGCGCTGGATAAGCTCTCCCTTACTGTACGATCCGGAACTATTGTGGGACTGCTAGGGCCAAATGGAGCTGGTAAAACAACTTTGGTCTCCATTCTCAACGGACTGATCCCTTTTGAGAGTGGCGACGTTTCAATCTTTGGTCTTAGCCTGAAAAAAAACAAATTCGAAATTCGACGACGTTCATCTTTTATCCCCCAGGCCTTTGCCTTTTATGACAAATTAACGGTTTATGAAAATTTACGTTTTTTTGCAGGTATCCAGCAAATTCGCAAAAACAGGCTGCAGGAGGCATTAGATACAGCAATTTCCACCAATCAACTGGAGCCCCTTCTTCACAAACGGGCAAATAGTCTCTCCGGAGGCCAGAAGCAACGCTTAAATATTGGTATTGGGTTATTAAATGACCCTGAAATACTCTATTTTGATGAGCCAACCGCCGGAATTGATCCTGAGCTGCGAAACTCCATCCTGCAATCAATCGTCTTACTAAAAAATACTGGCAAAACGATTATTTACACATCGCATTATATGCAGGAGATCGAGCAGATATGCGATGAAGCTGCCATAATCCACAAGGGAAAAATCATCTGTCATAAATCCCTTGCGAGCCTTTTCCAGCAAAAGGGTTCGCAAACAGATCTTGAATCCATCTATCTCTCTCTTATTACCGGACAGGAGGGAGCATGCTGATTCAGATGCTACAAAAGGAGTTTATCCTGATCCTTCGCGATAAACACAGTTTGGCCGCCCTTTTTATTATGCCACTACTCTTTATTATAATAATGAGCATGGCCCTTAAAGATACCTTTAGTAACCAGCGCCCCTTACTCAATTACGGAGTAGTTGATAAAGACAGGAGTGATAACAGTAAAACCTTACAGGAGTTTATGGCTACCAGCTCCTTTTTACACGATATCACAGACGATAGCGATACAAAGCCGCATATACAGATCATTATTCCAAAAGGTTTTTCAAGCCGTTTACTGGAACAAAATACCAGCCAAAAACCATTGGTCAAATTACTTGTTGCACCCGATATCAAACAAGAGATGCTACTCATCTTTAAAGCAAAACTTGCTGCTGATATTATGACCTTACGCCTGCAACAAGTGAAGAAGCAACTGGCACCTTTGCTGGGGAATGATTTTGCATTGCCAAAGATTGGACCAAACGACAGGGAATCCTTTCTCAAGGTTGAATATCTTGGGATGAAAAGCGATAAGCAGCCCACTTCGACCCAGCAGTCTGTCCCTTCCTGGATCGTCTTTGGCATGTTCTTTATTATCATCCCCGTATCCACCATTTTTATCGGAGAAAAAAAACAAAATACCTTGATGCGGATGGCCAGCATGAATGTTTCGGTCCCAGCCCTCTTTGCTGGTAAAGTCTTGCCCTACATGATTATCAATCAGCTCCAGATGGTGGTGATGGTCTGTGGTGGACGCTATATTGTACCCCTTCTTGGTGGTGACCCACTCACCCTCGGAAGCTCAATTTTTGGACTGGCTATGGTCTCACTCTCCTTAAGTATTGCAGCCATCGGTACATCGATGCTCATTGCAATTGTGGCAACTACTGTGGAGCAGGCAACCACCGTAGGTGGGCTTTTAAATATTTTATTTGGTGCCATTGGCGGAGTGATGGTGCCCAAAATGTATATGCCGCATTCCATGCAGAGTTTTTCCAATATCTCTCCCATGTCCTGGGGACTTGAGGGATTTTTGGATATTTTTCTTCGTGGCAGAGGTGTTATGGAAATTCTTCCCGAAGCCAGCGCCCTCACCGGTTTTGGCCTGGGTTTTCTCCTCCTCGCCGCCGCAATATTTACCAAAAAAGTAAGCGTTTAACTCTATTCACAAGCTATAAAAAATGATTGAACAAACAGAAGCAAGCTTAAAAAATCGCCTCAAACAGATGATCCTCACGGAATGTGATATCGACCATATATCGGTGGATGAATTTGAAGATGATGTACAAATATTTTCTGATGACAGCAACTTGGGACTCGATTCCCTTGACGCCCTGCAGATCTCAGTGGGATTGCAAAAAGAATTTGATATCAGACTCCCCGACTCTAAATCATTTCGACGCCACGTCACCACCATTAATGAACTTGCGACCTATGTGCAGGAACAGGCGCAATGATGGAAATTATTCTTTTTTAATACAATCTCTTTTTTGCGACACTTGACACATACATATAATATATGTACAATTCAATCATGAATATAATCTGGGATCCAGAAAAAGCAAAAATCAATCTCCAGAAGCACAAAATACGATTTTCTGATGCAGAAACTGTCCTCTTTGATCCCATGGCCTTGACTCGTGAAGATGACGATGCTGTTTATGAACAACGATTCGTGAGTGTTGGCCTTGATTCTTTAAATCGTACTTTGGTCGTTGCGTATACCTTTCGGGGCAAAGATATACGTTTGATTTCGGCGCGCCCTGCAACCCCAAAGGAGAGAAAACACTATGAAAAAGGAATATGATTTCTCAAGCGCAAAGCGTGGCGCAGTTATTCAACAACCAGGAAAGACTCGCATCACTATTTATCTCGACAATGATGTTCTCGATGATTTTCGTAAACGAGCAGATTCTTCCGGGACTGGTTACCAAACAATGATCAATGAAGCACTCCGTGAATATCTTGAAAAAAAACGAGAACCTCTCAGCGAGATAACTTTACGAAAGGTTGTTCGTGAAGAACTGGAACGCGTTGCGCTGCATTGATAACTACCCAAGTAGCTTATCGCCCGGAAGGCCGGGCTCCTACATGAAATTCCGGGAATTATCAATCTATTGCAGGAACCTGCCCCCCAGGAGATCATCATCTGAACCCCGATTATTTATCGATCTTCTGTAGGAGCCTGGCCCCCCAGGCGATTTTCAGGGCGCTATGGTTTCTGGTTCCGCCAGCAAGTGGGATCAGACGCAAGATAATCACCCGTCAGTTGATACGCTGCGCCACGGCATCCATAACATTCATGGGCCTTATCACATTCGGCGCACTCTCCCTTGATCATTGTCCGGTAATTTTTTAAATCTTGTATTACTTGAGAACCTTTTAAAATATCCCCCAAGGGCTTCTCACGCACATTATCAAGGGGAATGGTAACTCCAACACAGGGCATAACATCTCCTGTTGCCGTCACCAGACAGGAGACCTGATGTCGCATACACTTATTCCCCACCAATGGCGGTTGTGGGTCCCAATGATGGCCATATTGTTCCTGATCGATTTTTGAAAGTTTGGTAAAAAGCTGTTTTAACTGGAGCGAATCGACCTGTAACCACGCATTTTCCAAGGCATGGGCCTGGGGAGTAAGGACTTCAAAATAGGGTTCTATGTTTTGATCACGCACCCACTGCCAAAGACCGGGTAGTTCTTCAAAGTTGGACTGGCAGATGATGGTGGAAAGAGCGAGGAACCTATCCTCTGCTGGATAACCAGCATTTTTTAAGTTTGTAAAAGCCCTCTGGATAATATCATGGGCGCCCTTTCTCCCGGCCAGATGGTCTTGAATTGCAGGGTCCTGGGAATTAAGTTTAAGCACCACCCGCACATGCAGCTTTGCAAGCAGGGTAGCAAGCTCCTCCGTTACACCTGTTCCATTGCTAAACATCTCAATTTCAAAGCCATTGTCGCTCAAAAAATGTAGCATTTCAGCAAGATGCGGATAAATAGTTGGCTCACCACCAAGAATGATAATTTTCTTGGCACCAAGCTCCCCAGCCTGCAAAATAACATCTTTTATTTCTTCTCTTGTCAGCTCACCTTTGCACTCCGTTTTTTCCGGTACATAACAGTAGGAACAGCGAAAGTTACAGATACGGCTAAACTCTATTTCCATGGATAACAGGCGATCCGCGGCCACCGCCTCTTGAATCTCCTGCTCAGTAAACTCTAAATTATACAGTTGCATCTTTAGTTAATATCCTTCCAGATCTTCAAACACATTCATTCGTTGTAAACGTTCTATTTCCTGTCTATAGCGGCCTTTCCAACCGATTTTACGCATCACCCACCGGTAGCGGATCTTGAGTATCGGTTTCATCAAGTAGATCCAAATCATAACCCACAGCCGTCCTTGTTTTCGTATTGAAGGAGGGGGATCCCACCAACCTAAAACAATCTGACGCTGATACCAGAACTGGTACTGTAATTCATCGCTACTCAGATGATTGGTCCGGACGTTGGCCCACAAGCCGTTATATTTTTTCAAATCGGTTTTATTGCTGACCAGACCATTTACTAACAGGCTGTCTCGCATGCCGGTTTTAGGATAGGGAGTAATAATCTGACAATAACTGGCATCAGCTCCAAGCTCTTTAAAAAACTGATAATTCTCTTTTATTGATTGTGCATCATCACCGGGAAAACCAAATATCAACCCACCAATCACCATCATCCCATGCTTGTGACAATTGGCTATGGCCTGCATGGAGGCATTGACGATGTCCCCTTTCCCGGCAACACCAAGATTCTTTCTTGAGCCGTTTTCAATACCCAAAAAGACAGATTTAAAACCGGCACGTCCCATTTTTTCCACCATATCTTCCCTGGTGGCCATGGTAATGCAATCCGCCTGTACATAGAGTTTCAGGTTTTTGTACTTCCTGGCAATTATGGCATCGCAGAGTTCCATCACCCGCGAGGGATTGAGTACCATATTATCATCAGTAATCAAAATAGATTTCACCTTTAGGCCATAATAGATTTCGTCGATATCCTCAACCACCCTGTCTATGGGATATGCTCTGAATGTGCGTCCATACATATTTTTCATGGAGCAAAAGTTACACGACCGGGTGCAGCCCCGTGAGGTCTCCATAGCCTCCATGGGCATGTGCATCAAATGATAGCCCCAGGTGAGTCTGCGTTTGTCTCGAATTGGCCGCTTAAGCATCGATAGGTCAAGGTTTTTTCCCCGCGGATTATGGATAATTTGCCCATTTACCTTATAAGACAGGGAGGGTATTTCGGTCATGACATCATCCCCAGCCAGCGCATTTACAAGACGTCTGCACGTCTCCTCTCCCTCACCTCGAATAAGAAAATCAACCCACTGCATATCCTCCGTCTGGCCAATTTCTTCCCCCATCAAGGTCGCATGATATCCACCAATCACGATCTTTGTTGTCGGCAAGAGCTCTTTTATCAGGTGCGCAATCTTGGTACAGGTATCATACTGCCAGGCCATGGCCGAAAGACCAACCAGATCCGGCTCAATTGTAGCCAAAATTTTTTTTATATATTTTTTTACTGACCTACGTTTTCTGATAAGATCAACGATAAAAACATCATGACAGGAGTCGATATTGCCACCGATGGAGGCGATTCCAAGATTTGGGATATGCACTGCAGCTTCGTGGACAAGGATGGGAACCGCATCCGGCATGGACATTAGTATAACTTTCATAATTTGCGCCACCTATCCACTATTGCTTTGCTGCCCGCCGAAGGCTTGACTGACTTTTTTACGTATGGCTGCAACAGATATTTTCCCTTTGCTTGAATCCATTGAGATGCTATCCACTCTACGTAAAGAGATTTCATTTTTCTGGCAACTGTTAAATAAAAACTTCCCCGGAGGAAAAAGCCTGTCTGTGCCACGAAGGCGATAAATCTCAATTGGAGTTTTATGCATACGAGCAATCTTAAAAACCCCGTTCTGCAGAGGAGCATCACCACTTCTTGTGCCTTCGGGAAAGACAAAAAGAGTACCGCCGCTTGCAAAGAAAGCGTTCATTGTTTCCATCTGAGCAATCATTCTGGTACCGTTTTTCTCTTCAGTGGTAGAAGGAAGATATCCTGCTACTCCGATAATAAAACCAAATACAGGAGCTGAAAAAAACGTTGCTTTGACAATCGATTTATTCCTGGGAAGCAAAGAGGTAAAGAGCAGTGGGTCCAAGTAGGAGAGGTGATTACAAACGATGATCGCGCCTCGAATGCTTTTGATTTGTGGCTCAATGCTCCACTTTGTCGCAGGGGATAGAAAGCGCAATAGACATAAAAATCCTTTAAAGAACCTATGGTTTAAATATTGGAAGGATTTTTCCCTATCAGATGAAAAACAATAGGCAACACCATAGAAAAAAGAGAAAAAAAAGAGAAAAGCAAAGATAAAATATCCCCAGCACAGCAGGGTCACCAGCAGATCCCTGCACCATTGCAGTGCAGTTCTTTTACTTGCAACACCTCTATTCCCTGACATTTTTTACAATAAGGCAGGTATTCACACCACCGAAGGCAAAGTTCTGGATAGCAGCTATTTCTGCTTTTGTTTCGACAAGTTCCCGTACATGATTGAGCATGGCGCAACGCGGATCAACATTTTCAAGGTTTAACGTGGGGGCTAGAAAACCCTCTTGCATCATATACAGGGCCAAAATAAGCTCAATACCTCCACAGGTTCCCATGGTATGTCCCATATAACTTTTTAGTCCGATAACAGGAGGTCTGTCACCATAGACCTTGGAAATGGCTTGGGACTCAATCACATCTCCCATTTTGGTGGCGGTCGCATGGGCACTGATAAAGTCAACCTCACCTGCATTGATGCCAGCATCACGTAAGGCAAGTTGCAAGGTAGCGGTAATACCATCAAGG
Source organism: Desulfocapsaceae bacterium (assembly GCA_050291935.1). Taxonomy (GTDB): domain Bacteria; phylum Desulfobacterota; class Desulfobulbia; order Desulfobulbales; family Desulfocapsaceae; genus Desulfocapsa. The sequence goes on along the minus strand of JBNKKR010000001.1, from coordinate 167,178 downwards.
TTTGGCAGAATAAGATCTCCTCCATTGTTGTTACAGGCAAAACCCAACACTTCACCAAGGATAGTGGCCCCTCTGGCTTTCGCTGACTCATACTCTTCAAGGAGTACGGCTGCCCCACCTTCTCCCACCACCAGTCCATCTCTATTGGCATCAAAGGGACGGGGGGTACAGTGCGGAGTCTTGTTATAGTCAACGGAACAGGCAAGAAGATTATCAAAGACAGCCACGGTGGTGGTATCATATTCATCGGCCCCACCGCAGAGCATGGCATCCTGCATGCCGTACTTAACCATTTCATAGCCATAGCCAATGGATTGACTTGATGTTGTGCAGGCTGTGGACGAGGCTATCACCCTGCCGGTAATACCAAACATCCTGGTAATATTAACGGCAGTGGTATGGACCATGGATTTTAAATAATCCACAGCACCAATGGAGGAAAACTCATTTTGCAGATTGTTAAAGAATGTTTTGTAAATATTTCGCTGAACTGTCGGGCTGCCATGGGTTGAGCCAAAGGAGACCCCAAGACGACCGGAACGAATAAACTCCTGGTCAACACCGGACTGTTGCAACACATCTTTAGCCACCTGGCAGGCATAATAGGAAACGGGCCCCATGGTTTTGGTGTCTTTTCGTGCAAAACCATAGTCGATATCATAAGAAACGGTCCCAAATACCTTTGAATGGATATGATCGGTGAGCAAACCGTCATCTCGTAGCGGTTTCACCCCGGATTTTCCCGTGCGAAGGCTTTTTACAATATCTTCCTTACCATAACCAATGGGAGTAATAGCGGAACAACCAGTAATAACAACTCGTCTTGTCATAGCTCAGCTCTCCTGCTACCCCCTGGAAGCTTGCATGGATTCAATATAGTCAAGGATGTCGTTAATGGTACGAATGGTCATCGCCTGTTCTTTCTCTTTTCTGGAAAGCTGAAAGCCGATCATCTCCTCAATTTTGGCCAACAATTCAATGGCATCAATTGAATCAAAACCATGGTCATCGCGCAAATTGTCGTCCAGTGCCGGTTGTTCAAACTCAAACTCATCGACGAGAATTTCCACAATTTTCGTTTCTAACTCTTCTCTTGTCATCATATGGGCAATTTTTTATATCAAAAGGAATAGTGAAATAAGTTTATCAATATTGAGAATGTGTTAGCATTGATACTACACAGTTTTCGCTGAAATGAAAAAGTTTTTTTTACTTCAACAAACAGTAGTCATATTAAACACATACATTTAAATAGTACAAACCCTACCAGCCACTTTGGATACGACCATGACCACGACACTCTATTGGCACGACTATGAAACCTGGGGAGCAGATCCAAAATGTGACCGTGCTGCACAATTTGCAGGAATCAGAACTGACACGGATCTCAATATCATTGGCAAGCCTCTGGTCCAGTACTGCAGGCCGGCAGCAGATATGCTTCCACAACCACAGGCATGTCTGCTTACCGGAATTACACCACAACTTGCCCTTGCAAAAGGTGTCTGTGAAGCAGAATTCATGGCAAATATTCACCGGGAACTTATTCAACCTGGCACCTGTGGCGTAGGCTACAATACTCTCCGCTTTGATGACGAATTCACCAGATACGGTTTCTATCGAAATTTTTTTGATCCTTACGCACGGGAATGGCGATTTGGCAATTCCCGTTGGGATATTATCGATATGGTACGTCTTGCCCATGCCCTGCGCCCTGAAGGGATCACATGGCCAAAACGAGAAGATAACACAACAAGTTTTCGACTTGAAGATTTAAGTGCAGCCAACGATATCAGCCATGAGGGCGCCCATGACGCCCTTGCCGATGTCCATGCCACCATTGCCCTGGCAAAACGTGTACGAACGGCTCAGCCTAAACTGTACAATTACCTTTTTGAGCTTAGAAATAAACAAAAAGTCGCAGCTCTTCTCAATATACAAAACCCCAATATTGTCCTCCACGTCTCATCCATGTATCCTGCAAAAATGGGCTGCATTGCTCCTGTTCTCCCACTGGCAAAACACCCCATAAACCAAAACGGCATTATTGTTTACGATTTGCGAAATAATCCCGAGCCACTGGTAAATTTGAGCAGCAAAGAAATCCAGGAACGTTTATTTGTCAGTACCACCGATCTCCCGGAAGGTGAAGAGCGAATCCCCCTAAAAACCGTACATATCAATAAATGTCCAGTCATCGCACCGGTGGAAACCCTGGATAATGAGACTGCTCAAAAATGGCAGATCGATATGAAACTTGCAACACAACACGCAAAAATGCTGAAAACCGCCCCCGGTCTTATGCAAAAAATTCAAGAGGTGCACCTTGCAAACGAATTTCCGGTGATAACAGACCCTGACCAAAACCTCTATGGCGGCGGTTTCTTTTCAGATTTGGACAGACGCAAAATGGACGATCTCACCGAGATGAACCCAAAAGATCTCAGTAAAACCCGTATCCAGTTTGATGATCCGCGCATTCCTGAAATGCTCTTTCGATACCGGGCCCGCAATTGGCCAAACAGTTTATCAAAAGAGGAACGAGAACGCTGGGAAATTTTTAGAAAAAAAAGAGTCTGTGACCCAGAGCAAAGCTGCGGTATCACCCTTGATGAGTACCAGAAACAACTGGCAAAACTTGTTATTGAGCCCAAGAGTAGCGAAAAAGAGAGAGCCATTCTCTTGGAACTTGCGGATTGGCCTACTTCAATTGGTATTGTCTAAGGCTGAAATAACAACAAAAATCAACAAATGTAAACAATTGTCAAAGTGTAAAAAGGAACTTGATTGAAAAAAATCCCATGATACTCTCCTGAAAAATTTTCAATCCAACTTACGGAGGTTTTATCATGCAGATTTTTACAACAGGTGCTGAACGTAATGGTATGCGTTCTCTAACAAATTCGAAGAAGTTTACCGCAATGCTAGGTGCTGCAATAATAGCAATAGCTGTCAACACATTTATCTTAAAAATTGCGCCCTTTATTCATGTTAAAGCAGGTGCTGGCGGCCTTTTTGGGCTATTAAGGAAGTTTTTCGGGGGAATTTTCAGTGATCTTGGCTTCAGTGGCCTTTGGACAGCAGTACACCTGCCTCAGCCTGGCACACTACTTTTTTATATCTTTTTTCACAGTATTATCGGTTTATTAATGTCTATTCTCTATGTGTATGTGATCGAAAAATACCTGGCAGGGTCCGGGATTTTTAAAGGTGCCGTGTTCTCACTTCTTCCATGGCTCTTTAATAGCATCATTGTCCTCCCACTTTTGGGTAAAGGCTTTGCCGCTGCAAATGCACTTACTCTACTTGGCATGACCTATTTTTTTATTGCCAATGGCATTTATGGCATCCTCCTGGGGTGTCTCTACGAAAAATTTTCCGGGCCGCAAAAAGAAGCTAACAGGTGAAAAAAAGGTTCTTCTTGCTGAACCAGCTCACTGTATATGGGCAGTTCCAGTCGATATTTTCTTGTCTTTTTTAAAAAAAATTTCATTTTTTTTCTTCCAACACATATACTCATTATAGGGTACCCGTTTTTGAACGTTTTTCTTTTAAAAGAGAAGCCGTTCGAGATGGGTACTGCTCGAGTATTACCAGCATTGAGGCCAGTGCCTCGTTTTATTATTACTATTATATCCTGGAGGATGCGATGTTCCGAAAATTGCTCCCTAAAACTGTAAAAACCAAATTAATCAGCACCATAGGTGCCTCATTCTTTATCCTTATAGCAGCAACGGTGATTCTCACTGTTGTTGAGCGAAAAAAGACATTTTTACAGGCAGAACAGCTTCGTTTAGAAGCAAAATACAACGGGATTATAAAGTCGTTTGACGACACAGCCCGTTCCGCTACTGCCATGGCCTTGGTTGTAGCTTCCATGCCCGATGTACAATCCGCTTTTGGAGAGCGAAATCGTGAAGAACTCAGTCGTTTAACCCTCCCCTTTTTCCAACATGAAAAAGAAAAACTCTCCCTTGCCCAATTTCAATTCCATACTCCACCGGCGACTTCTTTTCTGCGCCTGCATAAACCTGAAAAGTTTGGTGATGATCTTTCCTCCATCAGACAGACTGTAATGGAAGTAAACAGGAATAAAACAGAGGTGTTAGGTATTGAAAAGGGACGTGCGGGCCTAGGTATTAGGGGAGTGGTTCCGGTATATTATAATGAAAAGCATACAGGATCCGTTGAGTTTGGGCTAAAACTCGATGACAACTTATTAAAACCTTTGAAAGAATCAATGGGCGTTGATATTTCAGTGGTCGTTCCCGACGACCAGGCATTTAAATATCTTGCCAAGACCCACTCGCTCACAATTCCACCCAAGAGTTACCCGTGGCTGCGTGAGATGATGAAAAGTGAATCCATTCGATTCAAACAGGTCCATAAAAACGGTAAAGATCTTATGACGGTGTTTGGTCCCCTGAAAGATTACACCGGCAAAACCATCGGTGTACTTGCCATCCCAACCGACATTACCGCCACCATGGATGCAATCGCCAGCAATATGTATAAAATGATTGGTGGAGGAATTGTTGCGCTGATTATTACCATGGTAGTCTTCTATTTTCTGATGAATAATCTTGTTCACTCCCCGATAAAAACCTTAATGGAGAAATTCCATCAAGCGGGTATGGGCGACTTGACTGCCAATATGGAAATAAAAAGTCTGCGCAATATCAATTGCAGTAGTATTACAAAATGTTCAACACCGGATTGCTCCAGTTATGGAAAACATGGGAGATGCTGGGAAAAATGCGGTTCATTTTCCACCAATGCCGAATGTCCCAAAATCCTCTCAGGCGACCACTCTTCATGCAAAGAGTGTGAAGTGTACACCTCTTCTGTGCTTGATGAGTTTGCAGGCCTTGCCACCACCTTTAATTCATTTTTGGGCAATGTTCGCCGAATGGTTACCGATATTAAAGGAAGTGTCGATGCAACAAACGAAAGTTCTTCCGAATTATCAAAACTTTCCCACGAAATGCAAAGTGGTGCTTCAACGGCCTCAGAGCGTATGCAAACTGTTGCAGCTGCAACAGAAGAGATGAGCAGCAACATGAATTCGGTGGCAGCCGCCAGTGAGGAAGCATCCACCAACGTCAATATGGTTGCAAGTGCTGCTGAAGAGATGAACTCCACCATCTCAGATATCGCCGCCAACACTGACCAAGCCTCAAACATTGCCACCCAGGCGGTTGAACGGGCATCCAGTGCTTCGCAAAAGGTGGATGTCTTGGGTGAGGCTGCCATTAAGATCAGCAAAGTGACAGAGGTAATTTCTGATATCTCGGCACAAACAAACCTGCTTGCCCTCAACGCGACCATTGAAGCAGCAAGGGCAGGCGAAGCTGGAAAAGGGTTTGCAGTCGTTGCCAACGAGATTAAAGAACTGGCTCGTCAGACCTCAGAAGCCACCCAGCAAATCAAACTGCAAATTGAAGGAATTCAAGGTTCCACCGACGAAACGGTCACCGAGATTCGTGATATCACCGAGGTTATCAACAAAGTTAATGAAATCGTTTCCACCATTGCCTCGGCCATCGAAGAGCAAGCCGCAACCACTGGTGAGATTGGTGAGAATGTTCAGCAGGCTGCTATTGGCATTTCAGAGGTTAATGAGAATGTGGCCCAAACTTCCGCTGTGGCCAGTGAAATCGCTGGTGATATTAACCGCGTCAGTGTTATCACCGATGAGATGACAGATAGTTCAAGAAAGGTTAATGATAGTGCTGATTCCATGGCAGAACTAGCCCAAACATTGAACGAAATGGTAAGTAAATTTAAGGTGTAGTGGATCTCTATTGCACAAAACGGGTAAAATGATACCACTCTAAGGGATGCTTTCGTAACTGCTGCTCCAGTAAATCTGCATAGTGCTGGGCAGCAGTTTGTATTTGTTCCTCCCGTTCTTCTCTTCTGCTTCTTGCAAGATAAATTGGCTCCGAAAGGCTGAATTGGTAATGATTTTTCCCGACCCTGGAGCTGAAAAAGCAAAAAAGTGGGGCACCAGAAACCAGGGCAAAGACATACGGCGCTTCCGGAACAAATACCTTCCCGCTCAAAAAATTCACTTCACGACTTCGTTGGTCTTCACGCCAGACAATATCGCCGGTCATGGAAACAATACCACCTTCCTGCAGACAGCGAATACCGGTCACTACGTCAAAGGGTGAGCCACCATCTTTTGCAACACCAACGATTGTTATCCCTGCCTGTTTCAAATCTTCTTTCTGCATCCCTTCAATACCTTCTTTTTCTTTTACTCCCATATAGAGTAAAAGTTTTGTGGCCATCTTCTGTTGCTGAAGTATGGTTGCGGCAATCTCCCAATTCCCCAGATGGGACATAAGTACTATTGCCCCCTTTTCCTGAACAACTGATGTAAGTTTTGCAAGGCCCTGTGACTCAAACGTCGTCTCCTGTCCATGGCTTGCCAAAAACCGATCAAAATGAATTGTGGTGAAGTTTTGGTACTGTTTAAAACCGCACCAAAGATGATAAAATTTGTTTTTTGTGGGATACAACGTACGGTAAAAACGAACACTTTCAGAAACATTTTTTGAAAAACAAAAAAAACCGGCTGCAATAATTCTTGCAACAAAGCCAAACAACCAGCCGCCAACAAGCCCGGTTGCCTGTTCAAGGAGCATATACCAGAATCGTTTCATGGCTATTTTTTGAAAATAGAAAAAATACGCCCGACAATTAAGCGGGAAAAGGTAAGAGCATTTCGCATAAAATCCTTCCAGGGATGAAAATGGGAAATCCGTTCGCTCCCCTTTTGATACACTACCTGAACGGCAGTTTCCCTTACTGCAAGCTGTTGCCGCCTGGCCTGTACCAGCACCTCCACCTCATATTGAAAACGTCTTGCCCGCACATCAAGTGTTAACACTTCAGGAAGGGGATACAGTCTAAAACCGGATTGCGAGTCACTGACAAGCGGCCCTCCAGCGACCCAGACCCAGAAATTTGAAAATTTTCGGCCAAATTTAGAGGTCCAGGGCACATGATCCTTATCCATACCTTGCCTGCAACCGACGATTATGGCACGTTTTCCATCACCATTGGCCTGAAGAAGATTCTGTATATCACTTGCCCTATGCTGTCCATCAGCATCCATGGTCACTGCCAGTTCACAGCTCTTTTGCGCTGCATTAAAACCGGTGAGGAGGGCAGCGCCTTTTCCCCTGTTTGTATCATGGGTGAGGAGGGTAAATTGTTCCTGCATGGAGACAAGCATATCCCTGGTTTGATCCGTTGATCCATCGTCGACCACAAAAAGGGTGTAGCCCAGGCCAAGAACATCCTGCACCACATCACTGATCCGGCTACCGTGGTTATAGACTGGGATGATAACCCCGACCTTTTTATGCTCAGCCATAACCATAGGCAAGACTCCAGGTACCAGGCCCCATATGCACACCGGAGGTAAGCGATAGGGGGATAAGATGTATCTCCGTTTCAGGGAGCAAGTGTTGCACCGCAGGCAGTACTTCTTCGTGTAACCATGCCTTATTGTCTGTGTATTGCAATAACAGTAGCAACCCCTTCTGTCCATCCCTCCATTCACCGAGTTTTTTTAATGCAAACTCCAGTTGCGCTGCCGCATCACGCACCACTGCCACTCTCTGAACCCCATCAAACCAGGGACGTATCACCGGTTTTTTATGAAAAAGATCTGCAAAAAAGGCCTTGGTCTTACTCACCCTCCCGCCTGCCACAAGGTATTTAAGCTCACCAATAAAAACAAACTCTTCGGCTTCCTGGCTAAGCTTTTCAGCAAATTGTATCACCCTTGCAGCAGACACTCCAGTTTCAGCAAGGCGCGCGCTGAGCAAAGCTATTACCGCAAGACGCCCCGATGCAGCCCCACTGTCGATAACGCTAAACCCGGAGCTGGCTGCGCTGCTCTTCTTCCACCCCATAGCAGCGGCAAAATTTCCGGTAAAGGCGGATCCGGTACAGATATAAAGGACATGCTCATATTGGCCGCAAGCGGCCTGATAGTGAAGCTCTCGCTCACTATTTGAGGCCTGGGCCGTTGAAACCCGTTCACCTTCTCCCATCTTTTTGTACAGTGTATCAGGCTTATATAAACTCTCCGGCACTGCCCCCTCTTGCGTTACAAGATAACTATCCAGCAAGAGTATCCCATGTTCCTTGGCAAGCGCTAATGGAATGGAGCCCGCAGCATCACTCATAATCCTGACACGATTGGCAGCAAATGTCTTTGCAGTTCCTCTTGCCACAAGGGGTGCCATGGCCTCACCTGAAAAACTCACCACATCGCCATAACTTGCCAGTTCACTGCGTAAGCTTTCGGGATTAGTAGTATGAACATGGAGCTTTGTTTTCCCCTCACCGGAAACGACCACCGCACTCTGTCCAAGAGAAGCAATTTTTTTTGCAAAATCATCGTTCTGATCGTCCATTGCAAGGATAGCTTCCACACAATATTCATCACTCTTTTCCGGTTGAAAAGAGGATGGTAGCGTTACACTTCCAGCAAACAGTTTCTTCACCGGAGTAGCGCTTGTTTCTCCCAACAGATAGCACTGAAAAAAACCATCAAAAAAAAGAAACATCCCCAGGGCGCCTGAGTCTACAACACCGGCATCGACAAGTGCGTTTAAGCGACTGGACGTTGCAATAACTGTTTCTCGCAACCTTTCCCGTAAGGGCTCAAAACCATTTTGCAGACATTCTTTATGGTGTAAAAAATCGCATAGTGCATCAAACAGATCAAGCATGGTGCCAGACAGGGGCTTTTGGACCGCGCCATATGCCTTTTTTCTTCCCTCTTCGCACCGCCTAAGCAGATCATCACTACCCGGTTGCAAAAAGGGAGTAAAGAAGGCCACCGCAATATTTCCTGAATTTCCAAGAGCTGAGAGAGAAAGGGACTCTACCGAACGGGAAAAATCAGTTTCGCATTCCCGCAAAGGGCTAAGACTTATTTTCAGATTGGCACCGGTATCACCGTCGGCCACAGGAAAAACATTGATAGCATCAAGCAAATCAGCCCATACCGCCAGGTTCTCATAACCGGCAACTGCCGACTTGGCAAAGCGTTCTACATCTGCAAGCGACGTGGGTGACACTGCTTATAAAAAAAGTTTGGCTATCGCGTCCCGGTCATATTTCCCATTGGCTTTCACAGGAATCCGCGATACAAGTTTGAAGAGTTTAGGCATGGCTGCCGGTTCAAGACTTATGGACAAGACATGTTTAAGGGGGCGTAAATCGAGTTCTTCTTCGTCACTACAAAGAAGGGCTGCAATTCTGTTTCCCCGCCCTCCACCATCTTCCAATGCCAACACTACACACTCACTTACTCCTCTTTGGCGCATCAGGAGATCTTTCACTTCATCCAGATCAACCCGTTCACCACCAACTTTGGTAATGGCATCTGCCCTGCCGTGTAAAGAAAAGCATCCCCCCTCTTCCTCCCGCACTTTGTCCCCTGTTAGAAACCAGCCATCTTCTCCTGTGGGAACTTCTGCTGAAACGAAGGGAGAGCGTACCAGCAGACGGCCATCTGTTATCCGCCACTCAAGTATATCCAAAGGGGTGAAAAAGGACTCCCCTGTCCCTCTGTTTCTTGTGGCAAGTCCACCGGTCTCCGTGGAACCGTACACTTCCACAATATTTGCGCTGTTACTGGCGCAAAAAGTACTATTATCCTCTATATCAAGCATACCCGCAGAAGAAAAAGCAAGGCGCAGCGAACCTGCAAGCCTGCGTTTTTGCAAGGCACGGAAATGGGCCGGTACACTGACCAAAACAGTCACAGATTCCTTCTGAATATAGTCATCAATTTCTGCTGGAAAGGAAGGGCTCTCTGCCACCACGGAAGCACCGGAAAGAAGTGGAACCAAGACCGAGAAAAGAAGACCATATATATGATAGGGAGTAATGGTCGCCAAAATACAATCTTCCTTCTTTATTCCATGACAAGAAGTAATAAACTTCGCCTCTCCAAAAACATTGGCGATGGATTTCGACCATATGTTAGCAGCCCCAGTGGAACCTCCGGTAAAGAGTCGCAATAACTCAGCATCCGGCTTGGGCGAACAGTCGGCAAGGGAAGAAGGTTGCAGCTTCTCCACATCATGTGGCCAAATGCATTTTGTACCATGGGAAAGTGGTCGATCGACATCAACTATTGCTGTGTCAAATCCAGTAAAATCCTGCATCTGCCTAAGGGCCATGGCAGAGAAACTGTGGGGCAGAAGAAGTACCCTTCTGGTTGCAACGGCGGCCAATAGTGCAGCAGCAATCACATCACGCCCCTGGGCGGCAAGACAGATAGCCCGATCTGGGGGACATTCTGTGAAACTGGTGGTCAAACGGGCAGCCAGATCCAGTAGTTGTCTTCTGCTAACACCATCAGCAATAAAATCGCTCTCATCGTCCAGGTTTTTCCTAAAAAGATATTTGAATAACTCTTCCATCTCAGCCGATATCCCTACCAAATGCTTGGGTAGCAAGACCCCGGTCGCGCGGCGTAAAACTGCCATCGGACATTTCTTTTTCGACAACCTGCCTAAAGAGTTTAAACATCTTAATTTCCTGGGACTCATCCCCGTAAAACCTGCTCCAAGCCAAATCAAGGAGTTCCTGCAGACGTTCCGGGCTCATCTGTTTGGGTTGATACACCACCTTATCGGCTGAAAACTCATTCCAATCGGTGGATAGAATCCTCTTCTCTTTTGCAAGTTCCTTATAGGCCCTGGTATGGGGAAAGGGAGTCAACACCGTAAACTCAGCGAGATCAAGCTCAATATCGAGTAAGAAATCGATAAGTTCAAGGATAAAATCCTCGCTATGACTGTCCAGGCCCAGGAGGATGGTTCCCTCCACCCCAATCCCATAATCATGGTAGCGTTTTATACGCTCTCGAATGTAGTCTGAGGTGTCAAACACCGCCTGATACACATACCAGGCCCCCGCTTGCGCCGCTAAATCAAGGATCTCGGGTTTATCCTCAATGGGATGGGAGCACCATTTTTTCTTTAAAGGAATCATTTCTTTAAAAAGCTCCTTTTCCCACTGGCTATTCTGGGCAAGGGAATTATCGACAATAAACATCCGGTTATTATCAATAGCCGCCATTTCAGCCACTGCCTTCTCCACTGGACGTGGCCTAAACTCACGTCCCCCAAGGTACGAAACCGCACAAGGATAACAGTTAAAACGGCAACCTCTGGATGCATGTACCAGATCCACCATCTGCACCCCTTTGTAATTATAGAGCTTGCGGTCTAGGATATCTCTTCTGGCAGGACCAACCAATGCGATATCAGGGCGTTTATCCATATAATCATAGCAAGGTTGCAGCATGCCATTTCTATGATCTTCGAGTACCTTTTCCATCCGGCTCTCCGCTTCACCTAAAAAGACAGAATCCGCATGCTGCATGGTCTCTTCCGCGTGGAGCATGGTGGCAATACCGCCAAAAATTACCGGTACACCCTTTTTTCGATACCTATCCGCAATTTCCCAACCTCGCTTTACCTGCACGGTGAGCATCATGGAAATACCCACCATATCCACATCTTCATCAAAATCTATATCTTGCAGGTTTTCATCGGTAAACACCACCTCAACATAATCTGGCAGTGCAGCAGCAAACACCACCGGCCCATGGGGCGGGAGATGAAACTCCGTCTGGCGAAAGAGTTTGGCCCATTTTGGGTAAATCAGTTTAAATTTCATGTATTGTGTATTAAACCTAGGTTGTATTTTTATTTCAGGGTAGCATATCCGCATCAAGCAAGTGCAATTTCAGGGCATATCCACCAGCACCGGGTACCGACAATAGAGTATCTTTAGCAACAAACTGCCTTCCAACAGCTTTATACCCTGTGGCAATAAGGGAACGAACAGGATTATCCTGCTTATCATAGATGGTGATTTTCTGCCACCCCCGCGTGCCCGGTAACACATCCGTTACCTGCCCATTAGCTGATAAGTAACGACAAAGAAGTTGTCCATCGCTATCCCTTCCCTTAGTTAGAGAAGCACGACCAGGAACTAAAAACAGACTCTGCACATCAGCCATCAACGCAGTTGCAAAATCTACGCTATCAAAAGGTGGCAATGCCCTTTTAATGAAAAGTGTGCCATCTCTTTTTTGTTCTGCTTCAAAAAGAACCAGCCCTTCCACACCCATCAATGCGGTTTTTAATCGTCCTTCTTGAAGAACAGTCACCCCCATAAGGGTGATTGGATAGCCTGAGACTGGTTCAAAACTGATGGAATGCACCAACTGCCAGTTTCCATAAAGAAAAGAATCCTCACAACGTTGCAAATTCTGTTCTTCGTAGCCAATTGGAATAAGCACTGGTTTATGCTGCACCGAGCATGAAACAAGCAGGCAGCTTATAAGCACGACAAAAACTCTCATGGCGAGTGAAATGCATTTTCATCAATGCCACCATTTAAAACCGCATTGGAGAAAACCATTGTGGTGGAAGAGTTTTCACCCTCAAATAGAGTTACCGAATCCAAAAGACCTGACTCATCAGCGAGCTGCAATGCGATACCACTGATAATGTTAGCAAGTGCGGGCTCTCTGGGAGTTAGTAATATCTGCCCTCCATTTTTACGCTCTGCAATAAAGGTAGAAGTATCTGTTATTTCACCATCCAGCCAACCGGCAATTTCCTGCAGAACAACTTGCATCGCATCAAGCCCCATACTTTGTTCTTCCACAAAACGGCCATCGGTTTTGACAAACTTGCGGACCTTTCCCTTATCCATTAGCAGCACAGACTGTAAAGGGCTACTATATTCCCAACGAAGCGAATCTGGGGCCAAAAAGAGAAATCTTCCCTTTGAGACAAGGGGTTCGGCAAGGATCGCCATCTGTTTTTCCTGAATAAAATCGGCCTGAATGGATTCCACCATTTGCCCGGCCATGGCTACAGACGGGACAAGGAAAGAAAAGCAACAGAGCACAAATAACAAAAGCCGCATCAGCACATCCCGCCATTTACTGAAATAATCTGACCGGTAACATAGGAGGCTTCATCGGAGCAGAGAAAGGCCACGACTTTTGCGACCTCTTCTGGTTTTCCGATACGGGCCATGGGGATCAAGGTTTTAATATGATCTTTTGGCGCATCAGCAATCATATCCGTCTCTATCAGCCCCGGCGCCACCACATTTACTCGTATGCCAAGCCTTGCCACCTCAGCGGCAAGGACACGACTGGCTGCATTAAGCCCTGCTTTGGCAGCAGAATAGTTGGCCTGCCCCCGGTTTGGCATAAGCGATGAAGCGGATGAGAGGGAAACCACAGAACCCTTTCTCGCACGAACCATTTTTTCAATGCAGGGTCTTGTCATATTGTAAAAGCCGTGCAGACTGGTATCCACCACCGAATTCCAATTCTCAGCCTCCATCATCATAAAAAGCCCGTCTTTTATGATTCCTGCATTATTGATCAGAATATCAACCCCTCCCAAACGAGTAGCAATATCCTCAATACGTTTTTCTACCTCTTCTCCATTGCGCACATCAAAACCAGCTATTTCCCCATCGCTTCCTGCGGCTCTTACCTGATTAAGGGTCTCATTTGCTCCATTTTCATCTGATAGATAATTGATAATTATATAGTTTCCGGCACCAGCCAAGGCAACTGCAATGGCACGCCCTATCCCTTTGGCAGCTCCGGTTACAATAGCCACCTTCTGTTTCTTAATATCACTCATTTTTATGCAATCCTTAGCCAGCTTGAATCAACTGTAATATCACTTCCCCAAGCACATTCTCATCTTGTTGTATCGTACAAAATACTTCCCGTAACAGATCAAATTCATGACGATTTTCTGACTTTGTCAGCAGTTTCACGCCAAAAGCAATGGGCGCATCCAGAAAAAAATTCGCCTTTTTTATCCCCACCAACCATCCTTTAACACTTGCCCCTTCTCCTTCTGTGCGCATCTTTGCAAGGCCGTTACAGACACCAGCAGTCTGGGCAGCAAGTTCTATTAGAACGATGGGAGAAACGCCATTCTCATTGGCAGTCGGCCAATGCTTACCCACCACAGATTCAGTTACTGCTATATCCTTATCAACACTGCATACCGCATTTATCAGCAACATATCCCCCCTATGGGGTAATATATTTTCAAGATGCAAATTATTCGTCTCGATCACTTTCCGCTCACTGCAAATAAGGGTATTTTTACTTACATTTTACTAATAAGAGTAGGATAATAACAGTTTAGGGGCAGAACAAAAACATTTTTGTTTACTTTTCCCTTGCACCCCGCAACATCGGTGCTATGCTGCCGCAAGAGCAACAGGAAACAGATCAAATTTATGAATAAAAGGATCCTCCCATGATAAAGGTTAAATTGGTTGGCGCCACCGGATATGGTGGTGTGGGACTTATTGAACTCCTCCTGCGACACCCGGAAATTGAAATCACATCCCTTATCGCTGCAACCGATACAGGAAAAGCTATTTCACATTACTACCCGCATTTAAAAGGTTTTTGCGATATGATCGTCCATAACGCTGACGCACCCGAAGCAGATGCTGATGCGGACGTGGTTGTCTATTCCACCCCGGACCGAATCGGTATGCGATTGGCCCCCGCTGAAATCAAAAAAGGACGAAAAATACTTGATTATTCAGGAGATTTTAGATTTAACTCCATTCAACTGTATAAAGAATATGCCACAAGACTAGGCCTTGACACAACTCATGAAGCGCCAGAGCTCCTTGAGCAATCGGTATATGGGCTTACCGAGTTACACAAAGACGAGATAGCAAAGGCTGATATCGTCGGCAATCCCGGCTGTTATGCGGTTGCCTGTATTCTCGGTATGGCTCCTGCTGCCAAAGAAAAGATGTTTGAAAACCAAACATTTATCTGTGACGGGAAGACCGGCATTAGTGGAGCAGGAAAAAAGCCCAAGCCAGGCTTTCATTATCCCGAAGCCTATGACAACAGTTACGCCTATAGACTCACCGGCCATCAGCATGTGATGGAGATCGAAAGAGAACTCTCTTTGCTGGCCAACGACCCTATCCAGGCAACATTTACCCCACAAGTTATCCCCATGGCCAGAGGAATCATGGCGACCCTTTACGGAACCCTTACGCCACACTTTGACCAACAAAAGGTCTTATCAGCGTATAAAGAATTTTACGCAAACAACCCCTTTATCAGAGTGTCAGATACGCCAAGCGCAACAAGCCATGTCCGGGGAAGTAATTTTGTCGATATCACCGTTGCCTGTGATGAACGAACCGGCACCCTGCGAGTGATTTCTCATATCGACAATCTTATTAAAGGACAAGCTGGCAGCGCCCTGCAAAACCTTAACGTTATGTTTGGCCTTGATGAGATGAGCGGCCTCCAACTCCCCGGTGCGCACCCGTAATTGCAAAACGTATCAGGAGCATATCTAATCCACAGTCGATGTCAGTACGATGTGTATTTATTGCTTTATTTGCACCCAATGAAAAGAAGTGTAAAGTATTGTAAAGTTAGTGGAATAAATAAAAAAAAGAAATTAGGCTGCCCCCATAGCTAAAGAAGAGGGAGAGGAACTCTCCCCCACACTTTTTATTACAAGGAGCCTAAATGAAAAATAGAGTGCTATTTGCCTTTCTGTTCACTTTCTGCTGCCTGTACCCAGTATCGGCCTTTGCAAACTCCGATGGCAAAACGCCTGACAAGAAAGAACTTGAAGCCGCTCTACAAAGCTGCGCAGAATCGGTCAGTCAAGACAGTAACGGCCATCCTGATCGTAAAGAGATGGATGAATGTATGAAAGATAAAGGTTTTAGTCCACCTCCCCACGGAGAACACCATGGTGGCGAACATGGAGACCCACCACCTCCTAAACCGGAGAACTCCACAGACTAAAGCATCTCAACAGCAATGATGCTAAAGGGTCCAGCAGCACATCACAATTGGCCCCTTTATCACCCCTCTTGTCAGACCTGACGCCCTTCCTTTCCCTTTTCTCTATGTTAGGTCTGACATCCTTAGAATCCCTTTTTCCATTCTATTTTTACAGACACTTGACATCCACCTTTCCCCAAGTGTTTAATAATTCATAAACACCACATGTTTTGTCTGGAGGTGAGTGTATCCTCCTTTCCTGGCCATAGGAAAGACGTATCCTTTTACACATTCAAGTTGTTCAGCAAGGGGAGAGAAAATGTTCAAAAAACTATCGCTTTGTCAAAAAGTTATGATGGGTTATTTTTTCACTTCAACTGGATTAGTGCTTATCTGCCTTGGGGCGATTAAACTATCTGCGCCGTCAACTTTTGTTATCCCTTTCTCCCTGGTGATCACAATAATCGTCGCTGCCATTTTGCTATCACTGGTTGCGTCCCTCTTTGTCTCTAAAGTTCTTTGTAAAAATCTTTCATTTTCAATCAATATGGCAAAGGAAATTGCATCGGGAAAGTACACAAAGCAATTTGTAATCACTCAAAATGATGACCTGGGACAACTGAATCATGTACTAAACGACATATCAACAAATCTGAAAGAGGTCTTTCTTAACATTAAGGGTGGATCCGAGTCGCTCTTTTTCTCAACGGACTCATTAAAGAAACTTTCAGC
Organism: Desulfocapsaceae bacterium; assembly: GCA_050291935.1. Classification (GTDB taxonomy): domain Bacteria; phylum Desulfobacterota; class Desulfobulbia; order Desulfobulbales; family Desulfocapsaceae; genus Desulfocapsa. The sequence goes on along the minus strand of JBNKKR010000001.1, from coordinate 150,572 downwards.
TTCAATGACCAAAAAATCAGATTTGACCAGAGACAAGGCAAAAACCGTTTCAGCATCAGCCAACGAAGTAAATTCCAATATGAAAGCAATTGCAGCGGCTATTGAGGAAGCCTCCACCAACATGGCTTCTATCGCCGGTTCCATTGAAGAAATGGCAAAAACTGTACAGAGGATTTCAACAAGCACAGAAAAGGCACAATCTGTGACCACCACCGCGGTAAAAAAAGCAGAACGTACCTCTCAAAATGTCGATGCCCTAGGCAAAGCCGCATTTGAAATTAATAAGGTAACAGAAACCATCACCGAGATTTCTGAGCAAACTAACCTACTGGCCCTTAACGCGACCATTGAAGCGGCAAGAGCTGGAGAAGCCGGAAAAGGATTTGCTGTTGTTGCCAATGAAATAAAAGAACTTGCAAAACAAACCGCCGATGCGACGCAGGAAATCAGAAATAAAATTGAAGGAATCCAAAATACAACCAATGTTACGGTGGAGGAAATAGTCGATATTACCAATGTAATAGGTGAAATTGATAAAACCATGGCTGAAATCACATCTTCTGTGGAAAAGCAATCAATGGCCAGCCAAGAAATTTCAAATAACGTCTCAGAAGTTTCACAGGGCATCCAGGAAATAAATGAAAACGTTGCCCAATCATCTGCTGCGGTTGGCGCAATTGCACAGGAAATAAATGAAGTAAGCTTAAACGCTGTCCATTCCGCTGAAGATGGAATGGAGGTTCAATACAGTGCTGAGGAAATGAACGATCTTGCAATCAGAATGCAAAATCAGGTCAACAACGTGGATATTGGTACACCAAAATTTGATATTGTAGCCATAAAACAGGCCCATATGTTATTTACTGAGAACCTCAGAAAAGTCATTAACGAAGAAATCCAGATGCAACCGGAAGAGGTTTCCACCGAGCACAGCTGCCAGTTTGGACAATGGTTTTACGGCACAGAAGGAAAACAGTACCAAAGCCTTCCAGAATACCATGAAGTAGAAACAGCCCATGCAAAAGTCCATACCATGGGAAAAGAGATCGTAAGCGCAGTTAACGAAGAAGACCACCTGAAAATTCGAAATAAGCTATCACAATTCGACAAGGCCCGCATCGAACTCTTTAAGCGGCTGGAAAGACTCTATACCGCTTAACCTATTTATGGCCCAAAAGCATCTAATTACTCATTTTTCGCTTTATATGAATTCTTGTCAGACCCACCAGACCGAACCCAAATAAAAGTCCTGTCATAGGTTCAGGAATCGGCGCTGGCGTATCGCGCATCTCAGCAATTTCCGTAAAGAGCTCCCAGGCCGCATAGGCCTTCATATTTCCATTTAGGGACTGGCTATGTGCTGCATAGACGCTGTACCAATCTTGCCCTTCCACATGACTGTTTTGCCAGTCCGTTGCCCAGTTGCTCTCTTTGCTCCCGTTACCATCCCCGTCATAATCGGCATTATCATTTGCTCCCAGCAACATATAATTGACAAGACCATCTGGATCATAACTTTCTATATCGGCAAAATCGTAAAGCACCTTATCATTTGACAAGGCAAAATCTCGAATCTGTTGGTTTCTCTGGTTAAGATTGCCATCTTCACCTGTTCCATCAAGATGCCCTGTCATGTAAACAAAAGTCACATCAGGATATTCGATTTCAAGCTGAGACATGGGCGAAAGATAGGTGTCGATCATTGATTGCTCTGTCCGACTGGAAACCTGACCACACCAGGACCACATAATGACATTCACATCACTGTTAGCCGGATTATCCAAATACGCCCTGGTATTGTCCACCCAGTTGGGATAATATCCAACATCTCCCGCCATTGCATTATCGTGAAGATCAAGGGCTCCCCCACTTCCGCCATTGTTCCAGGCAAAAATATCCGTGGCCAGGGTTAAACCGGACCCACCGTTATTTGCGTAATCCACAAGCCCCGACATACCACTGGTAACCTGACTACCATGGGATGTGTGGCCATAAGCGATATGTAAATCTTCTTTTGCCTTATTGATTTGCGCCTCTGTTAACGAAGTAATATCGGTACTATTATGGTCAATGATCAGCGCCTGCGCCGGACTAACGGATAAACTCAGTGCTGCCGCAATGAGGAATGGTCGAAGTCTCATTTTAATGCTCCCTTCAAAATTTTAACAAACTTATAAAAGTCACGAAGCCACCTTGACCAAAGAATAACCATTTAGTTTTACAATAAAAAAAATGACATACTCCGAAGCCATGGTATTCCTGCCTGCAAGTATCCGTTTCTCTATCATACACACTACTCCTAGTTGCCAATTTCCCCGTTTTCAAGTTTTTTTTAAAGCAAATTTATTGTTATCGATCATAATGGATAAAATAAAGAATCGACCAACTTGAAAAGTGATTATTTCAGAATCTTGCAGGACAAATAAAGGCAGTGCCCCTTCTGAAAAGATGGAATAGTTAGCATTAAGGGATACTAAACGGCTTTTAATAACAGCGGATGCGACTTCTACGCTGACAATTCAAAAAAATAAGAATATGCTCCATTTCGCACTAAATATGGCGCTGTCTCAGTTAGTTAGAATATGGAGCAAAATCAACATTAGCCATTTTTTCATTGGTAGACAGACACCCGAAGAAAATTCGTTATGGGTAACGAGCTGAGTACTCATCTAAAAGCCTTCGAATCATTTTTTGATACTAGTGTTATATTTCTTCGCTTCCTTTTTAAAAAAATCAATACTCGTTTTGCTGAGGGCAATTGTGACTTTGACAGTTTCGTCTTTCAAAGCTAGTTCTTCAGATGAAGGAAGAAAGTCAGAAATGACTCGAACCTTACCAAAAGGTTCATCTGTGTATTTTATTTTCTCTTTCATATATTTTTTTACTGCGCCTTGTGTGCAGAATATTTTTATTGAATCATTTTCCCTAAAAACCCCTAAAGTGAAGACTTTAAGGCTAGACATAGCTTTTTTTCCATGCCTTTATTTTGCTGTGCCGAGCAGTTGTCGTGCCCGACCCTGCTCCCCTGTGATAAATTTGAACAACTTGTAAATAGTTAACAACAAATCCCTCAGGAATAAAAAATACGGCTGAGATTTTTCTTCTTAGCCGCTTTTGTCGTAATATTTTGGGTATACCAATTAGCCATTCCACCGGACAAGCCGGTGAATTTTTCATTCGGGCACCCGTCAAATTACGCCGTCGTATAACACCACAATTTGGGGTGATAGTCAGAAGGAACAGGTAAGTCTTCCGACTATCATCGGAATCTGAGTGATAGTCGGAAACTGGTTAACCCCTTATTGGCTTTTATCGTGGTCTGTCCCCGGTTTCTATCCTTCTTCATTCACAATAGCCGTTACCACCATCCCTTTTGCAACCCAGAGTTGAAGACCTAGTTCATCAAACTCATATACATCTTGTACACCTTCTGAAAGCTCCTCGGACTCAACACTACTAGGCTCTGAATCTAAAAGACTTGTAACCTGATCTATAGTCATGCCTATTAGATTTTGGTCGTGGTACAGGATTTTAGAACTGCATAAAAAGGATACGACCTTATTATCTTCTGTAAACAGTCTATCATCTTGTTTCAACATGTAAACAACCCAACCAACAGCTTTATTATATTCCTCGGGAACTTCACGAAGGTCATATCTTTCACACAGATTTTTATCAAGTATGCATCCAAATTCAAAAGGTCCGATTCCTTTTAATGGTGTCCATTCAAATCCTTTCATTGGCTTGATTATCTCCAGTGAGTTTCGCCCTTTTTCTTTTTCTGAGCATCTTTAATGATGTTTTGAATCTTCTGCTTTATTTTCTTTTTATCTTTCTTGCTAGCACCTTCCAATTGCTTTTCCAAGTCCTTAATGCGTTTATCAGCTTTATCTAATGCTCTTCCACCATCTCCATGAGGATCAGATTTGCCTGCATCAGACGCTTGTTCACATTTTTCATCACACTCTTCCCCAGTATTAAAGAATATGTAATCAACTGCGGAAATTAGTATGATTCTGTATATCTGATTGTACAAGCATACTTTATCAATGCCTTCCTGAATACCTCGAGCTATGATTTCATTCGAGTCTTTATCAGTTGTACCATAACCAGGGACCCCAGTGATACTAGGATTTAAAATCGCAGGGTTAAGGCCAGTTACATCAGTGATGTTTATTGGATCTTGCCATACATAGGAATAGAGGTTGAGATCACCTCCAGCAAGCCCAATCGGATCAGCAGAAATGTACCTACCAGTCCCCGGATCATAATACCTGTGCCAGTTATAATGGGGCAGAATTCTGTAAACTGTCCTCCAGGCGTTCTCTTACAAATCAGAACTCACTCTGCCCCTTCTATTTGTAGCTATTTATTTGCTGCCCTCTCTTACTCACTCCCCCCATAAAAAAATCGTTTAAAAACAGCAATATCAACTATTTCACTTTAAAACAGCTCGAAGCCCAACCAAATAAAACTCTTCCAAATACAAAACACAATGCTATCCATTTCTCCTATATTGCACCGCCTCGGCCACATGGGAAAGCTCAAGATTTTTCTTACTAGCCATATCCGCTATGGTCCTGGCTATCTTGAGTATTCGATGGTAGGCTCTTGCGGAAAGACCGAGTCTTTCAACTGATTTTTCAAGGAGTTGCATTGATTTTGTATCCAACCGGCAAAATTCTTCGATCTCCGTTGTTCCCATCTGAGCATTGCAGAAAATATTTGCTTTTGCGGTGTATCTCTTATCCTGGATAGACCTTGTCACGTCAACCCGCCCTTTAATATCTGTTGAAGGTTCCCCTTTTCGCTTCTCATTCATATCTTTAAACGGTACCGCTCCCACCTCAAGGTGCAGATCAATACGATCAAGCAGAGGGCCGGACACCTTACTGGCATAGCGTTGAATCTGTTGGGGCGTGCAGTTGCATTCTCGAACCTTATCTCCGTAATAGCCACAGGGGCATGGGTTTGAAGCCACCACCAGGACAAAACGTGAGGGGAAACTGAGCGTTTGATTTGCTCTTGCGATGGTGACATTTCCAGACTCAAGGGGTTGACGCAGTACCTCAAGGACATGTTTTTTAAATTCAGGAAGTTCATCTAAAAAGAGCACTCCATTATGGGACATGGAAACTTCCCCTGGACGTGGATAGGTTCCACCTCCTATAAGGCCTGCATCGGTAATGGTATGATGTGGTGCCCGAAATGGTCTTGCTGCAATCAGAGGCGTGTCGCTAGGAAGCTCTCCGATGATGGAATAAATCTTGGTGGTTTCAAGGGCCTCCTCAAAACTCATATCGGGCAAAATGGTGGCGAGCCGTCTTGCCAACATGGTTTTGCCTGATCCAGGCGGCCCCATAAGGGCCACATTATGCCCGCCGGAAGCCGCAATCTCAAGGGCTCGTTTCACATGTTCCTGGCCTTTGACATCGCTAAAATCCACCTCGTTCTGTCTTGCCAAATTCAGTAATTCGCCATGGTCAACAACGGTCGGTTCAATGGTGATAAAGGAGGCAAGGAATTCAACAGCCTGAAAAAGTGATTGTATCCCTATTACCTCAAGGTCTTTCACCACTGCCGCTTCCAGTTTGTTGGCCTCTGGAACAATTATGCCTTTCAATCCCTGCTCCCGTACCTGTAAGGCAAGGGGTAAAATACCGGGAACCGCCCGCACACTACCATCAAGGGACAACTCGCCAAACAGTGCATAATCTTTTAATTTATCTGGAACAAATAACTCCGATGCGGCAAGGATCCCGATGGCAATGGGGAGATCAAAGGCAGCACCCGCCTTTTTCACATCGGCGGGTGCCAGGTTTACGGTGATTCGACGTGCCGGAAATTCATAGCCAGAATTTTTAATGGCCGCTTTCACCCGGTCGCTGCTTTCCCGAACGCTGGAGTCTGGCAGGCCAACTGTTGCAAACGACGGAAGCCCTAAGGCAAGATCAACCTCCACCGCAACGGATAAGCCATTAACGCCTTGTACGGAGCCACTATGGACCTTGGCGAGCATTTATCCATTCCTCCGGTACATGGATGCAACTGCTTTAGAATAGTTTCCGTCCTTTTCGTTGTAAATATAAAGTGGATTTTCAAGCAGCATTCCCCTACCTCCATTTTTAACCGCTTCTACAAGAATCAGTTGTGCTCCACCAGAACTTTCGGGATAGGAATAGACCGCCTTCATACGCTTTACCTCAAATCCGTTTCGTTGAAGCTCCATAAATAAAAATGCGAGTTGTTCAGCGGGATAGATACAAAAGAACTTTCCCCGATTGTGAAGAACAAATTTTGCGCTTTGCAAGATTTCAGACAAACTACATTCCATCTGATGCCTTGCCAGCAAAGCCTCTTGATTAGCTGACCGACGTCCACTACCGGCTGGATAAAAGGGAGGATTGCAGACAACACTTGTAAAGGACTCGGCATGAAAAAAGCTCCCTATCCCACGCAGATCTCCCTGCACCACCGCCATCTTCTCTTGATAAGAATTGCTCCAGCGGTTTTTTTCTGCCAGTTTTGCTAGCCCCGTTTGCAACTCAAACGCGGTAAGTTTTTGAATACTCTTTCGGCTTCGATATAGAAGAATAAGCCCAATCACCCCACAACCGGCCCCAAGGTCCAGCACCAGTTCATCTTTTTTTAAACGGACATAGTGGGCCAGTAACACCGAATCGATGGAAAACCTATATCCTTTTACATGCTGGGCACAAGACAACTCGCCATCAAAGAGGGTATCGTTTGCTATTTCCACAGGCTATTTAGGATAGGCGAGCGACCTCTTCATCTTCTATCTGTTGGTTAAAAAGAAGGCCTGTCATTATTTTTGGGTAAAAATAGGTGGATTTATGGGGCATAATCAGTTTCTCATCAGCCACTTCCCTTACCTGTTGCACCCTGGTGGGATTCATCACAAACAGCAGTGGTGTCATTCCCGTCTCTTCGTTCCAGGTTTTCACCGCCACATCCATGGCATCGTCGGGGTCACTATAATAGTGGATCAGATTATCCGCCTCACAACGTTCATGACTAAGAGCAAGACCATTGGAGATAATCACATCTGACAATACCACAACATCAAGTTTTTGCAAGGCGTCAGGTTTTTCAACCAACACATTTTTTGCACTCTCTTTCATGGTCAACAGATAGCAACGATCTTCCCCGGGATGATACACCCCAAATGTAGTAGCGGATTCATCCCCCTGTTCCGCTTCATCCATCCTGGCCAAAACTTCGGCCAGCAATACTTCCCGTGTCCCTTCTTGCATCTCCTCCAGTTCAAAGTATGGAGAGAGACGCGTACTCAATTCCTCCATGGTGATCATTCCTGGCCAATGCAACAGGCGATGGGTTGGTAAGACGGAAAGCCCCGGATCTTCCATGGGGCAGAGATACATCATAATATGGTTGGAGGGTGAGAGTTCCGACCAATCACTATTTCGCTCCTGTTGTAGAGTTCTGTAGGCAAGTGCCGTTGTATACCTATGATGCCCATCCGCAATATAGAGCGATTTCTCCAAAAACAATTCCTGGACCTTTCTGATAACAGCCTTATCGCTGACTCGATATAAGGTATGGGTACAGCCATCGGCATCGTTTATCGATCCCACTTCCCTGGGCTCTTTTGCACTATCAAGTAGTCTCAAAATCTGATTTTCTTTATCAGAATAGAGGGAAAATATCTGACTAAACTGGGCTTTTGTGGTATCCAGCAACCGCAGCCTATCGGCAATCACCGAATCAAATGTCTCCTCATGCGGTTTAACCACTCCTTCACCAAACTCGGAAAGACCCACCAATGAAACAAGCCCCCTTCTCACCAGCATTTGCCCGGACGGATGTTTATACTGGACGTTGTAGAGATAAAGAGCAGGATCTTGCCAGCGGGTGAGTACACCATCAGCAAGCCACTGATGAAAAAGATCGGCAACAGACTGATAACGTGCCGCATCACCCTCTGCCCCACCTGGATTTTTTGTAATATCAAGGCGAATCATGGAGTAGGGATTCTTATGGATATAGGTCTGTACTGCTTTTTCAGTGATCACATCATAGGGAGGAGTCACAACATCTTCAAGACTTCCAATCTTGTCTCTATTAAAGGTGACGCCCTTGAAGGGTGCGATAAAGGCCATGCGCTATAACTCCTTATTTGCTAAGATCGTACACAGTGTTTATGTTCTGGCAAAATGATTATTTTGCAAAACAAGATCACTTCATAACATGGTTGCAGCTTTCTTTTCAAGAACCTTGAATGGTTCGGTTACTACAGGAAATCATTATGTACGATATTTTTATAAAAACACATTTTGCAGGGGCACACCATCTACGCAATTATCCGGGAAATTGTGAAAATCCCCACGGTCACAACTGGAAGGTCAAAGTCACCGTCCGCGCCTCAACTGTTGATGAGCTGGGAATGGGGATCGACTTTAAAATTTTAAAAAAGATTGTCAACAAAGCTGTGGACAAACTAGACCACCAAGACCTTAATAAGCATCCAGCGTTCCAGGACAAGAACCCATCATCGGAGCATATCGCCGCCTTTTTATTTGACTCACTTTATAAGGAACTAGACCATAAACGCTATCACCTCTATAGTGTTGAGGTGTGGGAAACTGATACCTCCGGACTCATTTATTACGGACCAGATGGACACTGAGCTTTTTGTCAGCGAAATTTTTTATTCCATACAGGGCGAGTCAACCCATGCGGGACTCCCCTGTATTTTTATTCGTCTTAGTGGCTGCAATCTTCGCTGTCATTACTGCGATTCCAAGTACACCTGGGATGCGGGCACAGCTCTGACCATTACTGCGATCATGCAACAGGTAGAAGCGTATCCCTGTACAACGGTAGAGGTAACCGGTGGAGAACCTTTACAACAAGCTGGCTGCATAGCCCTTCTTAAGACACTCTCAGACAAAGGCTACCATGTCCTTCTTGAAACAAATGGTTCCGTGGAAATTGGGGGAGTTCCCCCAAACGTCTTTTCCATTCTCGACGTAAAATGTCCTGATAGTGGTGCCAAAGACAGCTTCCATAAAAAAAATATTGCGGAAATACAAAAAAGAGTCCTTGGCAAACCGGGTTCATGTGAACTAAAGTTCGTGCTCTCTTCAAAAAAGGATTTTAATTGGGCATGTGATTTTATTCATACACATAAACTTAACAACTTACTTCCTCTTCTCTTTTCTCCAGTGCAAGGGCAAGTGTCCCCACAGGAGTTGGCCAGTTGGATAATGCAAAGCAGCCTTGCAGTGCGTCTGCAACTGCAGCTGCATACTATCCTCTGGCCAAACACAAGCCGTGGAGTATAAATACTAACCAATCAATCAAAAATTATGCAAAAAACAGTTCCAGTGGAAGAGGCCGTGGGCATGGTTCTTCCCCATGATATTACAGAAATCGTACAGGACGAGTTTAAAGGACGAGCCTTTAAAAAAGGTCATATTATCCGCCAGCAGGATGTTGAGCATTTAAAACGCCTGGGCAAAGAAAATATATATGTCCTGCAACTTGGTCCGAAAGAGATCCATGAAAACGAAGCAGCAGGAGCCATGGCCGATGTTTTGGCAGGCCCTGGAACAAAACTTTCAGCAGAACCCGTCGAAGGAAAAATTGCCATTCTGGCAGAACATGATGGACTGCTGAAAATCAATGAAGAGGCGCTCTATCAGTTTAACCTGCTGGGGGAAGTCATGTGTTCCACCTTGCAGACAAATACCCCGGTGAAAAAAGGGGAAACCATTGCTGCGACTCGCCTTATTCCCCTGCTTGGTAAACGGGAAACGGTTAATAGGGCTGTTACAATTGCTAAACAGCAAGGCCCCATTATCCAGGTAAAACAGCTACGCAAGGCAAATGTGGGACTGGTTATCACCGGAAACGAGGTGTATTCCGGCCGCATTGAAGATAAATTTGAGAAGGTATTACGTACAAAACTTGCGGCCATCGGCTCCAATGTTTCTTCTGTCACCTTTGCTCCCGATGATATTGAGACAATTGCCACAGCGATCAAAAATGGTATTGAGGGCGGGGCTGATCTGATTGTTACCTCCGGCGGGATGTCCGTTGATCCCGATGACGTTACCCGCCTCGGGATTGCCAAAGCCGGCGCCACTGATTGTGTTTATGGAACCCCGGTGTTACCTGGTGCCATGTTCCTTAGCGGCCATATCGGCCCTGTTCCGGTACTTGGCCTTCCGGCATGTGGCATGTTCCATAAAATAACGGTTTTTGATCTTATTCTCACCAGGGTGTTATGTGGGGAAACAATTGGCCGAGAAGAATTTGCCCGAATGGGGCATGGCGGACTCTGCCGTAACTGCAAACGATGTCAATATCCGGTGTGTAACTTTGGAAAATAACGATCAAAAAATACACTTTTCACTCACCGTCGAGCAACCGGTAAAGGCCGTCCAACTCCTTACAGACGCAAGCGGACTCCCCAAAGAGCGGATCAAAAATGCCATGGTCAAGGGAGCTGTGTGGCTAAACCGGCCAGGAAGCAAAGAAAGAAGACTGCGAAAAGCCAAATTCCCCCTAAAAAAGGGAGACAAGGTCGAGCTTTGTTATGATCCAAAGATTCTTGCCATGCAGGCGCCCCATGCCAGTTGTCTCTACACGGACAAAAACTACAGCGTCTGGTTCAAACCACCCTGGATGCTCAGCCAGGGGACACGCTATGGGGATCATTGTTCACTTTTGCGCATTGCAGAAAAAGAAAACAGGGACATAGAGTATAGACTTGTTCACCGTCTTGACCGTGAAGCATCGGGCCTTCTTCTCCTTGCCCATTCCCACAATGCGGCAAAACTGCTTTCCAAACTTTTTAGTAGTAATAGTATTGAAAAAAGATACTACGCGGAGGTAGCCGGGATTTTAGAGCTTGACAACAAAGGGGTAGAACTGACAACTCCCCTGGATGAAAAAAGTGCAAAGACCGAAATTCTACGCTCAACTCCAGCAAAATCAAGGAAAAACAGTCTTCTTGATATTAGACTGCACAGTGGAAGATTCCATCAGATACGGCGGCATCTGGCAGAATTTAGCCATCCGGTAATAGGTGACATGCAATATGGGAACAGTGAGGAAAAAAGCTACTCTAGCCTCCACCTCTGCGCATGGAGACTGCGCTTTCTCTCACCGTTTAGTGGTAAAGAGTGTACATATGAAGTGCCGGAAGAGCTTCTGCCTCCGTTTCTTCGTAAATAGAGAGCCACATCCATTAGGATATTTTGGTGTGGCTACTTTTCGCCTGACGAAGGAGTTTGGCCACGGCACTGAGCTCACTCGCCAACTCTTTTTTCACCTTCTTGTCAGACTCGTTCGCCATTTTTTTTCGAAGCTTTTTCTGCTTAGCCTTTAACTGATCGATAATATCTTCAAGTTCATCCGCTTTTTGTTGTTCCAGATTTTTTTCGTCATTAAAAAAATCGACGGCCTTCTTCATCAGCTTTTTCAGTTTCACAAGTTTCCTCCGGTGTTGTTTTGCAGTTCATGTATCACCTTATTATCAATCCATAAAATAGAAGCTGTTTCCAAAAATCGTCTTGAGATGGATTTTACAAAAGAGCTATCATTCATCATCGATGATGCCATCATCTCATTAATTGTCCCTTCCCGCAAAAGAGTGCTGATCTGTTGATTGAGCGCTTTATCAAAATCTTTTATCGAATCCCTGATCTCAACAATTTTCACCGCCGCCCCCAAATCTTCCGGGTTTGTTCTCACCAGATCAATATCTCGTATTAATTCAGCCAATCGTCCGCGAAGGGAGTTATACAGCTCTGATACGGATGCATTTTTACTGGTCATATAACGACCGATATTTTTCTGCACATCGTTAATATCCTTTGTGATTTCAATTATTTTTCTGCTGGCAATTTTCAGATTAAACACGCGTTCTCTCTCCTCATTATCCATGTTTTCCTCTGCAATCACCGCAAAACGTATTATCTCTCCATACAGTGCTTTAATCCGCTCATGGTATACCGCATCAACATCAATATTTTCTCCCTTTACCGTTTTCATCACCCGGCGCATTTCCGTCTCTGACCACACCTCATGCCTGTGCAGCCGAAGCGCCTGTACGGTTAGATGGGAAACACTGTCATAGAGATGTTCCGTCTCCTTTAAAAGAGCTGCCAACGCCGGCCCGGAGGACTGCACAACTTCCTCGTTAAGGTATCTTGGTTTCCCTCTTTTTTCTCCCTTATAAATAAACATGCCATTTAAGAAGATGACCATTTTCCCAATAAACGGAGAGACAATAAGCACCCCGGAAACGTTAAAAATTGAATGGAAAAGGGCAAGTTTTAAGGCAATATCATCTTCGCTTACCCCCACCTGATGGCTTACAAATTCCACAAGATCCATCAATGGATAAATACAAATAACCGTGAATATTGCCGTAACAGCATTAAAAATAAAATGGGCCATGGCCAAGCGTTTTCCGTCTGCATTTGAAGTTAGCGCCCCTAACACTGCAGTTACCGTTGTTCCAATATTGGCTCCAATGGCAAGGGAAATTGCATTTATATATTCAATCTGTCCCGTTGAAAGCGCAGTGATAATAATTGCCATGGTGGCACTGCTCGACTGGATGATCACCGTCGCGACGACACCTATCAAGATATATACAAAAATGCCAAGGGTGCCGCTCATCGCATATTGGGCAAGATCAATCCCGTTCTTAAGGGTCTCAAAGCCATCTTTCATATAGCCAATACCCAAAAAGATAAAACCGAGTCCCAAAAGGATATATCCAGCACCCTTTACTGATTTATTTCCAGCAAACGAGAAAATCACGCCAAAAACGAGCATGGGCATTGCATAATGGGCAATCTTGATTTTCACGCCAAAGGCCGCAACGATCCACGCCGTTGCAGTCGTTCCGATATTTGAGCCAAAGATTACCCCTATGGCCTGGGCCAAGGTCATCAGTTCGGCCGACAGAAAGGATATGGCGATCACACTGACCAGGGAAGAACTCTGGATTATGGCTGTTGAGACAAAGCCACTCAAAATTGCTTTAAGGACAGTGTCTGTGGATTTTTTTAAGATTTTCTCTAAGGTCCCACCGGTGAATAATTTAAAGCCATCCTCCATAAAGAGCATACCAACGATAAAAATCGCCACCCCGGAGCTAATAACTTTAAAATCGTTGTTGTTGAGTAGACCATAACCAAGCAAAAGAAGAATGGGAAAAGAGAGAATCTTTCTAAACATAAGGGATACCTAATAAAGACCAAGAAAAGATACAAACGCCATAAACAACTCAGCCCCTGATCCGGGAATGAACAGATCAGGGGCTAAAAATAATGCGTTATGACAACCCATCACCTGCTCCTCTCTATAGAAAATCAAAAAGAGCTACGAAATGTCAACTCCTTTCTTGGGCAAATCAAGAAGGCTCAGGGCCAGTTTAGCGCTCTTTTCAGACGCTCCCTTGTTCCCCATGCGTTTGCGGACCAAGGCAAGCCCATCTTTCATCTTGCGCATGCAACGTGTATCAAAAAGTATTCGGCAAAGTTCCGATGATAATTTTTCAGGGGTGACCTGTTCCTGGACGAGTTCGGGGACAACGGGCTCCCCGGCAATAAGATTGACCAGGGAAAAGTAGTGTACACTCTTACTGACCAACAATTTCCCCAAACGATAGGTAATGTTAGAAAGCTTGTAAAAGACGACCATGGGCGTATCCAACAGGGCAAATTCCAGGGTAACGGTCCCCGAAACCACAAGGGCTGCGTCACATGCCGCCATCATGTCATATTTGTTTTCCGTTATCAAATGCAGCGACAGACCTGCCCCATGCTCCCGCAGACCGTTTTCCTCTAATTCTTGAATGGTTACCGTTGAGGCAAGGGGAAGGCAAAATACCATCTTTTTATCCGTTTCTTTTTGTGCCAGCTGAGCAGCCTGTAAAAGCACGGGAAGAAGGGTGCGGATCTCTTTTTTCCTGGAACCCGGAACCAGAGCCACCAAAATGGAATCCGGATCAATGGATTGCGTCTTGCAAAACATATCCCGCCCCATTTCCGCATGGACAGTGTCTAGCAAAGGATGTCCGACATAGGTAGCGCTAACGTCTCTTTCCCGAAAAAACTGTTCTTCAAAGGGAAGTATCACCCCTATGGCATCCACAAGCCTTCTCATGGTGTCAACCCTTCCCGAACGCCAGGCCCATACCTGGGGACTTATATAGTAATAGATGGGAATTCCATGTTTTTTGGCAAATTTCGCCAACATGAAATTAAAGTCGGGAAAATCGACAAGAATAAGAAGATCGGGACACTCCGTCAGCATCCTCTTCTTCAGACGTTTCTGGGCCTTTACAATATCAGGCAAGACGGAAAGGACCTCAGCAATGCCAACAACAGCAATGCGTTTTGCATCAAAAAGCAGTTCAACACCAGCGCCGGCCAGCTCCTTGCCCCCCATTCCGCAAAAGTCAATATCCGGGTATTGATCACGCATTGCCCGCACCAAATTTGCCCCGTGAAGATCACCGGAGGCCTCACCGGCACTGATCATTACCCGTTTTCTAGTCATCTTCTGGCAGACATGTCCTCTGCGTAAACGCCAAGATTTTGGTGATCCTTTATCTGCTGGATCACCTGCATGGCGACATCCAGCGCTCGTCTTCCCTCATGCCCGGAAACCAGAGGCCGTGTTCGATTACGAACATTCTCCACAAAATGGATAATTTCTGCGTTCAGCGCATCACCTTCCGGGAAACTGTTGGTCTCAATATTCTGTTTCGGCATCCCGTTGGGTTGAAATTCTCCTTTTTTCAGGTAGAGCGTGGTTACCTTGCGATCGGCAAAATCGACATTAATAAAACAACCGGGTTGGAAAATACGCATCCGTCTGGTGTTGGTCCTGGCAATCCTTGAAACGGTAACATTGGCCGTGGCACCATTTTCAAAAATCAGTCGTGCATTTGCAATATCAGTAAAATCCGTAACCACTGGTGCACCGACGGTATGAATAGTCTCCAAGGGAGATTTGATAATATTGAGAATAATATCAATATCATGAATCATCAGATCCAAGACCACATCCACATCCAGCGCCCTGTTTTTAAAAGTTGAAATACGTTGCGATTCAATAAAAACAGGGATGGTCAAAGAGGGCAGCATCGCCTGTACGGCAGGGTTAAAACGTTCAAGATGCCCAACCTGTAGAACAAGCCCCTTTGCCTCTGCTTTCTCTATTATTTCATTAGCTTCTTCAACGGTGGTGGTGATAGGCTTTTCCATCAGCATATCCACACCGGCGGCAATACATTCCAGGGCCACCGCATGGTGAAGACTTGTGGGCACAACCACAGAAACGGCGTCCACCTTTTCTAATAATTCACGGTAGTCCTGAAAAGGGGTACAATTATTGTCACTTGCGACACTTTTGGCAGCAGTAAGATCAACATCAGCAACCCCGACGAGTTCTACCCCTTCCATTTTTGCGTACTTCTGCGCATGAAACTTCCCGAGATAGCCAACACCAATAACGCCAACTTTCATAATATTTGCCAAATTCCCATGCTCTGCCGGGAACTCCTGAGTTTTTTAGATGCCAAGATAGGCCTTTTGAATATCCTGGTTTTCTAACAAATTTTGCGCGCTATCGCCAATGGTAATTACACCATTTTCAATAACATATCCGCGATCCGCAACATGCAAAGCCTGATTCGCATTCTGTTCGACCAGAAAAATGGTTGTATTCTGTTCCTTGTTAATTTTCTTTATTATCTCAAAAATCTGTTTAATAACAAGGGGAGCCAGCCCCATGGAAGGTTCATCTAAAAGGAGCAGTTTCGGCCTTGCCATCAGGGCCCGGGACATGGCAAGCATCTGTTGTTCACCGCCACTTAAGGTACCCCCGTCTTGATTACGCCTATCGGCCAAAATCGGAAACAGACTAAACACATAGTCCAGATCTTCCTTTATACCATCACTATCAGTTCGCAAAAAGGCCCCCATATCAAGATTTTCCATCACCGTGAGTTCAGGGAAAATACGCCTTCCTTCCGGCACCTGACAGATACCCTTGGCCACCAAAGCTTCAGGAGAACAGGTGTTGATCCGTTCTCCCTCAAATACAATTTTTCCTGATCGGATGGGCACTATCCCGGAAATGGTCATCAAAGTGGTGGATTTACCAGCGCCATTGGCACCAATAAGGGTGATTATTTCCCCTTCATGAATAACCAGATCAACGTTATGCAACACCTGGATATTGCCATAGGCCGCATTGACATTTCTAAGCTCAAGCATCGACATCCTCCCCAAGATATGCCTTAATAACAGCAGGATTTTCGCGTACCTCAACGGGTGTCCCCTGAGCAATCTTCTTTCCGTAATCCATAACAAAGATTCGATCCGAAAGACTCATCACAAGCTTCATATCGTGTTCAATAAGTAAAATAGAATGTCCCTCTTTGCATATCTCTCTAATAAGAGTCACCAACGCTTCCGTCTCCCTGGGGTTCATTCCGGCAGCCGGTTCATCCAAAAGCAACAAAAACGGCTCGGTAGCCAGGGCTCTTCCGATTTCAAGACGCCTCTGTGCACCGTATGACAGATTTCTCGCCTGTTCATTTACCTGTTTATGAAGACCAATTTTTTTTAAAATTTCGTAACTCTGTTCTACTATCTGATGCTCTTCCACCCTGGTGGCTTTATTTCTAAAAATCGCTCCCAAAATAAAGGCCTTAGTCCTGCAGTGCCTTCCTATCATCACATTTTCAAGAACACTCATATTGGGAAAAAGCCGAATATTTTGAAAGGTACGAGCCATGCCTATTTCAGTTATCTTATTTGGCTTTTTTCCATTTATCCTCGTTGTTTTTCCCGTATCGGGGTTACTTAAGATAATATTACCCTTGGTGGGAGTATATATTCCCGTAAGACAGTTAAAAAAAGTTGTTTTACCAGCACCGTTTGGACCAATAAGGGCTACAATTTTCCCCTGTTTGATATCAAGATCCACACTATCAACGGCCTTAATACCGCCAAAATGCTTGCTTAAGCCGTTGACACTAAGAATTGTCGGTATACTACTACTCATGCCCTTCTCCTTCCATTCCAGTGTGCCCTTTAAACTTATAGCTGCGTCGCACGTTGGAGATAATACCATCTGGCTTAAAGACCATCATAATCACAAGAATTGCCCCAAAGGCAAGCATACGATATTCGGAAAGTGCACGTAAATATTCGGGCATAAGAATGAGAATGAGTGCTCCCACAATTACTCCGACAATGGATCCCATCCCCCCTAAAACAACAATGGAAAGAATAATCGCCGACTCCAAAAAGGTAAAACTTGCCGGATTGACAAAGGTGGTCTTTGCGGCAAAAATCACACCAACTAATCCAGCCCAGAATGCGCCCAGAGCAAATGCGATTAATTTTGTCTTTGTTTTATCAATGCCCATGGCCTGACAGGCAATCTCATCTTCCCGAAGGGCAAGCCACGCCCGGCCAAGCCTTGAGTTTTGCAACCTGTTTACCACAAAAATGGTAAAGACAACTAACAGGACAATAAGATAATAGATATAGAATATTCCCCCTTCAAAAGACATATCCATCCCGAAAAAACCCGGCCGTGGAATATTGGCAATCCCACTTGGTCCATGGGAGAATTCGTTCCAGTTTTCCAATATCAAACGAATAATTTCACCAAAACCAAGGGTTACGATGGCAAGATAATCACCTCGAAGTCGTAAGACTGGAAAGCCTAAAAGTATCCCAAAAAATGCGGCAAGCAATCCTCCCACAGGAAGCACCACCCAGAAACCCAGACCAAAATGGGTACTTAAAAGCGCGTAACTATACGCTCCCACAGCATAAAAAGCAACATAGCCAAGATCAAGCAGCCCTGCTACGCCAACCACGATATTTAAACCAAGACCCAGCACCACATACATAAGTGCAGTGGTCATAATATTTGTCTGGTAGGTGGAAAAGAGAAAAGGAAAGACCAGAGCAAAAGCAAAACAGGCAACAGAAAGGGGATAGAGAAACCTTGGTTGTTGAATAATTCGCTGAACAATTGGCTCAACGGCAGCTTTTCGTTTTCTTTTTGAGGCCCTTCTTTCCTTTTGGATCAAAAAGACCTTGGCAAGAATGGAAAGGACAAAACTGCCAAAGGCCACAAAAAACATATTCTGCCATCGCCAGTGCACAATCCGCTCGAATGGATCAACTTTAATAACCAAAATAGGGAAGGTTAAGAATGCAAACCACAGGGCAATAAGAGCTGAGCGCTTGAGTTCGTTAACAGGAGCCATCTGTCACCTCACACTTTTTGGGTTTCAGCCTTGCCAAGAAGACCGGATGGTTTAAAAATCAAAATCAACACCAGGAGTGAAAAGGCAAAAACATCCTCATAATCTGAAGATATATAGCCAGTGGCAAAACTTTCTGTAAGACCTAACACAAGGCTGCCAAGCACTGCCCCTGGAATCGAGCCAATTCCCCCAAGAACAGCAGCAGTAAAGGCTTTAATGCCAGCAATAAAACCAATATAAAAGTTGATTTGTCCAATATGAGAAGCTATCAGCATGCCGCCAATGGCAGCCAAAGCAGAACCGATGATAAAGGTCGCCGAAATAACCCTGTCCACATTGATACCCACCAGCACCGCCATGGTTTTATCCTGGGCAGTGGCACGCATGGCCTTCCCTATCTTTGTGAACTTTATTAAAAAAGTAAGCCCAACCATAACAACTGCCGTGCTCACTAAGATGACAAGATCAGAAGAACCAACAATATGGGCCACCGGTTCCATAAAGGCAAAATCCGGAATAAGCGCTGGAAACTGCAGAAAATCAGAAGTCTGGGCAAGCAGCACGTAATTCTGCAAAAAAATAGACATCCCAATGGCACTGATTAGAGGAGCAAGTCTTGGTGCCTTGCGAAGCGGTCTATAGGCAAGCTTTTCAACGGTGTATCCGTATGCGCTTGACCAGACTGCAGCAGCAAGCCCTGCGATAACCACAATGGCCAATAAAGGGAAACCATATATGGAGAGCACCGTTGCCACAATAAAAGCGGTGAATGCCCCTATCATATAAATCTCACCGTGGGCGAAATTGATAAGACCGATGATACCATATACCATGGTATACCCTAGAGCAATCAGGGCATAAATCGACCCCCTTGTCAACCCTCCGAAGAATAGTTCTATAAAATAATCCATGAGTTACAAACCAGGTAAGAGAAATGCCAAAAAAGAACAGCCCGAAACAGCCTAAGACTGTTTCGGGCAATGGGTAAGCAATAAAAATCTACTATTTAACTTCTACATATGCTCCATCTTGAACCTGATACATGGCAAAACCAACACCCACGGCATCCCCTTTTGCGTCAAAGCTGATGTTTCCAACGGGGGTTTCAACTTTCTCACTCTGTAATGC
Organism: Desulfocapsaceae bacterium; assembly: GCA_050291935.1. Taxonomy (GTDB): domain Bacteria; phylum Desulfobacterota; class Desulfobulbia; order Desulfobulbales; family Desulfocapsaceae; genus Desulfocapsa. The sequence goes on along the minus strand of JBNKKR010000001.1, from coordinate 131,140 downwards.
TTTAACAATGGCCGCCATATCGGTGGAGCCGGCTTTTTCAATGGCATTTAACAAAGCAATGGCTGCTGAATAGGCCTCTGGATAAAAAGCGCCGGGATCAGCGTTGTAGGTCTTTTTATGGGCCTCAACTGCTGCAATGGAAAGTGGGTTTTGACTGTTATCGGTGGTGCCGGAAGCGTAAACACCCTCGGCGTTTTTCCCTGCAACTTTGATAAAAGTATCATCTTTTACACCATCATCGGAGATAAAAACGGTGTTCATCCGCTTTTTCTTGATCATGGAAACAATTTTTGAGGCTTCTGGATGGTAGCCACCAAAGATAACAGCATCTGCCCCAGAACGTTTGATCTTCTGAACAATGGCTGTGTAATCAACGGCGCCAGGAGTTACACCTTCAAAAAGGGCCACTTCCGCCTTTCCTGACTCCTCAATAAATTTTTTGGCAAATTCAGCCAAGCCTTTCCCGTAATCACCTTTGTCATGGATTACTGCAATCTTCTTCGCACCGATTGTATTAAGAGCAAAGTCAACTTCGGTCCTTGCCTGTGCGTCATCTGATGGGATGGTTCTGAAAAAGTTTGGATAATCACCGGACTGGGTCAACTCAGGATTCGTTGCCGATGGAGACATAACCACAATGCCAGCTTCCTTATAAATTGGCAATGCTGCTTTGGTGGCCCCTGAGCAGATATGGCCAAGGACAACATCAACACCATCGGTCACTAATTTTGTGGCGGTATTTGTTGCAACTTCTGGCTTACACACATCGTCTTCAATAAGAAGTTCAATTTTTTTGCCATTAATTCCACCCTTGGCATTAAATTCAGCAACAACAAGTTCTGCCGCCTTAACAGTTGGAAGCCCATAAGAGGCAAGATCACCACTCTGGGCACCAGCCACACCAAGTTTAATGGTATCTCCTGCCATTCCTGCAACGGGAACCGCCATTGCAAAACCAAGGGAAAGCGCTGCGACTAAGAGTTTTTTCTTTAATCCTGACTGCATGTTCATCTCCAAAAATTAATAGTTTATCTTTTCCCAACCTTCATCCATTACTTTTTTGGAAGAATGGGGCTGAAACTCTCTGCAAATGTTAGTATCATTAACTTATGATTTAGTCAAAAGGAAGTGGAGAATAATCGTTACTTTTTAAATGTCACGCCCTTTCTCTTCTTAAAAGTGAGAAAAAACTGTTCCAAACAAAGAACGTTAATACTCATTCGATAATTGAGCGAACATACGCCATACTTTATCCATGTCACAAAAATTTTCATTACTTAATTTTTTCGGCCGCCCCTTTAGTCCTCTCTACAGTGCAGTAATGAGAGCACGGGAATTTTGTTACCATCGCAGGATATTGCGAAGCTATAGGCTACACATTCCGGTAATCTCAGTGGGTAATCTTACCATGGGCGGTACCGGCAAAACTCCGGTTGTTGCCTATATCGCATCACTTATGCAGGATATGGGTTATACACCGGCCATCGTTTCAAGGGGCTATGGTGGAAAAGCAGACGAAAGAGTCAATGTGGTTTCCGATGGGAAAAAGGTTTTGTTGGATGCAAAAGACGCAGGAGATGAACCATGTTTCTTAGGTCATAAACTTCCCGGCATACACGTACTCACTGGAATTGTACGAATTCTACCCTGTAAATACGCACAGGACCATGCCAAATGCGACGCGATTATCCTTGACGACGGATTCCAGCACCTGGCCGTCCAGCGTGATCTTGATCTTGTACTGTTTAGTGGTGCAAGCCTTGCCGGCAACAGCAGGGTCTTTCCCGGTGGTGATTTACGCGAACCTGTTTCTGCGTTAAGACGTTGCTCTTCCTTTGTTATAACCGGAGTCAACGAAGAATTATTTGAGCGTGCAACCCGTTTCAAAGAACTCCTTGAGCAACGTTTCCCTGGTAAACCTGTATTCTTCACCTCCTATAAAGCGCAACAGGCCCAATCACTCACCGACAAAAGCATTTGTCAACTTGCAGACCTTCCAGGCCCTCTTTTTGCGTTTTGTGGAATCGGCCAGCCGAACAACTTTTACAATAGCCTTCAAAGTAACAACATTGAGCCGGTGGGCTTTCTTCCCCTCAAAGATCACCATCCCTTTACTTCATCCTTACTCAAAAAAATCAACAAACAGGCTCTCTCTTGCGGTGCCGCAGGACTGATCACCACCGAAAAAGATTTTGTCAAATTACGACCGGAACAGTTCAAGCTCCCCCTGTTCTCCCTGCAAATGCAAGTAGAGCCCAGCAAGGAATTCCACACCTATCTCAAATCAGAGATCAGCGCTTTCAAAGCTTGAAATCATGTCATTTTTTCCTCAGCTGTGTCAAATCCCACACAATGTAGCAGACCACTGAAAAAAAGAACACAAACAACTCAACACACTGTTTTGTTTACAAAAACAACAAAGCATCTCCCCCAAACAACCGACATCTCCATATGGTACATTTTTTGCAATCAATTCAAGAATTACATAACAAACTATTCTTCATTGATATAAAAGGATAAAAAATGGCGTCTATTTCCCTTAGCCCTTATCAACATACCATCAGTCAAGTTGTCACATGTTCCGGAGTGGGGTTACATTCCGGAAATGAGATCAATCTGCGCATCAAACCGGCACCAACAAACTCAGGTATCCGCTTTTTTCGCACAGACCTTGAAGACAGCGATGGTATTCCAGCGCATATGGATAAGGTAATAGACACCTTTATGGCGACCACCATCGGCGACAAACAGGGGAGTGTTTCCACAACCGAACACCTTATGGCCGCACTGCAGGGCTTTGGCATTGACAATGCTGATATCGAACTTGATGGCGCAGAAGTACCAATTATGGATGGGAGTGCTGGCCCGTTTATGCTGCTTTTGCAAAAGGCAGGACTTAGGAAACAAAAGGCCATGCGTCATGTGCTGCGTATTACCAGGGAGATCAGCTTTACATCGGGCGATACTGAAATCAAGATTCTTCCCTATGATGGGTTTAAGATAAGTGGAGAGATACATTTTGAAGATTCCCTTATTAATAGACAATCCTATTCCATTGATGTAACTCCTGAACGATTTCAAAAAGAGATATCAAGGGCAAGGACCTTTGGTTATGTTGAACAGGTCGAAGAACTTTGGTCCAGAGGGCTTGCACAAGGTGGTAACCTCAACAATGTGATTGCCATCCACTGGGATCGTCAAAATGTTTTAAATGATGGTGGCTTACGATTTAGTGATGAATTTGTCCGTCATAAGGTTTTAGACCTTATTGGCGATCTTGCCCTGATGGGATGCCCCATTCTTGGCCATGTTATAGCCAAAAGAAGTGGACACACCCAGCATCTGGCATTTATGAAGACACTAATTGACGCTGAACAATCCTGGGAAGTTGTAGAAATGCAAAAAGAAGGGAATCATTCGGCCATCCATCGTATTGGCTCAACCACTAAAACCATGGGACAACATTTTTTACCTTTCTTTGTCCCCCAACCCTGCCAGCCCGCAAGAGTCAGAATACAAACGACTTAACGTTCCCAAGGCATTACAATTTTAATTTTAGCCTTTCTTGTAAGTCTAAGAACGACTATGGTATGCTTCTTCCAGTTTGTCTAAATTTTCAACACTCATCACTGTAAGGAGAACCCCATGCCCAGTCTCATCAGGCTCTTGTGCTCATTGACCTTATTCTTTCCCCTGTTCTGTCCAGAACATCTGTTTGCAGCTACAGCTCATGCCACAGAAACGCTGGATCTCACAAGCACTACTTTGGGGTATCTCTCCTTATTTATCTTTGGCATTGCCTATCTCCTTGTGATGGCAGAAGAGTACACCCATCTTCGAAAATCAAAACCGGTACTCGTCGCCGCTGGAATAATTTGGATCTTTATCGCCTATATATATGCGCAACACGGCATGCCCCACGCAGCCGAAATCGCCATACGTCACAATATATTGGAATATGCCGAGCTGTTCTTCTTTCTTTTGGTGGCTATGACCTACATAAACGCCATGGAGGAACGGCTTGTTTTCCAAACACTTCGAACAAAACTAGTGTCAGCTGGACTCTCCTTTCGTCAACTGTTCTGGATAACCGGAGCCCTCGCCTTTGTTATATCGCCCGTTGCCGACAATCTGACCACGGCTCTGCTTATGTGCGCCGTTGTAATGGCCCTTGGTAAAGGGAAAGCAAAATTTGTTTCCCTTTCCTGTATCAACATCGTCGTCGGAGCAAATGCCGGTGGGGCGTTCAGTCCCTTTGGTGATATCACCACACTTATGGTCTGGCAAAAGGGAATTGTCAGTTTTGGTCAATTTTTCGCTCTTTTTATCCCCTCTCTTGTCAACTGGTTTATCCCCGCGCTGATTATGAATTTTGCCATAGAAAAAACCAAGCCTGTGGGGGATGGTCAGGTTATCACCATGAAACGGGGAGGAGTTATCGTTATGCTCCTCTTTCTGATGACCATTGTCACTGCGGTAAGTTTTCACAACTTTCTCCATTTACCGCCAATGACCGGAATGATGATGGGACTGTCATACCTCAAATTATATGGATTTTACCTGAAAAAAACCCACCATAAGCATGCAAAAGGGGTTCGTTACGATTCTGAAAAAGCCAATGAACGAATAGGTGATACCATTTCTTTTGACATCTTCAAATCCGTTGCCAGGGCCGAGTGGGACACGCTCTTTTTCTTTTATGGTGTGATGCTCTGCGTTGGGGGCTTAGGATTTATGGGATATTTAGGAATGGTTTCCCATGTGATGTATGAAAGTTGGGGTGCTACATATGCCAACGTCACCGTTGGTATACTTTCAGCTATTGTGGATAACATTCCAGTGATGTTTGCAGTACTTACCATGCTGCCGGATATGTCTCAAGGGCAGTGGCTGTTGGTAACCCTTACTGCAGGGGTTGGAGGCAGCCTGCTCTCCATTGGATCGGCTGCCGGGGTTGCTCTCATGGGTCAGGCCCGTGGAATCTATACCTTTGGAGCACATCTGAAGTGGACACCAGTTATAGCCCTTGGCTATGCAGCTTCTATCGCTGTGCACTTTCTGGTGAACCACGGTAAATTTTAATCGTATACTTCCACAAAGAGCCAAAACAACAAAGGGGATGATAGCGTGGCCACCATCCCCTTTTTTGTACTTATTAGCACTTCAAGTTAACGGATAGTCACACCATCAGCTCGAAGTGCCTCTTTGACCTCCTCTATGGGGACTTCTCTTCTATGAAATATCCCTGCTGCAAGGGCAGCGTCTGCGGAAGTCTTATTAAAAACTTCGACAAAATGCGCTGCTGAGCCAGCACCGGAAGAAGCTATGACCGGTATGGAAACAACCTCTTTCACCATATTGATAAGCTCCATATCAAAGCCGGAGTTTGTTCCATCTTTGTCGATGCAATTGAGTAAAATCTCACCGGCCCCAAGTGCCTCACAACTTTTTACAAGCTCAACAACATCGAGATCTCGACCTTCCCTGCCACCTTTTACAGTACACTGATACCAGCAATAGTGTTCACCATTTGGTCCCGGAACATCAGTTGCAATGGTATGACGCATGGTCTCTTCAGGGCTACTTACGTAGACGCGTCTAGGGTCCACGGAAATAACCACTGCCTGGGCACCATACACATAGGAAATCTGCTCAATTGCGCTCTTACCGCTCTTTTTCCCACTTTTCAGGTATTCCTCTGCGGCATAACAGGCATCGGAACCAATGGAAATTTTATCAGCTCCCGAGCGAAAATATTCAGAGGCAACGTCCAAGGCGCTGTAGTGCTTTCCATTGCTATCGGTAAATTCACGAATACCGCCTCCAATGGTCAAGGGAACAAAAACCTGCTCGGATGTTTTTCGCAACACTTCAAGCATGGGCTGATCTTCCATGGGAAAATCTCTAAAACCGGTTATATTTAAGAAGGTAATCTCATCCGCGCCCTCTTCATAATAACGGGCAGCAAGGGCCACCGGTTTTCCAAGATTTCGTACCGCTCCAGATTCACGTACGTCATACTGATCTCCTTTGGTAACGACCAGATCACCCGTATCATTTGTCCGTACATCCAAACAGGCAATAACCCGTTTGGCCATCTTGGTAGGCTCTTTTGTTGACCTAACTTGAACGGTTTCACGACTCCCCTGCAAATAATTTTTCAAAATTGCAAGGCCCGCCTTACCGCTTTTCTCTGGATGAAACTGACTGGCAATAACATTTCCCTTGGTAACACTAGAGACAAATTCCTCCCCATAATCGGTGGTGGACAATAGCCATTCACTATCTTCGTCTGCCAGTTTTGCACAATAGGAGTGAACGAAGTAGAGTTTTTCGCCCGCGTAATCACCAAATATCGGCGACTGTTTATGCAGATTCACTCCATTCCAACCAATTTGCGGAACAGCAAGTGATGTTTGCTTAAAACGTTTTACCTGCCCCTTTAGAATCGAAAGACCGGCAACACCCGGACTCTCTTCTGAACCCTCAAAGAGTGCCTGCAATGCCACACATATCCCAAAAAACGGTTTATCACTTCTAATTCTGGCTATTAACGGTTCGATAAATCCATCCCGCTGCAAACGTTCCATCACGGAACCAAAACTGCCTACTCCCGGGAAAATAAGACGTTCCGCCTGCAGAATATCATCAGCACTCTGCACATCCTGAACATCATATCCCAGCTTTCGTATGCCATTGCGGACACTGCGGACATTGCCCGCACCATAATCAAGTAATGTTATCATCGTTTTCTACACTGCTATTCATTGCGTTATAAAGGCGTATAGTATTTTCCATTGGCACAGCCCCGGCAAAGTACCGTATTGTCGATTGTCACATCACGACAATCCTGCACCCAATCACCACACTGATCACATTGCACCCGTTTTAGCGGTCTTCCGGGCATATCTTCCTTGGGAAGATCCACTTTCACCTCCGTTACGGTGAAAAGTTCGTCTTGATCCATTAGACGATATGCTTCCAGCTGTTGTTTATATTTTGAATCTATTTCCGGACAATACTTTTTGGAAAGCTCACGTGACTCTTCCCTTGCAACTATCCGTACCGCCTTGCCTGTTTCCAGATTTACAAATGTCGCCGCCATCACCCCGTAATCAACCCAACGCAGAGAGCGTTTTCCAAGACTACAACCGGTAACCGATTGTACCGCATCTGTTGCGCAGCGATCAATTTCCACCAACACGTACAATTTTTTACGATCTGCCCCTCTGGGATCTGTAATACCAATTGCGTTAAGACCAATCATCGACATCCGCACACCAATAACTTGTCCCGCACAGATATGTCCATGCACTTTCGTTGAGCGTTCGAGCAAAACTTCAAATGATTCCATGCATTCCTCGTTTAGGTAAAAGTAAACTCTCAACAATGAGCAGATACGTTGGAAAACGATAAGAACGAAAAAAGGGTGCTGTTTCACACCGAAACAGCACCCTTTTTTCGCACCTATCGCGACCTTATAAAAAAAAAGAGAAGCGAACGAACAAGCAAGGCTTTACTTAATTAATGGCCTCTGCAAGCTTAGAACCTGCCTTAAATTTGGCAACATTCTTAGCGGGAATATCGATAGTCTTGCCACTCTGAGGGTTGCGTCCTTTCCGTGCTTCACGACGTGACACAGAAAAAGTACCAAAACCAACCAGTGTAACCTTATCGCCGTTCTTTAAAGTCTCAGCGATAGCGAGCAGCGTACCATTCAATGCTTTCTCAGCAGCAGCCTTTGAAATATCAGCAGCACCCGCAATGTTCTCTACTAATTCCTTCTTGTTCATGCTTCCCTCCCGGAAAAACTCATTATCTAATTAACAGGAGCTTCGCTAGCGCTCCCCTCATCTCTCTGGTCTATTTCTTTAATAAAAGGCTTTCTGATTGTCAAAAGAAAAAAAGCAACTTTCACTCTTTTTTCCTCATTTACGCTGTAGCCACAACCCTTTATTATCAATTTGTTACAAACAATGGCCCTCTAAGGAAAAAGAACTATTCCTCCTTTTTGGACCTCGATAAGGAAACATCAATTTCCCTAAAAAAACAAGTAAATCTTTTACAAGCGGCCTTTCATATCCAACAAGACCCTTGTAAAACCAAGGTCTTTAGCAAAATATAATATTTCAACACGAAACTCCTCTGCCAGCAATCGCTTACTATCAGCAGCCAGCAACTGCAGCACAAGATCGCTTCCTTCAACACGTGCCCGACAACCAGTAAAACCCCTCTGCAAAAGAAAAGATTCACACCTATCCACAAGCATTAATTTTTCTCTACTTATGCTTCTTCCCACCGGGATTCTGGTGGCAAGACAGGAATTCGCAGGCTTGCTACAATTTGATAGACCATTTTTCTTTGCCAAGCAACGAATTTCTTCTTTATTCAGTCTATTCTCAAGAAGAGGACTCTTTACACCAAGCTCGTGAATGGCCCGAAACCCCGGTCGGTTGCTTTTTAAATCGTCCACATTGCTGCCATCCAACAACGCTTCACACTCCCGCTTGTCGGCCTCCACAAGAAAAGCACCGTACATTCTTTTTTTACAAAAATAACAGCGCTCAGCACTATTTTTCACAAATTCCGGCCAAATCAAAGGGTGGAGAACCATTCGCAGGTAATGTTCCCGGGGAAGAGTCCACTCCGCCACAAGTTGCGCCACCACCTCACTTTCACTACTACTTACAAGCTCAGTGTGGGCATGAAATAAATATACCCTCTCTTTCCCCAAGGCCTCCCTTGCAGCATGGTAGAGAAGCGTTGAATCGACCCCACCGGAAAAAGCCACGGCAACTTTTTTATATTGCTGTAAAGAGTTAAGTAAGTTCTTATACTTTTCCTGAGATTCCAGAGAAGAACCCCTTCTATGATTCAGAGTCCGGCAGCAACTGTGCAGGCGGATTCAATAGAAATTTGCCATCCTTCATCCATGACTTTAACGTTTCCGCAATCTCTCTTGCCATGGGAAGGCTTGAGAGAGGAGCAGTGGGAACGTCTTTGCCATTAACATTTATCGTACCCGACTTAAGCATTGCGTAACTCACTTCCCCGTAATTTCTGGCAATAGCATTGGTATAATCATGGCCATAATCCACAATCTGGGTAAAAAGCTCTTCATCAGACACACCTGTATATGCTGCCATTTCCGCGTTTAACACGGGTATGGGAATCCCCACCCCAACAGCCATGGTATTTCCATAGCCAAGAATTGAAATCCCTCTGATCCACCTGGCCGACATCTGTTTCAAATCACCTTGCAACATGAGCGTTCCGGCAGGTCGCATGGGGGTACCATTCTCATGTCGCGGCACATTGGGATTATGTTGCGTACCCTGCCATGTTACATAGCCTATACCGCCACCAAGAAAAATCCGGGTTCCCACCCCAATTGTCCGATAATGAGGATCGTTAAAGAGGGGGCTTAATTCGCCTGCGCTACAGTAGTTGGCATTCTTACAATTGGGCTTCAGCGTTCCCATATACGTGTGGGCCACCTTATCCGACAAATTCACTGCGCAGTTATAATTTTGATAACAGTTTCTTGGATTACAGAGCAGCGCATGGGGAAGATCGGCAAGGGTAATCTCCTTTTTCATCTTCGTCCCCATATAGCAGTCTGTCCCATATCCCTTGGCCTCAAGCAATACTTTCTTGCCTGCCAGCAGATCCTCAATCACATGCCCGCCGCCGTAACGAAACTCACCGGGATAAATTTTATTAAGCGGATCATCCTCGGCCGGCTCAGTTGCCCCAAGATAGGTGTCAACAGCTGCAAGACCGCCATAGGCCGGGACCTTATTTAACCATACCTTTGAAGCCTTAATGGTGGGAGTCATCTGTCCAATATTAAAAAACGCCCCCGAAGAACACATTGGTGAAAAGGTTCCGGTGGTGACCACATCAACACTCCTTGCCGCCCCTTCAGGTCCTTTTTTCTTTACAATATCAACCATCTCTTCAGCGGTTACAATAACAGCCTCACCCGCTTTGATCCTGGCATTTATTTCTTCGTACGTTTTTTGAACCGGTTTTTCACTCATACAAACACTCTTTTCCACACCATGGTAATTTGACAGATACACAACACACACAGCATTGCTCTTTGCTTTCGCGAGAGATCATATCTCGACACGTGTGCTTATACCAGTGATTTTTTACAACTTGACAAGCTTTTTTCTTTTTCCTAGATTCTTCTTCGTATTTTTTATTGAAATAAAGGGCACCAGCACTACCGGCTCAAACATCTTACCCGGATAGAAGTTTCACTTATAAAGACGTGTTGCTCAACCAGAGCTTTATTAAAAAGGAACCCAAATGACAGACAAGCTGTTAAATGTAAGAGATAATATAGATAGGATTGACAACACCATCCTTGAACTGCTCAAAGAACGTATTGAACTTGCCAAAAATATTGGCCAGCTTAAAAACGAAAGTAAGCGTGCAAAATGGGACCCCTTACGCGAACGTCAGATCTACGACCGTTTAGCAAAACTCAACAGCGGTGCCTTCCCTGACAGATCACTACATGCCATTTTTCATGAGATCATTACCACCTGCAGGCTTTCACAGCAAAAAATTGCCGTCGCCTATTTAGGACCGGAAGCCACCTTTACCCATCTCGCCGGAGTAAAATATTTCGGACAATCCGCCACCTACCATCCCATGGAATCCATTGATGAAGTCTTTTCGGAGGTGGAAAAAGGAAGGACACAGTACGGCATCGTCCCCGTTGAAAATTCCATTGAAGGAGCGGTCTTTTCTACCCTTGATTCATTTATGAAGTATCACACCAAAATCTGTGGTGAAGTACGAATGGAAATCACCCATAACCTGGTTTGTCAATCGGGAGATATTAATGATGTACAAACCGTTGCCTCCCACGCTCAACCACTCGCCCAATGTCGGGAATGGCTACGCAAACATCTCCCTTCCTGTCCCACGCTCCCCGTTTTCTCAACCAGTGCCGCAGCCCAAATGGCAGCCAACAACCCCAATATTGGCGCTATCGCTTCCTCCCTTGCCATCACCACCTACAACCTGCAGGTTGTCGTCAAAGGGATTGAAGACTATCGTGGCAACACCACCCGTTTTCTGGTCATCGGCAAGGAATCGCCCAGCCCAAGTGGCCTGGACAGGACGTCTTTATTGCTCAGTATGATGGAGCGTCCCGGAGCACTCAATGAAATTTTAAGCATCATTGCCCGGGCAGGGATTAACCTTGCCAAAATTGAGTCCCGCCCCATCAAAGGAAAACAGTGGAAATACCTCTTTTTCCTTGATCTTATGGGCCATATGGAAGAGCCCCATATTAAAGATTGCTGCGAAACACTAAAGGCTATTTGTTCCTATTTTGAATGGCTTGGTTCGTATCCACAGGCCGAGGATTCATCCGCCGATTCGTGACATCTGTCCGCTGCATTTGGCCGGATCTTCTCCCAGAGTGTGTCCTTTGGGTTTGTCAAGTATGGTTTGGTGTATAAGGCTTCGCAACTGCTCATCACTTGCGCCGCTTCGTATAAGAGCCTTAAGATCAGCCTCTCTGTCATGGAGCAGGCAGGCCCGCAAACTTCCGGCAGAAGTCAGACGCAGCCTGTTGCAGGTGTCACAGAAATGATGGCTGATTGGGCTTATAAATCCCACCTTCCCCTTCTTCCCATCAGGGGTAGTAAGTTCATAGACCCTTGCTGGTCCATCCATTCTACTCCCTGACAGTGGCTCAAGGGTTCCAATTTTCCCAATCTGTTCTTTAAGATCAGTGGAAGAGATATAGGACGCCTCATCCCATGCGGACTCATCTCCCACAGGCATAAACTCAATAAACCGAACCTGAAATGGTCTCTCTGTGGCAAGTTTTGCAAAATCAACGAATTCATCATCGTTGACTCCTTTCATTGCCACCACATTCAGCTTAATATCAAATCCCGTCTTTTCGGCTACTTCTATCCCCTGCCAGACCTGCTGAAACATATCAACCCCGGTGATATCTGTAAATCGTTCCGGTTGCATAGTATCTAAAGAAATATTGAGCTTACGGATGCCAACAGCAAACAAGCCCTTTGCCTTCTCAGCCAATAACACCCCGTTGGTAGTAAGGCGAATCTCCTCAAGATTTTCAATGGATGCAAGCTTTTTTATAAATTCCATAACGTTTTTTCGCACCAGTGGTTCCCCACCGGTCAGCCGCAGCTTGTTCATCCCCATACCCACCGCAACCTGTACTATACGGTACAATTCCTCATAGCTTAGCAAATCTTCGTGTTGCAATAGCTGCAACTCCTTTTTGCCGCCAACCGGCATACAATATCTGCAGCGAAGATTACACCTGTCGGTCAACGAAAGGCGCAGATAGGAAATTGTACGTGAATAGCTATCCACGATATCTGTATTGTGTGTCATTGGTTCTGTTTCGTTATTTATGAAAAAACCATCATTTTTCTATCCATCAACAGCTATTCGCAGTATAATTGACTTTCCTGCAGATGGCATTTATATTGGCATCCTCTTACTCCGATTATTCATTTTCTGCCACTGCTTATTTGGCAGAAGTTACACCCCATCAACGGATCCGGGTAGCCATGTTAATTCTTGGAATTGAAAGCTCATGTGATGACACAGCAGCCGCTGTCTTGGAGGATGGAGCAATCCTACGCTCCTCGGTCCTGACCAGCCAGGATGCTGTCCATACTCGTTTTGGGGGCGTGGTCCCGGAACTTGCCTCCAGAAGTCACCTTAAGGCCATTGTGCCCATGGTCCGCAAGGCCCTGGCAGACGCAAACAGTTCGCTTGAAAAAATCGATCTTATCGCCGTTACCCAAGGGCCAGGCTTGATCGGTTCTTTACTGGTGGGATTTTCTTATGCAAAAGCCCTATCCTACGCCACCGGCATCCCCCTCATAGGTGTGGATCATATGGCAGGCCACATCCTTTCCATATTTTTAGAAGAAGAAAAACCACCATTCCCATTTATTTCCCTTGTGGTTTCCGGCGGCACAAGCTCTATCTATCTGGCCAAAGGGTTTGATTCGTTCACCCTGCTTAGCAGAACCCGTGACGACGCCGCTGGAGAAGCCTTTGATAAGGTGGCAAAACTTTTAGGATTTGCCTACCCAGGCGGGCCCATAATATCCAGGAACGCTGCCGCAGGCAACCCACAGGCAATTGCCTTTCCTCGCTCATGGCTTGAAGCAAACTCCCTGGATTTCAGTTTCTCAGGCCTGAAGACCGCAGTTCTCAACCACTGTAACAGGGAAAAACAAAAACAAAGAGAGCTGAATAAAGAAGATATATGTGCATCCTTTCAGGAGGCGGTGGTTGAGGTGCTGGTGGAAAAGAGCCTGCTGGCAGCAAAAGAACATGGTATCAGTACCCTGGTCCTTGGAGGAGGAGTGTCGGCCAACCCACGGCTAAGAGAATATATGCATAAACGCTGCAATGAAGAGAATAAGGTCCTCTATGTTCCCCGCCCTGAACATTGCACTGACAATGCGGCGATGATAGCCCTTGCGGGGTATCACAAGTATAAGATGAAAAAAGAGGGCTGTCCCTACGACAGCGATGTCTATTGCCGTTCGCTTTTGGCTTAAGAAAACTATGGATCTAAAACGTAGAATACGACTCTATTTTCTAAAATTCAAACGGTTAAAAGGGAGTCCGCAATCACTTGCCGGCGGAACAGCCATCGGTACATTTTTTGGTATTACCCCCATTATTCCCTTTCACACGGTGGCGTTGATTGTGGCAACACTGCTTACCAGAACCTCTTTTTTGGCGGCAATGCTCGCCACCGTTGTGTTTTGCAATCCATTGACCTATGTCCCCCAATACTATTTTTCCATCATTATCGGAAATGCGATTACGCCCTACCATTTCGATTGGGAACGGATGAAGGGGGTCCTGGACTTTCTGCTAACAAAACCCGGTTTCAAAGAATCCCTCCACTCCTTGGCCGGTCTTGGTCTTGAAGCGGTAATTGTTCTGGTGATCGGTGGAGCCATTTTAGCCCTTCCCTTTACTATCATCAGCTATTTTCTTTCTTTGCGATTTTTTATTACAATGCGCAGTAAAAGACGACAAAAACATGTCCTTAACTAAAGCCACTCCATGAATCTTTCGCGACTGCAAAAATTTTATTACTTAAAATTTATACGCATCAAGGGAGATCCACGATCCATCGCCTGGGGAGCCTGCATAGGAGCCTTTATTGGGACCTTACCAATCATACCGTTTCATACCGTTGCCATCATCGCGGTTTGTATGCTGAGTAGAAATTCCAGTGTGGCCGGACTCATTACAAGCCTGGCCATTTCAAATCCGTTCACCTACATTCCCGTATATTACATCTGTTTAAAAATAGGAAATTTGATCACCCCCTACCATATAAGCTGGGAAAAAATTGATACCGTCTTAAAACTGCTTATCTCGGGGATTGATTTTGGAGAATCCATCAAGGTGCTGAGCCATCTCGGCTCAGAAATGATCATTGTCATGCTCGCGGGAGGAACGGTTCTAGCCATTCCAATCTCCGTAGTCTGCTATTTCTTCACCCTCAATTTTTTTATTAAAATCCGTGAAAAACGTCGCAAAAAACATATCTTACGAAACAAAACGAACAAATCATGACCCGCTATGGCAATACCAGAAAATCCCTGCAGGAAGAGCATCTGGCTCCTAAAAAACAACTGGGCCAGAACTTTTTACTCCATAAAGCAACCGCAGAGGCGGTGGTGGAGTGTGGAAAGATTTGCCCCGAAGACACAATCGTTGAGGTCGGAGTGGGACTTGGAGCACTCACCCAACCCATAGCTGCACGTGCAAAACACGTTATCGGCCTGGAAGTAGACCGAGGTCTTGTTCGGTTGCACCTGGAGCAACATGATTTGCCGGAAAATGTTACGCTGCTCCACCAGGATATCCTAAAGGCCGATTTTGCAGATCTCCATAAGCGGTGTGGGGCAAAACTTAAGATCATGGCCAACCTCCCCTATTCCATTTCCAACCCCTTTCTTTTCACCCTTATTGAAAACAAAGAGAAAATAGAGTGGGCAACGGTTATGCTGCAAAAGGAAGTCGCCGATCGCCTCCTGGCACAACCAAATACAAAACAGTATGGCATCCCCACGCTTCTCTTGCAAAGCTGTGCCACCGTACAACCGCTACTTACTTTGGGTCCCGAAGAATTTCATCCTCGCCCCAAAATAGATTCAACGGTGGTTCGTATTGAATTTACCAGTGAACAAATCCCTTACGATTGGTCGCTGTTTCAAAGGATTGTACGCGCAGCGTTTAGCCAAAGACGAAAAACGCTACTTAACACCCTAAGTGCCGCAACGTTTTTTGATGATCAAAGTAACGGTGATAAAAAAAGAAACAAACAACTCACCAAGGAAGCCATCAACCTGGCGGATTTACGAGAAAATATTCGCGCTGAGTCCTTAAAGAGGCAGCAGTTTATTGCATTAACCGAAGCTTTTTCCACAGCACTTCGCAAGCAAGAGGAATAAGAGAGTGCAAAATTTCGTCTTTCACAATCCCACAAAAGTCCTCTTTGGACAAAACACAGTCCCCGCAATTGGTGAAGAAACGGCAGAGCATGGCTCTCAGGTGTTACTGGTTTATGGCGGTGGCTCCATCAAGGAAAATGGTCTCTACGATACAGTGCTCCACTCACTTAACGAGGCGAAACTGACCATTATTGAACACTCAGGAGTTCAGTCCAACCCACTTCTTTCCCACGTACAACAAGGCATTCACCTTGCTAAGAAACATCAGTGCGATGTAGTTTGCGCAGTGGGCGGTGGTTCTGTAATCGATGAGGCCAAGGCCATCTGTGCCGGCAGTAGTGTTAATCACGATGTCTGGAAATTTTTTACAGGGAAAAAAAGCGTTCAGAGTCCCCTTCCACTGACCACAGTGCTCACCCTTGCCGCATCCGGATCTGAAATGAATTCAGGGATGGTAATCACCAATGATGCGACCATGCAAAAATTTGGTTTTGCCAACAAACAACTCTTCCCCAAAACCTCAATTCTTGACCCCGCCAGCACCTTCACTGTACCTGCTGATTATACCGCTTATGGAGCCGTTGACGCCATTGCCCATATACTGGAATTTTACTTCACAACCACCGACCCAAATACTCCGGTGCAGGACAGATTTATGGAAGGTTTAGTTATCAACGCCATGGAAAGCTGCAACAAGGTACTAGAAAACCCGACAAACTACGATGAGCGTGCCAATCTAATGTGGACGGCAACACTTGCTCTTAATGGCTTAACAGGAGCTGGCCTTGGAAAGGTCGGTTTTCCCATGCATATGATAGAGCATAGCCTTTCAGCCTTCTACAACGTCCCACACGGCGCAGGACTCTCTGCAATAATACCAAGCTGGATGCGCTTTCATGCTCCCCTTTTCCAGAAACGATTTGCCCAGTTTGCAGAACGGGTCTTTAACTGTAGCAAAGGAAATGATTCTGAAAAAGCGGCCAGAGGAATCGAAAAACTCACCGCTTGGTTTACAAGGGTCAACTCTCCAACAAGTCTTAACGAACTGAACATCCCCACCGACGAACTGGAAAAAATTGCCAAAAACAGTATGACCCTGGCCAAGGTATGGCGAATGCGGGACTATGACGAGAAAAAAATAGTATCTATTTTGCAAGATGCTGTATAGTCCCTTATTTTACATTGTACTGATAGTTCTTTTTTGCATTCAAATTCGTGGAGGAAAATATGCAGAAAAACGTAATCTCAACCCTGGTAGTAACTTTGCTGCTGGGTTGGTGGACGCTGGCTTCGGCGGCACAGAAAATCGATTTAGGTGTTGTTACCAAACCTGGTTCAGCTCAAAATATTGTCGCAGAAAAATTCAAGGAACTGCTTGAGGAGCGCTCCGGTGGTGCCTTTCAAATAACAATTCACCACTCCGCTTCCCTTGGCAACGAAACTGAAATTCTCCAGCAGATTCAGATGGGAACAGTGCAAATGGGGATTATCACCGTCGGTCCTTTCGACACTTTTGAACCGCTGGTCCGGGTCATCAATTATCCCTTTTTGTTCAGGGATAACGCGCAGGCTGACAAGATTCTCGACGGCCCACTTGGACAGGAAATTCTGGACAGCCTGGAAACAGTCGGTTTTAAAGGCTTGGCATTTTCCGAAAACGGTTTTCGCAATCTCTCCAACAACAAACATGCAGTCAAGACGCCTGCCGATGTTAAAGGACTCAAGATTCGGGTTATGCAGTCGCCACTGCATCAGGCGATCTGGAAAGCATTGGGTGCCAATCCGACCCCAATGCCGTGGCCGATCTACACCGAACTGGAACAGGGAGTCATTGACGGGCAGGAAAATCCCCTTTGGGTGTTTGACGTTTATAAGATGTACGAGGTGCAAAAATATGCCTCAATGACTCGTCACACCTATTCAGCCCATATTGATGTGGCCTGTCTGGCCTGGTGGAACAAGCTGTCGACCGACGATCAAAAACTGCTACAGCAAGCAATGGATGAAGCAGCTGTATACCAGCGCCAGGTTAATCGTGACGGAGATTCCAAAATTCTGGCTCAGCTTCAGGAAAAGGGGATGCAGGTTGAAATAAACCCGGATGTGGCCTCCTTTCGCGAAAGGGTTGCCGGGATAAAAGATATGGACTTGTATAAAAAACCACAGGTTCAATCCCTCTTGCAAAGGGTTCTTGAAGCCGTCAAATAAAGTTCTTTTGCAGTGGCAGAAAAATAACCGGCCTCTTTGTTGGCAGCTTCCCCTGAAAAGCTTCCAGTTTCGTGGCGGAGTTGTCTTTTGATTCTATGATGGAAAGTTTAAGCCGCCGTATTAATAGTCTGCTGGAACATGTCATCTCGGGAATGGGCTTGGCAATGGCTTTGATCGTGGTACTCCAGGTCTTTTTCCGCTACATTCTCAATCAGTCGCTCATGTGGTCGGAAGAAGTTGCCCGTTACCTCCTGGTGTGGCTTACTTTTCTCGGGGCAACTGTTGCCTATTATCGTGGAGTCAATCCCGGTGTGGAAGTTCTCTATCGACGTCTTCCAGGCATGGCGCAATGGTTTTGCCAACTGATCACCATCCTTTTGAGCTTGGTCTTTTCCAGCCTTATGGTTGTTTACGGATACAAGTTCGCCTATTTTGTCCGCCTGCAGATCAGCCCCGCCCTGCAAATACCGAAATGGCTGCCGCATACGATTATCCCCTTGGCTGGACTGGTGATGTGTATTCACAGTCTGACTTTTCTTTTGCGCCTTTTTCGGGATAATCAGGAAGAGCAATCGTGACGACTACGGTTCTGCTGTTGAGCTTGATGCTGCTCTTTGCAATCAATGTCCCAATCGCCCTGGCTATCGGCATTGCAGCAATTGCTGCCATCATGGTTCAAGGTGATATTCCACTGATGGTCATTGCCCAACGCATGTACGCCGGCACCGACTCCTTTCATCTGCTGGCAGTGCCGTTATTTATGTTTGCTGGACTACTTATGGAATCCGGGGGAATCAGCCGTCGCTTGATTGACTTTGCCAATGCCCTGGTGGGATGGTTGCCCGGTGGACTGGCAGCCGTCTCCATTGTCTCCGCCATGTTTTTCGCAGGTATTTCAGGCTCGGCAGCTGCCGATACTGTCGCCGTGGGCAGCATTCTAATTCCTGCAATGAAGAAGTCCGGTTACGACTCAGATTTTGCGGCAGCCGTTCAGGCCTCCGGCGGTTCCATAGGAGTCATTATTCCCCCGTCAATACCAATGATCATCTTTGGCTTTCTTACCGGAGCCTCCATTGGCCAACTATTTGCAGCAGGACTGATCCCAGGTGTTCTCATTGGTTTCAGCCTGATAGCCGTTGCCACAATCATTTCCACACGTCGCGGTTATGGTGCCACCATCCCTTTCTCCTGGTTTGAAGTCTGGCGTACCGCGAAAAGAGCACTGCTTGCCCTTGGGGCACCGGTGATTATCCTGGGCGGTATTCTGGGGGGAATCTTTACCGCCACAGAATCCGCATCAGTCGCCGTAATATATGCGTTAATTCTTGGTGGACCGGTATATCGAAAACTACATCTGCGTGATATCCTGCCGTTGTTTCGCGAGGGTGCCGTCATCTCTGCCATTGTGATGTTTATCATTGCCACGGCCTCGGTTTTTTCCTGGCTGGCCGCCATGGAAGAGATTCCCAAGTTGCTTGCCGGTGGGCTACTCAAAATAACTGATTCCCCATTGCTATTGTTGTTACTGATCAACATCATACTGCTGCTTGCCGGAACCTTTATCGAAACTTCTGCAGCGCTGATCCTTCTGGTACCACTGGTTGTTACCCTTATGCCAAACCTGCAAATCAGTTTGGTTCAGCTGGGGATCATCGTCGTCACCAACCTGGCCATCGGCATGCTGACCCCACCCATGGGAATCTGTTTGATTGTCTCCGGTTCCATATCCAATGACAATTTGGGCGCTATCTCCCGCCAAGTGCTGCCGTTCCTGGCTATTCTGCTACTCGACCTATTGCTGATTTCATACTGTCCCCCTTTGACCATGTGGTTGGCTGGGTTGGCCGGCCGCTGAAAAATCTTAACCGCATATTGTATGCTTTCTTTATTTCTTTGTGTTATCCAATGATTTCAACGGAATTCTTGTCTGGTCTTGCCCATTCGTGAAGGAGATCCTCCAGATAGTTTTGTATCTCTTCTTTTTGTAGATCATACGGAATCAAAATATCATGGGCAGTTCGCTTTTTCCCCTCATTCCCCAAGTAATACACAACCCAAGAATCTGACATCTTTACCACTTCAATTCTTTTACCATATGCATTAAGTTTCATTTGTTGCCTTGTCCAGAAAATCAGATCGGTTTTGAAATAAATATCAGTTACTAAGAATGGAGAACGGCTATCTTTTCAAACATCTTTACAAGTCCGGCGCAGAGTGTATAGAGCGACTTGGCAGGAAGATTTTCTGCACAACATTCATCAAATAACAGCGTAAGTTCCGATACCAAATCTCCTTCGGCTTTTTGATAGCAGATACAGATTGGAATATGTGGCATGGGATGCAAAACAAGGGCAATATCTGCATCAAAGCCATCTACTTCCCTGCCACAGAACAGATCGATCAGATCGCCAAGCAATGCCGGTTGGGTATCGGCAAGTCGTTTAAGGAGTATCTCACAGCGCCCCCCAAAAAGCCCCTGCCACTCAGCACCTCCACGAATCTCTCGAAAAGAAATCCAACGCTTAGTTATCTGCTTATGGGTTGGATTACATAAATAGTTAAGAATGGGGACCTGAATCCAAGGAATAATATGGCAACTTGATCGCATTTGCCCTTCCCCATCCACATAAAATTCCTTGCCAAGGGAAACAAGAATTATTTCACCTGCTTTGCAGACTGCACCACGTTCCTTGGCAATCGCCTCTTTATCAAGGGTGGTAAATTGCTTTTGTAAATCCTGCAGATACTCTTCCTGCCTGGGTTCTTGTGCAGCTTGTTTAGGCAACATAGTATCCAGAATTTTACTGGACTTATCGCTGAGTGTTGGGCAATCGGTCAACTTTTTCTGACCACTTAACAAGGCTGCGGCAAAGGCAAGGCAACTGGGCAGCGTACAACGCATACAGTTTGTCTGCGGGAGGAGCTTATAAATTTCGAGGGGAGCTATTGCTTTTGGTCGTGACATTTGTTCATATACTCACACATAAATTGCAAAGGGACTTGAAAAAAATCCTACAGAAGGACAATACTCACCATGATTTCAGAACATGACACCAAAGAAGGCTACTGCAAAATGCTTGGCCACTTCCTTCAATTCAGCTATTGCAGAGCGGCCAACGAAGGGCTTCCCTGTTCCAAAATCCTGGATTGCTGGTTTCAAAGCTTTCCTGTTCAGGAATTTATTGCAAAAAGCTACTCCCTTGAAGAACAAAAGAAGATTTTTCAACCACAAAAACCAAAGATGCAGAGTTTGGCAGATATTTTAGAACAGGCGCAAAAACGATTAAAAGAAGGCTAACGATTATTCCTCTTTTGCAACTACAACGCTTTTATTAAAGGTCATATACACTATCTCGCCACTTTTTTTATCCACTTCACAGGTACCTTTGTTCGCACTCTTCTTGCCACTTGGTTGTTCAACAAAGATCGCCATGGGTTTCTGCCAATAAAAGTAAAAACTGTTCTCATCTTCGGTACGTTTTCGACAGTTGGGTATTTTCACCTTCCACTCGCTATTTAGAGTTTCATACCTGGCTTTACATTTTTCAGCAGCCCTTGCCCAAGAGATCTCATCTGTTGTAGGTGCAGGTGTCCTGTTGAATGGCCATCCGTTATATAACAGTGCGATGGCAATCATCAATGCTGAACTGAGCAGGCATCCGATTTTGGTATCAATATTCTTCTTCAACGTATCCTCCTCTTATCATAACCTGAACTATCCACCCCCATCCCTTTGTCATACGATGAATAGTGCTGAAAGACAATAGAAATTCTTGACAAAGCGGATCCCCATTCCCATGATAGAGGGATGCAGATACAGACACAATCCCCCTTCGCCCTTTCCAATATAAAACGATTTATCGCCTTTCGCGCCTTTTTTAACTGCCGTTTCTACTATCCGGTTTTCACCATTTTGTTCCTTGATTATGGGCTCACCATTGAACAATTCGCCCTGCTAAACACTGTCTGGGCCATAACCATTGTCCTGGCCGAGGTACCTTCGGGCGCCCTTGCTGATATCATTGGCAGAAAACGGCTTCTGGTAACAACCGCCTGTTTGATGATCTGCGAAATGCTCCTCCTTGCCTTTGTGCCACTTGGGGATAGCCGTCTTATCTTCACAATATTTTGCATAAACAGAATAATAAGCGGTTTGGCCGAAGCCTTGGCCAGCGGTGCAGACGAGGCCATAGCCTATGACACTTTGGTGACCCACGGCTGCGAAGATGACTGGCCAAAAGTACTCGATATACAGATGCGAAGCAGAAACTTCTTTTATATCATTACCATGACCACCGGGGCCTTACTGTACGACCCTGGCTCTATAAACACAATTCTGCACTGCTTTGGCCTTAACAGCACGCTTTCCCAACAAGTTACCATGCGTTTTCCAATCTATCTTACCCTTCTGCTTGGCTTTTTCTCGCTACTGGTAACCCTTGGCATGGAAGACCCGGTTCCAATACCTGGAAAATCCTCCCACACCCCCTGGCAAAGGATTTCCGCAGTTACAAAAAGCACCCTGCAAGTGGGTCATTGGCTTATTTGCACCCCGACAGCCCTTGGCATAATCCTCTTCACCATGTGTCTTGACCACACCCTAAGAATGCTTGTCACCCTCAACAGTCAATATTACCGAGTCATTGGACTCCCGGAAGCAAGTTTTGGTCTGATCGGTTCAGGAATCGCCCTACTCGGTCTTTTAATTCCACGTATCGCAAGGAGCATGACAGAACAGTTTACCATGCAGACCAACATTATTGCAGTTATCTTACTGGCTTTTTTTTCGTTATGGGGACTCACCTTTTTTACCCCCTACTATGGAGTCCTGCCCATGGCTCTGATATTTATCTGCATGATGTTCACTTCTTTTTTTGCAAGTACTTACCTCAACAAACTGGCAGACAGCAAATATCGAGCAACGGTTCTCTCTTATAAAGGACTGGCTTACAATGCTGCTTACGGTCTTATTGGTTTATTCTATGGTGGATTGGTCCAAGAACTAAAAAATACTTCGCTTTCCCCTTCTATTACGGCAGAAAACGAGATTTTCAAACAATCCATTACATACTTTCCAGGCTACCTGCTGGCAGCCCTTTGCCTGATCGCCTGCTTCTGTTTTTTTCACTCCCGTTTTACACAACAAACTTGCCCTTGACATTCTCACCATCACAAAGTTAGGATCAAAGACTCCATCATATATCGAGACATCCTTGTCATTAGCCTCCATTTTATGGTACTCTTCAAAAACATTGACAAAATATCCACAGAGCCCTCTGGCATATACTTACCCCGCAAGCTCAACAAACAAAATGACACATCCAAATAAAGAACAAGAAGCAGAAGATACATTGAACTGCGGAAAAAGATCTCCTGCAGGTTCCGTTGAACGAAGTTTTAAGCAGGCCTTGACGCCTTTTGAAGAATTTGTCCATGATGAGACTTCTTCCGGCATCCTTCTTTTGGTCTGCACAGTTATCGCGATGATAGTGGCAAACTCAAGCCTTTTTCCACTCTACAACTCTATTTTGCACACTAAAGTCTCTTTCGGCTATGAAGGATATTATCTCAGTCACAGTTTACATCACTGGATAAATGATGGATTAATGGCCCTCTTCTTTTTTACCGTGGGATTGGAGATAAAAAGGGAAATTCTTGTTGGAGAGCTGGCTGAAGTACGTCAGGCAATTTTACCCATATTTGCCGCCATAGGCGGAATGGTGGTCCCCGCCTGTGTCTATATTATGTTCAACCTGGGGACCGATGGTATCGGTGGCTGGGGAGTTCCCATGGCCACGGACATTGCGTTTGCTCTGGGCGTAGTGGCAATGTTAGGTCCGCGTATTCCGCGACCATTGGTGGGGTTTCTGCTTGCCCTTGCCATCGTTGATGATCTTGGTGCCGTGCTCGTCATTGCCGCATTTTACACCGAACAAATCAATGTGACAGCTCTTGGTTTTGCAACACTTGCGTTTATGGTGCTGCTCTTTTCCAATATTGCTGGAATCAGAAGGCCTTTTCCCTATATAGTTTTTGGGTTTCTCCTCTGGGTTGGCATGCTGGAATCCGGCGTACATGCGACCCTTGCCGGCGTCCTTACCGCACTTACGGTGCCAGCCAATTCACTCTATGCACATAAACCTTTCATATGCAGGATGAAACAACTCACAAAACAATATGAGGCCACAGATAACACCCATCTTCACATCATGCAACATGCTGAGCAGCAAAAACTACTCAAGTCCATGGAACATAATATTCATCACATGGAAAGCCCTTTGCAGCGGATGGAACATAAGCTGCACCTTTGGGTCGCCTTTTGCATCCTTCCTCTCTTTGCCCTGGCAAACGCAGGCATTCCCATTCATTTTTCAACGCTGCCCTCAACCTTAGCAGATCCTGTTACATTGGGTATTATTTGTGGTCTCCTTGGTGGAAAGTGCTGTGGAATTTTTCTCTTTTCCTGGCTGGTTTTACGGTTTGGCATCGCCAAAATGCCCCACAACGTCACCATGTCCCAACTGGCGAGCATCAGCCTACTTGCCGGTATCGGGTTTACCATGTCTATTTTTATCGCAGGCCTAGCCTTTTCCAATGAAACATATCTTCTCAATGCCAAAACCGGAATCCTTGTGGCCTCGTTACTTGCGGGTGTAGGAGGCTATATGGCGTTATACCTTACAACTACAAAAGAAGACACAAACTAACTTGATGCAACAAAGCGTAGCCACAATGAAAATAAAAGCTGATTACTCCGCTATTACCAGTCGCTGCTTTGTCAATGCCCCCTGGTATGACCTGAAAGAACGTTATCTTGATCTCTTTATCGAACATGCTATCCAGCCGGAAATTGGTCTTGAAGGTCTTTGCCTGTACCAGGAATCAATTGAAGAATTTAAACAAGTCGCCGAAATTTTGCATAAACATCGGTTGGATTGCACCCTCCATGCTCCATTCTTTGATCTTGCCCCCGGAGCCCTTGACCCGGAAATTCTATCGGTCAGCAGAAACAAACTACGAAAAGCCTTTGCTCTACTCCCCATCTTCAAACCCAAATCCATAGTTTGCCATTTACAGTATGAAGAGAACAAACAGGGGTATAAACAAGAAGCTTGGGCAGAAGCAGCACTGGCCACCTGGGGTGAACTTTCTGCAATAGCTGCCAAACATGACTGCCTATTTCTCCTTGAAAACACCTACGAAACCAATCCAGATGCCCATGAGCATATTCTCTCCCGGCTTCCTGGAAACAACGGACACTTCTGTTTGGATGTGGGACATCTTATGAGTTTTGCTAAAACCCCCTGGCAACAGTGGTTGCCACGTCTTTCACCATGGCTTGGCCAACTGCATCTCCATGACAATAACGGATTATATGACCAACATTTGGCGCCTGGACTTGGCGACTTTGATTTCAAAGGACTCTTTCAATTTCTGGCAGACAACAACTTACGTCCCCTTGTCACCCTGGAACCCCATAGTGAAAAGGACCTATGGGAAGCATTTGTCTATCTGAAGGAAACTAAACTCCTTGATCTTATTTCATAACAGAGTCCAAAAAAAGATACCTTTTGAAAAAGAAACTATCTTCCGATACACTTATTACTACTGGCAACTATTTGTAACAAACGAACAATATCAATAACACACTGTATATGCCCCTCAATACAAGTACAGCCTTGCCTGTTACGGAAGAACCTGACAACGGACTGGAAGGTTCAAAAATTGACGTGCACCCTTCGGTACCACGTCGTTTTCGGGAAATGAGTTTTGATATAGAAGATTCCTTCTATCGCTCGCGCCTTCCCCGGGCAACACATTGGTCCATTGCCTGGTCTGATCTGATGATGACCATGTTTGTCCTGTTTCTCTCCATGTTTGTCTATCAGGCAGCCCACCAAGACTTTCTGGTGCACAAAAGTCCTGAAATCATTGGGGGTAGCACGGCTGATGCCATTGAAGCCGATGGCATCCAGGACCTTATCGTTCCCATCGTCCCCATTCGGCAAACCGCACCATTGATTAGCAGCGGCAAACTGTTAACGGTTGAAAAGGTCCCTTTTAATGACAGTGATGTGGATCAAGCCTTTCAAGAAGAGACACCTAAAAAAACAATCCAAAAAGAGATGGCTGAAAAGCCTGCCGTTACAGAGGACATACCAACAAACTCAACCTCTCCAAAAAGTGATATTGTCACCATCGAAAAAAATGTTCCAGTTATAAAAGAAATTGAAACATCTGAAAAGAATCACGATAATCGTGCCCAGCAGCCCCCCCCGGCAGAACAACAGGTACAGGAAAAAATCAAAACAAAAACAGATATTTTCAGTGAAATATACGATGTAAGTAAACAGACGCTGGATGAAAACAAACTCGACAAATTTGCATCCATTGAAGTAGTACCGGATAAGACCATGCGTATCATCCTCACCGGCGACCTGCTCTTTGAAGTTGGTCAGGCCGATCTTTCCAGGCAGGCAAAGGAATCGCTTCTAAAAATTGCGCCCATCATCAAAAAAACACCCTATATGATAAACGTCATTGGCCACACCGATAATAGCCCCATGCACTCCGCAAAATTTGCCAGTAACTGGGAATTATCGGTGATGCGGGCCAGCAGTGTAACCCGTTTTTTGCTTGCTGCCACCCATTCAAATCCACAGCAATTCATTGTTTCCGGTTACGGCTCCCATCGGCCAATACAAACCAATGACACAAGTGAACATCGGGCAGCAAACAGACGGGTTGAAATAATTATTTCCAAACGTCTGGCTCCGGCAATCCAAGCCACTTCAAAAAACCTCCTCTAAGCAGACAATAACTATGAAAAACAAAAACATTCTCGGGCTCATAGCATGTATCTTGCTCTTCTGTCTCGGATTTCTGATCAATGGCAATTTGGCCCTCTATTTTAATTTTTCAGGTTTACTGATCGTTTTCGGTGGCACCTTCGGCGCGGCTTTGCTGAGTTTTAAAACTGAACAGCTCTTGATCGTCTATAAAGTATTATTCAGTTCCTACCGCACCAAAACCAAAGAAGAGACGGAAATCATAAAAATTCTCGTTGATCTTTCCATCAAATCACGGATGGAAGGCGTCCTTTCCCTGCAAGAAGAGGAAAACGAAACATCCATCCTGTTCTTGCGCCGTGCACTGGGCTGTTTGGTTGATGGCTATGCACCGGAACAAACAAGAGAAATCCTGAATACTGAAATTTATTTTTTTAAAATGAGGCGTGAAGATTCAGAGCGTGTACTGCGGACCATAGCTGATTTTTTTCCTGCATTTGGGATAACAGGATCGGTGGTGGGACTTATTTCCATGCTCGGTGGTATTGGTGATACATCGGTTATCCTTAAAGCCATCCCCATTGCCTTGACCTCCACTCTTTATGGCATCGTCTTTGCCAATTTTTTCTTTCTCCCCTTTGCCGCTTTTCTGCGGGAAAGAACCAACCGGGAACTGCTCTTGCAAAAAATCATTATGGAAGGTGTTATTGCCATTGACTCAGAAGTAAACCCTGTAATTTTACGTACCAAATTAGAATCTTTCCTAACCCCCTCGGAACGAAGAGACAGCCTGGTCTCTTATACAAAAATCAAGGAACGCTTCAACATTCCTAGCAAAGAATGAACTACATAAAGCCCCGAAATATACAAAGCCATATTGTTATGACAGTTCAAAAACAATTCCTTTCGATGTGCATTGTTCCTCAACTTATGCTATAATCTAGAACATTTTTAGTATTTAATAGAATATTCTTACCGAGCACCCCGGCTTTATTAAGAAAATAAAAAAAATAAATTCCTTTTATACTACAGGAGAAAGGTTTTGAACAAAATCGCCACAAAAATCCTCGTAATTCTTACACTGTTCACCCTTGGCGCCTGTGGAACATCCACTGTACAAAATGCTATACGAAAAGGAGCGGAGCCTCTTTCAGTAAACGAAATTTTTTCACTTGTCAGTAATAATACCATACATCTTGTTTCCTCCGATTTTGACACATTTGTTTTTATGGCCGAAAATGGAAAAATGGCCGCAAAATCGCTTGAAAACACGGAGGATTCAGGCCAGTGGGATTTGAAAAACGATGCAACCCTGTGTATGAAATACAACACCTGGTATTATGGTGATGTAAAATGTTATTCGGTATATCAAGAGGAAAAAAAAGGCTCCTATCTTCTTTACACCGGCAACGGTGCTTTCGCATACACAGCCACTGTGGCAAATGGCAATACAAGACATCTGCAAATCGGCAATAAAGGAAGCCAATCAGAGTTTGTGAGGGAGCAACTACGCAAAGGTGGTACGGATACACGCAGTTCTTCATCAAACACACCCCCTTCCCTTAACACTCCAAACGATCAGCCTGAAGCGTCCTACGAAGAGATCAACCATTCGGTAAAAGCCATGGCCAAGGATTGCCCGGACTGCAACCTTGAAGATGCGGATTTACGGCAGGCGCAACTCATTGGAGCCAATCTTAAGGGTGCAAATCTGCGGGGAGCTGATCTTAGCCGGGCAAACCTTAGACGTGCCAACCTTGAAGGGGCAGACCTCTCGGGAGCGACCTTACTCTCCACAAACCTGCCAGGTGCAAATCTCAAAAACGCAGATCTTTCAGGAGCAGACCTAACCGGCTCCAATCTTATCCAGGCCGATTTTAGCGGAGCGGATCTTGACAACTCCATTTTGAAAAACACACTCAAAGAAGGTACAAAGGGACTCAAATGAGCGCAGGCTTTACCCACCTC
Organism: Desulfocapsaceae bacterium; assembly: GCA_050291935.1. Classification (GTDB taxonomy): domain Bacteria; phylum Desulfobacterota; class Desulfobulbia; order Desulfobulbales; family Desulfocapsaceae; genus Desulfocapsa. Next base: position 102,672 of record JBNKKR010000001.1, on the reverse strand, counting down.
CACGTACATTCACAATATAGTCTTTTAGATGGTGCCATCCGTCTGCCTGATATGCTTGCAAAATGCAAGGAATACGGCATGGACTCCGTGGCCATCACTGATCATGGAGCCATGTATGGCGCACTGGAATTCTATTTAAAGGCAAAAGCAAAAGGCATCAAACCCATCGTCGGTTGCGAGTTTTATATTGCCCCCGGTAACCGCAGAAAAAAAGACCCAAATGGCCCCACCAAGGCCTTCCATGTTGTCCTGCTGGCCATGAATTATACGGGCTATAAAAACCTGATGAAACTTGCGGGAATCGCCCAGTTTGAAGGTTTTTATTCAAAACCCAGAATCGATTTAAAGGTCCTTCGCCGGCATAATGAAGGTCTTATCTGTCTCAGTGCCTGTCTTCATGGAGAAATCCCCTGGTTTGCGGTACATAAAGGAAAGGAGGCCGCCCAAAAAAGAGCAAAAGAATATCAGGATATTTTTGGAGACAGGTTTTATTTTGAGCTCCAGGAAAACGGTATTCCCGAGCAAAGTACGGTTAATAAGACATTAAAATCACTTTCCCAGGAGATGGGAATCAAACTGGTTGCGACCAATGATTGCCACTATTTAAACAGAGAGGACGCCCATGCCCATGAAGTCTTGCTCTGTATTCAGTTTGGTAAAACCATCACCGACCCAAAACATTTCAGTTTTTCATCGGATACCTTCTATTTTAAATCCGCCGATGAAATGCGCAAAAGTTTTCAAGATTGTCCGGAAGCAATAGCCAATACCCAGGAAATAGCTGATCGCTGTAACCTGGAAATAGATTTGAATGATTATCACTTCCCCGAATTTCCGGTTCCTGAGGGTGAAACCCTGGAGTCCATGTTCACCAGCGCCTGCTGGAATGGTCTCAAGGAACGATTTGCCGCCATGCGGGTTGCCGGCACATTCAACAAGGACGTTGAAAAACAGTATAGTGAACGCCTCCAGTTCGAAATAGACATTATCAACTCCATGGGATTTCCCGGATATTTTCTTATCGTAGCGGATTTTATTAACTGGGCCCTTGATCATAAAATTCCCGTTGGACCGGGACGAGGCTCAGGTGCAGGAAGTCTTGCTGCCTATGCCATGCGGATTACCAACATCGATCCCATTCCTTATGGGCTTATTTTTGAGCGTTTTCTTAACCCGGAACGCGTTTCCATGCCTGACTTCGATGTGGATTTTTGCCAATATAGACGTGGAGAAGTAATTGATTATGTAAGAAAAAAATATGGTGGAGCACCCCATGTGGCTCAGATTATCACCTACGGTTCCATGAAGGCCAAAGGGGTAATCCGAGACGTGGGCCGCGCCCTTGATATTCCCTTTGGAGATGTCGATAAAATAGCCAAGCTGGTACCAGACGCTCTGAAAATGACCATTGAGAAGGCCCTTGATGAAGAACCGCGTCTGGTGGAAGCCATTGAGAAAGATCCGCGAATGGCCAAGCTTATCCAAATTGCCCAAACCCTCGAAGGTCTTGCCAGACACACATCCACCCATGCGGCAGGTGTGGTGGTCTCACCAAAACCCATGGTGGAATACCTGCCGACCTGCAAGGGAAAAGACGGGGAGACGCTCACCCAGTATGATATGAAACATACTGAAATGACAGGGCTTATCAAGTTTGATTTCCTGGGTTTAAAAACACTTACCGTCATTGATAATGCCCTTAAACATATCAAGGCGGACATTGGTACTGAACTTGATATCAGCGCCATCCCCATGGATGATCTTAAGACCTACAAGCTCCTCTGTGACGGTGACGCTTTGGGAGTCTTCCAACTTGAGAGTTCCGGAATGCGTGAGTTGTTGGTGAAGATGGCACCGGAACAGTTCTCCGATCTTATTGCCCTGGTGGCACTCTATCGACCTGGACCATTGGACTCCGGTATGGTGGATGACTTTGTTGAGACAAAACATGGCAGGGCCACAGCCCATTACCCGCTTCCGGAACTCAAACCCATCCTTGAAGAGACCTACGGAGTCATTGTCTATCAGGAACAGGTGATGAAAATTTCCTCGGTACTTGCAGGATATTCTTTGGGTGATGCCGACATTCTGCGCCGGGCCATGGGGAAAAAGATTGTTGAAGTCATGGACGAGGAAAAAGTCAAGTTCATGGCAGGTGCTGAGAAGAAGAATATCGATCTAAAAAAAGCTGAGTACGTATTTGATCTTATGGCAAAATTTGCTGGATACGGATTCAACAAATCCCACTCCGCAGCATACGCCCTGATCTCTTATCAGACCGCCTATCTCAAAGCCCATTATCCTTCCCAGTTCATGGCAGCCTTACTCTCCTGTGATATGAATAATACGGACAAGGTTGTCCTCTATATTAACGAATGCCGTGAACACGATATTGAAGTATTGCCACCTGATATCAATGAATCCCTGATTGATTTCTCCGTCCACGACGATCGGATTCGCTTTGGTTTGGCCGCGGTAAAAAATGTGGGGCAATCAGCTTTACATTCCATCATTGAGGAGCGTGAGGCAAATGGCACTTACAGTTCACTTGAAGACTTTTGCAACAGGGTTGATTCCCGTAAGGTAAATTCAAGGGTTATAGAAAGCCTCATTAAATCGGGTTCCTTTGATTCTGTTGGTTGCAGACGATCGCAACTTATGGCTGTGGTTGATCAGGCCATGGAAAAGGCCAAAGCCGTTCAACGTGACAAACAATCGGGACAAATGTCACTCTTTTCCCTGGCACCTGAAACGGATACCAGGGATAAAACCGCTATTACCCTACCGGATATCCCCGAATGGGAGGAACGAGAGCGCCTTGCAAGGGAGAAAGAAACGGTGGGTTTTTATATCTCCGGCCATCCACTTGATGAAGATATCCAAGAAATTCAAACAATCGCAGATACAGATATTGCGGGTCTTGCCGATTTCGGGGAAGAGCAGCCGGTTCGCATTGGAGGACTGATCAGAAGCTGTAAACAGCTCAAAAGTAAAAAAGGCGATTTAATGGCGTTTATCACGGTGGAAGACCTGCTCAACGCCGTTGAAGTTATTGTTTTCCCAAACACATACAGCCAGTGCCATCATCTGCTGAACTCCACCGAGCCTCTCATCATCCAGGGAACGGTACAAATAGATGACCGTGGACCAAAGATTATTGCCGAAAACATTGAGCTGCTTCCAGATGCACGAATCACCCATACGGAGTCAATCAAAATCCGGCTGGAAAGCGACAAAATAAGCAGAAAACGACTGGAATCGTTAAAACAAATTCTATACCGTTTCCATGGAGATTGCCCACTACTGCTTACCATGCATTTCCCTGGACAAGGGGAGGTGGATATTGAAATCTTAAAAGACTTAACGGTACGTCCCTGCAAGGAATTTAGCAGGGAAGCCGAGAAAATTTTAGGCTATAAAGCGCTCGCCTACAAGAAAAAGAGTGTAAGCAGTCTCAAACAAAAACAATGGAACAGAACCTAAGGTTTGCAAGGTAATGACAAATCAACCAATAGCACCACAACCCAAAAAGAAAAAAGATGTATTTCGTATTCTTTTCCTTTGTATGGTCGCCTTCGGTTTTTTGACAGGAATCGCATTTCCCCCGGTACAAAAGTTCTATTTTAATGACTCCACGCCCATAAGCATCAGTTTTGCTGTCATGTGTATGATGGCAGGTATTATCGTAGGTGTCGCCAATTATATTTTATTTTCCCTGGTAATCTCTAAGGAGCTGCGATTCCTCGTTACTGGCATGAATCGTATTAATGACAGGATTAGGGGGACGTCCTTTAATAAAAAGCAGTTCCATGAAAGCTATGAGATTGAGGTGCGGACCAATGATATACTCGGTGAAGTTACCCAGGCGTTTAATACCATGGGAAAAACTGTTATCAACCGCCTTGATCACGAGGCGGGATTTCGAGAAATAATTTCGCTGCTTTCAGCCAATGTCGATTTAGATGTAACAGCGCATAATATTGTCCAATATTACATCACCTCCACCTGTATCAGTGCCGCCCTTCTTTATGGCAAGATCGACGATGAAATGGTTCTTCTTGCCAGCCACGCAATGGATACACCAGAAAATCTCCCCCAAAAACTGGAAGATTGGCAAGGTGCAGTTCAAGACACCGTCCAGTCAGGTATTATCCACACCATCGACACAAAAAAAGATATGCTGGATTGGGTGACTATTTCCACCCCATTAGGCACGCTCCGCCCCTCATTGGTCCGCCTTATTCCGTTACAAGTAGAAAAAAGCACAGTGGGCCTGGTAATAGCAGCCTGCGGGAAGAGTGATTTTACGTTAAAAGCCCAACTTGAGACCCTGGAAACCTACTCCAAATACATGGCTCCCTATTTACAGAATGCCCTTTTACATAACAAAATCCAGGAAATGGCATCCTATGACGCGCTGACCCATGTACTTAACAGAAGATTTGGCCTTATCCGGCTCAAGGAAGAGTTCTCCACAGCCCAACGATACAGTAGTGATCTTAGCGTAATAATGCTTGATATCGATAATTTTAAGCAGATAAATGATACATATGGCCATGAAGCAGGAGATTTTATCCTGAAGCAGATTTCTTCAATTATTGCCCTAAACTTACGAAATGAAGAAGTTATCTGCCGATACGGTGGAGAAGAATTTCTTATTATCCTGCCCAGAACCAACCTGAATAAGTCAGGCAAGGCTGCAGAACGTCTGCGACAACTGGTGCAGCAATTGGTAAGCTACTACAAAGAATCATCAATCCTGGTCACAATAAGTCTTGGTGTTGCCAGCCTCTCTTCCATCAGCACCCAAAATAAAAACAACCTGGTAAATGCTGCAGATACGGCTCTGTACTACGCAAAAAACAAGGGACGAAACCGGGTAGCCCTGTTTAGGGACAATGAATCTGTTCTGTTAGCAAATGAAGACGCTAAATCTTCCGCCAAAGAGTAAAAGAGCAACAGGCTAAACCATTATTGTTTGCGGATAAGTTTTTCATGATCAAGGATTCGGATTGTTTTTCCCTGCACCTCAATACACCCTTCATCACTCAATTTTGCGAAAATCCGCGACAGAGTTTCAGGGATGGTCCCCAGCAAGCTGGCAAGCTGTCCCTTTGAGATTTCAAGAACAACGCTGTTTTCACCCTCCTGTTCCTTTAGAAGGTACAACAGATACTCGGCAAAACGTGCCGGCACTTCCTTTAAGGAGAGGTTTTCGATTTGGTGCACCAGGCCTCGAAGACGCATGGAAAGTACAGCCAGCATATTCATGGCAAGGGATGGTGTGCTATGAATAAGTTCCACAAAGTCTGTTCTTGGGAAAAAAATCAGACTGGACTTTTCAAGGGTGGTGGCATTTGCCGGGAAAGGCTGGCCATAAAAAACCGGGACTTCGCCAAAGGGTTCTCCTCTGCCAAAGATGTGTATAATCTGCTCCTTTCCGGAAAAAGCAGTCTTGAAAATCTTTACTTTCCCACTGATCACCATATAGAAACCATCCCCCGGATCACCTTCAAAAAAGATCGATTCATTCGACTTATAGTTCTTCTTTCTGGCAATCTTTACTACCTCTGCCAAATACTCGGAAGCTAATCCGCCAAACAGTTCACTTTCCGCAATTATTTTTTGCATTTTTTAAACACTCCTGGAAATTACAAGCAGAACAAACCCACCAACAGATGGGTCACAACTCGTAATTGTTTTTATTCTGCACATCATGGTATCGTAGCAGCGACATTCATGCTATTTTTGACAAAAATATTTACTACCTTCTTGGGTAAAGGGTAAAAACTTCCTTAAAAATAGCCTTGAGGAAACCACTATTGCAAGCAATTCCCATAAATAGGTACATTCTCCATATTGATATGGACGCCTTTTTCGCATCTGTTGAGCAAATGGATAACCCTAAATATGCTGGACGCCCCCTCATTGTCGGTGGTGACCCTAAAGGAAGAGGAGTTGTTGCAGCATGCTCATATGAAGCCAGGAAATTTGGCATCCATTCGGCCATGGCAGCCGCAAAGGCAATAAAACGCTGTCCCCATGCCCTTTTTATCCGTCCTCGAAAAGAGAGATACAAGGAAATTTCTCTGCAAGTCATGGATATTTTTACCCAGTATAGCTCACTGGTAGAACCCCTCTCCCTTGATGAGGCATTCCTTGATATCAGTGACAGCCATACCACACTACATGATGCCAGGCAAACGGCAGAGCAGATTCGAAGCAGAATATTTCACGAGGTGGGCCTTACCTGTTCAGCCGGTGTATCATTTAATAAATTCCTTGCCAAGGTCGCATCAGATATAAACAAACCGGATGGTCTCACCGTTATTGGCAAAGAAGAAGCAAACTCCTTTTTAGCTGCTCTACCAATAGGCAAATTCTTTGGGGTGGGAAAAGTCACCGAAAAGAAGATGCACGCATTGGGAATTCGAAAAGGGGAAGATCTGTTTTGTTTTACTCAAAAAGAACTGGAACACTTTTTTGGAAAGGCTGGGCTTTTTTTTTATGACATAGTACGTGGCATCGACAACCGAGCCGTTGAAGGGAATCGTTGTCGGAAATCCATTGGCACTGAAACCACCCTTCACTCTGATCTTCTCGATCTTAAAGAAATCAACTCTATTTTAGAGCAGTTAAGCCAAAAAGTTGCACATGTTTTACAACAAAAAAAGTGCGCTGGAAACACCGTCACGTTAAAGGCCCGTTATCACGATTTTAGTACTGTTACCCGATCACAGACACTCCCCGTCCCCGTGCAGAGCAGCGTACAAATTATGAGCACAATTGCAAACTTGCTGCAACACACTGAGGCAGGAACAAAAAAGATTCGACTCCTTGGAATAACAGTCTCAAACCTCTGCGATAGTTCCCAAAAACAGCCTTTCCAATTACAGCTCCCTTTTTGATTTACATCTTTTGCTGCGCTTGCTATGCTCCGTGCTGCGTTTTTATCATCTCATCCGTTTTGGACATTAATCATAGCCCCCCTTATACAATGAAAGATTTAGTAGTTTCAATCCTCAATATATTTCGCGTGTTGGGCAAATTTCTCACCGGCCTTCGGACCTGGACACTCAACATTGCTTTTCTCATGCTGCTCTTTGTTATCATTTCCCTTATCATCAATCAAAATGGAACAAAGCCAGAACCATTTATTCGCAATAGCGGCATTCTTCGTCTCACATTGGCAGGAGATATAGTTGAGGAAAAACAGGTAAGCGATCCATTTTCAAAAGCACTCAACGAACAGCTAGGCCTTACGACACTCCCTCAACAAACCCTGCTGCAAGATGTTTTGGACGTTATTGACGCCTCGGCCACAGATGACAGGGTGGTCGCCATACTCCTTGATCTTTCCCATCTTGGTTCCGTTGGTTTAAACCAACTGCAACTAATCGGACACAGCCTTACCGAGTTTAAAAAAAGTAACAAGTTGGTAATTGCAGCAGAAGACTTCTACCAACAGAAGGAGTATTACCTGGCAAGTTTTGCCGATGAAATTTGCCTTAATCCGATGGGTGGCGTTGATCTCCATGGCCTTGGTACTTTCAGGCTCTACTTTAAAGATGCCTTGGAGCGGTTAAAAGTACATTACAACGTTTTTAAGGTGGGCAGTTTTAAATCAGCCATGGAACCCATCACCAGAAACTCCATGTCCCACGAAGCCAAAACCCAAAATATGCGCTGGCTATCAACATTATGGGACACCATAAAAAACGATATCATTCAAGAGCGTGAAATTGATCCGGATGTAATCGAGAAATATACGGAAAATATTCCAGTGGAACTTGCCACAGCTGGAGGAGATGCGGCAAAACTCGCTCTTAACGCAGGCCTTGTGGACAGTATCAAAACAAGAGAAGAGTTGCGCAACTATCTTATTGAAATTGGGGGGAAAGACAGTTCAGGAAACTTCAAGCAAATTCGTTTTAGTAACTATTTAAAGTCCATATCCCGCTCCTATATCAATGATGGCCTCTCCACATCCAGCGTGGGTATAATCGTTGCTCAGGGTCCCATCCTAAACGGTGAACAGCCAATTGGCGCCATTGGTGGTGATAGCTTAGCAAAAATGATCCGTACCGCACGAGAAGACTCTACTATTAAAGCCCTTGTCTTACGTATTGTCTCTGGGGGAGGATCCGTCTTTGCCTCAGAGATTATCAGACAGGAAATTCTGGAATTTAAGAAAAGCGGAAAGCCATTCGTGGTCTCCATGGGAACCATGGCTGCCTCCGGTGGCTACTGGATAGCCGCCGATGCTGATGAAATCTGGGCAAGTCCTGTAACCTTAACCGGCTCCATTGGTATCTTTGCTGCCATTCCCACCTTTGAGGAGTCCCTGGCTTCTGTTGGAATTCACAATGACGGGGTAGGCACCACAAGTATTGCTTCGGCCTATGACCTCACCCGGCCCATTTCCCCACTGCTTAAAGAAAGCATTACCATCAGTCTAGAGCATGGCTACGACCAGTTTCTGGATATTGTATCGGCAGGTAGGGCCATTGACCGAACAAAAGTCGGAGAGGTGGCAGAAGGCAGGGTGTTTGCTGGAAAAACCGCCTTGGAATTGGGGCTTGTGGATAAACTTGGCACCATGAGCGATGCCATTGCTTCTGCTGCAAAGCTTGCTGATCTACAGGACTATGAAGCGCACTATATCAGCAGACCCCTAAGCGTAAAGGATGAACTCCTCCAGCTCCTCTCCGGCACAGTTTCCACCTGGATAGCAGAGGCTCCTCTACCTCCTTCAGTCCTTAGTGTCGCAACTCGCCTGCTCTTTCCTGTGGATACAATGCTTATATTTGACGACCCCAAGGGCCTCTATGCCCATTGCCTGCTGCATGATCTATCTTTATAGAGGCCTTCTGTGATACGTATACCGCCAGGGCACTCTTTTTAGTACCACCTTGAGTGGTGTAAGTTTCGTACGAGCAGGCAAGCTGCTCAACTCAGCTTTAAGAGACACAAAATACAAAAGCGATATGGAATTACATTCCATATCCTACTTTCTCAACCACCTTATCATAATCATCCTGGTAATATGATTGCCCCTTGCATTCACTCTCAAACTTTTTAAACTTCTGCTGATATTGATCAACACCTGCGTTGTGTTCTTTTCGCTCTGACTCAAATGCAGCTACTTTTTGTTGGTATGCTTTAACTTTCTTGTTGTATTCGTTAACGGAATTTTCATCGCTTGGGTCAACGGACTCCTTACTCTTCTTGATCTCTTCTGCCTGTGCCTCAAGTTCTTTATTTTGAGTATCCAAAGAGGCAGAAGATGTACCCATATCTTCCGATGAATTTTCAATCTCCCGCTTTAGAAGAATACAATCCTCTATCATCTCTTCAGTCATTGCACCTTCACCGGTGGCAGATTTCCTATACGTTTTTTTGGCAGCCTTCCCAGCGGTTTGAAGAAGCTTACCTTTCGATCGGGCCTCCGCCCAATCAACATTGAAAAGGAAACTTAACACGAGCAAAACAGGAAAAAATAAAATCATTTTTTTTATCAGCATACTGTCACCTTTTGAAAACATTCCAAATCGTATTATTAGCGCATGACACATCACGACCGCCTTCCCTATAATAGTCAACTACTTGGCCACAATACAAGTTATCTGTCCAAAAAAGTTCTATTCCTCCCCTGCTCCTGTGAAATTCGACTGCACCTTACACCTTGTACTCCCCATATTTTACCAACTCTTTCCCCATAAGAACCACTGCCCGTGAAAGCCCTGCTTCACGGTGAACCATTCCATTTTGAAAATCTTCACTTTCCAATAAGGAGAAAAGATTTCTACGCTGTGGATACCGAACCAGTATGAAATGATCCCAGTCATCTGCCAATACACAAGTATCGCTCTTACCAAACAGACAAACGGGTTTTCCACCATAGACAGGATATGCCCCTCTGCGTAAAAGTTCAAAACTTACCATCTTAGAATACCTATCATAGGCCTCCTTTCCAGTAAGTTTGGGGGAATCTTTTAAGATACCGTTATAATCGGCAACTGACTTATACTTATTCAGATTATAGACAAAGAGTGGTTCATCGGAATTTTGAAACCTTGCCACCTTCATTTGCTCTTCATCCGGCCATATAGAACTGTTCTTATTTTGCCATGTGGTGGAAACGGCCGGATCATTATACCCCTTATATAGTCGAATAAGCCAGGAAATGCCCTTCACAGTAAGAAAGGTCCTTGACGGCTCCGGTTTAATTGCCAGCACCGCATATTCTGAACAAAAATATTGAAAAATATCTTCAAACGCAGCATTAAAATCAAATGCCTCCTGCACCGATGAAAATTCATCAATGACAAGTTCATCTAATCGCATTCCTTCCCGGGGAACAGGATCAGGCCGAATTTGAAATAATCTTTTACACCCAAAATTATGGCTGCTCTCTTTAAGCCACTCTTTGTAAATATCAGCATCCTTAATCTTAAAGTGATAGACAAAGGCTACCTTCTTTGCCTCCACTTCTTCTAACGATTTGCTACAGAGCACCTTGCTTATTAAATTATTCGTTTTCATCCACTCTATAATACAAGAAAAAGATACAGTACCCGGCAACTGAACACTTCCACTCTACAGTTGCCCATACTAAAAATAGTTCAAGAATTTTACCTAAAAAAGATCAACACGTCCGCGACCTGTAAACGATTGTAACAGCCTGCGGCAAATACCTACTCAATGTGGCAGATATTCACAAGTGACATACTCTATTTACGTCAAAATTATCCAAAACAACTACACGCTCACCGACACAAATACCACATGGTGTCAGACATATAACACACCTTAGGAATTATAACCAGTACCACTAAGATACTTTAATTTCCCAAACTTCCTTTAAAAAGCAGCGTTGAACAGTTTCTCTTCCTATGCTAGACCTGTAGTCTAATGGTATATGAGGAACCAAAGCTAACGAAGCAACATTGACAAACCATTTAAATTCCACCTATAATACACGGATAGGCGGGTATGAGAAAGTACATCCTCGAATGTAAAAGATACACTGTACCCTTCACAAACAATCATTTTGGCTCTCCAAATCCTCTACCTGGATATGATGCATGTACAGATTATATTATTTCCTTACCGCAATTTTTCTCTGCTTCTCCCATCCTCTACAGGCTACCCAGTATAGAATTCCCGAAGAACTGCAAAAATGGATTCCGTGGGTCCTTTACGAGCAGGAAGAAAAGATTTGTACCCTTCAAGCAAATTCCACAGACACACGTTTTTGTACCTGGCCTTCAACACTCAATCTTTCGGTAGATCAACAGGGGGCCACCTTTACCCAATCCTACGAGGTTGAAACCAAAAGCCTTGCCCCGCTGCCCGGTCTAACACCATATTGGCCAGGTGAGGTAAGGGTAGATAAAAAACCTGCCACCATTGTAAACAAATCCGGTCATCCTGCGGTTTGGCTTGAAACAGGTTCTCATACAATTTCCGGAACATTTTATTGGAAGTCCCTTCCGGATCATCTTTATCTGCCACCCTCCATAGGCATCGTCCAGCTCACCATGGATGGACTACAAGTGAAAAATCCCCAACTGGACACAGAGGGAAGGCTCTGGTTTAAACAACGAAAGAACGAGGAACCAGTTGAAGAGGAAAGCCTTTCCATCCAGGTGTTCAGAAAAATTATTGACGGTGTTCCCCTGCGCCAACAGTTACATATTACCCTAACCGTATCAGGCCCACCAAGACAGGTTACTCTGGGTTTTCATTCAGGGACAGCATTTATCCCTCTTTCATTACACTCTCCCCTCCCCGCCCGTTTTCTTAAAGAAAACAAGCTTCAGGTTCAGGTCCGTCCGGGACAATGGGAAATGGACCTTCTCCTGCGCAATAGTCTCTCCAAAAGCCCCGAGATTTTAAGCATTGGAGCTGACACCACAGACTGGAAATGGCCCAAACAGGAACTTTGGGTCTTTGCCGCAGACCAAAAACTCAGACAAGTTGAAATCAAAGGTGTTCCCGCCGTTGATCCCACCAGAACCAATCTTCCCGATGATTGGAAGCAATTACCGGCATATCTGATGGAAGGCGACTCCCAGATGCAACTGGTTGAAAAAAATAGAGGGAACCCCTCACCAGTACCCAATCGATTAACCCTCGAACGTCAATTCTGGTTGGATGAAAATGGCACGGGACTAACGGTATTAGACCGTATAAGTGGCACCATGACTTCTGGTTGGCGACTAGATGTGGATAAAAGCCTTGCCTTAGGACGAGTTGAAGTTGGAGGAGTTCCGCGCCTGGTTACAACCCTTGCAGAAACCGGAAATACAGGTATTGAAATCCGTAAGGGAAACCTCAATATCCATGCAGAATCACGGATTGAAAACAAAGTACATAACGCTACGCTCTTTCTTCCGGCAATTGGCTGGCAACACGATATTCAGCACCTTAACGCCTGGCTTAATCTTCCCCCTGGCTGGCAGCTCTTTTCGGCTACCGGAGTAGACAGGGTTGACACCTGGCTCACACGCTGGAGCCTTCTTGACATCTTTCTCGTCCTTATCATCACCCTGGCATCCGTAAAAATTCTTGGTTGGTCATGGGGAATAGTAGCGCTTATCACACTTACCATCAGTTTTCACCAACCGGGTGCCCCAACCTATATCTGGTTACCCCTGTTGGCCATCTTCGCCCTACAAAAGGCTATGCAATCACCAAAAGCGAAACAAATAACACGGCTCATCGGACTTTTTGTCCTTGCCACGTTAGCGGTGAGTTGTATCCCATTTTTGATAAACGAAGTGAGTGTCGGCCTCTTCCCCCAACTGGAATATGGCAAATATCGCAAGATCAGCAATACCCGACACGTATTTGAAGAAAGCGCAATTTCTGATAGTGAGTTCATGGTAAATAAACAGGCCGAACCAGCTGCCCCAGTATCATTGCCGCATCCCGTTAGACGTACAAAGTTGGCTTCCGGTTTGTCGGTCGACAAACTATCCCAAACACTTCCGCCCACTCCAAAACTTGAGATCGACCCGGAAGAAATGATCCAGACAGGCCCTGGCCTTCCTAACTGGAGCTGGAAACGGGTCCCACTTTTCTGGAACGGCCCCGTTACCCCCGAACAACGGATACAATTTATTTTTATTCCTCCACTACTAAACACAATCCTGGCACTTATCAGGGTGCTTTTCTTTATTCTACTCCTTGTCGCTTTTTTACGTTTTTCCATGCAAAAAACAGAAGTAAAATCCAGCAAAACACCTGCAAAGAAAGGAAAACCAATCCAGACCACAGCCATCTGTCTCCTTGTGCTACTCTGCTGTTATGCCACCCCTCACAAGAGTCATGCGGAAATACCATCACCTGAAATGTTGCAGGAGCTTCAAGACAGGCTGCTTGCCCCGCCAAAATGCGGTACACACTGTGTGACAATTAACCAGGCCGATTTTATCCTTGAAGAAGATCTGTTATCGGTCCGGCTGCAAGTGGATTCACAGATCCAAACGGCACTCCCTTTACCAGGTACAAACAGGCTATTTGACACGATACTGCAAGACCAAAAGAAACAACTCACCCTAAGAAGCAATAAACAAGGTTTTGTTATCCTTCGTATTGCACCGGGATCCCACACCATAACCCTGCAAAAAAACCTAAGGGGAAAAAACAATCTTTCCTTCTTCTTCCCTTTGCTACCGGCCCACGGGCAGGCAACGCTGCAAGGATGGTCAATTAACGGGTTACGGGATAACGGGAGCCTTTCGCAGCAAATTAGTCTCAAACGAAATAAAATTGTTGTAACACCAGTACAGGGCAGAGAAAAGCAAGACGGCCAAGTCGAAGTCCCAGCATTTATTCAGATAGAGCGCACGCTGCATATGGGCCTAAAATGGACCGTTGATACCAGAATCATACGCAAAAGTCCAAACAGTGTTATTGCCCTTGATATTCCGCTGATAGAAGGGGAACATGTTACCAGTGATGCTATGCATGTCCAAGACAAACATGTACGCATCAATATGACTCCTGCGCAGCATACTATTGTGTACCACTCTTCCATGGAGCCGGTTTCAACCCTGCAGTTACAGGCGAAAGAGACCTCTTCCTGGAGTGAAGTCTGGTTTCTTGATGTCAGCCCAATTTGGCACGTGATTCCCAGCGGAATTCCGGAAGTGAATCAGACCAACCCAGCAGGAAAGCGCTTTCCCGAATATCATCCCTACCCCGGCGAAACACTCAATCTGCTTATTGGCCGACCAGAGGGAGTTCCTGGCCCTACAATGACAATTACGAAAAGTTCCCTGGAAGTAAAACCGGGCCGAAGAACAACAGAGAACCGCTTAACGTTTTCGGTGACCGCCAGTCGCGGCATGCAGCATCAAATAGCCCTGCCAGCGGGTATCGACCTGCAGAAAACAGTACTAAACGGCCGGGAACTTCCCCTACAACATATCGACAACAAGCTCATCCTTCCCCTTTCCCCAGGAACACAGGAAATTGAAGTTGTCTGGCGCAGCAAAGGCAAAAAAACGTATAAAACCGTTGTTGATCAAGTGGATCTGGGCGTACGCAGTGTCAACCATTCCATTGAAATGCAAGCACCAGTTTCGAGATGGATTTTATTTACTGGTGGCCCCCGGATTGGGCCGGCAGTACTTTTCTGGGCTGAAGTGGTTGTTATATTTATCATTGCGTTTTTACTGGCAAAAATTCGTTTAACACCCCTTTCTTTTCTCCAATGGTTATTACTCTGCCTTGGCCTCAGCCAAATTCAGGCGATTGCTGCAGCAATCGTTATTGCTTGGCTCCTCCTTCTGGGACTACGCAAAAAACAAGGCCCAGAAATACAACACATTGTTTTATTTAATGTTATGCAGGTGTTTCTTGCTATACTGACCATGGCAGCCCTTGGGACCATTCTCTTTGCTATCCAGCAGGGTCTATTGGGGCATCCAGATATGCAAATCGGCGGGAATGGTTCATCGGGTTACCACCTATTCTGGTATCAGGATAGGGTTGCAGCAACGCTTCCGACGGCCTGGATTTTAAGCGTTCCACTATTTATCTACCGTATTGCCATGCTGCTTTGGGCCCTATGGCTGGCTGTTGCACTACTACGCTGGTTACGCTGGGGATGGGATTGTGTTCGCAGCGGGTCTGGGTGGAAATTTGCCCCAATACGAAAAAAAACAGTACGCAAGGCCAAACAACAAACTGCGACCACAACCGTGAAAAAGATCGTCAAACGAAAGCCAACAAGGCCTGTTACCCAAACACCTGAGAAATGAATCAAAGATATAAAAAGAATATCCTTGTTGCCGTCGATGGTTCTATGTACAGCGACTATGCTTTGCATTATGTTGCAAAACTTTTTGCAACAGACAGGGAGCTTATCATAACTCTTATCACATGGCTTAGTGCATCAGCCTCAATCATGCCAAGTCTGGCAGACCCAAAAAATACATTGATCCCAGGGGAAAAGAAGCAGGGGAAAGAAGAAACGGCCCAGTGTTTTTTACACAAGGCAAAAGAACGTCTAGTGGCAAACGGTACCAAAGAAGAGCAAATTCAGCTCCGCATTGAAGGTTCCGGCCAGGACATAGCTGCCTATATCCATCAATATGCCATAAACAATATGCCCGACGCGCTTCTTCTTGGAAGACGCGGTTTAAAAGGGATTACTGAGATGCTAATGGGGTCAATATCAGCCACGCTTTTTCGTAAATGCCATACTATTCCTCTGTGGATAAACGATGGAAAAGTTGAACATAGCGATTTTTTTGTGCCGGTGGACGGGTCTGTCAACTCCCTTCTTGCCGTGGACCATCTTGCCCATATCCTCCATGGACGAGATGATATTCGTATCTATTTATTCCACTGCACAGCTCTTTTTGGGAAAAAGATCAACTGTTCGCCACAGCTCTTCTTTACGCATTGGGATGAAAAGTGGTGCAACACCTATCTTTGCGGTCAGGATTGTCTTTTTGTGGGCCCAAAGCAGCTCCTTCTGGAAGCAAATATCCCGGAAGCCAATATAGTCATTCTTCCTGAAAAGTCAGATCTTGAGGAATCCCACGGCATAATCAGTCAAGCCAAAAAACATAAGTGCGGCACCATTGTTATGGGAAGAAGAAGTGCAGGAATGGCCAAGGGTCTGTTGGGTGGTGTTTCTGATCGCACCATTAAGCGAGTGGAAAATCTTGCCCTTTGGATTGTCGGCTGAACGACTCTTCCTCCTCTTCCCCAAAACATAATCCAAAAAAAAATATTTTCTTTTTATATCCCTCCAATTGCAACTTATCAGACCTTAGCTTTTACAGCCAAACAAGCTCTTCCATTACCTTATTGAACTAAAAAAAGAACGGCTGCTCAGGTACCTGCAACAGATCTTCAATAAAAGAGATTGACAAATCGTCATGGGTTTGTTACATAATAATCTAATTGTTTAATTGTTAAACAATTAAACCTTATAAAACAAAGGATATATTTTGGCATTTAAAAAGGCGAGCCCTGTGGGTTTAGTAAATCATCTGGTTGAGCAGATCGAAGAGGCAATTGTTTCCGGGCAATATAGCCCAGGAGAAAAACTCCCTCCCAGCCGGGAACTGGAACAGATGTTGGGTGCCAGCAGAGGGACGCTCAGGGAGGCATTGCGTATCCTGACCCAAAAAGGTCTGATCGAAGTAAAAGCAGGGGCCAAAGGTGGCGTGTTTGCCAAACAACTCAGTACTGAATTTGTAACGGAAAGCTTAGGCCTTCTGATCCGGCAGAGGGAAATCACCATTGATGACATATATGATTTTCGGCAAGTGGTTGAAGATGCATTGGTGAGAAAAGTTGCAGCAATGGCGACACCGGAAGATAAAGAAGAACTTAAGATCCTTCTGGGACAAATGGCTGATCTGATTCCCTTCGGCGTCTCACGCTTCCAGGATGTTCTGAAGGTGGAACGAAAAATCAGAAGCGTCTTTATCCGGGTTTCCAAAAGCAAGATGTACGAATCTGTGCTTTACGCAATCTGGGGTAACTTGAAAAGCTATGCCAAACTCTACCTCCCAGGCGATAAAGGCATGTCTGAAGAAAGTCTTAATGATTGGCAGATCATCATCGCAGCCATTGATACCAATGATCCTGACACGGCAGCCAACAGGATGCGCGATCATCTAAGGCGCTTTGCCATCCATTACAATAACGGTCTGGCCAGGTACGGCAAAACGGAAAGTAAAGAACCATGATATCCCAAAATCCAGGTCATTCAAATACTCTACTCAGGGTTGAACACTTAAGGGCCTATTTCCATACCTTTGCAGGCGTGGCCAAAGCCGTTGACGACGTATCTTTTACTCTAAACCCCGGAGAAACCTTAGGGATCGTAGGTGAATCAGGCTGCGGGAAGAGCGTGACTGCCAATTCCATCATGCGTCTGATCCCGGAACCCCCGGGTAAAATCAGTGCTGACCGTATGGAATTTGACACCATCCCGCTTCTGAATCTGAATATGTCCCAGATGCGCAAAATCCGGGGCAAACGGATTTCCATGATCTTTCAGGAACCCATGACTTCCCTGAACCCGGTCTTCACCATCGGCGACCAGATTTCCGAGGTGTTCAGGTTGCATAAGAGAGTAAACAAAAAACAAGCCCTCGACCAAGCCGTGGATATGCTGGCAAAAGTTCAGATTCCAGCCCCTGAAAAACGGGCACACGAATATCCCCACCAGCTTTCCGGTGGCATGAGGCAGCGCGCCATGATTGCCATGGCAATGGCCTGCAATCCAGAAATTCTCATAGCGGATGAACCAACTACTGCCCTTGATGTAACCATCCAGGCCCAGATCATGGACCTTATGCAAGCCCTAAAGGAAGACTACGGATCAGCCATCCTTATGATCACCCATGATCTTGGTGTGATAGCAGAGATCACCCAACGAGTGCTGGTCATGTATGCTGGCAAAATTGTGGAGGAAGCCGACACCAGAACACTCTTTGAATCACCATCCCATCCTTATACCCAGGGACTTTTAGCTTCTCTTCCAAGACTCGGGCACAGGGCCGAATCTGGTAGACAGCGCCTTAATGAAATTCGCGGAATGGTTCCGGGGCTGCTTGGACTGCCAAAAGGATGCGGATTTTCCCCCAGGTGTCCCCATGCCATGCCAATCTGCTCCCAAACCCGTCCCGGACAGGTTGATCTTGGAAACGACCATAATGTGCGATGTTTCCTCTACGAAAAAGAACAAGAGACCACCGATGTCCCAAGCCATTAAAAATACAGATAAGGCACCTGTACTGCAGGTGAATGACCTCAAGGTCCACTTCCCCATTAAAAAGGGCCTTATGTCACGAACCGTGGGCAACGTTTATGCCGTGGATGGAGTTTCCTTTATTTTAGAACGCGGGGAGACCCTGGGCATCGTCGGTGAGAGCGGTTGCGGCAAAACCACCGCCGGGCTTGCCATGTTACGCCTTATCACTCCCACTGCAGGAGAAGTGTTTTTTCAGGGACAGGACATGGGAAAGTTACACTTAAGAGCGTGGCGGAAACTGACCCGAAAGATGCAGATCATTTTTCAGGATCCGTACTCCTCCTTGAATCCCCGCATGACAGTGAACCAGATATTAAGCAACCCCTTGGATATTCACGGGATAAAAAAAGGGGCACAACGTAAGGATTACCTGGCCTTTCTCCTTGAAAAGGTCGGCCTGTCCCCGGAGCATGGAAAACGCTACCCCCACGAATTTTCCGGTGGCCAGCGTCAGCGTATTGGCATTGCAAGGGCCCTGGCTCTGGACCCGGTCCTTATTATCGGAGACGAACCCGTATCTGCTCTTGATATTTCCATCCAGGCCCAGATCATCAATTTGCTCATCGATCTTCAGGCAGAGATGGGGCTTTCATATATCATTATTTCCCATGATCTAGCCGTGGTGGAATATATCTGTGACAGAATCGCCGTTATGTATCTGGGTAAAGTGGTGGAAACAGCAGACTATAAGGATCTATACGCAAATGGACTACATCCCTATACCCGTTTACTGCTCTCTTCAGCTCCGCTGCCGGATCCGAACCGCACTAGACAGCGACACTCCTTAGTAGGAGATGTCCCAAGCCCCATTAATCCACCCACAGGATGCCACTTTCATCCCAGATGCCCACATGCGATGGAGATATGCCGTACCACCCCACCGGTTCTAAAGAAAAAGAGTAACAGTCATGAGGTCGCCTGTTTTCTATATGATCCATAATGGCACCGCAAAAGATAGCGAACACAACTAAGGCCCCGGAAAACCCAATTTTTTGGCTGAAAACCGGATTTTTTTTAAATATAGCAACTAAGGAGAAAAGGCATGAAAAAAGTACTAACCGCTCTATACATCATTGCCCTGACACTGGCTTTGGGTTCGCCTAGCGCCTTTGCCAAAAAAATTGTCGTAGTCCAAGACAGCCCACCCCGGACCATGGATCCAATGGGTTCGGATGCCGATTCCAATCTGACCTTTATGGCCAATTTTTTTGACGCCCTTCTTGAGCGCCCTGGTGCTGATGGCGTACTTGCCCCTGCCCTGGCCACAAGTTACGAGCGTCTGGACGCAAACTCGTGGAAATTCAATCTTAGAAAAGGGGTTACATTCCATAATGGGAATCCCTTTACCGCACAGGATGTGGCTTTTACCTTCAAACGCATGGCGGACCCCAAAGTCAGCGAATTTATTAACATGGGGAAAAATATCGATCAGGTCAAAATCGTTGATGATTATACTGTGATTATCCAGACTAAAACCCCGGTACCTTGGTTTGATCAGGTCTGTTATATCTATTATATCATGGACAAAGAGTCCACTGAGAATGCAGATCCGGCCCAAGTTGGAATGAACCCCAACGGAACCGGTGCCTATAAATTTAAAGAATGGGTCAAGGGATCCTATATCAAACTCTTAGCAAACCAAGAGTACTGGCAAGGCAAACCTGCGGTGGATGAAATTGAGATCAGGGCCATTGCAGAATCCTCCACCCGTTTTGCCGCCCTGGCATCTGGCCAGGCTGATATCGTGTTTGGCGTCCCCATAGAAATGTATGGTCGTGTTTCCAAAGACCCCAAAGTTGACGTGGTTTCCCGCCAGGGACGAAGAGGAATGTTTCTTGCCCTGACCAATAAACCCGGAACACCCGGTGCTGATATACGGGTGAGAAAAGCCGTTGCCATGGCCATTAACGAAGATGAAATTATCGATAAGGTGATGCATGGCCAGGCCGTCAAAACTTCCCAGGTTCCCGATGCCATTACCATCGGATTTAACGCGGACATAAAGCGTTATGAATACAATCCAACCAAAGCAAAGCAGCTTCTCAAGGAAGCCGGGTATGAAAACGGATTTGAACTTACCGTAGCCGGTCCCACTGATCGCTATGTTCAAGATGAAAAAATCTGCGAAGCCATTGTTAAATACTTAACCAAAGTCGGCATCAAAGCCACACTTGACGTCAAGCCAAAAAGCATCTTTTTCCCAGAGGTCATCAAGGGAGAGCATCAATGTTATTTTTTAGGCTGGTTTGACTCTGCCTCTGACATGGGTAGAACTTACTCCAAGCTAGTCCACAGCTATGACAAAGAAAAAGGATACGGTGCCTGGAACGGTACCCGCTTCTCAGATCCAGAGCTTGACCAGATGATCGAACAGAACATGAGCATCGTTAATGCTTCTGATCGCAAAACCTACCTCCAGGATATGAATAAGATTGCCATGGAAGATAAGCTTGCCATGATCCCTCTGCATTACCAAATGGATATCTATGCAGTTCAGAAGGGTAAGGGCATAACGTTTGTCCCCCGACCGGACCGGTATATGGTGTGTAAAGAAATGGATATACAATAAAATTCCGGGGAAAGGTGCTGGACCTGTATCCGGCACCTGAAGGTTACGCACCTATGTTAACGTTTATCGTAAAAAGACTGCTTCAGGGAATAACCGTCCTTCTTGCGGTCTCCTTTATCTGTTTTGTTATCTTCAGATATGCCGGAGACCCGGTCCTGGCCTTAGCCGGCCTTTACGCCACTGAGCAACAACGGGACGAAGTCCGTGAAACCATGGGGCTGGACAGGCCCTTTTACGTACAGTATGTGAAGTTTATAGCCAATGCGGCAAGAGGAAATTTCGGCAAATCTTACGTAAACAAAATGCCAGCCCTTTCCCTGATTCTGGAACGCTTTCCCGCCACTCTCGAGCTTGTGACCCTGGGCACCCTTTTCGCGTTCGGTGCAGGAGTGATTTTAGGGGTGTTGGTCTCTTTGCGCCCACGTGCACCGACAAGCCAGTTCGTCATGGCACTGTCTCTTGGCGGCATCTCCATCCCCACCTTTTTAATCGGAATCCTTCTGATTATGATTTTCTCGGTGGGACTGGGGGTTCTGCCGCCCTTTGGTCGTGGTGAGACCATCACCGTTGGTCCTTGGCGCACCGGACTTTTAACCATAAGTGGATGGCAGCACCTGCTCCTGCCGGCACTTACCCTGGGCATGTACCAGCTCGCCATCCTACTGCGATTGACCCGGGCCGGAATGCGGGAAGTGCTCTCAGAAGAATATATTAAAACCGCCTGGGCCAAGGGACTTTCCCCTGCCAAAGTAATTTTTAAGCACGCCCTGAGAAACGTTTTAATCCCTGTAATCACCATTACCGGGCTCCAGTTCGGGGAGCTGATCGCCTTTTCCATTGTCACAGAAACCATTTTCCAATGGCCTGGCATGGGAAACTTACTTCTGAGCTCCATATTTGAATCGGACCAGCCGGTCATTGTCACCTATATCATGCTGGCCTCCCTGATCATTTTAACCATTAACATGATTGTGGACATTCTTTACGCATACCTGAACCCGAGGATCCGTTATGAATAAAGGTTTTTTCAAATCCAGGATCTGGTATGACTTCACCCGCACGCCATCAGCGGTGGCCGGTTGCATCATTATTCTAAGCTTTGTTATCGCTGCGGCCTGGGCACCAAAACTTGCCCCTCAAAACCCATACGACCTTGAAACCTTATCCCTTGAAACCGCTTATCTGCCACCGGTTTGGATGGATGATGGGAGAATGCCTTATCTACTGGGAACCGATGACCAAGGTCGCGATATATTGAGTACTATTCTTTACGGATGCCGGACGTCGTTGATCGTTGGTTTCAGCGTCATGTTTCTGGCAGGCGCATTTGGTGTAATCATGGGCATGATGGCCGGATACTACGGTGGATGGTCGGATACCCTGATCATGCGATGCGCAGATGTCTTCTTCTCATTTTCCACCACCCTGATGGCCTTTCTCCTTCTGGGCGTTCTAGCCCAAAGGGGGATCATGGTCGTGATCCTGGCCATCTGCCTGGCCGATTGGGTCAGATACGCAAGAACCATGCGCGGCAGCACTCTATCGGTGAAACAGGAGGCCTATATCATGGCAGCAAAGGCCACAGGGGCCACCGACTTTATGCTGCTGAGTCGCCATCTTCTTCCCAATGCCCTTCCCGCAATTTTCGTGGTCATGGCTGTGGACCTTGCGACCGTAATCATGCTGGAAGCCACCTTGAGTTTTCTGGGTGTAGGTATTCCTTTGACCGAGCCTTCCCTTGGTATGATGATTGCCATTGGCAAAAATTACGTATATGCCGGTATGTGGTGGATGGTCCTGTTTCCTGCATCTGCCTTAATCTTTCTGGTGGTAGGTATCAACCTGTTTGCCGACTGGCTAAGAGAAGAGCTAAACCCAAAAATTGACCAGGGATAAAATGCGCATCTGTATTCTTGTTGCGGGCCGCCTGAATTCTACAGGAAAATCAGAACTGCCTGAATTCCCCCTTCTTATTGCTTCCCTACTCAACGCATGGGATTATAATGAAAAAATCAAATTAAGCCATATGTCAGTGTTGGAAGGAATATTTCCAAAAAATGTGGGAGACTTTGATGGCTATTTGATTACAGGCTCTTCTTTTTCCGTCTACGAAGATCTTCCCTGGATACACCGCTTAATGGATTTTATCCAGTCTGCTTTTACCCAAAATGTTCCCCAGGCGGGCATCTGCTTCGGGCATCAAATCCTGGCCCAGGCTCTGGGTGGCCGGGTGGAGCAAACCGCCAGAGGATGGGGGGTGGGGTTGCGCCGAACCCGCATTATATCTCGCACCCCGTGGATGGATCAGGGCCCGCCATCCTCTCTGGATCTGCTTTACATTCACAAGGATCAGGTTACAAAACTACCACCCAATGCCCAGCAGATAATGGGGGACGACTTCTGTCCCTTTGGTGGATTTTTTATTGGAAACTCCATTTTCGCCATCCAGGCCCATCCCGAACTAACCCCGAAAATATGCAGGACGGTACTGTCTCGTCGAAGCGATCTCATCGGTCCGGCCAGAGTACAGGCTGCAATAAAAACTTTGGAGTCCCCTCACCACGGCCTAAGAATAGCAAAATGGCTTGTCGATTTTTTTCTGAAACAAGCCGGAGCTAAGTATTTACCCCATTTGTAACCAGGGCACTATATATCACCTGGGGTCAAGCTACAACAGACGTTGCATAAGATAACAAAGACAGTCCTGGCGGATAACCTTCTCATCTGTGGTAATCATGGCAGGTATACATTCTTTGTTGTTGTAAAGCCTGGATTGTTCTATTGTAAAATAGTCGGAGAACACCTTATTGCCCTGTTCATCCGTCACATCCAAAGCCTCTGCCTCTTTGCCTACCTCACCCCAATGACTATTGGCTGCCAATAGCCTGAAGTTATACCTTTCGAGATCCTCGTTAAGGCTAAGTTGCACATTATTTTTGTTAAAGCCAAAGCTGACCTGTGGTGGAATTTTCACAGTTGCTACGATACGGTACAGATGCATCTCATCAGCACCCGTAGGTTGCGATGAAAGTTGTGTCAAAGCCATCACTTTGTCCAGATAGCTCATGATATAATCCACACCCGAACTTTTACCTGGCTGACCACATTCCAGGGTAACTGCTGGACAAAACCTGGAGAATGCCATGGATTGCAGTGTATTGGGCTGAGTAAAATACACTGCCGTACGGCTAAAGAGCCAAGCAAGATGATAAAATTCATTTTGTCTATGGTTAATACATGAATAATACGGATTTAAACCGGTATTATTGTGTAAATCAATACTGGCAAATAGGGGTAATCGGCTCATTTCCACTATAACTTGTCGCATCAGGTCTTGCTCTTCGGTCAAATTATCCGACTGCTCAGTACTCCACGACCGATTATAGTCCTGTTGATGATCAAGCACACGTTTACCATACCGGGCCGCCTGAATATTACCAATAAACAGTGAAATTGAACGTGGCAAAAGCTTGTTTTTATATAGCTTTAGATATTGGCGTACTGCCTCCCAGCCGGAGGTCTCATTGCCGTGCAACAGTACCGAAATAAATAAGCGTTTACTCTGCTGACCGGACAAGTGAAACAGAGTGGGAGCCCTCAAAAATTGATATAATTGATTGGCTGGCACAGCCAATAGCTTTTCCGGAATATGGTCAACAATTTCTAGCTGCATTATTTATAAAATCCACTCTATGTATCAGTCTGTTAACTACCGCTCCACCATATAACATAATCTGGTGCACTCTACTATAGACGTCCCTTTGCCGGCCAGTGCCAGTACAATTTTCCTTTACGACTGGTTTGTTGACTGTTCAGTACTCCCAACTACTATATGTTTTACTTTCACTTTTCATATCTTCGTATAACCATACCATACGATCTAAGAACCAACTTTTACCAAGGTATGCCATTATAACGCCCAGAACTGCCCCCCAAATTGAATAATAAACAGTTGCCCAGATAGCTAAAAGTAATCCCAGGGAAGATATCCCATTTAAAATGGCATGCAAAGACACATTGTGGTGGGCCGGGATTTTCACTTTGTCTCTGTTTAGATAAACGCGTTCACCAAGAACCGCCTTTGATGCCCAGTTTTTTGTCGATTTTGGTTTTTTAAAAAGAACAGGATTAAAAAACATCCACAGAAGAGATATCCCCCCCGGAATCAAGCACCACCAACCAATCCAAACCCTGCTCCAAAAAGCAATAACGATAACTGGCAGAACAGAATACCTCGTCCAGACGCTGATGGGGTTTGCATGTTTCATCCAATTTTCATCGGTCAGATTGAATACCTTGGCAATTTTTCGTTCTATGGTCATTTGATTTCACCTAAAACTGGAGTTTAGAGTTTTAGCAAAGTTAACGGCTCCGATGATAGGGGACTGAATTTTTTTCATAGCTTTTTAAGCGGGAGACAGATTTATTTTTCTTTAATTGTTAAAAAACAAATGCTTTGGAGCAAAGAGCGCAATCAAAACTCCCATGGCAGGGTACAAAATCCATTTTTCAAAACTTTGAACAACCACAACATCAAAAGGATTGCCGGTTACAATACCCATGATTGGCATCCGTAACAGATCATCACTCACAAATAAGAGCAACACGCCAAAGAGTGCGCCTTTGATTATCTTATTTCGGCACCACAACTTGTCTTGTATCAGGATATAGACAAAAACCTTGCCAAATGCCTGCAATAATGCGGTACAATACGCCCAGACGACCACCCATTTTGGATACGGTTGCATAATAACACCGTTAAGCTGGCCATTTTCTGCTGCTTTCTGCACATATTCAATGGCAATCCCTTGCCCGTAGAGCACGTGGATTAAAAATCCCATCGCTGCAGCAAGAAGTGTTGCAAAAACTATCCTTGTCCAATGCATCCTGTTCCCTTAACTTTAAGATTAGCATTCTAATTCAAGACGTTAGAAGCACGCTGGCACAATTTTCAGTAGATATCAGCGTCTTGCCATACGCAACCAAGTCAGAAACACTGTATCCTTTTTTCCTAACATTGCAAATCATAATTTATTTTTAGCTGGAAATGCAGAATATTTATGAAGGAAACAAAAAAGGCAGAATCACGAAGGTGATTCTGCCCATTGGGAGAAAAAAATTTTGAGGAGAACTTTATTTTTTTCTACGGCGCCTGGAGCCTGCAAGGGCCACTAAACCTGTACCGAAGATGAGTAGTGTTGCTGGTTCGGGAACAGGGGCGTGGATCCCCTCCATAATATCAAGGCCATAAACCTCTGTAATATAGTAGCCACCATTATCACTTCCCCAACCGAAATAGTCCTCGAGGTACCAACGGTCTGAAGTAAAAGAAAGATCGTAATACATGAGACTATTTACACCATCATCAGAATCGGTAAGATATATACCTGTATAGTCTCCAAGATCATCATACTCATAGCCCCAGGCTGTTACCGCATGCCCTGAAGGGCCGGTTATTGAAATACCGACACCATATCCCTCTGTAAGCAGATAATCTATATTTTGTAATGCATATGTATCGCTCCCAGACCAGAGCTGATAGTCGTATACACTTTCGCCGGTGTAAAAACCACCGCCGGGATTGTCAACCTGGGACCAGCCACTCACTCCCTGTGTATTATTAACACCGTCAAACCACCAATCAACACCATAATAGATATTTCCCCCCTGATCGGTCCAGTGATCCTGATAATAGGAGAAAATTTGGTCTGTGTTGGAGAGACCCGCACCTGACGGATATCCCCATCCAGTATACGCCAGGACGTTGGCTGTGGCGGCAGCCCAACACATCAAATCGTCTTCTGTATTGCTGGCTGTTTTGTTAGCGTCATGCCAGGTCCCGCCATAATCATCATACCCAAAATATGCTGTTCCATAAGCAGAATGAGTGATAAACAATCCGGCAATACTCAACACCGCCACCTTTGCATAAAATCTATACTTCATCATCCCTCCAACACCTTACTAATTTTAACAAAAATGAACAACCTATCTGCCAACTGAACAACCCACATTTGGTTAGCATTTTTTACAGGTTCAATCTCGTCTCTCCATTAAAAATATTCTATCAAAAAATAACGAAGATTCAAAAGGATAAGATAGCTAAGTGTAAAAAAATTTCTTTTCTTTTGAGCAGTCCTCCATTGACAATGGATAACATGTTGAGTTTATATTTAAAGCTGAGTTGAGCAGCTTGCCTGCCCGTACGAAACTTATGCCACTCATGGTGGTACTAAGAAGAGTGGACTGGCGGTATAAATAGTGTATGCACCATCAAGACATTCTATTTTTCAACGGGCAGTGAAAAAGATTTAAAGCGTAGACAATCGTTTCAAGAAAGAAGGTGGCCATGAATTTAAAAACAACATTCTTACTATTATGTATACTCGGTGTATTATTGCCATTCTCTCAGTTCGTTCCGTGGGTTATTGAAAATGGTCTTAATATTCCGCTTTTCTTTCAAGAACTCTTTTCAACAAAAATAGGTGGCTTTTTTGGCATGGATGTAATTATTTCCGCCATGGTATTATTTGTTTTCATCTTTGCCGAAGGCAAACGGCTTAGTATACCCAATCTATGGATTCCAGTGGTTGCAACCCTGGCAATTGGAGTCTCTCTTGGCTTACCACTATTTCTTTATCTACGGCAAAAGCGAATTGAAAGTTATGTTAACAAATAAGGTTATGCTTTAAAGTCTAGCATATTAGCCAAGAGAATCCTTTGAGGAAGGGGCCCCTCATTGCTATAGGATATTATTAAACTTGTGTGGTTTATCCGATGCTAAACGACAGACAAAGCATTTAAGACAGCAGCAGGATTTTTTTTGACCACATTGAGCAATACAAGAGCAGGACCACGCGGTTTTCTGTCACCACGTTCCCAATGGCGAAGTGTCCCAAGACTAATACCAAATGCTGAAGCAAATTCTGGTTGACTCATACCAATATTCTCCCTGACAGCTTTTACATCCACAGGAGAAAATTCATGAACAACAGCTTTACCTTTTGCTCCTTTGGCAAAATCAATTGCCTCTACCAAACCTTGTTTAATGCTTGCAAATGATGAACTCATGATTTTTCTCCATATGTTTCAATTAATATACGAGCTAGCTTTGCGAGTTCATTTCTTTCCCCTTTCGAAAGGTTGCTTTTATTTCCTTTTTTAAAGGCCGTTATTAAAAAAAGTGGATAGTGATCACTGTAATAATAATAAACAACTCTCCCTCCACCACTCTTTCCTCCCCCCTCTCTTTGCCATCGGATTTTTCTTAACCCAACCGTACCTTCCATGATGATACCGGCCTTTGGATGGGCAGCAAGGTAGTTAATAAGGCTTTCCCGTAATGGCTCGCTAAAAATCTTCTTTGCTTGTTTGATGAACTCAGGCAACTCAACTATGGTAATCATATTTACACGAAATGTAATCCAATGGATCACTTTTGTCTATATTGAACACACGATCCAAAAAAAATGCTTCACTGTGCACTACTTTTACAAAGTTCGAGGACATCTGAGACTTGCCCGAAGGATGCATCAATCATAAATATTGTCCCCGAACTGGTCGTTTCCGATGCGGATTACACTAAGACAGCTAAATTGTGCCAATTGCTCTTTAAACCGTGGCATCACTTACTTGGCACAACAGTGACAACTGCTGCCTTATCAGGCGACAAATAGGCTCTACCAAGTAATTTTATATCATCAAGGCTCATATTTGCAAATGCAGGCAATATGGTTAACGGCCAGCTAAGTTGCTGTGGGTACCGCTCTGAGAGGGAGAGTACCGAGCCGATCCAGTAGCGATTGCTCATTACCATATCTTTTAGTGAAGTTAGCATCGGCCCTTTGATCCGCTTGAGTTCCTTCTCACCAAATTCTCCCCCATGTACTTTTTCCGCAATCAATAGAACTTCCTTTTTGACACGTTCAATTTGTTCAGGATCAATAAGCAACACAGCTTGTAATACACCGTATCCTTTATAGGTTCTGCTTGAAATATTATAAACTTGGGGGGAATAGGTGGCTCCAAGTTTTTCACGAACAACTTCCCGCAACTTGTCTTGAAAGATCTCAGCCAATAGATGCAGTCCTCTGGTGCGGCTAATATCCCAGAAATCATCGGTTTTCCAGGCAACGACCAGCAGAGCCTTGTCGATGGAAGAAGGTACTGTCAGGGCAAGTGTTTGCCCTGCAGGGAAAGTGGCTGTATTTTCCTTTTTCGTCTGTGTCATCCGTTTGGGAAGAGCCGCAAAATACTTTGTGGCAATCTTCAGCATCTGATCTTCATCAAAATCACCAACAACTGACACCTCAAGGGATCCGCTTTTTGCAGCCGGTACAAACCAGTGCTCAAGCTGTTTATGGTCAATCGTTGAAATTTCATTCCAGTTCGGAATACCAAAGAACGGATTTCCTCCTGCCAAGAACCGACTTCCCTTTTGTTGCATAATTCCACGGACATCACCGGCAAGGGCGTCATAATGCAGTTTTAACCGCTCTTTCTCCATGGCAAAAGCGTCTTTATCAACTCCAGGATCTGCCAAAAGGTGTTGGCAAAGCTGAAAGCTCCGTTCAAGATCCATATTTAAACTGGTAGTTTGCCATTCAAAGGCGGATGCCCCCACATGAAAATTCGTTTTAACACTTGAAGAAGACAATATTTTTTCCATATCCTCAGCCGAGAGCTTTCCTGTACCTGACTGAGGGATAACAGCATCTGCAAGCATGGCTAAACCGGGAACAGGGGCCCCACTCTTGCCAAGGCCAAAATCCATAACAACCTGTACTTCATTTTCCTGAAAATCGGTCTTTTTATAGTTGAGGATAACACCATTGGCAAAAACAACCCTTTTACTCTCAATATCTGTAAAGTTATCAGAAGAAATAATCGGTTGTGCAACAGAAGGCGTAAGGAACAAGTAGGGAAAATGTATCGCTGTTGCCTGCTCAAATGGCGACACCTCTTTTAGTGCAGCCTCTTTATACGTTTTTGCAATGGCCTGTAATGGTGACTCTTCTTCTACTACACTTTTCCCATTAAGCTTCACCAGGCGACTTGGATGATCCCATATGGCGCGAAACGCTTTCTCCACATCGCTTCGTTTCATGCTGTCAAGGATTGTAGCAAAGAAAGCCCTTTCCTGTTCTGGTGAACGCATCACTCTATTTTCATTTAAAGAACGAATGATATCTGATGCAAGTTCCTTTGAATTTCTACTCTTTTGAGTAAGCACTGCTGAGTCTAAAGAAACCATTAACTCCTTTTTCACCCGGGAAAATTCCGCATCGCTAAAACCATACTTCAACACCTGTCGTAAACTGTTTTCAAGCAGGGTTAGACTTGGCCCCCATTTATCAGGTTCACAACTTGCGCTTAGTTCTCCATAAGAAAAACGATTTAAAAAAGTTCCAGCATACATTTTGGCCGATCTAAATGGGACATCTCTTCTCTTTGCCAGTTCATCAAGGCGATGCTGAACAATCATCACCCCGAGATATTTCTCCAGCTCCTCTTTTTCTAGTAGTGCGGAGTCATTTTGAGGCTGACTGTTCCAATGGGTCTCAATACCGATTTCGGCATGCCCCATCTCCCTTTCAAAATGATAATAAAATTCCGGATTCTTATTCTCTACAAGTTGTCCAAGATCAGGACAGACTGGCGGTGCACCGGCTGCTTGCAAAGCTTCAAATTTCTCCCTAATTAATGGCACAACCATCTGCTGATTAAAATCACCAACCATTACCAGCACCATATTATCAGGTCTATACCAGGCGTCGTAAAAACGCTTCATAATGTCGTGGTCCACACCATTGATGGTCTCAAGGATTCCGATAATAACCCGTTCAGGGACTCTGGTTCCCCGCATACTGAAATTGAGCTCATCAATATGGGCACGATAGGCCGCCGAATCACGACTCCGTTTCTCAGCCAAAATAACTCCCCGCTCCCGTTCTATTTCCCGGGGAAGTAACGAAGCCCCCCTTGCGTAATCAGCAAGTACCAACAACCCCTTCTCCACATCCTCTTTTGATCCGTCCGGTAAAATAATATCATATACCGTCTCGTCATAGCCGGTATGCGCATTTGTATCACCGCCAAAGCTCATCCCTATGGACTGAAAGTAGTTCACCAGTTCACCGGGCCGAAAATGAACGGAACCATTGAACAGCATATGCTCCAGAAAATGTGCTATTCCCCGTTGATCGTCATCTTCATGTAAAGAACCTGCCTGTACATACAGCGACATGGCCACCCGGTTTTCAGGTTCTTTGTTTTTCTTGAGCACATAACGAAAACCATTATCAAGACGACCATATGTGATAGACGGATCAGGTATCAGATCGCCCTTTTCCTGGGGCCATTTAGTCGATAAACAGTCGGCAGAAGCAAGCAGAGGGAGAAAAAGCGCACAACAAATTGTTATTAAAAGGGAAAAACAGCGTTTTTTACGATTATGCATGATATTTCCTTGGCTAAAATCGAATTCTTTTCCATGGAGCATATGGAGGAAAATTATAGAATATGTTACTTTTGGGTCCATAGCTTACAACCTGGAAATAGTTATAAACATCAACTCCCATACAGTCCATAAGGAAAACACTCTATCCCCCCTTCACCTCCAAAAAGAAATAGATGCAAGCTAAAGATGACTACCAAAACAGCGCGAAAGTGTATGATTTTCTGTTTGCAAAAGTGCTGACGAATATCCATGAGGCCATTCGTACCTATCTCAACCATTGTAAGGCAAAGAATGTGATCGATCTTTGCTGCGGGACCGGTATGCAGCTTCGCTATGTAAGCAATGAAAATATGACCCTTACCGGTGTCGATATTTCCCAGGCAATGCTCTACCAGGCCAGAAAAAA
Organism: Desulfocapsaceae bacterium; assembly: GCA_050291935.1. Taxonomy (GTDB): domain Bacteria; phylum Desulfobacterota; class Desulfobulbia; order Desulfobulbales; family Desulfocapsaceae; genus Desulfocapsa. The sequence continues at coordinate 70,946 of JBNKKR010000001.1, read as the reverse complement.
AAGCCCTTCTTCTATCCATTATCTTGAAAAAGATGCCAGCAACACAGGCCTGCCAACATCTTCATACGACGCTGCAATCATCACCTTTGCGCTCCACGAAAAGCCGGCATCCAAGCATCTGGCCATTTTCCAGGAAGCATGCAGATTGCTCACCCAAGACGGTGTTCTTTTACTGGCTGACTACTGTACACCACCGGAAGATATTGTTTCTTTGGTCATGAGTAAACTCTGTTTTCAAATAGTTGAACGGCTGGCTGGTATCGACCATTACCATTGCTACCAGGACTGGATGCGACATGATGCAATTGAGGGATTTTTAGAAAGCTATAACCCCGGCAAAGTAAACCTTATGTCTGCCCACTATTTTGGTTGCGTCAAGTTATATGCGCTCTCAAACATTCCACCAAAGAAAATCGTCGGAGAAAAAAGATGAAACTTGCAGGACTTACCGCAATCGTTCCCGGAGCTTCGCGCGCCATTGGCCGAGCCATTGCTGACATATTGGGAAAAGAACATGTAAACCTGGTACTCCCCACATTCGACTGGCCTGAGTCCATCGAAGAAATGGAAGAAGAATTTAGAAAAAAACAATACTCATTTATTATAAAACCAGTGGATTTACGTGAAAAAGACGAAGTAGTGCAGCTTGCCAGGCTGACAAAAGAAACATTTGGTGGTGTGGAAATAGTCATCAATAATATTGAAAGGGGCGGCATGCCGGTTGTCCATGGCAGCTATGACCTACCACACAACGCTGGGCAGTGGGATCTTGAAATCGCAACGAGCCTTAAAGCCAAATGGCTCCTCTTTCACCATATGCTGCCCCTTCTTCACAAAGCCCCGCAAGCTGCTGTTATCAACATTTCATCCATCGCAGGGATCGATGGAAGAAGCGGTCCCGGAGCACATTTCTTTAACGATGCATACAGCGCTGCCAATCGTGCAATCGCCACTTTCACTGAGACATGGGCCAGGGAAGGAGCCCCAACCATCCGGGTAAATGAGATTATGCTGGGACTTATCAAACATCGGCACGGTGAAGAAACAAGGGGGTGGGATACATTAAATGAATCAGAAAAACAGGAAATACAGACCCAGTGTCTACTTAAACGGACAGGTACACCTGAGGAAGTGGCAAAAAGTGTGCTCTTTCTCCTTAAAGATGCCGATTATATGACGGGAAGTATACTAAAACTTGACGGCGGTTTTAGCCTTGGCAGTAATCAAGTCCCCTCCATGCCAGAAGGAATCTTGAAATAAAAATAATTATATATCCAATGCCCAATCAGGGATGTGTTTAAGGATATAGTCCTGAAAGGCTTCTTTCTGATGATCTTTTGGCACTTCACCCACAGACTTTTCAAGTTCTTCGAAATCAAACCAACAGAGTTCCTTGTCATCGTGGTTATAAACGGTGAGAATACGCCTGTCCTGCTGGTGAATATTCTCTTCTTCCTGGATAGCCGCAACCAATTTGACAGCCTCCTCATACGGAAGAAACTTTATTTCATCATCGCCCATGACACAACTCCTGTAAGGTCACCTTGAAAGAAGAAAGGGTGTATGGAAACACTTTTCCACCACCCTTTCCAATACAGACTGCACCGAAAATCAAGCAGGTTTGACCACCGCTCCTGAACGAATACAACGGGTGCAAACTCGAGCCCGGACAGCACTTCCATTCTCCGTAACCATACGAACACGCTTCAAATTAGGCAACCAGCGACGTCTGGTCTTGTTATGGGCGTGGGAAACATTATTTCCGGTCGCAGGGCCCTTGCCGCAAATTTGACATACTTTAGCCATGACTCTCTCCAAATATAGTTTAATCGCCGGGATAAATGGCTCCCAACAATCATCAAAAGTTTCAAACGGAAAAGTTTTAATTGCAAAACTCGTTTTTATACCTGCTTTTAACAAGAATGGCAAGAATTATTCAAAACAATGGCCTGATCAATGGAAATGCCATACCACACGAGGACCACATCCCCTCTGAACATGACACAATTGTAATCCAAGAACAATTGACACTTTTGAGAATTACTACTATGTTCTCACAAATCCCTTGCGGATAGAGGATAAACGTGAAAATTTTTGACACCCTATTAAAGGAAATTATAGAATTTCAATGCGGAAAAACGCTTTTACCTTGTATCAAAGGACAAACATAGATACCTTATCGTACCGTTTTGATATGATCGCCCTATTGCAACACCTAAATATTCTCCAAACTGCACTGCAATGAAGAAAAAAAATCCAGTTATTAGCCTGTTCGCTTCTGTTAAACTTGCCCTCTTGACCCTTTCTCTGTTGGCAGTGACCTCCATCATCGGAACGGTTATCCCCCAAAAAGAGAGCTTTGAATTTTATATTCAAAAGTATGGTGCAGCCACTGCCAATATCTTCAAAGTGCTTTACATTCCGGATATGTACAACTCCTGGTGGTTCCTGGGTCTTCTTGGACTTCTTTCCATCAATCTCCTTGTCTGTTCGTTTGATCGTTTTCCAGGGGCCTGGGAACAAATCAAACGGGATAATCTGGCAATTAAGCTGACAAGGCTTGCTAAAATGCGCAGCAAAAGCTCCTGGCAAACAACAGCAAGTGTTGCAGAAATGGCAACGAAAATTAATCACCAGCTCGCAAGCATTGGATGGACAGCAACACAGCGCACGCGTGAAGATAAAATACTCTTATCCGCCCAAAAAGGTGCCATGACCAGAACCGGCGTCTATATAGTGCATGCATCCATTCTGATTATATTTGCTGGCGCTCTGATCGGTGAATTGACCGGTTTTAAGGGATCCATTATGCTCCCTGAGACCAAAGCCACCAATACGATATTTGAGTTTGGAACGGGAAAAGCGATAGATTTGGGCTTTACCGTCCGCTGCAATACCTTTGATATCGATTTTTACGATACGGGAATGCCCAAAGCCTATAGGTCAAACTTGAGTATTTTGGAAAACAATGCAGAAACTGTAAAAAAAGAAATTGTGGTCAATGATCCCCTCACCTACAAGGGAATTACCTTTTACCAGTCAAGCTATCAGGGATATCAAAATTTTCTTCTTCGCGTCACCGACAAAAAAAGTGGTGAAAGTGAACTGCTGAACTTACCCTTTCAGCAACGTGGGAGCTTAACGCAATTTAAAGGTGCGTCCATTGGTGTTATCAATGTGGAAGCCATGGGACAATCGGTAAATCGGCTGAAAGTATGGTTTATGGACGAGAAAGGACCAGCTTCTATTTTTTGGATTGAATCAGGTGAAGAAGTAGAGGTACAACGTACCAACACGGAATATATGATAGGTGGCAAACAGATGTATGCCACCGGCCTGCAGGTGGCAAAAGATCCAGGGGTCTGGGTAGTATATATCGGTTGCATGATGATGATTCTTGGTCTCTTCGTTGCCTTTTTTATGTCCCATAGGCGGATATGGGTCCTTATCACACCCGACAAAGATGGTTGTACTGTTCTACTATCAGGGAGTTCCAATAAGAACAGAATTGGCTTTGAAAAGAAATTTGCAACTGTTACAAAAGCGCTACAGTTGGATCACGTCAAGCCAAAACAGTAAAACGAAAAACACTATTTAAAACATTTTTTTGTGTCACAAATAGATACGCACAGGTACTCATACTATGGATAGCTCACAACTTTTAGGTATTACGACCTTCACCTATCTCTTTTCCACCATCCTGTATGCCATTGTTTTTATCTTTAAATTTAAAAAACTTGGCACTCCGGCGACCGTTTTTACTGTTGTTGCCTTCTTGATCCAGACGGCTGGGATTATCCTGCGTTGGCAGGAATCCTACCAAATTGGATATGGGCATGCGCCACTGACCAATATGTATGAATCCGTGGTCTTCTTTGCCTGGACGATTATCCTGATTTACCTGCTTATCGAATGGAAATTCAAAACAAAAGTAATCGGTGCATTTGCTGTTCCCTTTGCTTTTTTAGCCATGGCATATGCATCGCAATCAACAGATATCAATAAAGATATCAGCCCATTAATCCCAGCTTTGCAATCAAACTGGCTCCTTGCCCATGTGGTCACCTGTTTTATCGGTTACGCCTCTTTTGCTGTTGCTGCTGCCCTTGGGATTATGTACCTCACTAAAAACTTAAGCGATAGCAGACACAGTACAAATGATGAGACTTTAATCGGCAGCTTACCACCTCTTTCCATGCTCGATGATATAACCCATAAAACCATGGTGTTCGGATTTTTATGGCTGAGTGTGGGGATTATTACCGGGGCGATCTGGGCAAATTCTGCCTGGGGAACATATTGGAGCTGGGATCCGAAGGAAACCTGGTCACTGATCACATGGTTTATCTATGCCATTACTCTCCATGCCAGATATACCCGTGGCTGGGGTGGAACACGAATTGCCTGGCTGTCAATATTTGGTTTTCTCTCTGTAATATTCACCTATTATGGCGTCAACTTTCTCCTTTCAGGGCTCCATAGTTATGGATCAAACTAGTGCCAACTGACTTGACAAGAGCGCGTGGAGAAGGTATAAATCGGACCCAACTACTTTATCATTCGCTTAAGGATGACAAACTACTACATCAGGAGAGGAGAAAAATGAAAAAAATTACGTTGTACGCTGCAGCTACTGCCTTAACCCTTGGACTCTGTTTCACCGGGATATCCTTTGCAAATGATGATAAAGGACCTGCCGAGATAACCCTTACCTCAACCGTTGATCCCGCAAAAAAGGCAAAACCAGCAATTTTCCCCCATGCCAAACATCAAGAGAAGCTTGAATGTGGTGAATGTCATCACTCCAAAGGAGATGACGGCAAGCAAGTTGCCTATGTAGCAGGCCAAAAAATTGAGAAATGTGAGACCTGCCATAACAAAGCTGCAGGTATGCCAGACAAACTCACCACCTTTAAAGATGCTGCCCATCAAAACTGCAAGGAATGTCACAAGAAAACCGACAAAAAACTTGCCAAATGTGACGTGTGCCATCCTAAAAAGAAATAATTGCTAAAATACTTTTTAAAGCAAGATATAAAAAAAGGCAGCTTTTATGGCAAAAGCTGCCTTTTTGTTGTCCCATGTACAGACAAAACAAGTAAAGCGCTAATAGAAACTAATTATTCAAGAGCCCTCTCTCCCAAATTTCCGTAACGGTGGTAATTATTACAAATTGACTGCTGTTGGAAGTATTGAAGAAGCTCTATTTGCCCTTCCATATAGACCTGGGTACGGGAAATATAAAAACCACTTTTTGCAGCCGCTGTAAAAAGCTCGTCTGGAACCCGCTCAGGAGCCGCAAAACGAATTCGATCAATAGTTGACAAATTTTCTATCACTTCCTTATCCGTTTGCCTGAGCACCTCAACTTCTCTCAAGAATCGTTTACCATACGGGCCATTCAGAAAATCTGTATTACTGTTATGTAGCTCAGGGGGAAGGGAAAGGAGAGTCTTACAGCCAGCAATAAGCGCTGCACCACACCTTGCCAGTATACTAAAGAGGGAATCATCTGGGTGAATACGAATACAGAGCCTTGTAATGGGAATAAAACGAAGGATATTATCTTGCCCACGCAAATGGAAAAAATCATGCTCTTTGCCAAATTTTTGTTCCATATTATACAGATAGCTGGGAATTGCATGGATAAGTTTTGTGAGATCTTCTTTATGCTCACCGAGCCTGTTCCACTGGACTGATTTCCTGAGTTCCTGGATAAGTTGCAAAAGGTAATGATCTTTCACAATTGGACCAACCTTGGGATAACCTACCTCCTCAAAATCCATAAACTGACTCACATACTCAGGGCTTCCAGCTTTTATCCCTGGACCCAATGCAGATTTCCCCATACCGCCAAAGGGTTGGCGTAATACTATGGCACCGGTGGTACCGCGATTTATATACAGATTGCCGGCAAAAATTTCCTCCCGCCACTGATCTATCTCCCGGTGATCGAGGCTTTCAATGCCACTGGTGAGGCCGTAGCCGGTCTGGTTAACCAGTGCTATGGCATGATCAAGATCTTGAGCGCGCATAACACCAAGAACAGGCCCAAAAAATTCGGTCATATGGGTATAACTTCCAGGCTGCACACCATACTTAATTCCCGGTGACCAAAGGGCCGGATTCCCATCCACCATCTGTGGTTTTACAAGCCACTCCTCCCCCGGCTCAAGTGTTGTCAATCCACGTTGCAAATCACCCCCAGGCTCTTTAACAAGGGGACCAAGTTTACTGCAAAAATCCCAGGCAGAGCCAGTATGCAAACTTTTGGTGGCATCAGCAAGCTGCTGTTTAAAATGGGGATCATCATAAATCGACTTTTCCAGGATAAGAAGGGATGTAGCGCTACATTTCTGTCCGCAATTGGAAAAAGCGGAGTGGATAACGTTTTTAATTGCCTGATCCCGATCGGCCATATCGGTGACAATGGTTCCATTTTTTCCTCCAGTCTCTGCAGCCAAATACACCTCTGGAGTTTTTTGTAAGATTTGCAAACCGGTATCAGTACCACCTGTTAGGATGATGCAATCAACATCCGTAGAAGAGGTCAAGATCGGCCCCACTTCAGCACCTGAACAAGGGATAAACTGAAGACTATTTTTCGAAACACCCGCCTTCCAAAAGCATTGACATAGCTCCCAGGCGGTGAGTACCGCATCGGAAGCGGGTTTAAAGATAACGGTGTTTCCAGCAGCAAGGGCGGTGACGATGCCACCACAGGGAATGGCAATTGGAAAATTCCACGGAGAAATAACAAGCCCAACACCCTTTCCTCTGCATTGCAGCGTACCACATTGCGTAAACTGAGATACTGAATAGGGATAAAACTCTGCAAAGTCAATTGCTTCAGATACCTCAACATCAGCTTCAGTAAAGACTTTACCGGTATCCGCAGCAGCCGCCCCAATAAGGGTGCCCCTTGCCTTTCGCAGTTCCATTGCCACCTTGGAGAGTATGGTGTGACGCTGGTCATGGGAGAGATTTCGCCAGCCATCGGGATCTGTTTTTGCTGTTTGTATTGATGCCATGGCATCTTCCTGCGTTGCAAGTGCAAAAGTGGCCACCCAATCCCTTTCTACGTATCTGTTTGGATCATACACTTCTACTCTCTTGCGCCCCTTGAAATGCGCTTCTCCTGCAACAACGACCGGGATCTCCACGGGTATTGCAGAACCAGAATGCATCCATTGCTTACGAATCCCCTCTGCCCACAAGCGGTTGGGAGCAAGGGACCAATCTGTATCCGGCTCATTTACAAAACAGTTGCGATATAAAGGGGAAATCTCAGAAGAAAAACTCTCCGTTAATCGGTTCTGGATTCGGTTGGGAACATCCTGCGCTGTTTCTTGTAGCTCACACGATCTACGAAACATTTCCTGGAGAAATTGCCACTCAGATGATTCGACCTGCAGATCCGGAGAATAGCGCAGAAAATTTTCAGAAGCGGTATTTTCATCAAGGCGCCTGATCAGATAGGCAATGGCATTGATAAATTCTTCCTTGCTGGCTACCGGTGCGTACAACAGCACATCACCCGATGTCTCCATAAGTGCCCGACGAACATGATCGGCCATTCCTTCAAGCATTTCAAAATAAAAATAGTCCCGCACCCCGTTTGCACTCGCAACTACTGAGGCGTAGGCCAGCTCGAAGAGATTGTGAGAAGCAATACCTAAGTTTACCGCTTTTATATTGCCTGGATCCATGCCAAAAGTAACCATTCGTTTATAATTGGCATCCACTTCCAGTTTATTGTCATAGGTGGCAAGCGGCCAATTATAGAGTGCGGATTCAAGCTTTTCCATCTCCATATTGGCACCTTTAACTATGCGAATTTTGATGGGAGCGCCACCATCTGCCAGTCGTTTTCTGGCCCACTCGGTAATTCTTTTCTGCATATGAAAACTATCTGGAAGATAGGCCTGAAGCACAATACCTGCTGAAAAGTCTTTGAACTCTTCCTGCCCAAGGGTCCGTAAAAAAACTTCACAGGTAATCTGCAGATCACGGTACTCTTCCATATCCAGATTGACAAACTTGGGAACCTTACTTCCATCATGACGGGTAAAACTATTTGCCTTGGCTGTCCTATAGATCCTGGTAAGACGTTCTATAAGCGTGTTAACGGTCTTATCAAAAGCAAGGGAGCTAATTTGAGAATAGAGTGTTGATATTTTAATAGAAATATATTCAACGGCAGGATCTTCCATATCGCGAATATAGGTAGCAAGCCGCTTTGCACTCTCTTCTTCCCCGAGTACCGCTTCACCAAGATGATTAATATTCATCCGGATTCCCTGCTCTTTTCTTTTTCGCAGATGGCTGTGCAACTCCTTGGATTCTCCAGGGATAATCGCCCTGCTGGAACCTGCCCGCATCTGATTAATCATGGTGGGCACTGCAATGGCAGAGAAATGTTTACCAAAGCCCATAAACATCTGGACAAAAAGCTTCTCCACCCGCCCCAAAAATCCCGGCATTCCCTCCTCATCCAACAAACTACTGAGCTGATCAGCAATTCTTCCCGCATTTTTTGAGCGAAAACTCTGATCAATCATTTTGGTGAGCAAAATTTTGTCATGGGGCGTGGTCAACAGGAGTTTAAGCTGCTGCTGGATATGTTTTTCCTCTTGGGTTAAAAGGACATTGGCTCGCTTTTGCCATGACTTTGCCAGTTGTATCGCTTCTTCAATCAAATGATTATCATCAACTCTTGCCATTAGACCACCTCTTTTGTACGGGTCATGTAGATATTAAATCTCTCAAGATGCTCTCGCATACACCTCTGTGCCGCCAGCTGATCACCCTCTCTTACCGCGTCCATGATGGTACCTAAATCCTCTACATTTTCAGCTAACACCTTCTTTTCTTTTGGAAGACGAAGCTGATAATAGCTGTGAATATTTTTATGCAGCGCATCGGCAATAAGACTAAAAAGCTGATTGCGCGCAATTTGGGCAAGCTCCTGATGAAAACGCCCCTCTTCCAGGAGAAAATTGTCCCAATCATACTCCTCTTCCAGAATCTTTTTGCACCTTTGGACAATGGATGATAATTTTTCAATATCCTCTTCATTCCTTCGTTCTGCAGCAAGACTTGCAATTTGCGACTCGACCGTTACTCGAAATTCCTGAATATCGACAAATGGTATCTCTTTTCGCTGGACAAGCAGAGACAACGATTCCAGAATCGGTGCGCTGGAAGGAGGCTTGACAATGGCGCCGCCATGCACTCCAAGGCGGATCTCCACCAGTCCCTTCTGTTCAAGGACCCGGAATGCCTCTCGTACCGCTCCTCGACCAACCCCGAAGGTGTCTTTCAACTCCCTTTCCGAAGGCAACTTTTCACCCGCTGGATAGTGACCATGCAAAATCGCCTGCTCAAGCTGGGCAGCCACCTCCTGAAATACCCGATTCTGTTTCACTTTCTCAAACATTATTCCTCACTTTGATCTAATGATTAAACCATCCTACCATTATACAATAAAAAACCGAGAAACGTCAACTACACTATTTAGCTCAGAAAAAAAAAGGAAGAAGGAGCGCACTTCCTCGAAAAGTCTATACCTTTCGAGGAAGGGAAGAGAAAATTCAAAAGGGGATGTACAATCAACTCGTTTGCATTTTAGAAATATCGCCAACGGTTAAAAAGAGTCCAGAGATGGCCGTAAGAAGATTCAATCGATTTTGACGAATGGCTTCATCTTCATCCATCACCATTACCGCATCGAAAAAATCATCAACGGGGGCTTTTAGCGAAAGCATAACGGAAAGGGCCTCTGCATACTCCGCCTTTTCCAGGTGTGGACGTGCCGTTGCCTCAACATTTGTAAAAACTTCGGCTAAGGTAGCTTCCGCCTTTTCCTTAAACAGTGCAGGGTCCACCTCAGTTAAACTATTTGTTTTTATAATATTGCGTATTCGTTTAAAGGAGGCGGCAAGGACCGCAAAGGCATCTTCAGAACGAATACTACTTAAGGCTACAATTTTCTTTTTGCAGTCCACAATATCAGTAAAACTCACTGAAGTTACTGCTGCCACAGCTTCAGGGTCTGCTCCACCGGCCACCTGATCGTGGACAAAACGATCACGAATATAGGCAACAACCTGCTCAACGGTCTGACGGCTCCCGTCAACCTTATCCCCGTAGAGGGAAAGGGCCTTATGGATGCAGTCGGAAAGGGAAATATTCCACGAAAATGCTTCAATAATATGGAGTATGGCAAGGGCAATACGCCGCAGCCCAAAAGGATCTTTTGTCCCTGTTGGCAACTGTTTAATACCAAAACAACCACTGATGGTATCAAAACGATCAGCCAGGCCAAGAATGGCTCCAACTTTACTCTCCGGCAGGCTTGAACCTGATCGTTTTGGGAGATACTGTTCTCGTATGGCAGTGGAAATCTGTTGCGATTCACCATCATGAAGGGCATAGGCAGCTCCCATATTTCCCTGTAGGGATGGAAATTCACCCACCATTTCCGTTAACAGATCCACTTTACACAAATGGGCAGCTCGTATTGTTTCTTCCACAGAGTCCGGGGCAAGTTGCTCGGCAAGCATTGCCGCAACTTTTTCAACGCGTCTGCTCTTCTCACGCATTGTTCCCAATTTGGCTTGAAAAATAATGCCATTTAGGGCCTCAAAACGACTTTCCAAGGTTTTTTCCTTGTCTGTCTCAAAAAAGAAAAACCCATCTTCCAAACGTGCGCGCAGCACACGCTCATGTCCTGTTCGAGTGAGTGTCAGATCCTTTACATCGGTATTATTCACCGCCACGAAATAGGGCTGCAATTCACCATTCTTCCCCACAACCGGGAAATATTTTTGATGCTCCCGCATGGAAGTAATAAGTACCTCATCGGGAAGTTGGAGAAATTTTTGATCAAAACTGCCACAAACGCCATATGGTTTCTCAACCAAATTACAGACCGTATCCAGCAGGGCTTCGTCAACAGCGACCTGCACAGAACTATTATCCAGTGTATCGGCCACCGCCTGCTGGATTTCCTTTTGTACGGCTGTACGCCTGGCCGCTTGATCCACCACCACATGTCCTGTAGCAAGCACTTCTTCATAGTTGGCCAAACTTTGGACAGTAAATGCTTTATTGGCCATAAAACGGTGCCCCATGGTCGTGTTCGATGCCACTACCCCTTCATGGGCGAAGGGAATCACCGCGCCATTATAAAGGGCGAGCAACCACTGGATGGGGCGGGCAAAACTAAAGCTCCCCTCACCCCAGCGCATGGACCCCGCAAAGCTAAAGTTTTGCATCAGACTACGTAACAACTCTGGCAATAACTCAGCTGTTTCAAGTCCCTTACTCTCCTGGACCAACATGAGGTATTCGCCTTTTTCTGTACTCACAACCTGCAACTCGTCAACACTTGCCCCTTTTGATTTGGCAAATCCGATGGCTGCCTTGGTCGGTTGCCCATCTTCACCAAAACCAGCCTGCTTTGAAGGTCCCATCGCTTCAGTACGGGAATCCGGCTGTTTGTCAGAAAGTCCATCCACCAGGAGCGCAAGTCGTCTTGGAGTGGCAAAAGTTTTTACCGTCTTGTATTCGAGGGCAAGCGTTGCGGCTTCTTTGGCAAAATTGTCTCGCAATTGCTGTAAAGCTGGCTTTTGGAAACCCGCTGGAAGTTCCTCAGTTCCTATTTCAAAGAGTAATTCAGACATTTTTCTATTCTGTTATGTAAGTAATAACGCAACCTAAAGTTGCATTTTAGCGCCAGTCGCGTACTCAGGGTGGCCTCAAGCAGATTCAATGGCGGCAAAGGTAGTATATCCCTCTGCCAAATTTTCAACCTTTAGTGAAAAAGATTTAATCGCTTTTTCTGCTTCGATCCGTTTTGCGATCTGTCTGCTTAAAAACTCAACAGACAAATGCATATCACCAGGCCCAGAGGCCAAATCCTGAGCATCCTCAATACCACTCTCAATCAAGGTGATTAAATCTTCAATCCAAATAAAATTTCTAAATGTTACAGCAGCTATCGCTCGCCCCCAGTGCCCGAGAGAACGTGGCAATCCCCTGCTGTTCTCTTGGCTAATGGGGATACAAACCGGCACTTCAACGCGTAATTCAAGGGCACTGGCCCGCTCAAGGGAACCATGCATACAGCACTCATAACGACTTGTCTTTAGAGCATTTTTCCCTTCAGGAACAGACAAAAAATAGGCGAACGACATCTCAATATGAGCCGCTTGTGCCTCAAGCTTTTTTTTCATCTCTTCTAGAATATCGTTAAACCTTCCAATATCTATGGCGCCATGATAACGGTTAAGGATTTCCACAAAGCGACTCATATGTGTCCCCTTAAAATGATGGGGCAAGTTCACATACATATTCACTGAAGCCACTGTATCTTGCCTGGAATGTGCCTTATCAAGCACGGTGATGGGATAGGATATGGTTTTCACCCCCACCTTCTTGATATTAATCCGGCGATGGTCTTCCTGATTTTGAATATCCTTCATGGAAGAGCTACGGCAGTTTGTCTAAGGGAGATGCTTTTGAACAGCTTCTTTAAGATCATTAATATTGGAAGATTTTACCACGTAAGCATCCGATGCCCACGCCCCCAAATCCTGCTTATATTCGGTGTACGCTGAACTTAATATAACAGGCAAACTGGGATTGATCATTTTCATCTGGCGCAAGGTCTCAATACCATTCATTCCAGGCATCTGAATATCAAGAATCACAAGATCCGGCGGGTCTGTTTTCATCTTCTCAAGTCCTTCCTCACCGGTATACGCGGAAATAACCTCGTAGCCCTCATCCTGCAGCTCTTCCCGATAGAGCATCTGAATGCCTTCTTCATCATCAACGAGTAAGATTTTTTTCATGGGAGTCTCCTTTATGCTATTCGTTCGAGAGATTCGCGTAGATACTTGGCTGCTTTTTCAGGCGGCATGGGATTAATGTAAAAGCCAGATCCCCACTCAAACCCGGCAATGGAGGTCAGCTTAGGCACTATCTCAAAATGCCAGTGATAATGCGGTAAATGTTCACTGCGTAACGGCTGGGTATGTAATACAAAATTATAGGGGACGTTGGGTATGCACCCATCAAGACGACAGAGACTTTCGGAAAAAATCTCAGAAAGAGCAAGTAATTCATCATAACTCTGTTCGTGGTAGGCTGAAGAGTGCTTAATGGGCAAAATCCACATCTCAAAAGGTGTCCGAGGTGCAAAAGGAGTTATGGTAATAAAATAATTATTTTTGCACACCACTCGTATATCTTGTTGCAATTCTTGATGAATAATATCACAAAAAATACAACGTTCTTTGTACTTATAGTAGGTAAGCGCACCCATTAATTCGGATTCAATCTTACGTGGCAATACAGGCAGAGCAACGAGTTGCGAATGGGAATGTTCAAGGGATGCGCCTGCAGCCTTCCCAAAATTCTTAAAAATAAGCACATAGCGAAAACGGTTATCGTATTCAAGATCACGAATACGGTGTTGAAAAGCCTGAAAGACTAAGACCATATGCTCTTTTGGAAGTTCGGCAAAGGCGTCATCATGGTTGGGACTCTCAATAAATACCTCATGGGCCCCAATACCATTCATCTTGTCATATAGCCCCTCACCCTCACGATTAATGTCCCCTTCAATGACCAATGCGGGATACTTATTGGGGACAACACGAACCTTCCAGCCAGGAGAATTGGGAATATTATTTTCACGACCATAGACAAGTACTTCATTGGGCGTCGTGTTTTCATTGCCGGGACAAAGGGGACAAAACCCGCCATTGGTCGGTGTTTTATCGATGACAAAGTCGGTCGGTCGTTTTCCTCTCTCCTGGGCAATGATAATCCACCGGCCAAGGACGGGATCTTTTCTTAGTTCCGGCATGGATCTTATTTTCCTTGCGCTTTTTCCTTGGACTCTTGCGCTGTTTTACATTCAATACACAAGGTTGTTACGGGACGTGCCTCCAAACGTTTCAGTCCGATAATCTCCCCGCAACTCTCACACTCGCCAAACTCGCCATCGGCAATCCGTTGCAGTGCGCTCTCGATCTTGGCAAGCAGTTTCCGTTCACGCTGCCTAATGCGTAATTCAAAGCTTCTTCCCGATTCGGCACTTGCACGGTCATTGGGATCCGGGATATTCCCCCCCTGTTCGTTCAATTCCGCCAGAGTACGTTCCGCATCCCGTAATATGGTATCACGTTTTTCTTCCAATATCTTAGTGAAATTATCGAGTACTTCCTGTTCCATTGCAATGCCTCATTTGTATAACGACAACGGCGCAGATGAAAAAAATCTACAGCAATCGCTGATAGGTTCCGCTCTTCCCGCCCGTTTTCTTTTCCAAACAAATATCGCTGATAGTCATAGACTTATCAACGGCCTTACACATATCATAAATGGTCAGCGCAGTAATGGATACAGCCGTTAAGGCCTCCATCTCCACACCGGTCTTTCCGCAAATCCCAACCACAGCCTCAATCCGTATTTGGTTTGCATCATCAAGATACTCAAACTCTATATTCACCTTTGTAATCGCAAGGGGATGGCAAAGGGGTATCAGACTATCGACCTTTTTTGCAGCCATAATTCCAGCCACCCGGGCAACACCCAGCACATCTCCCTTGGCCATGGAACCGTTTTTCACAAGAACATAGGCCTCAGGCGACAATGTAATACAGCCAGAAGCAGTGGCCACACGCTCCGTTTCCTGCTTTTTACTGACATCGACCATTACAGCGTTGCCGTCAGCATCAAAATGGGTAAAGCCCTGTTCCTCAGTCATTCCTTTTTCCCTACTACTTCATGAAAAAGTTTTGAGAAAAAGCCCTCCTGTTCTTCATTCTGCCCATGTTTCTCGCACAATTCGTCAAAATTCTCCAGGAGCTTTTTCTGCTCAGCACACAAGTTAGTAGGTGTCTTCACCTGAAGCTGGACAAGCATATCGCCATTCACACCGCCACGAAGACTTGGGACCCCTTCTTTTTTCAAAGTAAAACGGGCACCAGACTGACTTCCGGCTGGGATGCTTAACTTCTTTTTCCCATGAATTGTAGGTACATCGACCTTACAACCAAGTGCCGCCTGGACCATTGAAATGGGAAACTCACAGAAAATGGTCTGCCTGTCCCGCTGAAAAAATTCATGTTCCCGCACATGGATTACAACATAAAGATCTCCAGCCTGTCCACCGCGGCGACCACCTTCTCCTTGCCCGCGTAAGCGCATCTGCGCGCCGGTATCGACACCGGCAGGGATTTTCAAAGACACCTTCTTCTTCTTTTCCACCAACCCTTGACCATTACAGTCGTTACACGGCTCAGTGACGATTTCCCCTTCACCATGACACTGGGGACATGTGGAAGAAACCTGAAAAAAACCTTGGGAACGAATCACCTGACCACGGCCATGACAGCTTGGGCAAGTGGTACGCTTATGCCCTGGCCTGCAACCGGAACCTTCACAGGTCCAGCAGGTATCACGCCGGCTGATCTCTACTTCTTTGGAAATACCGTGAACGGCCTCCATAAAATCAATTTCTATGTCATAGCGAAGATCATTTCCCGGTTGAGGTCCTCCGCGCCGCTGACGACTTCTGCCTCCACCAAACAGATCACCAAACAGATCACCAAGTCCTGAAAACATATCCTCGAAATTTCCAGGCCCCTGATACCCACTGTTCTTCAGCCCTTCATGACCATAGGTATCGTAAATCTGCCTCTTCTTTTCATCACTTAAGACTTCATAGGCTTCTGTGCACTCTTTAAATCTGGATTCCGCCTCTTTATCATCCGGATTTCGGTCAGGATGATACTTCATGGCGAGCTTGCGATACGCCTTCTTAATGGTGGAGCCATCCGCCGATCTATCGACTGACAGCACCTCGTAATAACATGTCTGCATTTTTTACTTAAAACTAAACTTATGGGTACCTTTAAAAATTAGATAGTTGGTTCGAGTTCGAGGAGTATAGAAAATAAAAGGCGCAGCATAGTAACCGTATGTGAGCAGTTTTATTTTCGTAACGACGAAGAAATCGGGCCAAATAGCCATTTTTAAAGGTGGCCTTATGCGATTGCCTTTTCGTCCCTTTCTTCCTGCTTTGCCAATGCTTCTTCTTCAGCATTGGGCAGGTTGGCAACATTCTCAAACGTCACTTTTTCATCAGCCACCTCACGAAGGGTCATAACCACTTCCTTATTCTTCCCATCCGTAAGATAGGGTTCACCATGCCGATGTTGCCGAATCCGCTCCACAGTGAGATGCACCAAATCAAAACGTCTATTCTCACCTATGGCTTCCAGACAATCTTCAACGGTAATTCTTGCCATCAATAAACCTCAAAGTATATGTATAGTTGTAAATTATAGCCTACGAAATTTTGACCCATTTTTTCAAAGAAAAAGTTATGTATAAGCAGACAAGCAGCTCAATCAACCTTTTTTGTCAAAGGGGTTTTTCAGTAGCATCGTCTCATCACGATCAGGGCCCACCGAGACGATAACCGGTTCAACCCCGGTAAAATCTTCAATGCGTTTGATATAATCCTTGGCTGCCACCGGTAAATCCTCATACTCACGAACACCGGTAATATCTTCACTCCATCCTTCCATTTCCTCATACACCGGTTTCACCCGTGCAGCCTGATTAATATTTGAAGGCATGGCGTTAACAATTTTCCCGTCAAGCTCATAACTGTTAGCCATCTTAATGGTCGGCTGGCCACTTAAAACATCCAACTTTGTTATGGCAAGTCCTGTAAGACCATTGAGCCGCGCGGCATCCGAGGCAACCACCCCATCAAGCCACCCACATCTTCTGGTTCTGCCTGTTGTGGCTCCAAACTCTCCACCTATTCGCTGCAACTCATCACCTGTGGCATCAAACAGTTCCGTTGGAAAAGGACCTTCACCAACCCGGGTGGTATAGGCTTTTAGGATTCCAACCACAGAATCAATATGAGCAGGGCCAAAACCAGACCCATTGCAGGCATTTCCGGCAATGGTATTTGAAGAGGTAACAAAAGGATAGGTGCCGTGGTCGATATCAAGTTGTGTCCCTTGCGCTCCCTCAAAGAGGATATTACTCCCGGCCTTTCGTGCAACATCCAGCTCTAAAGAGACATTGTCAATAAAGGGAATCAATTTTTCCGCATACTTTTGAAAATCGGCATAAATAGTATCAAAGGAAACAGGTACACTGTCATATTTGGTGGTCAACATGAAATTTTTTTCTTCGATATTGGCCTGAAGCTTCTCGCGAAAAAGGGTGTCATCCAACAAATCGCCGGCTTTAATCCCCACCCGTCCGACCTTATCCATATAACATGGTCCAATCCCCCGACCAGTGGTACCGATCTTTTTCCCTTTCTCCAGGGAATCTTCCTTTGCCAGATCCATGCTTTGATGATAGGGCATAATAAGATGGGCATTTTCACTGATCATCAAACGTTTGGGAGTCACCAGCAATCCTTTTTCTTCAAGCTCCTCCATCTCACCTATCAACACACCGGGATCAATAATCACCCCGTTGCCAATAAAACATTTTTTCTCTTCATAAAGGATACCGGAAGGAATGATGTGGAAGACAAATTTTTTCCCATCGACAACCAAGGTATGGCCGGCATTGTTTCCACCCTGAAAGCGAACGATACAATCAGCATAACGGGTAAGAAGATCAACAATCTTCCCTTTCCCCTCGTCTCCCCACTGTGTTCCAACAACTACTACACTGGACATTTCCTGTCTCCTGTTTCACAACTGCTGTTAACGCACCCTACACCTTCAACGGGCACACCTGCACCTTTAATTCCAAGAACCGCATCAATATAGTCAGCCCTACCACGAAAGTCAATCTATTGCAGGATGATATTACAAAACCAATACAGCTATCTTTTTTTATTAGCAAAACCTGTTTACAATGGAAAACGCAAATAATGGCATTGTATCTATCTCCATTTGACAAAAGCAAAATCACTTTACACCTTCTGGTAAATACCTTACATTTGCTGGGGCAATTATTGGGATCAGTTGGTAATTTCTTTTTTAAGTAACGGTGAGGATTTTTTTGCATGTTTGGCATTGGACTACCAGAATTTATTCTTATCATGGCGCTCGCCTTAATCGTGGTGGGACCCGATAAACTACCGGACCTTGCTCGTTCTGTGGCCAAAGGCATTTTGGAACTCAAAAAAACTGCAAACACCCTCAAAGAGAGCCTCAACGAACAGGGAAACCCCTTCAATGAAATCAAACCGGAACTTGAAGATGCGGCAAACAAACTCAAAGAAGATGTTTTACGCGATCTTGAGGAAGAAAGCTGGCACGATCCAAAACGAAGTGACGATGGTGCCGAAATAATCGATGTAACGGAAGAAATCGCTCCCACTGAAGGTGATGAAGAAGCTAGTACCCCAGCTGCAACGCAGGAATCGGAGCAAAAGGGCTAGTGTCTGTAATCACCAGAAGCCTTGAACAGTTTAGACCGCATCACGAGGAACTGCGGCAGCGGCTTATTCGCATTTTTTTGGCAGTTGCACTCTGTACCGGAATTGCCTATTACTTCTCAGAGGACATTGTTCCCCTCTTTCTGGCACCTCTCTTTTCTGCAAGCCCTTATCTTAAACAGTTGGTTTACACCAACCTTCCAGAGGCATTTTTATCCTACCTCAAACTTTCCTTGTTGGTTGGACTGATAGTCAGTTTTCCTTATACCCTTTTTCAACTGTGGATGTTTATTGCTCCAGGACTGAGGAAAACAGAAAAACGATTTGCCTTGACTGTGGTCTTCTGGGCTACCTTGCTTTTTGGTTCAGGCGCGCTTTTCGCTCTTTTTGGTGTGCTTCCACGGATGCTTCTCTATTTTATGAGTTATGCAAGCGAATCTTTGGAGCCACTCCCCAAATTTGGCAAATACCTCACCTTTGTTGCCCGCACTGTCCTCGCCTTTGGCCTCTCCTTTGAAATCCCATTTTTGATGGTCATGGCCGGTAAGGCAGGCTTTGTCCAGGCAACCTATTTTCGCAGTAAACGGCTCTATTTTTACACAGCTATTGTAGTGGCAGCCTTTTTGCTCACGGCTGGTGATTTTATGGCCACAGCATTACTTGCCATTCCCCTCTTTTTTTTATATGAAGCCGGAATCTTACTTACATCAATTTTCGGCAAAAAAGGCTCTGCCTCAACCGACTAAAAAGTTCTTTATTGATCAAGATAGTTTGAGACTTCGATAAGATTTTCATCGGGATCTCGAAAATAGACCGATTCGATTGGTCCCACTGCGCCGCTACGTCGCACCGGACCTTCTAGAATATCAATACCTTCCACACGAAAATGCTCACATACCTGTTTCATCGGCACTCTTGTAACAAAACAGAGATCCGCAGATCCCGGCGTAGGTTTATCTGCTTTTGGTTCAAATTCTTGTGTATGCTGATGCAGGTTAATCTTCTGCGCACCAAATACAAGAGCCTTTCTGTTGGAACCAAATGTTACGACTCTCATGCCAAGAACCCTTGTGTAAAATGCGCAGGTTGTTTCCACGTTTTTAACCGTCAATACAATATGATCAATGGCTTCGATATTCATATATAGCACCTATCCGTTTCTTTGCGGTCTACTACCCGATCTATTATCACCCTGATGGATTATTTTCTGAAATTACCACTTACTCCCTCATTTATGCATTTTCCACATTTTTTTCTATATTTTTATGGATAATGTCCTGATAAGATAACTGTATCGAATAGTTGTTTTTTAGTACGTTAAAAAAACTCTGAAGCAGGACTCCAAAAAACCATCATGGAAATACGCTTTAAATGGACTCTTTTTGCCCGTCTTTTCACAACCACAGCGGTGATTACCAGCCTGTTATTTGCCATTATGTACCTGCTGGCTGTCCCCTTTATCCAAAACACCGTTAACAGAATTGAGGAAAACGCCGGACGAACCATTTTAAAGAATGTATATGAAATGGTTGAACAGATGAACCTTGAGCTCGAAAATTACCGCAACTCCGTAATTCTGGAAAGAAAATCTCAATTACGCAACATCGTCGACATCGTTGAAGCACGAGCTACAATGCTTGAAAAAGAGGTACAAAGCGGCGAAATCACAAAAGAACAGAATCTGGAAAAGCTGCTTAACGAGCTCCGTCACATAACCTACGGTCATGACGATTATGTCTGGGCCTCAAATTACGGCTCTATTCTGATTTCTCATCCAGATCCAAAATTAAATAACGCAGATTTCTCACAACAGCGTGATTTACGAGGAAAACTTATTGTACCTCCGATGGTGGCAGGTGCGCTCTCTAAAAAAGAGGGGTATTACTCGTACTGGTGGCACCGTCTTGCTGATCAACAACCCATTGAGAAACTCAGTTATTACAAACTAATTCCTTTTTTTAATCTTGTTATCGGCACAGGCATCTATCTGGACGACGTGGAAGCCACTGTCCACTTAAAACAAAAGGCCGCCATCGACAATCTTCGTCAGCGGCTACGAACAACACATCTTGCCAAATCGGGCTATGTCTATATCTTTGACGGGAATAAAAACATGGTTATCCACCCCAATACCAATATAGAAGGGACTGATTTTTCAATGCTTCGCAATCCGTCAACAAATACGCCTATTGCTCCGATCTTAATGAATTTGGCCGACAAACAAGAAGGGCTGCACTATCTTTGGGACAGGCCAAACGATCCCGACAACTATAGCTATGAGAAAATCTCATGGGTGCGATACTTTGAACCATTTGACTGGTATATTTGTACCTCTGTCTATGTGGCTGAACTTGATGAAAGTGCGATGATCCTGAGACGGCGAGTGGTGATGGTCTTCACCGCAACCATGCTCTTCAGTGTCCTGTTGACCTACCTCTTTACCAAAAGACTGACCGATCCTTTGCGTCATTTAAGCGATACGGCATTGCGGGTTGTAAACGGTGAATTTGACGCACGCTGCCATATAAACCGAGATGACGAGATCGGGGTTGTCGCAACAGCATTTAACGGTATGGTTGACCATTTACAAGATAATATCCGACACCTTGACAGCAAAGTCGCAGAGCGTACCAACGAACTGCAAGTCCTTAATGACAAGCTCCAAGCCCTCACGGTGACCGATAGTTTGACAGGTATTGCCAACCGATACTGTTTCGATGAGGCATTGAAGAACGAGTGGATTCGGGCAGCCCGCCTGGGGCAATCCCTCTCATTGGGGATGCTTGATATTGACTGGTTCAAAAACTATAACGATTACTACGGGCACCAGGAAGGTGACGAATGTCTGCGCCAGGTAGCGAAACTATTTTCGGCAACCATCTGCCGCACCGGTGACTTGGTTGCTCGCTACGGCGGAGAAGAGTTTGTCTTTATTGCCCCTGTGACCTCTGCTGAGAGTGCCCAACAAATTGCAAAAAATGTTTGCACCCAATTACAACAACAAGCCATTGTCCATGAGCGCTCTCCCCTTCAATATGTAACAGTTAGTATCGGTGTTTCTACCACGATTCCCGATACAAACAGGTCCCCTGAGGTGTTGGTGCAGGCAGCCGATGCTGCACTGTACCGAGCCAAAGAACAAGGACGCAATCAGGTCATTTTTACCGAATCGATTTAAGCGCAGGAGCAATGTAACTCCGCCTATTATCAGCTCCTCTTGTCATATGTTTTCCCATTTGTAAGATATCTGCAAAACCATTCCTCTATGATTTCTTAAAAAACATTTCGCTTTACATATTGTTACAATTGACACTTTTTCACTATCTCATTGCAACAAATATGCGTCTTACCTTACTGAAATACAATATATTTCCTTATCTTACATGACGATAATTGCAACAGGTGAAGGTACGGGTAAATCACTAACTACTATCCTGCGCAAAGGAGATAGCAATGTCCATAACATTTTCAGGATTGGCAAGCGGCGTTGATACGGCATCTATTGTGGAGTCCATAATAGAGCTGGAAAGTACTCCCATTACCACAATGGAGGAAAAGCAAGAGTACCTAGAGGCAAAGTTGGATGTCTACTCCGAATTCAACACCCTGCTGGATAACTTTTACTCTTCCGTTGTCTCAATGAACAGTGAAGGTGACCTCACTTCTTTTAATGTTACAAACAATGGATCCGATCATTTTACGGTGAGTACAAGCCTGTTATCGGATGAGGGGACCTATGCCATCGAGGTAAACTCCCTTGCCAAGCAACAAAAAGATATTAGTGATGAAGGATTTGCAGACACCGACGAAACAACCCTTACGGGTGAACTGCAATTTGGTGAAGAAACACTGAGCTACGAGGATGTCACCCTTACTGAACTGGTCGATTTGATTACCGAGGGAGAGTATGGCGTCAGCGCTTCGATTACCAATGTTGGTACTGAGGACGGTTACCATCTTCTCTTAACTGCAGACACAGCTGGTGAAACGGTTGAAATTACCGGAACAGGCAGCATAGTCTTTGATACGGAAACGGACGGTCACACGGTGGAAGCGACCCAGGCACAATTTGAAATTGATGGAATTGAGTACACCAGTACGAGTAACACCATCACAACGGCCATCCCCGGTATGACCATAACGCTTTTGGCAGAGAGTGATTCCGGGGCAGAAAATGTTACCATTAGTTCCAATAGTGAGGAAGTAGTTACAACCCAGTTGGAAGAACTGGTTTCCATCTACAACAGCATTGCCGACTATATCGACACCGTTTCTGCAAGCGACTCAACCCTTGCATTTTCAATGAAAGATATCCAGCGCAGTCTAAAAGATTTTCTCACCGGTACAGATCTTGTTTCGCTGGGTATAGAATCTGACTGGGAAACAGGCGAATTAAGCCTTGACACCGACGTCCTGAGCGAAGCCTGGGCAGAAGATTCGGATGCGGTTATTACTACATTACTGGGCGATGACGATAGTGAAGGAATTATGAACCGTATGGATGACTACATGAATGAAATTCTAAACTCCACAACGGGATTCTATGCAACCAAAGAAAGTTCCATAGACAAGGAAACGACCAGACTCGATGAGAGAATTTCAGCAATGGAAACGCGTTTAGAAAAAAGACAAGAAACCCTGGAAGCACAGTTTGCCGCAATGGAGCTTCTGGTAAGCAGTCTAAATTCCCAAGGCGACTACCTTACGAGTTTTTTTGAAAGCTACTCCTAAACACATTAGCCTCCTTTTCGCTTGCTATTCTCTAGCCAATACAAATCCCCTTGCAGGTTGTTTTCAAAAGAAAACAACCTGCTCTTGCTTAGACCAATATAACGCATATGCAGTGACATACTCTCCTATTTTTGCCACACAACTTTACAAAACTTTACCATCTCTTTACAGACCATATGCAAAATATTGCCGATAAATAGAGCTACGGAGGCAATTGCTATTAAGTAGATAAAAAGCCATTTGCCCCAGTAAATAGATTCTTAACATCAATAAATATTAAAAAAATAATGCTCTATGTCACAGGTCAATGCTTCCTCTTCAAAAACAGTTGTTTTTTTTACAGATGATAGTGACGGTTCAACGCCTCTCTTTGAGGTGTTGGAAAAAGAAAATTTCACTGTTAACCTGCATCCATGGAAAAAAAGAACTGCAAATGGAGTGGTTATAAAAAAAAGGGATCTGCTGCTTATCGAACCTGCAACTTTTTCTTTACATGAACTCTCATCCTATTCTCACTTACGGGCCATCCATAACGGCCTGATAATGGTGCTCAGCGAAAATATGGATGAAATGATGCAAGTTCTTCTGTATGAACAGGGGATAGATGATATTTTACTAAAACCGGTTTCTCCTCTCTTGGTGTTAGCACGCATCCGCTCCCTTATACGTCGAAACAACAACAAAGTGGTTCCCGCCAACCTCGTCTTTGATGGACTTGAAATAAATGGCGGATTACGCCGTGTGTCGTATTTTGGGGAAGAGATACCCTTTACCACAAGAGAATTTGACCTTCTCTGGTATATGGCCAAAAATGCCTGTACCACCCTTGACAGAGACCATCTGTATAAAGATGTATTTGGTATTGAATACAATGGTTACGACAGATCAATTGACATGTATATTGCGAGGATACGCTCTAAAATGGCTCCATATACCGACCTGCCACAAATGATAAAAACAGTGAGAAACAAAGGGTACCTCTTTGCCGCTGAAAGATAGCACCACAAGTGATAGAGTGAGTGATTATGCAAGTCAGTTTGAACAGGTGAGGGTCTGATCAAGCAACCATTTCCAGACAGGTATAACAGAGATAGTATCGTCAGCCAAATCGACTTCATCATCGAAGGTAACAATTGTGCCATGGGTAATACCAAACTCGGCCATACCATTATTCAGTCCTTTAAGTTCACGCTTTAATGTTTCGGGATCGCTTATGTCCCAGCAGACCTGGATGAACTTAACCTTCCCGCTCAACGGGTGACGGGCAAAAAAATCAATTTCGCCGCCTTTTTCGGGGTGGACATATTCCAGTCCATATCCCAGGCGACGGAGATGGATAAAGACCAGATTTTCGAGGAGTGGACCACGATCAGAAGAGTTGCGAAAACTCATTGCCGCCAACAGTCCGGTATCAATCGTATATATCTTGGCAGGATTAATCAGTCGTGCTTTTTCGCTGCGACTGTGTATGGGAACCTGATAAAAAAGATATGCCTCCATTAGATAATCAAGATATTCATAGAGTTTGTTCTTTGTGCATTTGATAGATTGACTTTTCAGAGTGTTATAAAATTTATTAATGCTGAATTTAGATCCTGACGCATGCATGACATGATGCACAAGGTGTTTAAGAACCAGTGCATTACTCACTCGATACCGTTCGACCACATCTTTTAACAGGACAGAATCAACATATCCCTGAAGGATCTCATTGCGCAGGAGACTATCCAGTTGCTGGATTTCGGGGAAACCACCAATCTGCATATACTCAAGTACTGCCTTGCGAAGTTTTGCCGCAGTTCTGATTCCAAAGCTAACAGGAGGGCTCTCAAACAGGCCCTGGTGACGGAGAAATTCACTGAAATTGTATGGAAACATTTCCGTCCTGATACCGCGTCCTCTGAGGCTGGTGGCGATCTCACTGCTGAGAAGCTTTGAGGAGGATCCGGTGAGGCATATCCGAATGTTTTCGGTATCGAGCAGCCTTCTCACAAACGACTCCCAATATTCGATACGCTGGATCTCATCAAAGAAAAAGTAGCAGGGGAGATCACGGTTATCAGGGAATTTTGTGTAGTAAAGATCGAGAATTATCTGAAAATGTTCAGCGTGAAACCCAAGAAGCCGATCATCTTCAAAATTCAGATAAAGAAGTCGGTCAGGTGAAATGCCTTTACCAAGTAATGACTGCATCTGCTGGTAGCAAAAAAACGTTTTTCCTGTACGACGCATACCGATGATTATCGTTGCCTTCCCTTGAAGCAACGTGAATTTCATCTCTCTGCTTTGCACTTTCGGCAGAGAACGTTCATAAAAGTCGTCAAGAAGCTGTTGAATTATTACCTTCATACCGAAGACATTATCTCTTTTTAAGAGATACTTCAAGAAAAAACTATCTCTTTTAAAGAGATAATATCCAGGCGCATTGTTTGCGTGGTTATGCAAATCGGCAAACAGCTCGACAACTCGGACTCTGGCTCAGTACTGTCCGGCCAGGATATATCCGGCGGCTGTCAGCGCTTCTCCCGGAGCAACAGCAGTAAATCATCCGCCGACAAGTGATAAGTGAAGCCTGTTCGTATCTTTTACACTGGGTCACCCCTTCCGCTGCCCTTTCTATTTTCCAACCGGGCATATTCTAAACTCCAGACTCTTAAAAAACGACCCTATGATATTTCAACGATTGACCAATGAACACAATGTTACACACGCAAATTAGTAATACCTCCACAATATAATTTAACGCCACACATGACATAACTTACATGAATAATTGTATTAATTACTGCCGATACATGCTTACAGCGAGCCACATGCACACTGCTGATGGCTTGCAAAACTTATCCAGGAAGGGATTTTTCATTGCAAGGATGCGACTCTTTCTAACAGCAAAACTGTTAGAGCTAGATTTGTACCATCAACAAGACACCATGGAAAATGGTGTGAGGGAGGAAGCAATGGGACTTTCCAGTACGCTGTATACGGCTATCAGTGGCTTACAAAGCAGTTCCCAGGCCATGACAGTAACAGGTAATAATATTTCCAATACAAACACCATAGGATTTAAGAGCAGCTCCACTGTCTTTTCAGATCTGCTTGCCTCACGAATCGCCAGCTCCAGTGGCAACTCTGAGGTCGGTCAGGGATCGCAAATCCAATCGGTATCAACCAACTTTAGCCAGGGAGGATATGAGGCAACGGAAAGTGCCACCGACCTTGCTATCCAGGGAGATGGTTTTTTCATCGTCAGCAGCCCTGAGACAGACACCTATTACTACACAAGAAACGGATCATTGAGTTTTGATTCTTCTGGATACCTTGTAAACGCTGATGGCTATAGGGTTCAAGGCTCACCATTTAACGATGATGGCGAACTTGTGAACGGGCAACTTGGCGATATCCAGGTGGATCATATTTCCCAGATTGCCGCCAAACAGACGGAAAACGTAACGCTTCAAACCAATCTTGATTCAAACTCAGATATTCTTGGTGTATTTGATATCGCAGATGCGGATGCCACTTCCAATTACGTGACAACCGCCACCATTTATGACTCTTTGGGAACAGCACATCTCACCACCTGCTACTTCACCAAAACAGCCGATCAAACCTGGGAATGGAATATTGCTGTGGAAAGCGATGAACTTGCTGCAGGTGGAGCCAACGATCAAACGGTCCTCTCCAGTGGGGTTATCACATTTGACGTAGATGGAAATCTACTAACCGGAGATACCGGAACCAGCGGCGCAATAACGTGGGAAAATGGCTCCGATGCGACCCAGGATATTACCTTTACGTTTGATACCACTCAATTTGATAGCGATTCCACTGTATTTTCACAAAATCAAGATGGTTATGCATCGGGTGAAGTTACCTCTGTTGATATAGCAGAAGACGGTACCGTAAGCGCCGTGTATTCCAATGGAGAATCCATAGAAGTGGCCATGATTTCCCTTGCCACCTTTACCAACCCGGACGGTTTGGACAGTGCAGGTGGTAGCCTATTTTTAGCCACCAACCAATCAGGAACGCCAACCCTTGGTTATCCTGGTGCATCCCAGGGGACACTTATCACCCAAGCATTGGAACTTTCCAATGTCGACCTTTCAGCTGAATTTGTTGATCTTATTACAATACAAAATGCCTATTCAGCAAATTCCAAGGTGATCACCACCACCGATGACATGCTCAATGAAGTACTCAACCTTATCCGCTAACACTACTCTTGGAGAGAAATATGGCAAAGCGATCTACATTGAAACACTATCTTAAAGTATTGGACAACCTGGTGACAAGGGAGAGAACCGCCATTATTTACGGCCAAATGAAATCACTCGAAAATATTCAACACGAAAAAAACACCTGTCTTATCATGATGCAAAACGCGGAGCGGATAATGGACGATGAGAGCTATGACCTGGCCGTTAAAATCAGAAAAAATAATAGACGCAACGCCATGTTACTCAAGGCAGGTTTTACATTAATCCGCACCTTACGCAGGGATGTGTCCAGGCGGGCAAGCATCACCTATTCAAGAAAAGGGCAGTCACAACAGCTCCAAATTTGTCCTAAAATAATGAAACAAAGAGTGTAGAAATGGGCAACCTGATAACTTCATTATATACCGGTGCAACGGGTATTTTTGTAAACCAGACTGGAGTACAGGTCACGGGAAATAATATATCCAATGTAAACACCGCAGGATATTCAAAACAAACGGCCTCGGCTACCAGCAGCACACCACTTTTGCAGGGAGGGCTACTGTTTGGTACCGGCAGCACCATCAATACCATCGACCGGGCAGGAGATATTTTTATTACCAGCCAACTGGTCAATCAAAGTGCCATATACGGTGAATATGAAGCAGCAAGTACACCGCTTGGCGACATAGAACAGATTCTTGACATCACCGATTCAAGCCTTTCCAGCGATATAGACAGTTTTTTTTCAGCCCTTGAAAACCTAGCCAATAATCCCGATGGAAGCACCGAGAGACAACTACTCCTCCAGGAGACTGAAAATATTTGTTCTCGTTTTCAAACCATCGATCAACAACTCAGCGATGTCACAAACAGTATCAACACAAGTATTGAATCCCTTATTCCATCACTCAATGAACAAATAGAGCAAGTCGGTAAGCTTAACCTAAGCATAATGCAGGCAGAGGCCAGCGGTAACAGTGCCAATACCCTCCAGGATACACGTGATCTGTTGGTGCAGGAAATAAGCGAAACATGCGGTGCTACAATATATAGTGATGGAGATGGAATGGTCTGTTTGCAGCTGGAAAATGGTCTGCCTCTGGTAACTGGAAGTGTGGTTTCAACGTTCACCACAAATAGTGTTGATGGCCTAACCCAGGTCTCACTTGCCAGTGGACAATCAAGCTACAGTCTTGATGGAGATGATTTCGGAGGGACATTGAAAGGATTGCTTACGGTTCGAGACGACAATCTCCCTGAAATTAAAAACGATATTGATAAGTTAGCCTACGAACTGGCAACACAAGTCAATGCAATACACACAACAGGAATCGACCAAAACGGCACAACGGGAACAGATCTCTTTAGTCTTGTTGCCCCCGTTGATCCCTTAGCCCCAGTATGGGAAGGGGCGGCAGCTTCGATCACGCGTAATATTGATGACCCTTCGCTGGTTGCCGCCGGAACAACCGGGCTTAGCGGTGACAACAGCGTGATCCTGGCAATGGCTGAGCTCCGTGACAGTGAAACCATCAACAATTCCACCTTCCAGGAAGAATATGCAAGGATTGCCGCAAAAGCGGGGCTTGCAGTGAGTTCCAATGAAGAAAAATTAAGCAACAGCACGGAGCTTTTCAATGAACTACTCAGTAAACGGGATGAAATAGCTGGAGTTTCAACAGATGAAGAGATGCTGCGCCTTGTTCAGTACCAGACCGGATATGAAGCTGCATCAAACTATTTGTCAGTGGTCAAAGAGATGTTAGATACCCTTCTTCACTTATAGGAAAAACAATGATAATCACAAGAGACGCCTCTGCCTACAACACTTTGCAGTATAACCTGACAAGAAATTCCAATACGCTTAACCAGCTATACGTAAAAACATCAACGGGTGTTGAAGTGGCAAAACCATCGGATAATCCTTCTTTGGTTCGTGCAATAGTAAGTGATAGAAAAGCCATCATTGCTGGAGAACAGTACATTGAAAATTGCCAAAACATACAAAACAGTCTATCCACCGCGGAAACTTACATTGATTCCGTGGTAGAACTCCTCGATAGAGCATCTGAGATAGCCGTTGCCACAGCAAATGACACACTCTCACAAATTGACCGGAACACCTATGCCAGTGAAGTTGAGCAACTTCAAGATACGTTGCTGGATCTTGCCAATGCACAGGTAGACGGCAAATATATCTTTGCCGGATACGATGATGACAATATTCCCTTTTCCGGAGACCCGGTGGTTTACAACGGGACAAGTGATCACCAGATGCTTCCAATAAGTGCTGGCATAACAATGGGGAAAAATATTACCGGGGAAGAGTTATTTATAAGCCCGGTTGATCTTTTTGCAACCCTCGATGACTTACACACCGCCATTCAGAGTGGTAATGGCGCAACCATATCCAGCCAGATATCTCCCCTTGAAGACGCTGCAACCCAGATTCGAACCCAACAAAGCTATCTTGGAAACAACTGTGCCCGAATTGATGACGTGATTGAAATGCACGAAAATGCAGTACTCCTGTGTCAAGAAACCCTCTCGCGCAACCAGGATACAGACCTTACAGCGGTGCTTTCAGAAATCAGCAAGATGGAGCTTTCACTGGAAGCAACCATGCAGGTTACTGCAAGGGTATCTGCTCTTAATTTAATGGATTACCTATACTAGCGGTAAAGATTTCCAATTATTTTCTCCATTATGATGCCAACGAGACGATGGCCTTTTCTTGGAGCGACCCTTCTAAAACAGCCCGAATTCTACGAGACAACGTGTGGATTTGATAAGGCTTCTGAATCATCCCCTTTGCCCCAAGACTAATCAGCTCATCGATGTGCTCAGTCAAATCGTGACCGCTGGCAAAGAGTACAGGGACTGTTGGATTTACTGCCATCAGCTCTTTGATACACGATTTACCATCCATCCTCGGCATGGAGATATCAAGCAATACCATATCGATATCAACGTGCAGCACCTTATAAATTTGAATTGCCGAATAGCCGTCGGAGGCTGTGTAAACCTTATAGCCTAAATGTTGAAGAATGCGGCTGGCCACATCCCGAACCACTTCTTCATCATCAACAAGGAGAATTGTCTCTTCACCTCTAAATGGTTCTTTTTCAGGCAGGTCAACGTTCGGTTTTGGCAATGCTTCCTCCACAATTGGAAAGAGAATACGAAAAGTGGTGCCGTTTCCAGGTTTAGTGCAGACAGAAATAAATCCCCCAAGATTCTTCACGTTTTGCCAAACCAGAGTAAGACCAAGTCCGGTCCCTTTTTTACTGCAAAATCCTTTAGTAGTAAAAAAGGGTAAAAACACCTTCTCTTTAATTCCAGGAGCAATGCCATCACCTGTATCTCGCACTTCAAGTACCACATGACGCCCCTCAGTAAGATCTGGATATTTGGCCAGTTGATCAGCAGTAATAAGCACCTCATCCATTTTTACGGTCAAAATACCGCCATTTGGCATGGCATCGGCACCATTGAGGCAAAGATTCATAAGAATTTGCTGTAAATTGGCCGCTGAGCCATTGATAACCAAAGGTGTATCTGGTGCCTGGAGCTGCATATTGACATTTTTGGGAAGTGAGTGCCTAAGGATCATCTGAATCTCCCTGCAAGACTCCTGCACATTTATTGGTCCGATATGCGAACAATCATGCCGACTAAAACTCAACAGCGTCTGTACAAGCTCAGCCATCTGCATGCAAACTCCTTGCACGACGGTTATATCCTCCTGGACATTACGGCCAACACTTTTGATTTTTATAAGTTCAATATGACCAAGAATTGCGGTAAGCATATTATTAAAATCATGGGCCAATCCTGCAGCCATGGTGCCAATCTCTTCAAGACGTCTGGCCTGTTGCAGCTCTTCGGCCAACACCTCTTTTTCTTTTCTCAGGGAATACTGACGTAACACCATGGTAATTGAGCGGCGCAGCATGTCAGAAGTCAACTCTCCCTTAATTAAATAGTCATCGGCACCTGCACGAGTCACCTGAGCTGCAATTTTTTCATCCCCTCTTCCCGTTAATACAATAACCGGTCGATCATCCTTTTGTTCTCGCAACGAGGTCAAAATGTCCAATCCAGTGCTTTCCCCCAACAGATAATCAACCACCACAATTTGGATAGGATGATGCTCCAATTTACTCCTGGCCTCACGCCAGGAGAGACAAGCAATAACCTCAACGAAAGGATCTTTGATATTAAGGAGCTTACGCTTTAACAATTCCAGATCTCCCGGATCATCATCCACGGCAAGTATCAACACTTTTTTAAAAACTTCGTCCATAATCTCTCCAGTAAGAGCTCACTGCTGGCTTTGTGTTTCCACGATGTTATCCAAGTCGTTTTGGCAGGACAACGATCTCCAGCCAATAATGTTCTAAAACTTGGACAACCTTTATAAATTGTGTAAAATCAAGTGGTTTTGTTATAAATGACTTAACCCCTAAATCGTAACTCCGCAAAATATCTTCTTCCTGCTTCGAGGTAGTAAGGACCACTGTGGACAGATGAGGCAGCAACTCCTTATTCTTGTTGAGCTCTTCAAGAACCTCTCGCCCGTCCATACGCGGCATATTGAGATCCAGAAGAAAAATATCAGGCCAGGGGGCAAACCCAGGGTCCTTATACTTTCCCCGCCGCAATAAATAATCCAAAGCTTCCTCGCCATTTTCAACAATATGGAGCTCATTTTTAATCTTGCCTTCGGTTAAGGCCCAACGGGTCAACTCCTGGTCACCAGGGTCATCCTCGGCCAGCAGGATAACTGCTGGTCTTCTCGATACTTCTTCCATTTTTCTTCTTTCTCCTTCTTTCTTCACCATTTCATCATAGTCTTTGGCTATTCGCCACAACCAAGGGTAAAGCGAAAATGGGAGCCTTTTGTTGTTTCCGATTCAACCCAGATTTTCCCACCATGTCGCTCGACAATTTTCTGGACAATGGCAAGCCCCATACCGGTCCCAGGAAACTCTGTCTTACCGTGCAAACGTTTAAAAGGAAGAAATATCTTGCCAAAATAATCAGCTGAGATACCAATGCCGTTATCCTGCACGCCAAAGACGATATCCCCATCTTTTTCTTCCTGAGTAATCCTGATCTGAGCTGGAATTTCATGACTGAATTTCAGACCATTGCCGATAAGGTTTTGAAAAAGTTGAGTCACCAGGCGCTTATCACACTGTATTACCGGCAGCGGTTCGATATTGATCTTCGCCTCTTTTTCTTCAATGGCAGAACTCAGTGCATACAGGGCATCCTCAACGCAATCGGTCAAGGGTAGCTCCTGCAAGACAAGTTCATGACGACTTGAGCGTGACAGGGCAAGAAGATCTTGGATAAGGGTATCCATTCGCCTTGCCGCATCACTGATAAAATGAATATCTTTCCTTACATTGTCATCAACCTGATCACCCAGATCTTTTTCCAAAAGGTTACTAAATGCCATCAATTTTCTGAGTGGCTCTTGTAAGTCGTGGCTGGCGATAAAGGTAAAGTTATCAAGCTCCTCGTTCCTTCTTTTCAAATCCGTATTACTCTTGCGGATGGCCTTAATGGCTGCTTTCCGTTCCCCTATATCGACAAGCACCGCGATATTACCAATAATTCCACCATCCACATCGCGCAGCGGTGATCCGTAAATACTATAATCAATGGGTGAGCCATCGCGTCTTTGCCTCTGCACCTCAATGCCATTTAACGTCATGCCCTGGCGAACCATTTCTCGAAATTTCCTAAACTCTTCCTCATTTGTAGTGTCCACAGTAGGAAGATGACGCCCCATCACCTCCTCCGCCTTCCATCCAAGCATCTTCTCAGCAGCCGGATTCCATACGTTTTGCACATTACCGTCCAAATCAAGACCGATTATAGCAACAGGGGCTGCTTCAATAACAGCATGTAAAAGCTCTTCAGTTTCCTTTTGTACTGCTATTTGCCGTTCCA
>JBNKKR010000001.1:0-37597 GCA_050291935.1 Desulfocapsaceae bacterium | reverse complement strand
GTCTTTGACTCTTACTTTCTCTTTTATTCGTTCCTCTTCTTCCTGGGGAATCCACCGGCGCAGAACCATAATAATGATCAAAATGGCAGCGATTACATTTATAAATTTGGGGATAAAGACATTGGCCGGTTGCACAAGAACCTTATGAATCGATTGGGGAATAAAGCCAACGAGTGAGGTGTACCAAAGACCGAAATAAACACTTTCAAAGAGAGTACGAAAAGCATCGATGGCCAAAATGACCAACAAGGTGCCAAGGAGCTTATTTTTCATTTTTTTGGAGACAATACGCCTTAGATAAAAAACAAAAATAGACGACCATAACACAATCAAAATCCAATACGATACTGGAGTAAATATTTTGAAAAATGACATCCTTCCCCCTTATGGTTTCACGAAAAATTAATAATATACGAGTTGGGAAAATCGTATAGATGTGGATTTAGGAACTACTATAAAGCGGGAACCCCTATATTCATCATAGGGGAGTTAACAGGTGAGTAGAAAGACCGCGCCTGGGACCTGTCCACACAACTTTACAAAACTTAACCCAAGCTTAACGGCAACCAGAGAAGGGATGCAGTAAATCAAACTCCAGACCGAAGACCATTATCTGACTTTTCAGACGGTGGCAATTATTTTCACTACTATTACTACTGGAGTTTATTATGCGTTCAAAAACTGTTTTTTTTACCGTTCTTGCTTTGGCCATTGCTGCATTTGGTGTCGTTGCCAACGGCCAGCAACCTCCCCCAAAACCTGACCATGAAAGAGGGCCATCGACCCTGATGCAGATGGCGTTAAATGCAACAGAAGAGCAACTCACTCTGGTCCATGCACTCCTGGACGAAAACCATAGGAAGATGGATGAACTCCAAAGAAGTTCCTCCATAAATCACCATGATATGGAGTTGCTACATGGTATTTCAGGTAAATTTAGCATGCTCGCCACCAAAAGTTTAATAAGCGTCTTCAATGAAAAACAGCTGGAAATAGCCCAAAAGGAAGTATTTCATAAGTATCCCTTTGCCTACCTTGTGTTAAGCGATGAAGAAAAGCTTGCACTTTTCAAAGACGCTTTTCCTTTAGACAGGGATCAAACAGAAATCATCGCTCAGTTTATCAGACAAGAATCTATTAAGCAGAAAACTGTTTTGGAAAATCTTGGAATCAACCAAGAAGAATTACTTACATTGCATAAAGCAATGCTTGCCCAACATGCAGAACTGCAGAAAAGCCTTGGTAAAATATTAGATGAAAAGCAGCTTGCACTCTTTACAAAAATTCAGGGTGAAATGGAACCGGGAAGAGCTGGGCATCACCCTGCACCTCCACATCACAGAGGCGAACGCCCATGATAACTGGAAATATGGGACTTGGCTTTATTCTGTTATTGGCACTCACCCTCTTTTCTCTCTACGGATGCAATGAAGAGGTTAAGCTGGTGAGCCAGTGGCGTACAGAACCTATTAGCATTGATGGCGATATCTCAGAATGGCCTGATTCAGGCAGTTATTTGATACAGGACTCAACACTACTCATATCTGTGCTCAACGATGCGTCTCACATCTATATTCGTCTGCTGACAAAGGATCACGATATGCAGTCGTCCATCTTACGAGACGGCCTCTCTATCTGGATTGACGAAGCTGGCAATAACGAAAAAAAAGGTGGCATTTGTTTTCCTGTGGCAGAGGAACATAACAACAATGACGATGGTCACATGCGCCCTGGAGAACCAAAGGATAACATTTCGGAGCAATCACCTTTGCAGAGAGTGAACACAGAAAAGGATTATTCGCTGGCTATCCTAAAAGGCGACGTGGGTGGCCATCATCGTCAAGTAGTGTCAACAAGTGAAGCTGCGCAAATGGGTATCCGCGCCCATCTGGGAGTAAAACTAAATTTTCTCATTTATGAACTCCAACTGCCCTTTTCCAGCAGCTCGCAAGAACATACCATTAGCATAGGTTTTGAAAGTGGAGGGCCGCAAAACAATCCCTATATGGGCCATCCCCCTACGGGCCAAATGGCGAGGGGAGGTCCTGGTGGCCCACCACCGGACGGCCCACCCATGGGAGGCGGTGGCATACCACCAAATGGAGGGCCACCGGCTAAGGACCGCCAAGAATCTTTACAACTATGGGCAACTGTTACCTTAATGGATAAACCTGCTAAACCTTCACAACCGTTATAAGAATACAATGCGAAATTTACTCTATGCATGTTCAATTGACATTACAAACAACAAGTTACTCTCTGGATGGTGCTTTAATCGCTTTCGTAAAAGCAGTCCTGTAACGCTAAACTTCTTTGCTGGAGACAAAAGATTGGGCGCGACCCTTGCAAATCAGAAAAGAAGCGATCTGCAAGCCCATGGAAGACACCCTTCGGGATACTGTGGATTCACGTTCTCTATGCCGGAAATATATTCCCGTATGCAAAAAAGAGATATTTCCATCATGGTCAATAATGATCATAAGCCGCTGGTTATAGTACCTGCAAATCGTATAACCACCGTGTTAAAAAACCCATTACCCCATGTTCTCTTTATGCATATTCCAAAGACAGCCGGCACCTCTTTTAACACCTTTGCGACAGGCTATTTTTCCCCTGAAAACGCCATAACCCACATAGAACATGAAAACCGCTACGCATCATTAAAAAAGAAATACAATTACATTGCGGGCCACTTGCCCATGCGAAGATTAAAAAAGTTCTTTAACCTGTCCCAGTTCGATCTTTATACCATACTGCGGGAACCGTACAGCCATCTCCATTCTCACCTCAACTGGGTACAGGCAATACTGGACAAGCCAAAGTCGGGATTTTGCCTTCAACATCATCCCGTTGTCCTGGATATGGCAAGGAAGATACGGGGAATAAATCTTAACAAGCCTGATGCGGTACATGCTTTTGTGCAGGGGCTTAGCGGCGCCGAACTTGAATTTTTTGATAATTGCCAAACGCGATATTTTCTCGATTACCATCCCCAAAAAGTAAAAAGCTACGATTTGGACAATGCAAGACAGAACCTCAAACAATTCCAAAAAATAGGCATTACTGAACAATATAGAAAGTTTACCAGGGATTTCTGCAGGCAATATGATGCCATTCATTGCGAACAAACCATCATTCACAATAAGGCAAAAAACAAAGCGCTTTTTGACCGGGACGATCAAGCCATCAGAAGGGCCCTCTACCCCCTTGTCAAAATAGATCTACAGCTCTATAGGAATGTCTGCGGCTCGCAGAGTACAAACTAGAAGGACTTTCTTTCCATTGCATTGATACCCCAACTGAAGGGTGCGCGGGATCTTCCTCTCCCGCAGCACCCTTCACCTTTTACTCGTAACGCAGAGCATCAATGGGATCAAGCATTGCCGCCTTTCTGGCTGGGAAATATCCAAAAACCACACCAACTCCGGCAGCAAAAAGAAAGGCTATGCCATTTATTTTGGGATCAAAAAGAAATGGGATCTGCAACATATCGGAAAGGATGATAGAGCCTAGCAAGGCCAGCACTATCCCGATAATCCCTCCAAAGGATGATAAAACCACCGCTTCAGTCAAAAATTGCAGTAAAACATCACGTTCCATGGCGCCAATAGCCAGGCGAATACCGATTTCCCTTGTCCGTTCCGTGACAGAGACCAGCATTATATTCATAATACCAACGCCACCAACCAGCAAACTCACAGCAGCCACTGCCCCAAGAAGTGTGGTAAGGGTGCGGGTGGTACTGGTGAGCATACTACTGATCTCCTTCATATCCATAACTTGAAAGTTATCTTCTTCCGTTGCCGATATATGACGCCTATTTCGCAGAAGAAGCTCAATCTCATTTTTGGCATTATCTGTGGATTCGCCGTCTTTCACAGATACCTGTATGGTACTGATATCTGTATTCCCGGCGATCCTTCGCTGGAAGGTATGAAGAGGGAGAAGAATTAAATCGTCTTGATCAGAACCAAAAGAAGTTTCTCCTTTCGCCCCCAGCACTCCTATAACCCTACAAGAAAAGTTGCCAATCCGTATTTTGCTGTCAAGGGGTGCACGGGAGCCAAACAGTTCCTCTCTTACGGTGGCGCCAATAACGCAAACAGCGGCGCCAGCATGTACTTCATCTTCCTGAAAACACCTGCCGGAAGAAAGACTCCAGTTACGAACGGTAAAAAAACCATTATCAATCCCTGTGATTCTGGTATTCCAGTTACTATTTCCATGGACAGCAACCATCATTTCCGACGAAGAGGGAGAAACTGCTGCCAGGGAAACGATCTCATTTTTTAGGGCCCGGGTATCAGCCAGATCAAAGGGAGGAGCACTACTACTCTGTCCCGGCCCCATATGTTGTCCCGTACGAATCATCAGCAGATTGCTGCCAAGGCTTGCTATCTGCTTAGTAACCTGGGCTGTTGCGCCATTTCCCATGGTAACCAGAATAACAACTGAAGCCACACCAATAACAATCCCTAGGATTGTCAGAAAAGAACGTAGCACGTTTCGACCAATCTCACGAAATGCCAACAATGCACTATTTGCAAACATCCATCCACTCCAACTACTCTTCTGTTAGAACATGTCCATCACGAAATCGAATAATTCTATCGGCATAGTTTGCCATATCAGGCTCATGGGTAACCATAACGATGGTTATATTCTGCTCCTTATTGAGCGCGGTCAACAGCTCCATAATCTCGATACTTGTCGCCGTATCCAAATTTCCGGTGGGTTCATCGGCCAGCAGCAGAGAAGGAGCGGTAACAATGGCACGGGCAATTGCCACCCGCTGTTGCTGCCCACCGGATAGGGCATTGGACGCATGCTGTGCTCTGCCGGCCAAACCAACAGACTTTAGGGCTTGCATGGCCAATGTATAGCGTGTTCTACGATCGATACGTTTGTATATCAGGGGAAGTTCCACATTCTCAATGGCAGAAGTCCTCTGCAACAGATTGAACCCTTGAAACACAAAACCGAGATAATGACGTCTTAAAAGAGAACGATATTTGCGGCTAAATGCACCCACATCAGCATTTTTAAAGAAGAAACGACCACTACTTGGTGTATCCAGGCAACCGAGAATATTCATACAGGTTGATTTGCCAGATCCACTTGATCCCATAATGACCACAAACTCACCCTGATATATTCGCAGATCAACATTCTGTAAGGCATTAACGGTCGTATCCCCAAAACCGTACACTTTGCTGACATCTCTAAATTCAATTTGTGGTGTCAACCCTGCGTCCATTATTGTTCCCCGTTTTGTTCCTCAGTAATCAACCGATCTCCCTCATCAAGATCTCCTTCCACTATTTCCGTCATGGAATCATTGCTGATTCCTGTGCGGACAGGGACTTGCATGGGACGTCCATCTTGCAAAATCCATACTGCGGATTGGCCATTGGTTGGAGACAATTTTTTCATTTGCTGCGAGGGAGGACGGGGCGGACCTGGCATAATTTTGCTCAAAAGACTTCTTTTGGCAGGAGGAGCACCCTTGGACCCCATTTTTTTAGGGGTAAAACGTAGTGCTGCATTTGGTACCATCACTGCGTCTTCGACCTGTTTAACAACTATATCGGCTGTGGCTGTCATCCCCGGACGCAGGGGAAAATCACTATTATCGACCTCCAAAATGGTTATATAGGTAACCACTCCCTCGTCCTCCTGGGCACCAAAACGGACCTGTTTGACTATTGATGGAAATGTTCGTTTTGGATAGGCATCGACTGTAAAACTGGCCTGTTGCGTTTCTTGTAGTTTTCCTATATCTGCTTCATCAACATTGACCTGCAACTCCATCTTTCGTAAATCTTCTGCCAAGGTAAAGAGCACCGGAGACTCAAGGGAAGCAGCAACGGTTTGCCCCACCTCAACACTTCTCTCAAGCACAATCCCGGTAATAGGTGAGAAAATTGTCGCCTTTTCAAGATTTGTCTGATCCATTGACAGTTTTGCAGCGGCCTCATCAATGGCTGCCAGGCTTTGGGCCTCTTCTGCCTCTGCACGCTGCAGTGCAATTTCCGCCACGTCAAGTTCTTGAGACGATGGAAGTTCCCCACTACTCAATTTTTGCAAATGGTGCATCCGACTAAGGTTTTTTTTTGCTTCCAAAACATCCGCCTTAACTTGCAAAAGACCTGCCTTTGCTGAGGCAAGCAAGGCTTCTGATTGTTTTACCTGCGCGTTTAACGAACTGGTGTCAAGGACTGCCAAAACCTGGCCCTTTTCAACGCGACCGTTATAATCTGCGTAAATATGGCGAACGGTCCCGGAAACCTCCGTCCCCACATCCACTTCGTTAATGGGTTGCAGCGTCCCGGTGGCCGTCACCACCACGGCAAGCTTCCCCCGCTCAACCAGGGCCGTTTTATAAAAGATATTTTTTTGTGGGGCAGTCTTTTGCAAAAAGAGAAAATACACTGCTCCAATGCTCACAAAAAAAAGAAAGAAAACTAGCCATCGCTTTGAAAGAAACCGACTTTCTGATTCTGATGCCTTGAGCTCCAAAATCAGATCATCCTGCTGCACTATATTTTGTCTACCTTGAGGATTCATTGTTTATATTCTGTCCATGTTCCCAAGGGGTTTCCCATCCCCCTCCGAGTGCCTTATACAAGCGCACAATATTTTTTCCATTCTCTCCATCGCTTTCCAGCAAGCTCTGTTTTTCCTCAAGAAGAGATTGTTGGTTCTCAATAAGGGTTATATAATCGATGGTACCTGCTTGATACTGTGCTGTAATTGCGGCAAGTGCTTTTGCCTTCGAGTCCACGACAAGGTGCAACGAGTGATTGCGTTGCTGTTCATAGGCATAGGCGGTAAGAGCGTTTTCTACCTCTTCCATGGCATTTAGCACCACCTCTTCATAGGCAAACAGATACTCCTCCTGTTTAGCTGATTGCACATCAATATTTCTGTGGATAGATCCCGCGTCAAACACATTCCAGCTCACCTTGGGCCCGATACCCCACATAGCACTATTAAGGGTGAATACATCAATCAGATCAAGGGATTCAATACCGATAGAGCCCGCTAGGGTAAATTTTGGATATAAGTCTGCGGTGGCCACACCAATTTCTGCAGTTTGGGCAGCATAATCTTGTTCAGCTTTACGAATATCTGGACGTCTTCGTACTGTTTCTGCTGGTATTCCAACGGTTACCGACGAAGATATAACGGGAATGGGTCCACTATCATCCAGCTCCTTATGCAAGGTACCAGGAATATTTCCCGTAAGAACTGCAAGACTATTTTTGGCTTCATTCAAACTGGTGTTAATGGCAAAAAGTACCGCCTTACTGCTTTCCACCGTGCACTTGGCCTGGTGAAGGGCTGTTTTGTCTTTTACCCCCGCTTGCACTTGATAGCTCACCAGATCAAAATTTTGCTGCTGCAGATCAAGAGCTTCCTCGGCAAGCAGGAGGTTATTTTGTTGTATTCGTAACTCTATATAATCCAGGGCTACTTCTGCAGAAAGTGACACAAGAACATCTCTGTAACTTTCCAGATTGCTTTGTATATTGGCTTCTGCTGCTTCTTCCGCCCGTTTCAATCCACCAAATATATCAATCTCCCACCCCGCATCAAAACCGACTGAATAGGAATCATCACCTGAATTATCACCACCATTGCTACGGACAATGGCTCCCGTCGCATCCAGTGATGGATATCGCTGCGCGTCGGTGACTCCTTTTTGCGCGCGAGCTTCACGGAGCCTTGCTCTTGCTTGGTGCAGATCTTTATTATTTGCAAGGGCAAGGTTAATCAAACGGGAAAGGAGTGGATCATGAAATTGCTGCCACCACCTGCTCAGCTCCTCGTTTCTAACAGATGCATCAGCACCTTTTATGGAATCGACACTATTCCACTCTTGTGGGACACATCCATCCCCGGGAGCCACGTAATCCGGTCCAACCACAGTACATGCAGACAACAGGAAAGTGGCAATGATGATAACCGCACTATTAAACAAATGGGAAACATGCCACCTTTCCAGGATAAAGGAAAGGTGGCAAAATCGTATGGATACAACAGTTGGAAAACTCAACACATACTCTGCCTATGACCGTGAGCCAAAAGCATACCGCGTATATGCCTGGAACAATACGTTGTTACGCTTCAATATTGACACCTGACTGAGAACTCTGCTCACTATTCCCTGAATATTTGCCCAATATCTCCAATATGGTATCCATGGTATTCTCATCACTTTCTGCTAAGTATGCGGCCAATGCATCCGCCATGCTGCCTCCTTCTTTCATATTGGGTGGGGGACCAAGTTCCTCTCGCAAATCTGACATCATGCTATCCATTTCATCCATACTGAGCGCTCCGTCTCCATCGGCATCATAGGTTGCCAACGCCTCTTCACTGTCGATGTTTTGACCTGTCAGCGAAGAAAGTTCTTCGGTCGCTGCCTCAAGTTCATCAACACTCAGCACCCCATCCCCATCGCTATCCAACTCATTAAATTTTTCTTCGGGACTTGGAGGTGGTGGTGGGACCATTTCTGTTGAGCCTAACTGTTCCAACAACGTGGCGAGCCCATCTTCCCCTTGATTTTCCTGATATGCGGAAAGTGCCTGCATAACCATTGCCGATGAATCTTCAGGGGGAGGTGGGGGAGCAACATTTTCCATAACATCTTGCATCATAGTGTCCATCTCACTTTGATCAAGCATTGCATCACCATCCACGTCATAGCTTGTGATCATCTCATCAATATTGAGACTCTGACCACTCCTTGCTGCCACCTCTTCTGCAACAACTTTTAGCTCCGATGCGCTAAGAACAGCGTCACCATCCGTGTCAAGCTCACTGAATTTTTCTTCAGGACTCACCTTTGGCTGTATATTTTTGGCATACATTGCATGTAACATACTGCTACTTCCACCTATACTGCTTACCATAATGTGACCTCCATATTGAACATCCACCATTAATTGTACCAAAATTCCATTGCCCCATAGGAGCAGACCAAACTTCTGTGTAATCAGTATCGGCCAACCATAAAAAAAAGTATGTTAACTTACCGACAATTTTTGTAAAGAAATGTAAAGTTAGGTGAATTCCATAGGCCATGGTGTAACTTTCCACCCAGGGCCACAAAAACTATTTATGGAAAATTACAGCAGAAGCAAAACATGACGGCAAAAAAATGGTGATTTTGCAAAAGGTACGTTTCACAAAGGCATATTGCATATAGATAAATATCCATATACTCTTACTCAATGGACAATTCACCTCGCTATTTTTCCTAAGGATTGCAATGACCGAAACAGCAAAAACAAATGATCATATTTTAATCATAGACGATGACACAGAGCTCTGTGAGCTATTAACCGATTATCTGGAACAGGAAGGATACATAATCGAAACAGCCTTTGACCCGATTGAAGGACTGGAAAAGATCCGTTCCAATACCTACTCCTTTATTGTTCTGGATGTTATGCTACCGGGTATGAACGGTTTTGATGTCCTTCGGGAAATTCGGCTGCATTCACAAGTCCCTGTCTTGATGTTGACTGCAAGAGGAGGTGAAGTAGACCGCATTGTGGGGCTTGAAATGGGAGCGGATGATTATATGCCCAAGCCGTTTAATCCAAGGGAACTTGTTGCCAGAATCCGTGCAATCCAAAGAAGGGGGAATACCGGTTCCACTCACAAGGATGCTCCAAAAAAGGCTAATCAACTGACAGTGGGTGATCTTGTGATCGATTATAAAACTCAAACCGTAAGCCAGGATGGACAGGCGGTGGTTTTGACCGCTGCTGAATTTTCTTTGCTGGAAAAGCTCGTCCTTAATATCGGACAAGTCATTCGTCGTGAAGATCTTGCCCGTGACGTATTTGATCGAAAACTTGCCATGTTTGACCGGAGTATTGATGTCCACATTAGCAGCCTTAGAAAAAAACTCGGCAGCCATATCCATGGAGTTGAACGAATAAAAACCGTCCGTGGCGTTGGCTACCTTTATGTCGATGCCTGATTCATTACGGATATTTCCAGTTTAACCATTTTGTTTGGTAACATTATGCGTTCAATTTTTTTCAAACTCTTTTTAAGTTTCGCCCTCACGGTTTTCGTATCAATTCTTATCAGCAGTCTTATTGCTTATACCTTCTCCCGCAAATCGTTAGAAGGTGCCCGCAATGACTTTCGTGAAAAGCTGGAATCAAATATTGCCAGGTCATCGACCCTTATAGGGGAAGCGGCCTATGCAATTT
Source organism: Desulfocapsaceae bacterium (assembly GCA_050291935.1). Classification (GTDB taxonomy): domain Bacteria; phylum Desulfobacterota; class Desulfobulbia; order Desulfobulbales; family Desulfocapsaceae; genus Desulfocapsa. The sequence continues at coordinate 27,359 of JBNKKR010000001.1, read as the reverse complement.
ACGAAACCAGAGGAAAACAAGCCGTGGAAGAATACCTGGAAAAGATAGAAGATCCTTTGGGAAGCGAAATCTTTTTATCCATCGGATCAAACATTATCCCTGGCAACAAAGCAGTTCCTGTAACAGTTAAAGAAATGATTATAGAAGCAAAGTCTGATAACAAGCTTCACCTCCTCAAAGAAAAGGATACGCTATTCTCTGCAAAACAGTACACTCTCCCAGATGGACAATCATATGTGGTAGCAGGCCTGTACACCCAAAAAAGAGTGCCCCCCCCTGCATTTGACCCAGGCCCCCCACCTCCTGAATTTGACGCCCATCGCCCCCCTCCTCCTTACTGGGATGGAGAAATATCCCCCCCCGCAAAAATGGGCCCTGAGATGGGAAATCCTGCAATAAGAAACACCATTGTACAAACTGTTATTTTAATATCCATTGCAAGTCTCGCCTGCTACATACTTGCACGTTCTTTCAGTTCTCCCATAAACCGGTTGCGCAAAGCAAGCCAGCAGATTGCTACCGGTGATCTCTCCACCAGGGTGGGCCATATACCGGGAAAAACCGGAAGCGAGATATCGGACCTGGCGAAAGATTTTGATAACATGGCAGAACGTATGGAAAAAATGATCAACTTGCAAAAGCGTCTTCTTGTTGACATTTCCCATGAATTACGCTCACCGCTGGCTCGGATCAACGTGGCCCTGGAACTTGCCAAAAAGAAAGACTCTTGCAAAACGGGTGCGATGCTCGAAAAAATAGAAAAAGAGTCAATGCAACTCAATCATTTAATCGGTCAGCTTCTCACCCTGTTTCGTATGGAAAACAGTGAAGAGCGATTTCCCAAAAAACCTGTAGAACTCTCACCAATACTACGTGATATTGCAGAAAATGTTACATTTGAAGTAGAGGCTCAGTCAAAATCGGTAATTATAACAAAGTTGACAGATATCACCCTGGACGGTTCTGAAGAACTTTTACGAAGGGCAATAGAGAACATTATTCGCAACGCAGCTCATTACACAGCGGAAGATACAACTGTTGAAATTTCTTCCACAATTCTTGAAAAAGGTAGCAGAAGCGAACTTATTATCAAAGTAAGAGATTATGGCCCAGGTATCCCGGAAGCAGAACTACAAAGTGTCTTAAAGCCCTTTTACCGGGTATCAAACTCAAGAAACAGAAAAAGCGGTGGCCAGGGAATCGGCCTCTCCATTGCCAAACAAGCCATTAAAGAACATGGTGGGTCCATTTCAATTGCCAATATTGACAACAAGCAGGGACTTGAGGTGAGTATCACCCTCCCTATCCGTCCGATAAGAAGCAGTTTATAGTGTAGATATGCAAGAAATACATGTAGCCTGCGATATCACTCATCCCATCTCTTCATCCATTCGTCTATTTCATTTTTACCAATAAGTCCTGCCCGTTAATCACCAAAATAGCATTTTTTTATTTGCCTTTCACACAACGCTTCGTTATGTTTCCGCAGATATTTTTTTGAAGTGTACTCTTCTTCAGTTAAACGATATCTGTTGTAGCGCTCATCACCGGTGACAGATTTATCGAAAAAACGAACGGATAAAAAAAGTTGGCCAGCATAAATAAACAAATTGGAGAACATGAGACCAAATTTATTTTTCCAAACATTCGAAGCACAGTGATACGCTCCTGGCTGAGTAAAAAATGTATCCCAGACCCTGAATACAGTGAAGGTATAATTTCAAGTATCTATTTTGACAGTCATGACTTCAATATGTTGGATGAGAAGCTCAATAGCTTCTTTTTAAAAACAAAAGTTCGTCTGCGCTGGTATTCTTCCGCTTCCGATGCTACCCCTCTTCCAGATACTTTTCTTGAAATAAAGAAAAAGGTTGGCAGTGCCCGAACAAAAAAAAGGATGAAGATGGACTTTGCAAGCGATTGGGTCCTCTCCCAGGCCTTAGACAGATCCGCATATTTAATCATTAATGACCTTCTTCGTAAAAATAGTCTGCACCTGACAAATACAGTTTTTCCCGTATTTCAACTCAATTACCATAGGACTCGATATATTGATCCGCTAACAGGGGCCAGATTATCAGTGGACAGTGATATCCATGTCTCCCGGGTCAATCGGCGAATGGTCACCGGGACTACTCTTCTCCCCCTTAAGCAAGGGGTATTTGAATACAAAGAACAAACCGGCTTTTTACCGGACTGGCTACATCAGGTGACTGTCCTTGGCAGGTGCAGAAAAGGAGCATTTTCCAAATACAGCGAATGTTATGCCCAGATACAAAATATTTTTTATTAACGGTTGGTTACGACAATGAATCCACATCAAACAGACTGGTTTTCAATATTGCAAAGTTTTGGCAGTAAAAGCATGGATGAAATCGGGATGATCCCCTTTTTAGGCACCATGTCCATTTCACTACTATCAGCCTTTTTTATCAGCTTTCTTTATGTCAGATTTTACCAGACAAGATCCACCGGCAGCCATATTCACCGCGCTTTCCCGTTGCTGGGTATGTCCATTACCGCAATTTTTATTGCCATCCAATTCTCTCTACCGCTCTCCTTAGGTCTTCTTGGAGCACTCTCCATCGTTCGTTTTCGTACTCCGATAAAGGAACCTGAAGAAATCGGATTTATCATGCTCGTTGTTGCCACTTCCCTTTGTTGTGCCACTTTTAACATGCTGTTCTTATTAATTATTTTAATATGCGCAGTTATAGCACTTCTCTGTTTACGATTTGGTTCGGTGCTTTTTACCATCCATCAAAATGATGGGGCCATTATCCTTGAAACAGCATCACAACGCTTCAACGAAAAAAATGCTGATATAATGGCAGCTGTAAGTGAGAGCATCAAAAAAGGGCGCCTAGAAAGTATAAGTGAGTCCAATGGGGTAACCACTTTTTCATACAATTTCCAACAACAGCAGGAGCACTCATTACTGGATCTTAAAAAGCGCCTTTTAGCGCTGGATCCAGAATGCACCTTAAATATCTTTTACAATAATAGCCAAACATTATAGCAATTTCACCCATGAAAAGGATATTTGCTTTGCAAGTGAGCGGCAAAGAGTTTTTAGCCATTGTTCTTTTGGGCCTTGCAGGTTTTGTATGTAGCCTCATACTGCAATACTTGTCAGCACCAACAATCCTGCAAGTAGATCTGCAGAGTGACCAGGAGGGTGTATTTCAACTCTATTGGGATGACTTCTGGAAAGAATACACTGAACAGCATTCCTCCATTGCCGAACTGACCACTTTGCCAATGCATTTATCCATTGATCTTCCTCCGCTCTGGCAAATCAAACATTTACGCATCGACCCAAACACCACAGATTCTCTCACGGAACTTACAACAATTCGTCTCCTCTTCCCCGACGGTAAACGTTTAGACCTGCTCCCCTACATTAAAAATTCCAAGCAACTGGCGCAGCATCAATTGCGTTTTCAAGCAAGTCCACAAGACAACCACCTTTTAGTGCAAAGTATGGGACTTGACCCCCATTTCGAATTTTCATTGCCACTGACAAGCTATTTTCATCTGCAATGGAAACAAAGCTGTATTATTTTACTGTGTTTTATATTGCTTATGCTATTTGTGGTAAACCAACATGCCATAAAAGGATCGAAAAAAATGGGTACGTTACACATATCCATCCAAGACCCTCCCTCGCCTGCCCTCCATACGGCTATTATGGAGTTAGGTGAAAATTCTCTTAAAAAGTGGCGACAAAAACGCAAGCAATATATGGAATACACAATCATCCTTGATGAAATGGACCCACACCTTGTTGCTGAACTACTATTTACAATAAAAGAGATATCATCATCAGCAAAGGTATCCTTTCAATATAATCGTCCCTGTGAAGTCTAAATTTTCCATACAATCTTGCAAACAACGAGACTTAATCGTCGTCTGTATCTTTCTTGTGGTGTGCGGGGTTGTCTATCTCTGCACTACATCTCCCAGGTTTATTCATTTAAAAGAATCTTTGCAGGTGAAGAGTGTACCCGCTGCCATGTTGCGTTATGGACCCATGGGACAAATCCTCAAAGAATTACACTGTGTTTCCTTTTGTAAAAACGATTACAGACGATTCCAGGAAACAGATACAACAAAGGCTGATCTTAACACTATAACATTTCAAAAAAAACGGGTGGTGGATGATACCCTGGTGGTCGCAAGGCCATCCGGTGCAAACTTCGCTTCCAGCGCTGTTGCAAAAAATGCTACCCCAAAAAAGAATTGGCCCATCCTTGCTATCAATCTCCCTGAAAAGGACCTCTATGACTCTGCAAGTGGAATCATTAGCAATCGCGACAAAAAGGGGCGTGACTGGGAAAAAATTGCTGAAGTCTCTTATATGGAGGAGGGAAAACTCCTTTTTGAAACCTATGCCGGACTAAGAATGCATGGAGGCATTAGACTACAAACCAAAAAATGGAAGCCCGGTTTCCGCCTCTATTTTAGAAAACAGTATGGAATGGACAGTATTGCACCAGGTATACTGCTTAAAAACACAGAAGTACCCATTAGAACACTGGTTTTACAAACAACCGCCTGGCCTCCTGGATATCCATTCAACAATCCCCTTGCCTATGATATTGCAAAGAAAATCGGCTGTCTGGTCCCGGAAACACGCCTGGTTGAGCTGTACCTTAACGGTAAAAGTTACGGCATGATGATTGCGGTTGAACACCTTAGCAGACGACAGTGGGGACAACGCTATTCCAGCGAGGATTACAATTTCTACAAGTTCAGGAGCAGCAATGCGTTTGTCGATCTAAAAATGTATACAAAGAAATTATGGGAAACCGTATCCACTCCCATTGATGGTTTTGAAGAAACAGCACGTAACAATATTGATTTGGATAATCTCTCAAGACATATCTTCTCATGGGTTTATACGGGCACCACAGATTTCTGCCAAGGAGTCGCTTTTTATGACCCCAGCACTCCGGATGCCAAACTTGCGTGGATTAACTGGGATATGGACCACGGCTTTTGGGACGGCCACGCCTTACTGGACGGACTTGATCGAGAAAACTGGCAACAATCAGCTTTTGGAATCGTTTATCTGAAAAAGCATGGTTGTGGACGTACCAAACTCTTTTCCAGATTAATTGATGAAAGTATTGCATATAAAAACGAGTTTATCAACCTGACGACAATGCTCCTCAACCACTCATTGTCCCAGGATTTTTTGCAAGATCGGGTGAGCTACTACAGAGATATGCTTCTTTTTTACGGAACGCCCAATCCGGCCTATATCGATATGCTCTACACATTTATGGAAAACCGTGGCGACTTTATCTTCACTGATATGCAAACACAATTCAACCTTGATGGCCCCTATAGTTGCACCATCATTGCCCCAAAAAACAAAACATTTATCGTTGATGGATACACTTACAATACAAGCTATTCAGGAAAATACTTTCAATCCACACCCATCACCATAGCGCTGCTAAAAGAAGCAGATAGATTTCACCACTGGCTTATCAACGGTAAGAAGAGTAGCACACGCAGTTTGTCTCTCCATCTTACCCAAAACACCACCATTGAGTATATCGCCAATTGACAAAGGCACCCGCCCCAGCTTTCGCTTATCAGACAATTGACTTTCAAATGAAGTTTTTATTTGACTTCCCCTTAACTTCATTGCATACTGCGTTTCGAACAACACCCTCTTTTAGGCGTCCAACGCAGCAGGAGACCGAATGGATCAGTTCTCGCAACGTCAGAATAAAATCCTTGCGCTTGCCAAAGAAAACGGCAAAGTTGAAGTTGAAGAGCTTTCCATAACATTCAACGTCTCCTCGCAAACCATCCGCAAAGACCTTAATGAACTCTGCGACAAGCAGCTCCTGCAACGCATTCACGGTGGAGCAATAGTTGGATCCGGCATTGAAAACGTAAGTTATGAGGCAAGGCGTCTTCTTGCGCCTGATGCTAAAAAAGCAATTGGCGCAACCGCAGCAGCATTGATTCCAGATAGCTGTTCCCTGTTAATTAACATCGGTACAACCACCGAACAGGTCGCCCACAATCTACGCAACCACCGTGGTCTTCTGGTTATTACTAACAATATCAATGCCATTGAAATAATGAAATATTTCCCTGGCCTTGAACTCATAATTGCCGGCGGGCAGGTGCGGCGCTCCGATGGTGGTATTGTGGGTGTCGCAGCCGTTGATTTTATCAACCAGTTTAAAGCAGATTACGCTGTTATTGGGGTTTCTGCAATTGACGAAGACGGATCTTTACTTGATTACGATTTTCGTGAAGTCCAGGTCGCCCAGGCCATCATCAACAATTCCAGGCACGTTATCCTTGTTGCCGATACGATGAAACTGGAACGTACCGCACCCATCAGAATTACCCACATATCAAATATTGACACCATCGTCACCGACCAAGCACTCCCCGAAAAACTCACCAGTCTCTGCCTGAAAAATGGTGTTGAAATCGTATTGACTTAAGGGGTGCCCCCAAAAAAACCTTTACGTTTTCAAACAATACCTAAAAAAGAAGATTTCTTTACCATTTATTTTCACTTGAAGATTTTTTTATTTTCAGTTAAAGAGATAAATCAGTTGCATTCGAAACCAATAAACTAAAATTCTGAAACATCCTATTGCCGATTCAAGGCTCTAGTGTAACAGGTTTACCGATGAAAAATCCCATTTATGATGTAGCTATAATTGGTGGTGGTATAAATGGCTGCGGTTTGGCACGCGACGCCGCAGGCCGTAATCTTTCGGTATTTCTTGCAGAGCGTGACGATCTGGCATGTGGAACTTCCTCGGCATCCACCAAGCTGATCCATGGCGGCCTTCGTTATCTTGAATATTATGAATTTCGGCTGGTTCGTGAGGCCCTCACCGAGCGTGAAGTGCTCCTGCGTGCCGCCCCCCATATCATCTGGCCCCTGCGTTTTATTCTTCCCCATCATAAGGGGCTTCGCCCAGCATGGCTGATCCGCCTGGGGCTCTTTTTGTATGACAATCTTGGCGGACGCAAGCTGTTACCTGGAACAAGCTCTGTTGATTTGCGACGTGATATTGCCGGAAAAGTTCTGCGTCCAGGCTACAGCAAAGGTTTTGAATATTCCGACTGCTGGGTGATGGACAGTAGATTAGTTGTCCTCAATGCCATGGACGCAGCGGCAAAGGGTGCCACCATTCGTACCCGTTCCCCTTTACTTTCTGCAACGAGAAAAGATAAGCTATGGCATCTGCGCTTGCTGGACGTAAACACAAATCAAGAATATGAAGTCCAGGCAAAGGTATTGGTAAATGCCACCGGCCCCTGGCTTGACAAGCTCTTACCCAATATTTCCCATAGCAAAACCAACGAACATATCCGCATGGTCAAAGGAAGTCATATCATCGTCAATCGTCTGTTTGACCATGAGCGGGCCTATATCTTCCAGAACCAGGATGGCCGGATTATTTTTGCCATCCCCTATGAACATGATTTCACCCTTATTGGCACCACCGATGTGGATTTTACAGGTGATCCGGCAACGGTTGCCATCAGCAAAGAAGAAATTGACTATCTTTGCAAGGCAGCCTCTGAATATTTCTTAGATCCAATCAACAAATCACAGGTTGTGGCCAGTTTTTCCGGGATCAGGCCCCTTTTTGATGACGGGAAATCAGATGCCAAAGCGGCCACCAGAGACTATGTTCTAAGCCTTGACACGGGAAAAAACGAAGCCCCTCTACTTTCCATATATGGTGGAAAAATAACGACTTATAGAAAACTTGCCGAATCCGTTCTCAAAAAGCTCTCCCCCTTTCTCAAGGAAATGAAAGAAAGTTGGACTGAGACACACCCGCTGCCGGGAGGCGATTTTGAACCGGATCAATTCAAGCAGGAAGTGGCAAAGCTACAAAAACATCCTCTGGCAATTGACCAGACTTTAGCCACCCATTTGGTACGACACTATGGAACATTTGCCCATAAGATGGTACAAGACAGCACCGAACTTGGCACCTGCTTTGGTCATCATCTGCATGCCTTTGAAGTGCAGTATCTGATAAAACATGAGTGGGCGGCAACTGCTGAGGATATCCTCTGGCGCAGGACGAAACATGGCCTTTTCTTCACCGAGGAAGAGACCGCAAATCTTGAAAAATACGTTCAGACAATTTTGCAACAAGGAGAGACAGATGCAACTTGAGTTGCACAACATATCCAAAAAAGTTGGCGAAGAGTACCACATCTCCGATGTTTCTCTGTCCCTTGCAGAGGGAAGCCTCAATATTTTACTTGGCCCCACCTTATCCGGCAAGACAACGCTGATGCGTCTTATGGCCGGACTTGAGAAACCGACTTCCGGTTCCGTCACCATCGATGGTGTTGATGTTACCGGCGTTCCGGTGCAAAAGCGTAATGTGGCCATGGTATATCAGCAATTTATCAACTACCCGAACCTCAGTGTATTTGAAAACATTGCCTCGCCCTTACGTATTGCCAAGGTGGGTAATCAAGAGATCAAACAACGGGTCGACAGACTGGCAACATTGCTCAAGCTTGAAAACCTGCTCCACCGCAGTCCGCAGGAGCTCTCCGGAGGCCAACAGCAGCGCACCGCCCTGGCAAGGGCCCTTGTTAAAGGAGCGGAGTTAATCTTACTGGATGAGCCCCTGGCTAATCTTGACTACAAACTAAGAGAAGAACTGCGAGAAGAGCTGCCCAAGATTTTTTCAGAAACCGGCTCTATCATTGTCTACGCCACCACCGAACCCTCCGAAGCCCTGCTGCTGGGAGGAAAGACCGGATGTTTGCATGAAGGAAGAATCGTCCAGTTTGGCCCGACCCTTGAACTCTTCAACAAGCCGCAGAATCTCATCGCGGCCAAAACCATTTCCGATCCACCACTTAACGTATTACCGGTGACCAAGCTCAATAACAGCATGCTCTATAAGAGCCATGTGGAGGTACCCCTTATCGGGCAGTTCCCCACCCTTGCCGACGACGACTACTTTATCGCCTTTCGCCCCCATCATCTTTTCTTAGAAAAACGGGGTGAAAAAGACATAGAAGTGCGGGCAAAGGTCACTGTAACCGAAATCACCGGTTCAGAAAGTTATATTCATCTGGATGTTGCCGGGATTCGTTGGGTCTTGCTGGCCTCTGGTATCCACAATTTCGACGTGGGTGAGGCAATCAATGTCTACCTGCATCCAGATACGTTTTATGTGTTTGACCGCAATGAAGAGCTGGTGGTCACCCCCTCAACCACGGCTGAAAACTAGGAGGAGACCCTTTGGCCAATATTACCTTACAGAACATCGCCCACTCTTACAGCGGCCCTTCAACAAACCCGGACGACTTTGCCCTCAAGCAACTCAACCTTACCTGGCGTGATGGCGGTGCCTACGCGCTTCTTGGCCCATCCGGCTGCGGCAAGACCACCCTGTTAAATATCATTTCAGGCCTGCTCACCCCAACCGAAGGAGAGGTGCTTTTTAACGGCGAAGACGTCACCAAACTCCCCACAGAAGAGCGCAATATTGCCCAGATTTTCCAGTTCCCTGTCATCTATGACACCATGACGGTTTTTGAAAATCTTGCCTTTCCTTTAAAGAACAGGGGACGCAGCAAAGAAGAGATTGAACCACGGGTTATTGAACTTGCGAAAATGCTAGGCCTTGAAGAGCATCTAAAAACCAAGGCCCAGCACCTCACCGCCGATGCAAAACAGAAAATTTCACTGGGCAGGGGCCTTATCAGACAGTCGGTAAACGCCATACTCTTTGACGAGCCGCTGACAGTAATTGACCCCCAACTCAAATGGGAGCTGCGCTCACAACTTAAATACCTGCACAAACAGTTTGGTTTTACGATGATTTATGTCACCCACGACCAGACAGAAGCCCTCACCTTCGCCGATGAAGTCATCGTTATGTACGAGGGGGAAATTGTCCAGGTGGGCAGCCCGCAGGCCCTTTTTGAACGACCGGAGCATACCTTTGTCGGCTACTTTATCGGCTCCCCCGGGATGAATATTATTCCCTGTACCATAGACGGTAAAACTGCCAACATCGGTGCCCATGCCATCCCACTCAAACAAAACTACGCTGTACCTGACAACGTGGAGAAGATTGAGATCGGTGTCCGCCCGGAATATTTAAGCCTTGCGCCATCCACAACTGACGGTGTCCCGGTTTCCATCCTGAAAATTGATGATATTGGACGCGTCCGTATTGTGCGGGTGGCCCTTGATAATCTGGAACTCAACGTGGTAACCGCTGATCCTGTGGTTCAGGTCGGGGAAAAAGCAAGTCTGCTCTTTGACAGCGAACACACAAACATCTATTTCAATGACCATCTGGCAACAGGAGAGAAACAATGATTGCCAAACAGACCAACCAGAAGGCGTGGTTTATGGTACTTCCAGTCTTTCTGGTTGTGGCATTTTCCGCCATCATTCCCTTGATGACTGTGGTGAACTACTCCTTCCAGGACACCTTTGGCAATAACCAGTTTTTCTGGACAGGCATGGACTGGTTCAAGGAACTGCTCCATTCCGAGCGCTTCCATGACGCCTTTCTCCGCCAGCTCCTCTTTTCCAGTATAATCCTTGCGATCGAAATCCCCCTTGGCATCGGCATCGCCCTTGCCATGCCCAAAAAGGGCTGGGGCGTTCCCGTTTGCCTCATCAGCATGGCCCTGCCGCTGCTTATTCCATGGAACGTTGTCGGCACCATCTGGCAGATTTTTGGTAGGGTGGATATTGGTTTATTGGGCCATACCCTGGCATCCCTTGGTATTGACTACAATTACACCCAGGATCCGTTTGCTGCCTGGATAACCATCATCATCATGGACGTCTGGCACTGGACCAGCCTTGTGGTACTGCTTGCCTATGCGGGTCTCTGTTCAATCCCTGACGCCTACTATCAGGCCGCCAAGATTGACTGCGCCTCACGCTTTGCCGTGTTCCGCTACATTCAGCTTCCCAAAATGCAGCGTGTATTACTTATTGCCGTGCTGCTTCGTTTTATGGACAGTTTTATGATCTACACCGAACCCTTTGTTATCACCGGCGGCGGCCCCGGCAACTCCACCACCTTTATGTCCATTGACCTGGTCAAAATGGCCATTGGCCAGTTTGATCTTGGCCCCGCTGCTGCGATGTCACTGATCTATTTTTTAGTAATCCTCCTGCTTTGCTGGGTGTTCTACACGGTAATGACCAACATCGGTGAAGAAAGCTCCAATGGAGAAGCCTGATATGAAGATAAAACCCCTCTTTCCAGCACTCTATATACTGTTTCTGCTTATCCCCATCTATTGGCTGCTCAATATGAGTCTCAAGACCAATGAGGAGATTCTCTCCATCTTCAGCCTCTGGCCGCAGGACTTAACATTTGATAACTACAAGGTTATTTTCACTGATCCATCCTGGTATTCAGGCTATATCAATTCGATGATTTACGTCTCCCTGAATGTGGTTATTTCAGTCACCTTTGCCCTTCCCGCAGCGTATGCCTTCTCACGCTACAGTTTTGTCGGCGACAAACATCTTTTTTTCTGGCTGCTGACCAATCGCATGGCACCACCTGCGGTTTTTGCGCTGCCGTTTTTTCAGCTCTACTCCTCCATTGGCCTGTTTGATACCCATATAGCGGTGGCCATTGCCCACTGCCTCTTTAACCTGCCATTGGCGGTGTGGATTCTGGAAGGGTTTATGTCTGGTGTGCCACGGGAAATAGACGAGACCGCATTTATTGACGGATACTCATGGCCTCGGTTTTTTATCCGTATCTTTGTCCCCAATATCGCCTCCGGTATCGGTGTGACCGCCTTTTTCTGTTTTATGTTTTCCTGGGTGGAATTACTCCTTGCAAGAACGCTCACCGCAGTCAATGCCAAGCCGATTTCGGCCATTATGACTCGTACCGTCTCCGCATCCGGCCTTGATTGGGGGGTACTTGCTGCTGCTGGTGTGTTAACCATTCTCCCAGGTGTTTTAGTTATCTGGTTTGTTCGTAATCACATTGCCAAGGGTTTTGCCCTTGGCCGAGTGTAGGATCGCAAAGGAGAAATACTATGAATCTCAACTGGATGGCCTGGACCAAGCCCACAGCGATCTTCTTTATCATCATCTTTTGCATGCTGGTGTGCATGACGTTTTGGGAGATACGCAAACCGGGCGGAAATCCACGTATTGGCCTGTTAAAGTTTGAAACAACAAGGGGAGACCGACTTTTTATATCTTTACTTGGCTCGGCCTATATTCATCTTTTCTGGTTGGCCGTATTCCCTGAAATTGCACTCTGGTGGGCCCTTGCCATATCCTGTGTCTACGCACGTTGTGTGTTTCGCTGGGTGTGACAATTGCCTGCTTGAGGGTTACCCTATTCCGTTGCGGCATCGGGCCCAACGGTACAATCGCAACACAACAGAGGAGAACGAACGATGATCAAAAAATTCGTCACAGCAGCAGCCTTGACGGCCCTGCTGGCAGGTCCCGTTTCTGCAATGGCAGGTACGGCTGAGGCTGAGAAATGGGTTGATAGCGAATTTCAACCTTCCACCCTGTCCAAAGCCGACCAGATGAAGGAGATGGAGTGGTTTATTAAAGCGGCAGAGCCTTTTAAGGGTATGGAAATCAAAGTGGTTTCCGAGACCATTACCACCCATGAGTATGAATCAAAGACCTTGGCCAAGGCATTCACCGAGATCACCGGTATTAAGGTAACCCATGACCTTATTGGCGAAGGAGACGTTATTGAAAAACTGCAGACCCAGATGCAGTCCAACAAAAACATTTATGATGCCTACATCAACGACTCCGATCTGATTGGAACCCATTTTCGTTATCAGCAGGTCGTTCCTTTGACCGACTGGATGAGTGGTGATGGAAAAGCGGTTACCGATCCCTTCCTTGATGTTGATGATTTTATCGGTAAATCTTTTACCACCGGCCCCGATGGCAAACTGTACCAAATTCCCGATCAACAGTTCGCCAACCTCTACTGGTTCCGCTACGACTGGTTTAAACGCCCGGAACTCAAGAAACTCTTCAAGGAGACCTACGGCTATGAGCTTGGTGTACCGGTAAACTGGTCCGCCTATGAGGATATCGCCGACTTCTTTACCAATAAAGTAAAAGAAATTGATGGCAAACGTGTTTACGGCCATATGGATTACGGCAAAAAAGATCCTTCCCTTGGATGGCGCTTTACCGACGCATGGCTCTCCATGGCCGGTGCCGGTGATGCGGGAATCCCCAACGGTCTGCCCGTTGATGAGTGGGGTATCCGTGTTGAAGGCTGCAGCCCGGTTGGTTCTTCTGTTTCCCGTGGTGGTGCAACCAATGGCCCTGCCGCAGTCTATGCACTTAGCAAATATATCGACTGGCTCAAGCAATATGCGCCACCAGAGGCTGCCGGTATGACCTTCTCAGAAGCCGGCCCAATCCCGGCCCAGGGTGCCATCGCCCAACAGATCTTCTGGTATACCGCCTTTACTGCAGATATGGCAAAACCCGGTACCCCAGTTGTTGATGAGAACAACAATCCAAAATGGCGTATGGCTCCTTCTCCACACGGCCCATACTGGGGTGAGGGCATGAAACTTGGCTATCAGGATGCCGGTTCCTGGACACTTATGAAGTCCACTCCCCTTGAGCGCAGAAAAGCGGCTTGGCTCTATGCCCAGTTTGTTATTTCCAAAACCGTCAGCCTGAAAAAAACCCACGTTGGCTTAACCCCCATTCGTGAGTCTGATATCTGGGATGCATCTTTCACCGAGCGTGCGCCAAAACTTGGTGGTCTGGTAGAATTTTATCGTAGCCCAGCCAGGGTACAGTGGACCCCAACCGGTACCAACGTACCTGACTATCCAAAACTTGCCCAGCTCTGGTGGCAGAATGTGGCCGACGCAGTTACCGGTGACAAAACCCCACAAGAGGCCATGGACTCTTTGGCCACCCAGCAGGACAAAATCCTGGGTCGTCTTGAAAAAGCGGGTATTCAGGGTGAATGTGGTCCAAAGCTGAACAAGAAGCAGGATGCCAGCTACTGGCTGAATCTTCCCGGTGCTCCCAAGGCAAAACTTGCCAATGAGAAGCCACAAGGCATGACCGTTGATTATGATGAACTGGTCAAAAGTTGGGAAGCTGCTAAGAAGTAATAGCTTGTAACTCTACAAAAAGCTCCTTCCCGCATCCTTTGCCGGGAAGGAGCTTTTCACTGGTTCATTTTTTCTCTTCCACCAAAGGAGCCTTTCCATGGCAAGCCACATTTTAGCTATTGATCAGGGTACCACATCCAGCAGGGCCATTCTTTTTTCCAAGGATTTACAGATTGTCTCCGTTGACCAACAGGAGTTTACCCAGCATTTCCCAAACTCCGGCTGGGTGGAACATGACTGTGAAGAGATTTGGCAAACCACCCGTAACACCTGCCTGGGTGCCATGAAAAAGGCAAACATTACCGCAAAGGATATCGCTTCCATCGGTATTACCAACCAGCGTGAAACCACCATCCTCTGGGAGAGGGAAAGCGGCCAACCAATACACAAGGCCATCGTCTGGCAGGATAGAAGAACCGCAGATTTTTGTAATAAACTGGCAGATGAAGGGCACGGGGATATGATTACGGCCAAAACCGGCCTGCTTATCGACCCCTATTTCAGTGCAACAAAAATTCGCTGGATGCTGGACAACGTACCAGGTGCAAGGCAGATGGCGGAAGAAGGCAAAATCTGTTTTGGCACCGTGGATTCTTTTTTATTGTGGCGTCTCAGCGGAGGGAAAGTGCATGCAACGGATGCGACCAATGCTTCCAGAACCATGCTCTACAATATCCATGAGAATTGCTGGGATGCAGAACTCCTTGAGCTGTTAAATATTCCCGCCTCCATTCTGCCGGAAGTTAAAGATTGTGCCGCAGACTTTGGGGTGACCGATCCCGCCCTCTTTGACGGTGAAATAGCAATTGGTGGAATTGCCGGTGACCAACAGGCGGCCCTTATCGGCCAAGCCTGTTTTCGTCCAGGAATGATCAAATCAACTTACGGTACAGGCTGCTTTGTCGTCCTGAACACCGGTGAAACACCGGTTCAATCAAGCAATCGTCTGCTCACAACCATCGGCTATCGGCTGGATGGGACAACCAATTATGCCATCGAAGGGTCAATATTTGTTGCCGGAGCAGCAGTGCAGTGGATGCGCGATGCCATGGGTATAATAGAAGCTGCGGATCAGACCGGAAAACTGGCACGCGAAGCTGATATAAGCCAGGACGTCTATCTGGTACCTGCCTTTACCGGCCTTGGTGCGCCCCATTGGGACAGCGAGGCAAGAGGCGCAATTTTTGGCATCACCAGGGCAACGGGCCCTGCAGAACTCTCCAAGGCAGCGCTGGAATCGGTCTGTTATCAAACCAAAGATCTGCTTGAAGCCATGGGCCGTGACTGGGATGGAATGCAGGATACCGTTCTTCGGGTCGATGGTGGCATGGTTGCCTCCAACTACACCATGCAGTTTCTTGCCGATATCCTTAACGCCCCGGTTGACAGACCCAAGATACTTGAAACCACAGCTCTTGGCGCTGGCTATCTTGCCGGCTATCATAAGGGAATCCTTCCCCCACCTGAACAATTTGCTTCGTCCTGGAAGCAGGATACCAGATTCTCTCCAAATCTGGATGAAACCATCAGAAGACGAAAATATAGTGGTTGGCAAGATGCAATCCGTCGCACGTTGACTAAGTAGTCCAGGACGACTAGAGCTATCCAGGTAAAATAATAGATTTTTTCCACTCTTTTCCGCTTGATGTAAAAAACACTTCTTACCCTGCTGTTTTTAGGTATAATAAAATACAACATCGGCAAATAAGAGACGGGTGTGCCATGTAAACTGGCATATCTTTGCAAACATCTATTATCAGATACAGAGGCTCCTTCACCATGTCACAAATTACTTGGGATACATCCTATAGTGTCAATAATGAGCTCATGGATAGTCAGCATCAAAAATGGATTGCAATATATAACCAACTGGACCACGCCCTTCTCCACGGTGATTTTGAAGATATATCCAATACCGTGGTTGAAATTTTCCAAGCCATGAAAGATTATGCTGACTACCATTTTCGTCAGGAAGAACGTTACTTACAAGAGATCGACTACCCTGATCTTGTTGCCCACAAACGTCTGCATTCCGACTTTGACAACCAGCTCTTCAGCTACAATAGAAAACTGCAAAATGATGAGCTTATTTTAGGCTCAGAAGTAATGAACATCCTCAAAAACTGGCTACAACACCATATTTTAGAAGAGGATCAAAAGTACACACTGTTTATCAAAGAAGACAGATTCAGCTGAGAAACAGTAGCCTCTACAAACCCCAGTTTCCCAGTCACCATCTCCATCATAGCTCACTGTTGTACCTGCGGCTTCCTCACCAGTAACAATTTAAAGTCTTGAAGAAAAGTGGTTGCTGCACTTGGGTCATCTTCTGCGATATACTCATATAAATTTATGAGATCTGATCTTGCTGTATCAGTTAAAATTAAACGAAGCGGTTTGATGGCAATCTCCTATTTCCTTACAATATCATTGAACAGAGCTTGTCCGTTTTCATATTCAGTTACTCGCCCTGCTCTAAGATCGGATTCCCCTTTAGCAATTTCAATACGCAATCTTTGCAGCTTCTGTTTATTCTCATAATCTTCAAGGAGACGTAATCCAGCTCGCACAACTTCAGTACGATTGCCAAAACGTCCATCTTTAACCTGATTTTCAATGAAGGTACGGTCATGTGCACCGAGGGAAAAACTTACGTTCTTTTGTATTTCAGGCATAGGTTTACCTTTTTTTAAAGTCAAATGAGTTTCGAACAACACCTGTAATAAATATACCATACTATGTATTATGGCCAATCGCTATGTTTGGGCATAACAGTTTAGTCCATTGTACTCAATATACAGAGGCAACACAGTAGCTATCCCCGCTCCTCTCATTGCTCAAGATATTTTACAAGGGCCAGGATATTCTTATCCCCTGATCGTCGATAGGACACCTCATCCATCACATCACAGATAATAAAAATCCCACGATTGCTGGGTGGTAATCCTTTGGTATCAGTGACAATATCGTCAAGACCATTATTTTTTAAAAAATTTTCGAATTTCCCTGTATCAACAAATACGCATTTCACCTGACTGGATGAAATGGACAATTTCATATGGATGGTCTCCTGGCGCTTAAACCCGTAGGAGTGCTTAACGATGTTGTTGGCAGCTTCTGTTATCGCAAGCTCCAGTTGATAGGCTGAGACTTCGCTAAACCCAAGATCAAGAAAAATCGCGTGAACGGATATACCGATAAGGCGAACATCTGCAAAGCTTGCAGGAACACGAAACACCACAGATGTTCCCGTGGCCAAATTAAAAGTCTCTGATGTCATACGTAACTAAAACTATACCAGCCGTTTTCCACCAAGAAGCACGGCCCCTGTCATCTGATGCAGAAAGCTCAAACTCTTTTGGGATATATCTATAAACTCAAATCCATACTTCCCTTCTCTACAGTTTCGAATAACTGCCGTTTCCCGAAGTTTAAAGGTATCACCGATACGGCCTTCAACAACAAAAACATCACCCACGTTGAGCTTTGATGGAGAAAGGGCCAAAAAACCGCTTGCAGAAATATTAACAATAACTGCTGCTGAACGTTTCGCTGAGCGTTTATTGGTTACGTACACAATAATTTCATTATTTGTGATCTGTTTGTGAGTAACCCTTTTATGTCGTCTTCTCTCAGTGCTATCCACCTCCAGAATAGGTTCCCCTTCTTCCATGGAAAGTGAAGCAAGTTCATCCTCTCCAAATCCGATGTGTCCTGTAGCCCCACCCTCTTCCTTTACCGTTTCGGCCTCACGTTTTGCTTTTTCCTCTTGTATTACCGCAAAGGCTTTTTCACGGTTTTCAGCCCGCAAAAACACCCCATCAAGATGGGTCATCTTCAAAAGGCTGAGCACAATCTCATTTACGCCGCACAACACCAAATATCCGCGATCATTAATCGTTTTAAGACAACGAACAATGGCACCAAGACCTGTGGAATCAACAAATTTCACTTGGGAGAGATCAAGGATGATATCGGTATGCCCCTTTTCAATGGAACTACTTAAAGAGTTAAAAAAGATTTTTGCAAACGCTGCGTCAAGACGCGTTCCATCACACGTTACAACAAAAATACCTTGATAAATTTCTGTTTTAATTTTCATAAGCTGAACCGTTAATAAGAGACACGCCAATACACAAAGACGACGGACAACAAACCAGCACAAAACTCAGACAGACTAGCAAACCTTATAAAAGTATTGCAAAAATACAAATGGAAGTCAAATTATATTGTATACCACACAGTATTCTCCATTCATAATAGAAGAGCAGGCACTATTCATTCTTTATCATTACTACAAGCTCTGGTATGTTCCTCGCAATTACAGGCAAACTCTTTGTACAGAAAGTATTGTTATATCCATCACAATTGCGCTAAACCATGCCCACACCAAATTTTCATATCGAAAAACTTGTTAATGGCGGTTTTGGATTAAGCCATGACCAAGACGGAAAAGTGGTTCTTATTGAAGATGTTATTGCTGGTGAGATAGTCAATATACAGGTGTATAAACAGAGCAATACTCACCAAAGGGCAAAGGCAACCCATATCCACAAACCGTCGGCAGCAAGAATTGAACCACCTTGTAACTATGCAAAACAGTGTGGAGGATGCACTTTTCAGCATATGGACTATCCCGAGCAGCTACGTGCCAAGGAAAACATCATCCATGATCTGTTTACCAGGAGCCGGCAGCCACCACATTCTCCAGCCATAGACGACATTCTTGCCCCTCCAATTGGAGCCGTAAAACATTTCCACTACCGGCAACGGATACGATTACAAGTTGATCCAAACAACAACCTTTGCTTTTTCAAAAGGCATAGTAACACATCTATTCCCGTTACACATTGTAAACTGGCCCATCCTGCAATAAATACCGTATTAAGCGCGCTACATCTCCACCATGCCTTTCCACAGCTTCTTCAGCATTGCGAAGCACTGGAACTCCTCCTTAACCCTGCAACGCAGAGAATAATCCTGCTACTCCACTTTGTCCGCAAACCCCGTCCGACCGACAAACAACACGCAAAAGTCCTCAAAGAAGAAATCGATCTACTGGAACAGCTCTTTTTTTATGGGACCGACTTTGCCGCAAGTGGAAATGCCGTTCTTTCCTGGACCTTTGCACCACTCAAGCCATACACTACCAACGACATCACCCTCTTCTGGGAAAGCGGTGGTTTCTGTCAGGTAAACCTTAAGCAAAATATCCAACTCATCCAGACAGTACTTACATATTGCAGCGTAACACCCAAAGACACTGTCCTGGATCTCTTTTGTGGAATGGGTAATTTTTCCATCCCACTTGCAGAGCAGGCACAATCCTTACTGGGCATCGAAGGCCAGGGATCGGCCATCAGAAGTGCCAAGAAAAATAGCGTACATGCACACCAGCAAAACACCCACTTTCGCAAACAACCTGTCCATGAGGCTTGCCTTGATATGGTAAAAGACGGTACACGTTTTGACATTGTTGTCATTGACCCGCCAAGACAGGGAGTTCCAGAACTGGCCAAACAACTGGCCAAACTTACAAAAAAACGTCTAGTCTATATTTCCTGCGATCCGGCAACGCTTTGCCGTGATCTGGCAGAACTCCAAAAGCAAGGTTTTCAGCTTGCCAAGCTGCAACCCATAGACATGTTTCCCCAAACCCACCATATCGAATGCGTGGCTCTTCTGGAAAAAGTCTCTTGAAAAGCATTGACAGAAGACCCCATTGTCAGTAAACGAAGGGGTTACGCAAACGACACAATAACCACAAGGAACCACCAGGTAAAAACGAAATAGAATCCGTGAGCTGGAATCAGTAGCGGCCAACTCCCCATTCCCCTTTTATTTATTTTTAATTAATACCATGAGTAAAGAAAACACACAGATATTGAAACAGCGCAGAGAAAAAGCTGACGCCCTGGCCGAATTGGGCGTAAATCTTTATAGCAACACTTTCCAGCCAAACAATCGTATTAAGGAACTCCCGCCCAAAGGTGAACATCTTGCTGCGGAAATGCAGGATGACACTAACTATACCTACTCCATAGCGGGTCGGATCATGACCATGCGTAAATTTGGAAAGGCGGCCTTTTTTCATATCAGTGACAGTTCCGGTGGTATCCAGGTATACGTCAAAAAAGCGGACCTTGGCGATGAGACCTTTGCCCTTTTCAAAAAGTGGGATATTGGCGATATCGTTGGCGTTGAAGGCAAGCTTTTTAAGACAAAAGTCGGCGAGCTCTCTGTCCGTGCGGACAAGCTGGTACTGATATCCAAATCTCTTCGTCCGCTTCCTGAAAAGTTTCATGGCCTAACCGATGTGGAAACCCGTTACCGACAACGCTATGTTGATCTCATCGTCAGCCCTGAAAGCCGGGAGACGTTTAAAAAGCGTGTTGAAATCATCCGGCTTGTCCGTGAGTTTTTGGCTAACCGTGGTTTTATGGAGGTGGAGACACCCATGATGCAACCGGTTCCAGGTGGCGCCACGGCAAAGCCCTTTCGCACCCATCACAATGCCCTTGATATGGATCTTTACCTGCGCATTGCCCCGGAACTCTATCTCAAAAGACTGCTGGTGGGCGGTTTTGAACGTGTCTTTGAAATTAACCGGAATTTTAGAAACGAAGGACTTTCAACAAGGCACAACCCCGAATTCACCATGCTTGAGTTCTACCAGGCCTATGCCACCTATGAAGATCTTATGGAACTCACAGAAAATTTAGTTTCCTGGATCAGTGATGAAGTAAACGATACCATGGAAATCGAGTACCAAGGGACCAAAGTCAACCTCACGCCACCATGGAGACGAATGACCATGGATGAGGCCCTTATTGAAGTAGCGGGGATTGATGAAAACATCGTAAATGACGAAACAAAAATCATCGACTTTGCCAAGGGAAAAGGGATTACACTTGAAGAACAGGCAGGCCCTGGTAAGGCAAAGACCGAGCTCTTTGAACTTTTGGTTGAAGAGAAACTCATCGACCCAACCTTTGTCACCGCGTACCCAACAGAAGTCTCACCCCTTGCCAGAAGAAATGAAGAGAACCCCGAGATAACAGATCGCTTCGAACTTTTTGTCACCGGCCGTGAGCTGGCCAATGCCTTTTCAGAGTTGAATGATCCTGTGGACCAACGACAGCGTTTTGAAAAACAAATTGCCGAAAAGGGTGATGATGAAGAGATCCACCATGAAATGGACAGCGACTTTGTCCGTGCCCTCGAATATGCTATGCCATCTGCCGCCGGTGAAGGGATAGGAATTGATCGACTGGTCATGCTGCTCACAGACGCCCCATCCATTCGTGACGTAATCCTCTTTCCCCACCTAAAGCCAGAAGGACAAAAACAGTCCAAGAAAGAGAAAGGCAAATAACCTAATGTTTGAATGGTTTATCAGTTCTCGCTACTTGCGGGCCAGACATAAACAAAAATTTATTTCTCTCATATCGCTTATTTCCGTAGCCGGTATCACCATGGGTGTCATGGCGCTTATTGTGGTGCTGGCAGTGTATTCCGGTTTTACCAACGGCCTGCGTGACCAAATATTAGGCATAAACTCCCATATTATTGTCCAACGTCTGGGAGGTAGCATCCTCGAATATGGCCTTATCCGAGACCGGGTAATGACCGTTGATGGCGTCACTGGGGCTACCCCCTATCTCTATGCCCAGACCCTGCTCAGCGGTCCCAAAGGTGGCACCGGGATTGTTCTTCGCGGTATGGATCCAAAAACTGCAAAGGGAGTAGTGGCCCTCCCCGACCAGATGATTGCAGGCAGCATTGACGCACTGGCAAATCAAACTCCATCACGCCTGCCTAATATAATTATAGGAACAGCAATGGCCGATGAGATGCGCGTTTCCCCTGGGGATAAGGTTCGGTTAATATCTCCCTCCGGCCCCCTGACACCCATGGGAGTGATCCCCAAAGTGAAAAGCTGCGTCGTCTCCGGCATCTTTGAATCAGGTATGTATGAATATGATTCCACCATTGCCTATATGAGTATTCCCGATGTCCAACAGTTTCTTATGAGTGGTGATATTGCCCATGGCATTGAGGTATCCGTTGAGAAAAAGAGGCTAAACCATGCTGATGCGGTCGGGAAAAATATAGCTGAGGTTCTGGGTAGACCCTTTATCGCAAAAGACTGGATGTCCATGAACCACAATCTTTTTGCGGCGTTTAAACTTGAAAAGATAGGTATGTTTATCTGTGTTGCACTCATCATTTTGGTGGCCGCACTGAACATTATCTCTGCACTGATTATGGTGGTGATGGAGAAAGAACAGCATATTGCCATCCTCAAATCCATGGGCGCAACCTCACGCTCCATTATGAAAATATTCTTTTACCAAGGGCTGGTAATTGGTGTTGTGGGTACTGTTTTAGGGGTTTTAGGGGGCCTTGGTTTATGTGAACTTCTTTCCAGGTATCAATTCATCGAACTCCCCTCAAACGTCTATCCCATGACCACTCTCCCCATTAAAGTCTTACCCATGGATGTCACAATAATTGCCCTTTGTGCACTGGTGATCACCCTTTCTGCAACCATTTACCCTTCCTGGAAAGCGTCCCAGGTCAAACCCGCCGAGGTGCTTTCATGAACGGCAATGGAACACCACTCTTTCAGGGAGAGAAACTTTGTAAACACTATTCCTCGGGAAATGGAAAAATCGAAATACTCAAAGATGTTGATATTGCAGTAAATAAGGGAGAGATGTTGGCAATTGTAGGTGCATCAGGATCCGGCAAAACCACCCTTTTACAAATCCTGGGGACCCTTGATACCCCGGACAGTGGAAAATTGCTTTTCAAGAATAAGGACCTTTGCACTCAAAACGCAAACGATCTTTGCAAATTCCGCAACAAATCTGTCGGTTTTATTTTTCAATTCCATCACTTACTTCCCGAGTTTACAGCCCTTGAAAACGTGATGATGCCAGGACTTATTGCAGGAAAATCAAAGGACGCACTCCATGATCCGGCAATGGAACTCCTGAACCAGGTTGAGCTTGCCCACCGTAGCGACCATCGGGTCAACGAACTTTCTGGTGGCGAGCAACAACGCACAGCTCTTGCAAGGGCATTAATCATGAAACCTTCACTACTCCTTGCCGATGAACCGACCGGGAATCTTGATGCTCGTTCTGGCAATATCGTCTTTTCCTTACTCCGTAATCTGTGTAATGAACTTGCACTGGCCACAATTATGGTAACCCATAACCAAGAGTTAGCTGAGCAGATGGACCGTACTGCCGTACTCAATGATAAAGTCCTTACTCCCCAAAGCTAATCTTCATTGATTACTTGCAACAAGCTTGATCTCAAGCTAGCAACCAAAAACTTTTGCATATTTTTCATACTATTTTTCAGATTGCCACATCAAAAACAGATAGCGTACAGTCAGTTTGAACGAACCAATACTGATCCGCCATAATGCTCCCCACCCAAATTTTCTGACCAGATACCAAGCATTATTCATGAACAAATTAATGTAGATGTTGGTCTTCAGCACCTCGATGTAATAGGCGCGCAAGCTCATTTTGCTTGGCCGGATGGTCACCTGTCCGAAGCTCCACTTTGCATAATCGTGTTCATCAACCAATAGCCGGTCGCGGTACTTATCAAAATACGGCAGGCCCGGAAATGGCGTCAGCGGCGTCAGCGAGGATATTTCAGGGCGCAACTCTCTGATATATTTTCGAAACAATGAAAAATCATGTTTCTCCCAATCCGGGTGCATGATAAACGACGCCCAGACATCCACCCCGCAGTTTCGCAAAATTCGGCTCACCTTTTTGCTATCGTTCAATGAACATTTCTTCTTGTATTCGGACAGTTCATCCTCGCTGAACGACTCGTAACCCACCAAAGCGGCCTTAAGACCGTGCCGCGCAAATCTCTCCACACTTTTTTGATTGACGAGCACCGAATGCACCGAGCCGTAGCAGATGAAATTTTTGCGGATGTTCTCGCGTGCGAGAAACGAACATAACGCCTCAAGGCGGTCGCTGTCGCATAAAAAATCATTATCGACAATCATGATCGATTCTTCGGGAGTCTCCCCAATCTGCCGAAAAATCACCTCCATGTTCTGATGATTTTCCCGCGAACCTTCAATACGCCAGCGCAAACAAAACCGGCAACACTTGCTGCACCCTTGCGAGGTTTGCAGCAAGGCGCAGGGTTTATATCCGAAATAGCTGTAATGATGCCGATATGTAGCGGTGGAGCTTCTATCCGGAACCAGAGCTGCAAATAATCGCATCCCAAAGCCCCTTGCTTTTAAAGCCTGCCACATCGCAAACGCGGAAATCCCCCGTGGGGAATTTTCCCCTGGCCTGGTGGATCATGGCGGCGGAGATATCAAAACCAACATAGTCAAAACCGTCCGTGCCAAGCACCCCCATAAGCTCTCCATACTGCTGGCCGGTGCCGCAGCCCACATCCAGAATGGCAAGCTTTCCCCTTTGACGCGCCAGGCTGCAAAGCTGCTCATTCACCAGTTTACGGGTGGGCCGTAAAGATACCTTCTGCACCCAGAGATGGTCATAAAACCGGGCCCAAAAATCCCAGACGGATTTCATATCGCCCACCTCTTTATTGCGGCCAGGGCAAGGCCGGGGTTTTTAAAAATCATTTTCAAATGCAGCAGATAAACCCTGGCCAGAAACCCGAAACAGCTTAGGTTCTGCGGCGGCAGCACCAGGGACAGCAAATTCCATTTGGCGGGGTTTCGGGTCAACAGCTGCTGTTCGTAGCCCGGGAACTCTTCAGTACCGGGAAAGGGGCTGAAAATCGAGATGGTGAATGTGGCAAGGTTATGTTCGTTGATCCAGCGTGAAAGCCTTTTAAAATCCGCCGCCTTGGCCTGCTGGTCCATGATGAAAAGCCCGGTAACGTTAATTTTGTACTGTTGCAGCAAGCGAACGCAGCGGCTGTTCTGCTCCGCTGTTGCCCCTTTTCGATAACGGTCAAGGCGCGTATCATCCACCGCTTCAAGGCCGATGATAATGTCAATCACCCCCATTTCCTTTAACAGCGGCAACATCTCTTCATGCTCGCAGATAAAAGAGGCCCGCCCGTAAATGATGATTTTTTTTCGCACCCCTGATTGCGCAAGTTGCTCCGCAAACTCCCTGATTCTCGCCGTATCAAGCAAAAAGGTATCGTCGATAATCCAGATACATTCGCAATCAATCCCGGCAATTTCCCCCACCACCTGTGCCACCGGACGGGGGGCGTAGCGGCCGTTATTTAGCAGTCGGCAGTAACAGAAGGAACAGTCGTACGGACAACCAATGGCGGATTTCACCAGGGCAACCGGCCCGTAATGAAGATAGGTAAACTGCTGTTTGTGGGTATGAAAATAGCTACGGTCAGGCAAAGGCAGCAAATGGGGATCAAATTCCGCCTCCCTGTTTTTCCGCCAGGCCTTGTTATGAAAAATGGCGACCCCGGCAAGCTCCGGCCAGTCAGCCTTAGGAGTTCTGAGGATGTTCCGAAAGGTAAAATATCCGCCTGAATGGACGACCAGATCAATCTCGGGCAGGTAAAAATCAGCCGGGTTCAACTCGGCGTGGACGCCACCCACAACGATGATTGTTTCAGGAAAGGCCGCCTTGATCGTTTTTGCATAGGCAAGCATCCGGTCTCTGGCCGGGAAATAACCGGTCAGCGCCACCATGGTCGGGGCAAATTCCCGGCAGACTTTCAGTAGCGCCCGATCCACAGATCCGTCCCAAATCAGATACTCGCCGTGGGCTTCGGTTACGGCGCGGGCCAGATATTCAAGCTCCAAAGGCTCAGTGGTTAAGGGTGCAAAACGGCTGGCCGCCCCTTTATAGCGGGGCCGAACAAACAAAACCCGCTGGGCCATTTGCCTATCTGAAGACATGGCGGTCCACCAACTTATTTTTGTAACTTAAAAGCCCGATGGCCTTCTTTATACAAAAATTAACAAGGGCGTTACTGTGGCGGGCGTAAAGATATCCGGGGACAAGGGTGCAGCCCAGCCGTGTTTTGATGTCTTCGGCGGTCTGGCCAAGATTAATGGCATGGGCCCCGGCCTCCATCCCTGTTTTTACAAGGTAAATGAGTAAGTTAAAGTAGGTATCGAAACGATGGTTCTCGCTGTAATCAATGCCGCCGAAGAGAAAATAATAGACCCCGTTTTGCATCACGGCCTGGCTGAAGGCCAGGGGCTTGCCGTCTTTTTTGAAAACCGTGATGGTTGCCTCGCTTTTTTTAAAAAAACTGATGGGTAATTTTTCAAGCTTATAGTCGGAGCGTTGATACACCTGCTCGTACAGGCTGTATAACCGGCGATCAAAAAGCGAGTTGTCCGTGAGGACACTAATCTCAACGCTAAGAAAGCGGGCCATGGATTTTTTTATCTTATAGCGGTAATGACTGCGCATGGCGTCAAGATAGGTCTGAAAAGTCAGGCCCTTGGTCTTGAGGATACAAGATGGCAGGGTGGTCCCTGCCGCGCCGACACCAACCATATCCGACTCACGCGCATTTAAAATCAGCACCCCGCCCTTGATGGAGCTAAGTGCTGATCTAAAGGCAGCCATGGCCTCGGGCTGGACGATAAACCCAGGACTTGCCACCGAACACCCCACCCCGACCACCGTAATATCCATGGCCCAGCGGCCAGGACCGTATGTCAGAATATCAAGCCGGTGCTGATAGGTCACAAAGAGCGAGGGACAATCAGGCCCGTTAAAAAAATAATAACGCTGCCCGCACGGATTGACCTCTTCAAGCAGCCCCAGGAAAGATCGCAGCAAAAAAGGACGTCTCCTACACGCCACATCCCACTGCGGCGGCAAGGATGCGCAGCTTTTGAAACAGGTAAAATGGCCCATCATGACAGCTTTCGGGAGAAAACCGAGAAGTTTTTCGAGGGTTCGGGCTGCCAGCGCAGACAGATATTTTTCGATTTTTCATTGGCATCAAAGATCCAGCCTGATTCGCAGGTCTGAAAACGGCCTCCTGCAACAGTGAAGCAGAGATGAAAGAGGCCCAGCATAACGCCGCTTCCCTGAAATTCCGGCACCACACCGATTTCAGCAATCTTTAATCTGCTGATTGGCCGCCGCAAGAACCGGTAGCGCAGCAGGGCCATGAGGCCAAGTTGCCCCCCCGGAGGAAGGAGTTCATGGAAGTCCGGATACCAGAGCACAAAGGCCACCGGCCTG